>DATJLS010000068.1:0-88627 GCA_035509315.1 Acetobacteraceae bacterium | reverse complement strand
CTTGCATAACGCAGACCTTCCCGCCGATACTGCAGGCGAGTGATTTCAGTCCAGGGCATCGTTGGTTCCGTCGCGGCTCGCAATCCGATTGAATCACAACCCGCTGAAATCACTCAACCCTTTCTCAGTCAGACACTTAGGCCCGCTATCGTCAGGTTTGTGCGCCGCACGTCTTTCTTTTGCCCCGCCACCCCGGCGGGAGCATGATGCGTGTATGGGCGGCCGGCATCTCTATCATGGGTCGAGAGCCGGCCCAAATCGAAGGATGCGCCCGGCTGAGGCCGGGTCTCCGTCGGGAAGGGAAGGAGTTCGTCCGTGACAGTCGCAGCCATTCTCAAGCACAAAGGCCACGAGGTCATTTCCGTGGCGCCAACCGCGACCATCGCCGAGGTCTCCCACGTGCTCACCGACCGCCGGATCGGGGCCGTTCTCGTGCTGGACGCCGAAGATCAGCTTCTCGGCATCGTGAGCGAAAGGGACGTCGTGCACAGCCTTGCCGCCAATGGCAGCCGCACCCTCGACATGACCGCCGGACAGCTGATGACCCGGGTTGTGCGCACGGTCACGCCGCACACCACGGTCCTCGAAGCGATGACGACGATGACGGCGGGCCGCATCCGGCACCTGCCGGTGGTCGAGCGCGGCAGGCTGGCCGGCATGATCAGCATCGGCGACGTGGTCAAGGCCCGCATCATGCAGCAGGACCATGAGGTGGATAGCCTGCGCGCCTACGTGGCGGGGGCCGCCTGATCGCGATTCGGATCTGAGGGTCGGGCGGGACGCTTTTTGTTTCTCCGCGTGATTCAGACCTTCGGCGATCACGCTCCGGGCGCGAGCCGCTTCAGCAATTCCTCGTCGGGCCTGGGGAAGCGATCTTCGCCACCGCCCACCGCCTGAATGCAGACATGATCTGCGCCCGCATCCCAGTGCGCCTGCAGACACGCCCGGATTGCCGCCTCATCCCCCCAGGCCACCATGGCATCGACAAGACGGTCTGACCCGCCATCGGCAAAATCCGCATCCGTGAAGCCGAGACGCCGCCAATTGTTGAGGTAGTTCGGAAGCGAAAGATAGATGGCGAGACTTGCCCGCCCCTTTGCGCGTGCCGCGGCGGGGTCGGTCTCCGCCAGGACCTTCTGCTCGGGGCAGAGCAACCGGTCTGCCCCAAGAAGCCTGCGCGCCTCCGCCGTATGTTCGGGGGTCACATTGTAGGGATGCGCGCCGTCGGCCGCTTCGGCGGAAAGTGCCAGCATTTTCGGGCCCAGCGCAGCGATCACGGTGGTGGGCGCCTCAAGCAGTGGCGGGGCGGCATAGTGCGCTTTCCTCATGCCCGCGAGATAGGCACGCATGGTCTCGACCGGCTTGCCGTAACGCTGGCCCCGAAACCCCTCGACGAGCGGGATGTGCGAGACGCCGAGCCCGAGCAGAAAACGCCCGCCGGATTGCTCGTTCAGCGCTTTCTGTGCCGCGGCGGTGGCGACCGGGTCGCGCGCATAGATATTCGCAATGCCGGTCGCGATGATGAGCCGGCTCGTATTGGCAAGAAGCCAGGCCGCGTGGACGAAACTGTTCCGCCCCGTCGCTTCCGGAAACCAGAGCGCCCCATAACCCCAGCCTTCCACGCGCCGCGCGAAGGTTGCCGCCTCTTCGGCCGTGAATGCATCCATCGCGGCCCACACACCAAGCTTCGAGAGTTTCATGGCCAAGCTCCTGCCGAATTTTTTCCTGCAGTACAGCCGAACATAGCCCTGCCTTCCTCACGCGCGAACCGGCGGCTATAAAATCGCAATTCTCCACGCAATTCTCCTTTGGGGGGAGACGACGATGTTCGAAACGACGATCGCGGGCAGCCTGCCCAAGCCCGCCTGGCTCGCCGAGCCGAACGTGCTCTGGGCCCCCTGGCGTCTTTCGGGCGAAGATCTCGCCACCGCCAAGCGTGATGCGACGCTGCTCGCGATCAAGGAGCAGGAGGATGCCGGCATCGATATCGTTACGGATGGCGAGCAGTCACGCCAGCATTTCGTCCATGGCTTCCTCGCCTTCGTCGCGGGGATCGATTTCGAGCATCGCGTCGAGATGGGCATCCGCGACAACCGCTATAAGGCCATGGTGCCGACCGTCACGGGCGAGCCGCGTCTGACCGGCCGCGTGCATGCGACGGAAGCCCGCATCGCCCGCGCGCACACCAAGCGCAAGCTGAAATTCACCCTGCCCGGGCCGATGACCATCGTCGATACGATCGCGGATGCGCATTACAATGACCGGGTGAAGCTCGCGATGCGTTTCGCCGAGCTTCTGAACGAGGAGGCCCGCGGCCTCGAAGCCGACGGCGTCGATACCGTCCAATTCGATGAGCCCGCCTTCAATGTCTATATGGGCGCGGTCAAGGAATGGGGGATCGATGCGTTGCACCGCGCGGCTCAAGGGCTTCGCTGCAAGACGGCGGTGCATATCTGCTATGGTTACGGCATCAAGGCGAATATCGACTGGAAAAAGACCCTCGGCGAGGAATGGCGTCAATACGAGCAGGTTTTCCCCGCCCTTGCCGCGAGCCGGATCGATCAGGTCTCGCTCGAATGCCGCAATTCGCACGTGCCGCTCGATCTGATCGGGCTTCTGAAGGGCAAGGACGTGCTGGTCGGCGCGATCGATGTCGCGAGCGACACGGTCGAAACGCCGGAGGAAGTGGCGGAAACGATTCTCGCCGCGGCGCGTTTCGTGCCCAAGGAACGGATCTATCCCTGCACCAATTGCGGCATGGCCCCGATGCGGCGCGAGATCGCGATGGCGAAGCTTGCGGCCCTTGGCGCCGGCGCGGCACTCGCCCGCCTCCGGGTCTGAGCGGCGCGGTTCCCGATCACGCGGGAAGAAGCGAATGGAACCGACCGATCCGGCGCTGATGAGCGCCGAAGAGCTTCTCGACCTCTTTGCCCGCCGCGTTCTGACCCCGCTCGATGCCCTCGCCGCGGTGCGCGAAAGGATCGAGCGCTACAACCCGCTCCTCAATGCCTTCGTCGTGATGAATCCCGCGGCCGAAGAAGCGGCCGAGGAAAGCACGCGACGCTGGCAGGCCGGCCGGCCGCTCGGCCTGATCGATGGCGTGCCCTGCACCGTCAAAGACCTGATCGACCTTGCCGGTTTTCCGACCCGCCGCGGCAGCCACCTCACCTCCGCCGATCCGGTTGCCGAGGATTCGCCCGTCTCGCTCGCCCTCAAATCGGCCGGCGCCGTCATCCTCGGCAAGACCACCACCAGTGAGTTCGGCTGGAAGGGGCCCGGGGATTGCCCGCTCACCGGCATCACCCGCAATCCCTGGAACCCGCGCCACACTTCCGGCGGCTCGTCAGCCGGCGCCGCCGCCGCCACGGCCGCCGGTTTCGGGCCGCTGCATGTCGGCACGGATGGCGGCGGCTCGATCCGCGTCCCTGCGGCCATTTGCGGTGTCGTCGGCCTCAAGCCGAGCTTCGGGCGCGTGCCGCAATGGCCGGCCGGCGCCTTTGCCTCGGTCGCGGTCGCCGGGCCGCTCGCCCGCTCGGTGCGCGATGCCGCCCTCCTGCTTTCCGTGATCGCCCGTTTCGATCACCGCGATCCCTATGCGCTGCCCGATGATCCGCGGGACTGGCGCGCGGGAATCGAGGAGGGGGTGGCGGGAATGCGGGTCGCGTTGCTCACCTCGCACGGGTTCGCCGCACCGCTCGACGCCACCAGCCGTGAGACACTGACCCACGCCGCGCATCTCCTGGCCAAGGCAGGCGCGATCGTCGAGGAGGTCGATCCCGACCTGCCCGACACGCGCGAGATTTTCGGGCGCCTCTGGGGGGCCGCGAATGCCCGCCTGGTCGCGTCCTTCCCCGAAACGCGCCGGCGCCTGCTCGATCCCGGCCTGATCGAGGTGGCGGCGAGCCTCGACACCATGACCGCAACGGAATTTCTCGACAACGAATCCGAGCGTCTCAAGGTTGCCCATGCCATGGCGCGACTGCACCGGCGCTATGATCTCGCGCTTTGTCCGACCGTGCCGATCCGTGCGCCGCTCGCGGATGCGCCGACCACCGATCCCCTCGATGCGCTCTGGCAGGTCTGGGCGCCCTGGACCTTCACCTTCAATCTCAGCCGCCAGCCCGCGATCAGCGTGCCGCTGGGCACGGACGATACCGGCCTGCCGCGCTCCGTGCAGATCGCCGCTTCGCTTTACCGCGACGATCTCGTTTTGCGTGCCGCGCGCGCGATCGAGCATCTCTCCGATCCTCTCGGCTGCGCCACGCCCGAGTGACGAGAGGAAACCCCATGAGCATGTGCGCAGCAAGCCCGGACCTTTCCGCATCCGGCGACGAGCCCGTCATTGCCTGGCTCGCCGGGTGTCAGGCCGCGATGGTCGCACTGCTCCGCGAGCTCGTCTCGATCGATAGCGGCAGCCACAACAAGCCCGGCATCGATGCGGTCGGCGCCGTGCTCCGCCGCTTCCTCGAATCCCATGGCATCGCGGTCGAAACCATCCCCCAGAGGATCTATGGGGACTGCCTGCGCGTCATCGTTCCGGCACGCGATCCTGCCGGCGGCAAGATTGGGGGCGGCAAGATCCTGCTGCTCGGCCATCGCGATACCGTTTATCCGGACGGCGAAGCCGCGCGCCGCCCTTTCATGCTGTCCGACGGCATCGCGACCGGCCCGGGTGTGGCGGATATGAAGGCTGGGCTGGTGATGAACGCCTTTCTGCTCGCCGCCTTCGCCCGAAACGGCGGCGCGCCGGGTCCGCTCGTCGGCCTCTTCACCGGCGACGAGGAAGTCGGAAGCCCCGAGGGCCGTGCCGTCATCGAGACCGAGGCAAGGGGCGCTCGCGCCGTCTTCAATGCCGAGCCCGGCCGCCCTTCCGGCAATGTGGTGAGCCGGCGCAAGGGCGGGGTCTTCATGGCCCTGCGGATCACCGGCAAAGCTGCGCATTCGGGCGGCAGCTTCACCGACGGCATCAGCGCGATCGAGGAGCTGGCGCGCAAGATCGTCGCAATCCATGCCCTCACCGATCTTGCCCGCGGCATCACGCTCAATGTCGGCCTCGTCTCCGGGGGTCAGAGCGTCAATACGGTGGCGCCCTGGGCCGAGGGGCGGATCGATTTCCGCTATGTCGTGGCCGAGGATCGTGCGGAGATCCTGGAGACGCTTCGGACGATCACGGCACGGAGCTTCGTTCCGGGCACGCGCGCCACGCTCGAGATTCGCGGCGAATTCCTGCCCCTGACCCAGGATGACGAAGCTCGGAGCCTTCTCGCGCTCTATGCCCGATCCGCCGCCGCCAGCGGTTTCACGCCGAGCGGCGAATTCTCCGGCGGCTGCGCCGATTCCGGCTTCACCGCGGCACTCGGCGCCCCGACTCTCTGCGCGGTCGGCCCGGTCGGGGGCAAGGCCCATAGCCCGGAGGAATTCCTGCTCGTCGAGACCATTGTCCCGCGCGCGGCGGCCTGCGCGCGCACCATTCTCGGCCTCGGCGCAACCGCTTGAATTAAGTGGCGGGTTCGAGATCCACGCTGACGGTGAGATTATGGGCGCCACCGCCCAGAATGACGCCCCGCACCGGGCTGACATCGGCGTAGTCGCGGCCCAGCGCGACCAGCACGTGCTCGTCCCGCACGATGAGATCGTTGGTGGGATCGAGCCCGAGCCACCCTTCTGTGGGACCGAGCCAGCACTCGACCCAGGCATGGGACTGATCGACCCCGCGGCGGCGGGCCGCACCGGGCGGCGGACGGGTGCGGATATAGCCCGAGGCATAGCGGGCGGGCAGGCCGAGCGCGCGCATCCCCGCGATCATCACGTGGGAAAAATCCTGGCAGACACCGGCACGGGCGGCGAGGACCTTCACCACCGGGGTCGCGATACCGGTGACGCCGGGGCGGAAGGTGAAATCCTCCTTGAAGCGCGCGAGCACCTCGCGCAGCGCGGCAAGGATCGGCCGCCCCGGCGGGAAGGACGGCTCGAGCCAGGCACGGGCGGTCGCATCGGCCGGGGCATGGGGGCTATCGAAGAGGAATTCCGCCGCTTCCCAGGCCTCAGGGCCGGCAGCGGAGGCCAGGCCGGCAACTGCCTCCCAGGGAAGGGTCTCCTCGTCCGGTGGCGGCGCGGCGAAGGAGACACTGACCTCGGCCTCGCTCGTGACAGTGAAATCCTGATGAAGAGCGTGGAGGAAGAGCCAGCTCACACGGTTGCCGAAATGATCGATCCCCTCGCTCCTTCGTGCCGGATCGGGGACCGTGCTGATCGCCCCGCTCAGCACCGTCTGGCCCCGCCCCGGGCGCGGGGCGAGATGAAGCATGTGGGTCGCGAGATCGACGGGCTCGTTGTAGCGGTACGCGGTGACGTGGCGGAGGCGGTATCTCATGCCGCGAGCTCGCCGAAACCGAGTGCCTGGGCTGCGGGCAGAAGGGCGAAGTAGCGGCGCGACAGCCGGTCCGACAGCTGGCTGATGCGGCCGCCGATCTCCGCGAGGCGCGGCGGAAGCACCGCCGCTTCGATGGCCTGGTCGGCGCTCGCGGAAACGCGGGCAACGAGGGCGAGAGTCTCTTCGAGCAACGCGGCAGCCTCCTCGGCGAGACTGGTCTCGGTCCCGGCGGCAACGCCGCCGAGCAGGCTGCGGATGGCGGAGAGCTGGAAGGCAAGCGAGCGGGGGTTGGTATCGTCGGCAAGGACGAGATCGAGCACCGGCGCCGGCTGGATCATGGTCAGGTAGCGGCTGCGATAGGTGATCGCCGAATCGCAGAGATCAAGCATGAGGATGAGGCCGGTCTCGATCCGGACAGGGGGTTCGGCGAGGGCCTGAGTGGCGATGCGGGCGACGGAGAGACCGCGCTCGAGCCGGCGGCCGAGCTCGAGAAAAAGCCAGGTGCCGCCGCGGACCATATTCTCGGCGGCGACGCCCGCGACGATGGTCGAGAAGCGGAGCGAGACCGCCATGGCGTGGGAGAGCGCATCGAGGCTGCGGCCGACGCGGCCGGCCTCGGCACGGGCGGCACGAAGGCTCTGGGTGAAGGCGGCATAGGTGTCGGAGGTGAGGCGGTCGCGCGTGCGCTCAGTGAGGCGGGCCAGTTCCTCGAGGCAAGCATGGATGGCGCCGTCGGCGCGGACGATGGCGAGAAGCTGAGCGGCGAGCGCCGCCGGCGAGGCCGCGGCGTCGCGGTCGATCAGCTGGGCTTCGATGAGGATGCGGTCGAGGCTTTGCCGCTCGACATATTCGCGCGGCAGGCTGCGGCCGCGCTCCAGCCGGGCAAGGGCCGCACGAACGAGGCGGGCGGTATCCTCCAGCCGCTCGACATAGCGGCCGAGCCAGAAGCAATCATCGGCGACGCGGCTCGGCAATTCGCCGACCGTGCGGCGGATCGGAACCGGCGGCAGGGGCGCGGTGGCCGGGCCGACGAGGTCGCGATCCTCCTCGGCGAGCACCCAGACATCCTTGGCGACCCCGCTGATCGGCAGGCGGCCGGCGACCGTGTCTTCCGGCTCGAGCAGACGGGCAAGACCGCCCGGCATGGCCCGCCAGGCCTCTCCGCCGCCGGCAACGAAGAGACGAAGGACGAGCGGACGCGGCGCAAGGGCGGAGCTGCCGGCAGGAGGGGCGCTCAAAGGCGAGAAGGACGGAGCGAGCGAGGGAGCAAGGGCCTCCGTGGCGGCATATTCCCAGGGGCGGTGGCGGAGGCTGGCCTCGACCGCGCGCCAGTCCGCGGAAGATAAAGCCGGCGGAGAGAGGGCCGGCGCGTTGCCGTCGAGAGCGGCGCGAAGGAGCCAGGATTCGGGGGCGGCGAGGAAGCGGGAGAGCGCGGTGGGATCGCCGAGCCAGATGGTTTCGGCGGAAGGCAGGCGAAGCTCCTCGGCGAGGAGACGGCGGCAGAGCGTGGGCAGGAAAGCGGCAAAGGCCGGGGCTTCGATCAGGTCCGCGCCGGGATGGTTGACGATGCGCACCGCCCCTTCGCGCATCGCCGCCATCAGCCCGACCACGCCATCCGTGCTGTGCTGCTGGAGCTCGAGCGGATCGAGCGCGGTGGCGGGCAGGCGGCGCAGCAGGATATCGATCTGCTGAAGCCCCTTGAGGGTCTTCAGGAAGACGACGCCGGAGCGGACCGTGAGGTCCGGACCCTCGACCAGCGCCGAGCCGAGGGCGCGGGAGAGGAGCATGTGCTCGTACCAGAGCGGGTCCTCGGTGCCGGGCGAGAGAAGTGCGATGCCCGGATAGGCCCGGCCGGAAGGCGCGAGATGGTAGAGCGCGTCCTGCCAGAAATCGAAGAAGGGACGGAGCGGCATCACTTCCGCGCCGCGGAAAAGCTCGGGCATCACACGGCCGAGCAGGCGCCGGTTTTCCTGGACAAGGCCCAGGCCCGAGGGCCCGGCGACGCGATCGGCGAGGACACGCCAGGCGCCGTCCGGTCCGCGCAGCAGATCGGCGGCGCAGAGCTGAAGGTCGGGCGGGGGGAGGGGTTCGCGGCTGTGGCAGGGTCTCAGGAAGCCGGGATTGGCGAAGACCAGGGCCGGCGGCAGCGCGCCTTCGGCGAGCAGGCGTTGAGGGCCGTAAAGATCGGCAAGGATCGCGGCGAGAAGCCGCGCACGCTGGGCGAGCCCGGCTTCGAGCGCCGTGAACTCGGCGCCGGCGAGCGGCAGAGGCACCGGATCGCAGCGCCAGATTTTCCCCGCCCCGCCCATCGCGCCGGGCAGGACCGCGGCAACCCCTTCCTCCTCGAAGGCGAGGTCGAGTCGGCGGGCACGCTCGGCAAGGCCCCCTTCGCCGAGCAGGGCGAGCCCGCCGAGAACGGGACGCCAGTGCGGGCGAAGCCTTCCCTGGCCATCGACCATCTCATCGATGCCTGAGGTGAAGGGCGCGTCGTTCATGGATACCGCGGGGGACGCCACAGAGAACGTTGAGCCGGCAGGGGAGAGATCATGCGAAGGCGCGGAGATCGAGCGTGCGCGGGTGCTCGCGTGAAGGTGCAGCGCGCGGCTCGTCCATCGGGCCGGGCGTGTGGCCGAAGGGGAAGAAACGGGCGCGGCGGCGCGCCTCGGCTTCGTTCGCATTGACCGGGAAGCGCTCGTAATTGCGCCCGCCCGGATGGGCGACATGATAGGTGAGACCGCCGAGGCTTCTGCCGTTCCAGCGGTCATAGAGGTCGAAAACGAGCGGGGTCTGCACGCCGACGCCGGGATGGAGCGCGGAGGGCTGCGCCCAGGCCTTGAAGCGCACGCCGCCCACAGAGAGGCCCGCGGTTTCTGTGGGAGCGAGCGGCACGGCGATGCCGTTGCAGGCAAGCACGAAGCGCTCGGGCACGAAGCCCGCGACGCGCGCCTCGACCCGCTCGACCGAGCTGTCCACGTAGCGGACCGTGCCTGCGGCGGCGGCCTCCTCGCCGAGCACGTGCCAGGGCTCGAGCGCGTGACGGAGGGAAAGGTTCACATCGTGGATCGTGACGGCTCCGATCTCGGGGAAACGGAACTCGAGATGGGGGGCGAACCAGGTGGGATCGAGGGGGAAGCCGCTTGCGGCGAGCTCGGCGAGCGCATCCCTGAAATCGGCCTCGACATAGTGGCGGAGCATGAAGTCGTCGTTGAGCCGGGTGCTCCAGCGGATGAGCGGCCGCTCGTAGGGCCTCTCCCAGAAGGCGGCAAGGGCGGCGCGGATGAGCAGCATTTGCACCGAGGAGAGCTCGGGGTGGGGCGGCATCTCGAAGGCGCGGAACTCGACCAGGCCCTGGCGGCCGCCCGGCCCGTCCGGTGCGTAGAGCTTGTCGATGCAGAACTCGGTGCGGTGCGTATTGCCGGTCACGTCCACGAGGAGATTGCGGAAGATGCGATCGACCAGCCAGGGTGGGGCATCCGCCCCGCCCCGGACGCGCGCGAAGGCGATCTCGATCTCGTGGAGCTGATCCTGGCGCGCCTCGTCGAGGCGCGGGTGCTGGCTGGTCGGACCGATGAAGAGGCCGCTGAAGAGATAGGAGAGGGAAGGATGGTTATGCCAGAAGCCGACCAGGGATTTCAGCAGGTCGGGGCGGCGCAGAAAGGGGCTCGCCGTTGGTTCGGCCGCCCCCATCACCACATGGTTGCCCCCGCCGGTGCCGACATGGCGGCCATCGAGCATGAATTTCTCCGCGGCCAGCCCCTCCTCTCGGGCGACCCGGTAGAGTTCTTCGGTGCGGCCGATCTGTTCAGCGAAGCTTCGCGCCGGGGGGACATTGACCTCGATCACGCCCGGATCGGGGGTTACCGAGAAATGGACGAGGCGCTGGTCACGTGGGGGCAGATAGCCTTCGAGGACGACCTTGCTGTCGAGTTCGGCGGCCGTGTCCTCGACCGCGGCGACGAGATCGAGCCAGTCCTCGGCTGCGAAGAGCGGAGGAAAGAAGACATGAAGCTTGCCGTCGCGCGGCTCGACGGCGAGCGCGGTGCGGACGATGTCCGGCTCCTCGCGGCCGATTTCGGGCGCGGGCTGAGCGACGGGGCGAAAGAGACCGGCTTCGAGGCCCGGAGGGCCGGCAAGGGCGCGATTGGCCGGGTGCGAGACGCGGTGAAAGAATTGTGCCGGTGGCAGAGGCGCGCGCGGGATGAAGGGATCGGGCTCGGTCTCCTGCTCGAGGTTCTCGGGTGAGACCCAGGGCAGGCTGTCCAGCGGCAGGCGAAGCCCGATCGGTGAATCGCCGGGGATCAGAAACATCTCCCCGGCGCGGAAGAACCATTTGCCGGACTGCCAGCGCCGGGTGCCGTTGGCGGCCACGCGCCGGAGCGGCAGCACGCTGCCCACGGGCGCGGCCAAGCCCTGGCCGAAGACGCGGGCAAGCCGCGCGCGCTCCAGCGGGTCGGCGAGCTTGCTCGCTTCCGCCAGCACATTGGCGGGCAGGCGCTTCTCTCGCCAGAGATAGTAATGGACGTCCTCGTGCGCGGCGATGAGGAAAGCCGGATCGATCTGCAGGCGCTCGGCGAGGAGGGCGGTGAAGCGGGCCGCCTCGGCGGGGGTGACGGTGTCGAAATCCTCGTCGGCGGCGAGAAGCTCGGCACGATGCCAGGCCGGCTCGCCATCCGCCCTTCCATGGGCATAGAGCGCCCAGCGCGGCAATTGCTCGCCGGGGTAGTGCTTGCCGAGCGTGTATTGCAGCGCTGCCCCGGGCAGCCAGAGGGGAGCGAGGCGCCGAAGCAGCCGGCCGGCATAACGCCGCTTGGTGGGGCCGAGGGCGGTTGTGTTCCATTCGGGCGCGTCGCGATCGGTCGCGGCGACGAAGGTGGGCTCGCCTCCCATCGTGAGCGCGATGCCGGAACGCTCCATCACGCGGTCGAGCCGCTCGCCGGTCTCGGTGATCGCGCGCCAGACCGGCTCGGCATAAGGCTTGGTGACGCGCGGGGTCTCGCGGATGCGCCGCACCTCCATATGATGGCTGAAGGTGACCTCGCTTTTCTCGACCATCCCGGTGATGGGCGCGGCGGAAATCGGATCGGGGCTCGCGGCGAGCGGGATATGGCCCTCGCCCGCGAGCAGGCCGGAGGTGGCATCGAGCCCGATCCAGCCGGCGCCGGGGAGATAGACCTCGGCCCAGGCGTGCAGGTCGGTGAAGTCCGCGGCGGGGCCGGGCGGGCCTTCGAGTGGTTTCTCATCGGGAACGAGCTGGATCAGGTAGCCGGAGACGAAGCGGGCGGCGAAGCCGAGGCGGCGCAGCGCCTGCACCAAGACCCATGCCGAATCGCGGCAGGAGCCGCACGCGTTGGCGAGTGTCTCCTCGACCGACCAGATCCCGGGCTCGGGCCGGACGATATAGGCGATGCGGTCGCGCAAGCGGTGGTTGAGGGCAACCAGCATATCGACCGACCGGGTCGGACCGGGTGGGGTCTCGGCGAGAAGGGCGGAGAGAAATGGGCCGGGGGACTCGACGGCGCGATAGGGCTGCAGCTCATGCACGAGGAGGGGATCGTAGGAGAAGGGCCAGGTCTCCGCCTCCGGATCGAGGAAGAAATCGAACGGATTGATCGTTGCCATATCGGCAACGAGATCGACGGTCACGGCAAATTCCCGCACCCGTTCGGGGAAAACGACGCGGGCGAGGAAATTGCCCTGCGGATCCTGCTGCCAGTTGAGGAAATGGGGCTCCGGCGCAACCGCGAGCGCATAGGAGAGAATGGGCGTGCGGGTATGCGGAGCCGGGCGCAGGCGGATCACCTGCGGGCCGAGCGAAACCAGCCGATCATAGCGATAGAGGGTGCGGTGGGTCAGGGCGGCGTGGATCGACATGCGGTGCGGCTCGGGGCCCATGAGGAAAACGGTTGGAAAGGACGAAGCCGACGGATTGTGCCCAAAGGCGCCCGCGGCGGCGAGCCCGGATTTTTCGGCCCCGGCGAAGGAAACGCCAAGGAAGGAAATCCCAAGGAAGGAAATCAATGAGAGGAATGCGGCTTCCTTCCGGTTCAGCGAAGCGTGTAGGCTCGTTATGCGATATCAATCCGCCTTGAGAGGGACGCCGTATGGATGGACGTGCCGGCTGAAGATCCGTTCCAGGGTTATGACGCCGGCTCCTTTTACTGCGAACTCGCCGCCGGCCGGGAAGGCGACGGGGGTGCAGCGGCAACGATCCGAAGCCGGATCGCGGCACTTGGGCTGGCGACGTTGCGCAGCCGCGCACGGGCGGCCGAGACCGATCTTTTCAACCTCGGCATCACCTTCACCGTCTATTCCGAGGCCAATGCAATCGACCGCATCCTGCCTTTCGACTGCATCCCGCGCCTGATCACGGCGGCGGAATGGAGTGAGCTTGATCGCGGCGTGCGCCAGCGGGTCGCGGCCCTCAACGCCTTTCTCGAGGATATCTACCACGCGCGCCACATCTTGAAGGACGGCGTCGTGCCGGTCGACCTCGTTCTCGGCAATGCCAATTATCGCCGCGAGATGGAGGACTTCCCGGTTCCCTTCGGCACCTATGTGCATATCGCCGGGATCGATATCGTGCGCGATGAGAGAGGCGCGTTCCGCGTGCTGGAGGACAATGCCCGCACGCCCTCCGGTGTTTCCTACGTGGTCGAGAACCGCCACCTGATGCTGCGCGCCTTCCCCGACCTGATGGCCGGGATGCGGATCGCGCCGGTCGACGATTACGGCCAGCGCCTCCGCGCCGCGCTCTCCGAGATCGCGCCGGCGGAAGTGCTCGATCCGCAAGTGGTTCTGCTCTCGCCCGGGATCTACAATTCGGCCTATTTCGAGCATGTGTTCCTGGCCCGCGAGATGGGCGTGCCGCTGGTGGAGGGGCGGGACCTTCTCGTCGAGGATGATCGGGTGTTCATGCTGACCACCGCCGGGCTGAGGCCGGTGCACACGATCTATCGGCGGATCGGTGATGATTTTCTCGACCCCACCCTGTTCCGCCCCGACAGCCTGCTCGGCGTGCCCGGGCTGATCGGCGCCTGGCGGCACGGGCATGTGGCGCTTGCCAACGCGGTGGGTACCGGAGTTGCCGACGACAAGGCGATCTACGCTTACATGCCGCGGATCATCCGCTATTATTTCGGCGAGGACGCGATCCTGCCGAATGTCGAGACGCATATCTGCCGCGAGCCGGCGGGGCTGCAATATACGCTCGACCATCTCGCCGAGCTGGTCGTCAAGCCGGTGGGGGAATCGGGCGGCTACGGGATCACCATCGGTCCGCGGGCGTCTTCCGCCGAGCTGGAGCGGACGCGGGCCGCGCTTCTCGCCGATCCGGCCAACTGGATCAGCCAGCCGATGGTCGGGCTTTCGGTGGGGCCAACGCTTTGCGAGGAAGGAATCCGCGCGCGGCATCTCGATCTCCGTCCCTTCGCCGTTACCGGGCGTGAGAGCTGGGTGCTGCCGGGGGGGTTGACGCGCGTCGCGCTCAGGCACGGCAGCCTGATCGTCAATTCCTCGCAGGGCGGCGGCTCGAAGGACACCTGGGTGCTGACAGGCGAATTTCAGAGCGGAGCTCTGGCTCATGGGGTGATTCGTTGAACCTGGCGCCGCCGCTGCTCGCGCGGTATGCCGAAAGCCTCTTCTGGATGGCCCGCTATCTCGAGCGGGTGGAGAACCTCGCGCGGCTGATCGAGGTGACCTACATCTTCGAGAGCCCGGGCCGCGAGAGCGAATCCTGGTACGCGCTGGTGCGCATCAACGCCGATGAGGAAAGCTTCTCGCGCCGGCATGGCGCTGCCGATCCGGACGCGATCAAGCGTTTCTACCTGATCGAGGCGGACAACCCGACATCGATCCCGGCGGCGATCGAGGTGGCGCGAACCAACGCGCGTGTGCTGAGGCCGCTGATCAGCACCGAGATGTGGAAGCAGCTCAACCAGTTTCATCATGCGCTCACCGCGATCGCGCCGGCGGAGCTCGAGGGCGATGCGCTCTCGCGGCTCGCCGACCGCATCCGCGCGGGCGTACAGGCGCAGACCGGCATCACGGAAGGCACGTTCTTTCGCGACCAGAGCTGGCATTTCCTTGAGCTTGGCCGGTTGATCGAGCGCGCCGACCAGACGACGCGGCTGCTCGATATCAAGTTCCATCTGCTGGTTCCCCGTGCGCGCGAGGAACGGCGGCTGGTCGAGCTCACCCAATGGGGCTCGGTGCTGCGCGCGGCGGCCGGCTATCATGCCTTCCGCCGTATCGCGCCGGTCGAGTTCACGCCGGCGGATGTCGTGGCCTTCCTGCTGACGGACGCATCCTTCCCGCGCAGCGTCCGGCTCTGCCTCGACGAGATCGAGCGGCACCTGACGGCGCTGCGCATCCGATACGGGCTGGGCGGCACGCGCGCCGCCCTCGAGCGAGCGGAAGAGATACGGGCGCTGATCGCGGGGGCGGAGACGGAACGGCTGAGCGCCGGCGGGTTGCACGCCTTTCTCGACAATCTTCAGCACGCTCTCATCGGGCTCGCGGGCGAGATCGGCACCGCCTTCTTCCGCGACTGGCGGCCTTATGCGCCCGGTCAGGAGCAAGTGGGTCAGGAGCAAGGCGATCGGGAGCCGGCACGCCAGGGGCAGAGGCAGGAACAGGCGGGATGAGGCCGCCGGCTCGCGGTCTCGCCCAGGCCGTGCCATGCTGGCGGCATGAGGATCGCGCGAGATCGAGATGGTCCCGGACGGCCTTGCGGCGCCAAGCCCGTTTCCCGGCGGAGACCCGGAAGCGGAGCGCTCTGCCCAAGCCGTGAGACCGGCTGCCCGAACGAAGCAGGCGCATGATGCGTTGGAGATATCGGGCGGGAAGCCGCCAGCAGGCGGTGGCGCGGCGGCTCGGCGCGCTCGGGGCGGCAGCCGTGATCGCCGGGCTCGCGGGCTCGGCCCGGCCGGGGCCGGTCGCGGCGGCGACCACGGCGTTTCATTGCACCAATCCGGAGAGTGGCGCGAGCTGGACGCTCAAGATCGATTTCGATCACGGCAAGGTGGACGGCTATCCCGCGACGGTCGGGCAGCGGATGATCCTTTGGCACGACACGGAGAACCAGGGGTTCTTCAGGCTCGATCAGGTCACCGGCGATCTCAGGATCGTGCATGCCTCGAGCATGGGCGGATGGGAGCAGCATGCCGTTTGCCGCCAGCAATGAGCCGCCCCGGCAACGAGCCGCCAACCAAATAGGCCGGCCACATTCGGATCGGCATCCGCCGGCGCCGGGGAGGGCTCCGCCGCCGGCCTTAAGATTTCCGCCCGTTCCTCGATACGAATGTGACCCGAATCACACCTCTCGCGAAATCCTCCGCCTATGGTTCGCGCCAGGGAGGAGACGCCGTCATGGAACCATGCGCGCCAGCGGGAACCGCAAGATCTTCATCCGGCACATTCTTTGCCGGGCAGATCCTTGCCCCGCTCCGCGACGATTCCGGCAATTTCGACGGTTTCGTGCTCGAAACCGCGTGCGGCAAGGAGCGCTGTTTCGAAACCCGCGATCCCACGATCGCCGCGCTGGTGCAGCGCGCCTGGCTCGAGCATCTCAGGGTCTCCGTCCTCGTGGCACCCGAATGCTGCCGCCATCCCCTCTCGGTCATTCTCGGCACGCCGTCCCCAGGCTCCGGGATTCCAGACATCGGGATCTCGAATCTTGGGATCCTCGGCGCAACCTCGTAATGATATCATTGCCGTCAGGATCCGGCCGACCCTGACCGGTCCCGAGCTCGGAACGACCGATCGAGGAGGAGGGCGCTCCGATGCCCAGCGACAGGCCCATCCATCCCCTGGCGATGCAAGCCGTGGCGCAGGCGCGGGCACTCGCCGAAACGCTGGCCGCCCTTGCCCGCGAGCAGCCTGCCAGCGAGGCGGAAGCCCGTGCATTCGAAGAGGCACGGCAAGCCGTCCGCTCCATTCTTGCCGCCGACACTGCGCTCGCCGCGCCGCCGGCCCAGCAGCAACAACAGCAACAGCAGCAGCAGCCGGACTGGGTCTCGCCCTACGCGCAAGCGGGGGCGAGCCAGCAGCAACGCTCGCAGCAACAGCAGACGCAACTCGTGCAGCAGGATGGCTGGCGCTCGCCCTACGATCCGGGTTCGGCAGTGTGCCCCAGCTGCGGCCGCGTGCTCGCCGATCCGAACCGATGAGCGAGGGGGCGCCGCACCCGCTGCCGGCGACCCGCCCGGTCTATTTCCTCAAGGTGCTTCTGATCACGCCGGACGATCCGCGCCGGATCGATCTGGTCCGCGCGCCCAACGCCGGCGATCCGCCCGCGCCGATGCGCGCGCTGATCCAAGAGATCGGCGAATTTGGCCGCGTCATCGCGCGCGTGTTCGAGGAGGCGCTGCCGACACGCCGCGACCTCTTCGAGCAGCTCCACAAATCGGCGGATCTCGGCCTGCGCGGGGACGGCTATAGCGTCGAGGCGGCGCTCTCCAACCTCGCCGAGCTCAAGGGCATGATCGCGGATGCCTTCCCAGCCGCGCGGGATCGTTTTTGGTCCCGCAATTTCGCGTTCCTGCTCTGGACCTTGCTGCCGACCGCTCTCGGCGGCGTGGTCTACGCCCTCTCGCTCTGCGGGAGCCGGTTCGTGCCACCGCCCTCCCAGGCGGGGCGTTTCGCTCCCTCGGTCGCGGGCGTGCTCGCCCTTCTCTGGATTCCTTTCGGTGTCGCTTTCGGCCTCTTTCTCGAATTCTCCTACAGCGTCGATCGCGACATTCCGTACGAGGACCTCCAGGGCATCAATCCTGGCCGCTGGCGGACGCGGCAGCGCTTCGTCAACGCGCTTCTCACCGCCTATTGTTTCGCCGCGCTGATGGGGCTCGGCGCCTTCCAGATCGGTGTGCTTTCCATTCTCCTCAACGACTTCGCGACCACCAACCCCTTCCTCTCCTTCGCCGTCGGCTTCGTCACGGGCTTCTCTTTCCCCTATGTCCGGGACCTGATCTACCGCTTCAAACCGGTGCAGAAATAGCATCCGCCCCGGCGCAGGATGTGGCGAGGCTATGGAACGCATCTCCGAACGCACGGCGCGGCGAATCGCGTTCGCAGCGCAGGGAATCGGTGGCGCGCGCCCTCGGGCGCCGGCGCGCCGGCATCTGCTCGGGCTGGTGCGAAGCCTCGGCGCGCTTCAGATCGACAGCGTCAATGTGCTGGCGCGCGCGCACTATATGCCGGGCTTTTCCCGTCTCGGCGCCTATCCGCGCGAGGCGCTGGATTCCCTGGCATGGGGGCGGCCGCGCGAGCGCGCGCTGTTCGAGTATTGGGGCCATGAGGCCTCGCTGCTGCCGATAGCGTTCCAGCCGCTCTTCCGCTGGCGGATGGCGAGGGCGGAGCGCGGCCAGGGATTATGGTCGGGTCTTGCCCGCTTCGCTGCCGAGCACAAGGGGCAGATCCGCGCGGCCCTGGCCGAGATTCGCGCGGGCGGCGCCATGGCGGCGGCCGACCTTTCCGATGGCGGCACATCTCCGCGCGGCACCTGGTGGGGCTGGAGCGAGGGCAAACGCGCCCTCGAATATCTGTTCTGGAGCGGCCAGCTCGCGGTTGCCGGCCGGCGCGGCAATTTCGAGCGCCTCTACGATCTGCCCGAGCGGGTCTTGCCAGCGGAGATCCTCGCTTCCCCCACGCCCGCCGAGGCGGATGCGCAGCGCATGCTCGTCTCCCTCGCGGCCCGCGCGCTCGGCATCGGCACAGAAGGCGATTTCGTGCGCTATTTCCGGCTCGGCCCGGAAGCGAAGGAACGGGTGGCGGAGCTTGTGGAAACGGGCGAGTTGATCCCGCTCGAGGTCGCGGGCTGGAACCGGCCGGCCTATCTGCACCGGGACGCCGCGCGGCCGCGACGGCTTGCCGCCAATGCGCTCGTCTCTCCTTTCGACCCGCTGCTCTGGGAACGGGATCGGGCGGAGCGTCTTTTCGGCTTCCGCTACCGGATCGAGATCTATGTGCCCGCGCACAAGCGCACGCACGGCTATTACGTGCTGCCCTTCCTGATGGGCGACCGCTTCGCCGCGCGGGTCGATCTCAAGGCCGACCGGCAGGAAGGCATGCTTCATGTTCTCGCTGCCTATGCCGAGGAGGCCACGGATCGCGCCGCCGTGGCGGAGGCGCTCGTCCCTGAGCTCGCGGCTCTTGCCGCCTGGCTCGGGCTTGCCAGGGTGAAGATCGCCGGCCGCGGAGACCTCGCGCCGGCGGTGAGGGCACGTATGCCGAAAATTTCAGGCCCTTCTTGAGGAAATCGAACGCGCGCCATTTGCCGAAAGTCACCGCGGCGATCGATGTGCCGCGCGCCCGTAAGCGGAATGGGAAGAATCCGGTGGAACGCATCGTCGGCAAATGAGCCGGCCGGGTCTTGGGGATTCATCCGCTTCCGGGTATAGAAGGTCGAAGTGCGGGTGTGGCGGAATTGGTAGACGCGCCAGACTCGAACCAGGGTCGCCGGTCCGGAAACGGGCCGGTCGTCAGCTGTCAAAGTCGGTGAACGCTTCCGCCCCAGGGCGATGCCAACCCCGAGCCAAGCCCGGTGACCGGGAAGGTGTAGAGACTTAACGGCAGCCACCTAAAGGCGTGAGCCCAGGGTGAAGATAAAGTCCAGCCCACAAAGCAGCCTTCGGGCCGCGTGGCGAAAGCCATAGTGGGATGCAAAATCTGGTTTCCTCACGGAAGTGTCGGTTCGATCCCGACCACCCGCACCATTCCATGCTCCCCGGCCCAGGCAGCAAATGAATGCAGCAGATGAATGCTGCAAACGAATGAAGCGTGATCGGCCGAATGAGATTTCGCAGGGACGCGTTGATTCACCATTTTGGCGAGATCGCCGGTTCGTTTCGGGAACAGGCCATCAAAGAGGGGTGGTCCTGCGCGCCATCGCATCGTCCCACACATGATCGCGTTTGTCGTCGAATACCAGCTTGGTGGTCTCGGGGACGATGAACCAATCGCCCCGCGCCAGTTCGAATGTGAGTTGGCCGGGTGCCCAGCCGGCGTAGCCGAAGGCGATGAGGCTCTTTTTGGGGCCGCGACCGTGAGCGATATCCAGCAAGATGTCCGAGCTCTGCGTCATCGCCACATGACCGTCGATATCGATGGTCCCCGCGCGGTGATATTCGGCGCTATGCAGGATGTAGCCGACGGATGGCGTCATCGGGCCGCCGGCGAAAATCCGCGCACTTCCCTGAACTCCCGCATCGTTCAAGCCTATCGCCTTCAGCAGGCCTCCCAGCGGCACTGTGGCGACGGGCCGGTTGATCACGATTCCCAATGTGCCTCCGTCATCCTGTTCCACTATCAAAATCACCGTGTGCCAGAACCGCGGATCGCCGATCTGGGGGGAGGCGATAAGCAGATCTCCGGCCAGCGACGCGTGTGGCGGTTCCATCCCGGGTGGCGATGGATTGGTTGGCGAGAGGGTCGCCGACCAGAGCATCGTCGCAAGAGACAGCAACGCCGGAGACAACCACGAAAATCCCATGGGACACCTGCCTGCCAGCCAAAGGATCGCGCCAAAAGATCGCAGCGGCCCGCCAGATTGCCGACGGTGCGCTCTCTTCTATTGGCGCCGCAGCATCCGGCTGACAACCGTTCTCTTTGTTCCCTGACCGGTGTTCTTCATCTGGGCCGGGCGGTCTCGGACGCTTTCGGCCTTGAGTACGGATCCGGCGACGGTTCTTCCCGCGCGATCCACCTCTCTCTCCGGGCGACGCCGCCTGCCGCCGGGTGAGGCCATGGCCAGCCTCCGATAAAGTCCGCGCGCCGGTATGATGCTCTGTCCGAACAGAGACACAACATTCGCGGTCAATGCGAATTCGCCGGCACCTCCGCGCCGCGACAGCCAACCAGGAAATCGAAATCGACACCGCGGTCGGCCTGCAGCACATGCTTCTGGTAGAGCCCGACATAGCCCGAGGCCGGGGACGGGGGCGGCACCCAATCCTGCCGCCGCGCCGCGAGCTGCTCCTCCGGCACATCGAGAACGAGGCGGCGTGACGCGACATCCAGCGCGATCATGTCGCCTTCCCGCACCAGCGCCAGCGGGCCACCCACGGCCGCTTCCGGCGCCACATGCAGAACCACCGTCCCGAAGGCCGTGCCGGACATGCGCGCATCCGAGATGCGGACCATGTCCGTCACGCCGGCCGCAAGCAGCTTGGGGGGCAGGCCCATATTCCCGACTTCCGCCATCCCGGGATAGCCGCGCGGGCCGCAATTTCGCAGCACCATCACGCTCTCCGGCGTGATCTCGAGCGCGGGGTCGAGGATGCGCCGCTTGTAATCATCGATATTGTCGAAGACCACGGCACGGCCGCGATGCTGCATGAGCGCGGGCGTGGCGGCGGAGGGTTTCAGAACCGCGCCGTTCGGCGCCAGATTGCCCCGCAGCACCGCGATGCCGCCCTCTTGCGTCAATGCGGCGTCAAAGCTGCGGATGACTTCGGGCGAGAAATTCTCGGCCATCCGCACATTCTCCCAGATCGATCGGCCCGTGACTGTCGGTGCCTCACGCTCCAGAAGCCCATGCTCGGCGAGCATGCGCAGCACCACGGGCAGACCGCCGGCGTAGCAGAACTCCTCCATCAGGAAGCGACCCGAAGGCTGGAGATCGACGAGCGTGGGCACGCCGCGGCCGAGCCTGTCCCAGTCATCGAGATCGAGAGGCACGCCGAGACGGCCGGCAATGGCAATTAGGTGAAGGACCGCGTTCGTCGAGCCGCCGATCGCGGCATTGGTGCGGATCGCGTTGCGGAACGCGGCAGGAGAGAGGATCGCGGAGAGGCGCAGATCCGCTTCCACCATGCCGACAATGCGCCGGCCGGTGAGCTGCGCGAGGGCGGCGCGGCGGGAATCCACGGCGGGCAGCGCGGCATTGCCCGGCAGGGCGAGGCCAAGCGCCTCCATCATGCAGGCCATGGTCGAGGCCGTGCCCATCGTCATGCAGCTTCCGGGCGAGCGCGCCATGCCGGCCTCCGCGTCCACGAATTCGGCCAGCGTCATTTGCCCGGCCTTCACCGCCTCGCTGAAGCGCCAGATGGCGGTGCCCGATCCCGCCACCGCGCCGCGGACCCGGCCATTGAGCATCGGGCCGCCGGAAAGCACGATCGTCGGCAGATCGCAGGAGGCCGCGCCCATCACCAGCGCAGGCGTCGTCTTGTCGCAGCCGACGAGGAGGACGACGCCATCGACGGGGTTGCCGCGGATCGACTCCTCGACATCCATCGATGCGAGGTTGCGATAGAGCATCGCGGTCGGCCGCAAGTTGGACTCGCCGAGCGACATGACGGGGAATTCGAGCGGAAGCCCGCCCGCCTCCAGCACGCCGCGCTTCACCCGCTCCGCGAGGCCGCGCAGATGCGCATTGCAGGGCGTGAGCTCCGAGAAGGTGTTGCAGATCCCGATGACCGGCCGCCCATCGAACGAATCTTCGGCAAAACCCTGATTCTTCATCCAGCTTCGATGCATGATCGCATCCTTGCTGTCTCCGCCAAACCAGGCCCGGGAACGCAATGTTTTCCTGGTCATCACGAAATCTCCAAAAACCGTGGCTGCGCTACTTGCCGATGCCGAGCATCAACCCACCGATGAGGTAGCGCTGGAACAGGAGATAGGCCGCCATCGCCGGTACGGCGCTCAGGAGCGAGCCCGCGAGCAGCACGGGGATATCGAGCACTCTGCCCGACTGCAGCACGGCCAGTCCCACGGTGATGGTACGCACTGTCGGTTCCTGCAGGAAGATGAGAGCGACGAGAAGGTCGTCCCAGATCTGGATGAATTGCAGCACGCCGACCGCGAGAAGCGCCGGCACAGAGAGCGGCAGGATCACATGCAGGAACATGCGCCAGTAGGCCATGCCGTCGATCTGCGCCGCCTCGACAAGCTCGTCCGGCAGGTCCCGCATGAAGGAGGTGAGCAGGAAGCAGCCGAAGGGCACACCGAGCGCGGCATAGGTCAGAATGACCGAGAGCATGTTGTCGCTGAGGCCGAGCGAGGCGAAATTGATGAATTCGGTCAGGATGATCGACTGCATGGGGATCATCATGCTGGCGGCGATGACGCTCAGCAGCGGTCCCCCGCCGCGGAGCCTGAGCTTCGTCAGCGCGAAGGCGGCGAGAGCGCTCACCAACAAGATCACCGTGACGGAACCGAGCGTGATCACGGTGGAATTGAAGAGCTGCCGGGCCACCGGCAGATGCGCGAAGAGTACGCGCCAGTTTCGCAGGCTGAGATGGGCAAGGCCGCTTGCGTCCTCGCTCTCCATCGCGCTGCGGCCGATGACGTAGAAGGGAAAGAGCATGACGACCAGAACCACCACCAGCGGGATGGCTGCCACCTTGCGGGCCGTGGGGCTGAACAAGCGCTTCACCGCTCAACCTTCGCCTGTCGCGCCATCCGCTGCCGTCATACCCACCCGGCATCGACGATGAAATTCTGCGCCGTGCACATGCGGCTGTCGGATGCGGCAAGCCACAGCACCATGCGGGCGAGATCGGGCGGCATGAGCTTGTCGGGCAGACATTGCCGTTCGGCGATCTGCCGCTCACCGGTCTCATCCAGCCAGAGTTCGACCTGCCGTTTCGTCATCACCCAGCCGGGGACGACGCAATTGACGCGAATGCGCTCGGGCCCGAGCTCCCGCGCGAGCCCCCTTGTCAGGCCGCCGATCGCGGCCTTGGCGGTGACATAGGCGATGTAGCCCGCTTCGCCGGCCATCCAGCTGATCGAGCCGAAGCAGATGATCGAGCCGCCGCCGGCATCGCGCATGGCGGGGCGCACCGCCTGGGACGCGAAGAACTGGTGGCGAAGATTCGTATCCATGCGGTTCTGCCAATAATCGGGCGTCACCGCTTCGATCTTGTGGCGATCGTCATTCCCGGCATTGTTGACGAGAGCCGCAGGCGTGCCGCGGCGGGCAATGGCGCTGCCGATAGCCGCGCGCAGGGCATCGAGATCGGTGAGATCGCAATGAACGAAGTCGGGGCGTTCTTCGCCGCGCGCGGCAATGCGTCCGGCGAGCGCTTCGCTCGCTTCCCGCTGGATATCGAGGAAGGAGACCAGCGCTTTTTGAGCGGCGAAATGCTCGACGATGCTCTCTCCGATACCGCTCGCGCCTCCCGTGATGATGACATGGCGGCCCCGGAGGCTCGGATAGCTTGCATCGGTCGGTTCCATCGCCGCTCCTTGCGGTCTCATTTCGATACGGGCCCGTCGATTCCGGTTGACAGGGCTGGCTCGCTATTAAAACATATTATCTGATTTAACCAAGAGCCGTCTTCGACTGAGAACGGACCTTTTCCGCCTCAGCCGCTCCGCACCCCTCGCCAAGGAAGGAGATGTCTCATGCCCGGACCCAAGGTTTCCTCAGCAACCAGCGCCTCCGCCAAAGGCAAAGGATGGCGGCGCTCTTTGATGGCTGCCGCGATGGGCCTGGCCGCGTTCTGCGGCTTTGGTGCCGCCCGGCCGGCGGATGCCGGAACGATCACGATCTGGCACAATTATGGAACCGAGGTGAATACAACGGCGCTCCTGGCCGTCGTCAGCGCCTTCGAGAAAGCGGATCCCGCCATCACCGTGAATGTGGTGAGCCAGCCCGCGGACAATTATTTTGCGTTGCTGACGGCGGCCGTGATCTCCCACAAGGCGCCTGATCTGGCGGTGATGTGGACCGGCCTTTTCGACCTCAAATACGCCAACCTGCTCGCGGATCTGCGCCCGCTGCTGCCGGCCCAGCCGCTCTCTCAGATGAAGGGGCTGGCCTGGGCGTCCGAGGATTTCGATCCGACGAAGAAGCTTTATGTGCTGCCGCTGGAGGATCAATTCTATATCGGCTTCTACAACAAGGCTCTGCTGAAGAAGGTCGGGCTCGATGGACCGCCGCGCAGCTGGTCCGAACTTGCAACGGCCTGCACGAAGCTTCGCGCCGCCGGCATCACGCCGATGCTCTATGGCAGCGACAGCCAGGCCCTGAGCTCGGAATTCTATCCTTTCTACGATCTCAGCTACCTGATGGCGGGGATCTATCCGGTGCAAGCCTGGACCGGATTCGCGAACGGAAAGATTCCCTGGACGACGCCCGCCATCGCGGCGCAGATCCAGAAATGGGCGGACCTGCACGCCAAGGGCTGCACCAATCCGGACGTGCTGACGGCAACCGACATCCTGGGCAAGTTCAGCCAGGGGAAGGCCGCGATGATCGTGGACGGCAACTGGAATCTGCAGCAGCTCTCGGACAAGCTCGGCCCTGATCTCGGCGCTTTTCCGCTGCCCTATTCGGACAGTCCGATCAAGGGTGTTGTCGAGATGCCGGGCGATGGCCTCTCGATCCTGAAATCCTCGCAGAACAAGAAGGATGCCGCCACCTTCCTGACCTTCCTGATGAGCGGCGAGGCTCAGAAGATCCTTTCCAAGACCGGGCTCGTTCCGGCGCGTCAGGGCTATCCCGCGAGCAACCCGCTTTATGCTGGTCTGCTCTCACTCTCCTCCGAGGGCTACACGGTCTATCCGATGATCGACAATGTCATCCAGCCGCCTGTGGTCGATACGGGATCGCGTGTGCTCACGGCAGCCTTCGCGGGGCAGATGACCGTTCAAGCGGCGCTGCAGAAGATGCAGGATACGTGGAACAATCTTCCCGAGGACCAGAAGCGCTGACAGGTTCGCGTTGCTTCAGCGCGAGGGCAGGGGCCTGCCGGCACGTCCGCGCCGCCGGTTCCAGCATGAGCGGCGGCGCGCGGCGTCTGTCTTCATGGCTCCGTTGCTCATCCTCTGGGGCCTCTGCCTCATCGTGCCGATCCTCGAGACTGCGTACTACAGCCTCACCCAGTGGGATGGCCTGGAGGCGACGTGGAACGGTCTCGGCAATTACAGGACTCTTCTGCACAGCGCCGATTTCGGAAGTGTTCTCCTCAACAATCTTCTTCTTCTGCTCTCGGTTCCCTTTGCCGTCGCGCTGCCTTTCTGTGTCGCGCTCCTGATCTCCGCCGAGCCGCTTGGCTGGCGCTGGGCAAGGGCGCTCGTCTTCCTTCCCGCAACACTCTCCTGGGTGGTGACCGGCATTGTTTGGCTGCGCTTCTTCTCTGCCGACGGCATCCTCAATCGTCTGCTGAGCGTCATCGGTCTCGGCTTTCTCCGCATGGATCTCCTCGGCAATGTCCACACCGCCATCATCCCGATCGCCCTGACGTTCGTCTGGTCGCAGGTCGGGCCGAACACGCTGATCTTCCTCATCGGACTCGGCAGCATCGATACGCATGTGCTGGAGGCGGCGACGATCGACGGGGCAGGCTTGCTTCGCGCGGTGCGTCATATCATTCTGCCGCTGATGACCCGCTTCATCGTATTTGTCACCATCATCACCCTGATCGCCGCGTTCACTGCTCTCTTCAGCCTCATCTTCGTGATGACGGGCGGCGGCCCGGGATTCAGCACCACCACGATGGAGTTCTATATTTATCGGCTGGCCTTCTCGCAGACAGATTTCGGCATGGGTGCCACGGTCGGAATCGTGCTGCTGATCGTGATCGCGCTCGTTTCCCTGCCGCTCATGGCCTTCTATCGTCGCGCGGCGGCGGCCACATAATGAGCCTGCCGCCGATCCGCGCCCGTTCTCTCGTCGATCGTGTGGTGCAGGCAATCGGGCAGGAGATTGTCGGCGGTCGCTTCGCGCCGAACGAGGCCCTGCCCAACGAGGCGGAATGGTGCGAACGGCTGCTGGTGAGCCGCAGCGTGGTGCGCGAGGCGCTGCGCGTGCTGGTGAGCAAGAATCTCATCGGCATCCGCACGCGTGCGGGTGGGCGCGTGCGAGAGATGTCGGCCTGGAATCAGCTCGATCCCGATATTCTTGCCTGGCGTGGTCGCGGCGGTGACCAACAGACCTTTGCCAGGGAACTTTTCGAGCTGCGCCGTGTCGTCGAGCCTGCGGCGGCTTCTCTCGCCGCCACCCGCATCACGCCTGGGCAGCTTGGCGAGCTTCGCCAGGCTTATGAGGAGATGGTTGCAGCCGGCGAGGACACCGAACAGTTTTTCGCGCCCGATGTGCGATTTCATCGCGTCATCGCAACCGCGGTCGGCAATTCCCTCTTCCGCTCGCTTGCCGACATGGTGACGGCCGCCCTCGACATCACATTGCGCATGGCGCTCGATGCGCCGCGTGGCCAGCGGCAGTCCCTGCCCCTGCACAAGCACGTGATGGAAGCCATCGCGCGCCAGGATGCCGCCGCCGCCGCCACTGCGATGCTGCGGTTGGTGGATGGTTCGGAACGCGACGTGGCGGAGGCCCTGTCGGCACGGGTTGTGAAGCGGCCGGCGCGCGTGCGCCCAGCCGCGCGTGCCGGGAAGAAACCGGCGAGGAGGGCGTCATGACCGAAATGGGCGATCTCGCGGAGCTGCAGCGGAGTTTCTTCACAGCACTGATTTCCGATTGCCTCGATGCGGTGGGGCGGACGCGGCAAGCCATGCCCTCCCGCATTCGGCCGCTGGATGAAAGCCGCATCATGGTCGGCCGCGCGCGCACCGGGGCCTTCATGGAGGTCTTTCATGCGGAGCCGGGCATCAACCCGTACGAGCTCGAAATGGAGCTGGTGGACAGTTTGAAGCCCGGAGAGATTCCGGTCTTTGCCTGCGGCAATCCGAAACGTGTTGCGCCCTGGGGCGAGTTGCTTTCGACTGCGGCACAGATACGTGGCGCGGCGGGCGCGGTGATGGATGGCTGCGTGCGGGACATCACGGCGATACGCGCCATGGGGTTTCCGGTTTTCCACGGCGGCATCGCGCCGCTCGACAGCAAGGGCCGGGGACGGATGATGGCGATCGACGTGCCCATAGAATGCGCAGGTGTCACCGTCTGCACCGGCGATCTCGTCTTCGGTGATGCGGATGGCGTCGTTGTCGTGCCCCGGGCGGTGGAGGCCGAGGTGCTGAGGCTAGGGCGAGAGAAGTTGAGAGGCGAACGCACCACACTCGCGGAACTGCGCGCGGGTGCCAGCCTGCGGGATGTCTATTCTCGCCACGGGATCCTGTAGCAGAAAGCCTGTCTGGCTGGCGCGTCATGCGCAAGGCCAGAGCGCGGCGGGGCAGCGCCCGCCCTCATAGGGCGTGACGGCCCACGATGATCCCGCCTTCGGCGATCACACTCTCATGCCGACGCAGCCTGTGCCTGTACCGGTGCGCCGCCTGCTTCGCGCGGTTGCCGCAGATCGCCATGCTGCACCAGCGTCGCGCATGGCCCCGTGTGTGGTCGGCGAAGAGGAGCGTGCAGGCCGGGCCCTCGCAGGCTTTCACGTGCGAGAAATCTTCCGCGCAGGCGAGCTGGGCCAGTGCCTCTCCGACAGGGAGCAGAAGTACATCGGGGCTGCGCCATCGGCGCACTGTCCGCAGCTCGAAAGGCCCTTGCCCTGCCGGACGAGGGACGATCCGGGCAAAGCTCTCGTCGCGCTCGAGCAGACGGTTGAGCGGCTCCAGCTCGGTGAGAGCCTCCACCGTCAGCGGACGGCCCTTATTTTGGCGCACAAAATTCCTGAACCATTCCCGTAGGCTCCGCGCCTGATTCGCGACCTTGTCGAGCTCGCCCGGCAAGGCGCCCGCTCTCACGTCCTGGAGCACCTCGTCCGACACCAAACGAGCTTGCTTGAGCCAGCTCAGATAGCCCTCGCCGTCATCGATCCAGTCGATGGTGGTATCGACCGGTGTCGCAATCGAATTGAGGAAATCCAAGCCCGGCGCATCGCCGACAAAGATCGCAGGCAGGCGACAATCCATCGGACCCCCTCTTCCAGTCCGGGGGGGCGCACCCGGGCCGGCCTTCGTAAACATCCCTGGAAAGTAACCTGTCATAAGTGTGTTGACAAGTTACCTGAGACGCGGGTAGCCACACCCCCGTCCATGGAGAGGTCACTAAACCTTTGGTCCTTTTGCAGGGAGAACGATGATGTCCTTGAATCCGAGGAATGTGAGTGTCGTGCTCGTCCATGGCGCCTGGGCCGACGGATCGAGCTGGTCGAAGGTCATCAGGAAGCTGGCCGCGGACGGTATCGAAGCGTCGGCGGCGCCGCTGCCGCTGACCTCGTTCCAGGATGACGTGGCGGCGCTCGATCGTGCCCTGGAGCGGGTGAGGGGGCCGGTCGTTCTGGCCGGTCATGCCTATGCCGGCGCCGTCATCGCCGCCGCGCGCGGCGACAAGGTGAAGGCGCTTCTCTATGTCGCCGCCCTGGCGCCGGATGAGGGCGAGACGGTCGCGGATGTTTTCTACCGCGGTGAGCCGCATCCGCAGGCACCGAAGCTCGCGCCCGACGATCACGGGCTGATCTACCTGCCCGACACGGCCTTTGCCGCCGCCTTCGCGCAAAATGCCCCCGCGGAGGAGCGGGCGGTGCTGGCGGCGGTCCAGCGGCCGATCTCGCCCGCCTGCATCACCGTCGCGGTGCCGCGGCCCCTGTGGAAGGACCGCCCGACCTGGTTCCTGGTGGCCGAGCAGGACCGCATGATCGTTGCGGGCAATCAGCGCTTCATGGCCGAGCGCATGCAGGCCCGGGTGCGCTCGCATGCCGTCGATCACACACCGATCGTGACCGCGCCCTCCGTCGTGCTGGATGTGCTCGGCGAGGCGATCGAAGCGGTTCGAGCCGAGGGCGGCGGCTAGCCTCGCAGACCGGTCGGGAACGGCTTCGCGCATTCTCCTCTAACCACTCTATTCTCTACTAGAAGGTTACACTCAATCAATGGAAATCCACCGATGACCGCTGTCAAGTATCGAACCGCCGACGTGGATGGCTTCAAGATCTTCTATCGCGAGGCCGGCTTGGCGGGCGCTCCGAAATTGCTGCTGCTGCACGGCTTCCCGAGCGCGAGCCACATGTTCCGCAACCTCATCCCGCTCCTGGCCGATCGCTTCCATATCGTCGCCCCCGATCTGCCGGGCTTCGGCAATTCCGGCATGCCGGCCCGCGGTCACAGCTTCGAGCGGATCGCAGCGACCATCGACCGCTTCACGGAGGTTGTCGGCTTCGATCGTTACGCCGTCTATGTCTTCGATTACGGCGCGCCGACCGGCTTCCGGCTCGCCGTGAAGCATCCGGAGCGGATCACGGCGATCATTTCCCAGAATGGCAACGCATACGAGGAAGGGCTGAGCGAGGGCTGGAACCCGATCCGGGCCTATTGGCAGGATTCCTCCGAGGCCAATCGCGAGGCGCTGCGCGCGTTCCTCACGCCCGAGACGACGATCTGGCAGTACACGCATGGCGTGCCCGATCCGACAACGGTCTCGCCGGACGGATATTCGCTCGACAATTTCTATCTGACCCGGCCCGGGGCGGCCGAGGTGCAGCTCGACCTTTTCGGCGACTACAAGAGCAATGTCGCGCTCTACCCGACCTTCCAGACATATTTCCGGACCCGCAAGCCGCCTTTCCTCGCCGTATGGGGCAGGAACGACCCGTTCTTCCTGCCGCCGGGCGCCGAGGCCTTCAAGCGCGACATCCCGGACGCCATCGTCCGCTTCTTGGACACCGGACATTTCGCGCTGGAGACCCACGTTGAGGAGATCGCGGCGGCCATCCGCGACTTCCTCCGCCGCTGATTCCCCGACCCACGGATTGATGGAGACTCCAAATGTCGAAGTCGGTTGCCGTCGTCACCGGCGCCAGCCAGGGCATCGGCCGGGCCACCGCCGTGCGTCTCGCGCGGGATTTCTCGGCACTCGCCCTGGTGGCGCGCAACCGCGCCAATCTCGAGCAAACGGCAGCGGCGGTCAGGGAGGCTGGCGCGGAAGCGCTGGTCATCGATGCCGACCTCGCCGAGCCCCCGGCCGCGCAGGCCGTTGTCGACCAGACCTTGGCGGCCTTCGGCCGGATCGACGCGCTCCTCAACATCGCAGGCGCCGTGCCGCAGATCGACCTGTTCAAGATGACCGATGCGCAATGGGAGGGCGGGCTGGCGCTGAAGCTGCATGGTGCCCGGCGCCTCACGATCGCCGCGTGGCCGGCGCTGAAGGTGGCCAAGGGCGCCGTGGTCCTGATGTCCGGCAATTCGGCCCTGTTCCCGAAGGCGCCTTACGCCGCTGTCGGCACGATCAACGCCGCGATCGTCGCTCTTGCGAAGGCGTTCTCCGATCGCGGCATTGCCGACGGCGTGCAGGTCAACAGTGTCCTGCCCGGCCCGGTGATGACCGGCCGCCGCCGTTCGTACCTCCAGCACTGGGCGCCGCTGCACAACATGACGGTCGAGGAGGCGACAGCCAACTTTCCGAAGGAAGCGGGCATCGCGCGATATGGGGAGCCAGAGGAAATCGCGGAGCTGATGGCCTTCCTGGTGTCACCCGGTGCCCGCTGGATGACCGGCTCGACGCTTCGCATGGACGGCGGGGAGGTAAAATCGATCTGATAGGACCCCTGGGCAATCCCAAGCCCATCCTGTCCGCCCGAGGTGCGTTTGTTCACCCAGGCGAATGAGGCGAAGGGAGGTTGCCGCTAGCGTCCGGCCCGTTCTCGGCGAACCGGGCGGATGGACGGGCCATGACCTCTCAGGGCAGCAAGCGGGCGGGCGGCGGCACGGAAACCCCAGGGGGCGGAGGGAAGCGAGCTCGGCGCTGTTCGACCTGCCCTGGATCCCGCTCTATCTCGGCATCGTCTTCGCCTTTCACCCGTTGCTCGGGATCACGGCCGCGGTCGGCGGCGTCCTGCTTTTCGCGCTGGCCGTGCTTTCCGAGATGCTGGCCCAGAAGCCGATGAAGGCTGCCCTGGAAAGCTGGCAGAAGCGCCAGGAGCTTGCGGAAGCCGGGCGGCGCAATGCCGAAGCGGTGGCGGCGATGGGCTTTGGCGGCAGGCTCGCCCATCGCTGGCAGCAGATCAATCGCGACCATGTCAGCGACCAGCAGCGGGCGAGCGATGTCACCGGCGGCTTCGGCACGCTCTCACGCATGTTCCGGCTGATCCTGCAATCCGCCGTGCTCGGGATCGGCGCCTATCTCGTCATCAACCAGCAGCTCACCGCGGGCGTGATCATCGCAAGCTCGACCCTGACCGCACGCACGCTCGCTCCCATCGATCTCACAATCGCCCATTGGAAAGGGTTCATCGCCGCGTGCCAGGGCTGGCAGCGCCTCGGCAGGCTGCTTGCGCTCGTCCCGGCCGCAGCACCACGCCTGGAGCTGCCCGCACCCAAGGAGAGCGTTTCGGTCGAGACTCTGAGCCTGGCGACACCCGGCGACGGCAGGCCGATCGTCCAGAACGTCAGCTTCTCGCTGCAAGCCGGCCAGGGGCTCGGGATCATCGGCCCGAGCGCATCGGGGAAATCGTCCCTGGCGCGCGCGCTCTATGGTGATCCGTTCTTCGTCGTCCTCGACGAGCCGAACTCCAATCTCGACGCCGAGGGAGAAACCTCGCTCACCCGCGCCATTCTCAGTGTCCGCCGCCGCAACGGAAACGTCATCGTGATCGCTCATCGTCCGAGCGCGCTCGTGGCGACAGACACGATCCTGGTGATGCGCCAAGGGCGCCTCGAACGATTTGGTCCCAAGAACGAAGTGCTGCCGAGCCTCGTTCGGCCGGTGGATGCCGGCCGGCAACGCCTCGCTCCGGCCGTCGCCGCACGCTGACACGTGGAGAGGGAAATGATCGCAGAACTCCACAAATCCCAGGCCCCGGGTGCGGATGGCATCCCCTGCGAGCCGGAGAAGAAACGGGTGCGACAATCGATCGCGCGCCATCTCATGATAGGCTTCGCCCTGGTCGCGCTGCTTGTCTTTGGTGCCGGAGGCTGGGTCGCGCTTGCCGAGATCACGAGCGCGGTGATCGCGCCGGTCACGCTCGTGGTCGATTCCAACATCAAGAAGGTGCAGCACCCGACGGGCGGAACCGTCGGTGCCTTGCGGGTGCGCGACGGCGACAAGGTCAAGGCCGGCGATGTCGTGCTCCGGCTCGACGATACCGTCACTCTCGCCAACCTCGCCGTCATCTCGAACGAGCTCGATGCGCTCTATGCGCGGCAGGCGCGGCTGGAGGCCGAGCGCGAAGGGGCAACGACGATGCCGATTCCGCCCGAGCTGGCCGACCGGATCACGGACCCGGAGGTGGCGGACATCATCGCAAGCGAGCAGCGTCTGTTCGAGACGCGCCTTGCGAACCGCGAAGGGCAAAAGGCGCAGCTTCTCGAGCGGATCACGCAGATCCAGAAGGAGATCGAGGGCAATCTGAGCCAGGAGCACGCCAATGCCCAGGAGCTGGAATGGGCCAGGCACGAGCTTGCCGGCGCCCGCGAGCTGTGGAAGGACAGGTTAATCACGATCGCCCGCTATACGGCGCTGGAACGCGAGGTGCCGCGACTGGAGGGCGTGCGCGGCCAACTGATGGCGGCGGTGGCGCGGGCCGGCGGCCAGATCCTGGAAATCCGCCTGCAGATCACGCAGATCGACCGCGAGCTCGGCAGCGAGGTCCCGCAGGAGCTCCGCCAGACGGAGAGGCGGATCGCCGAGCTGACAGAGCATCGCGTCGCGGCGGAAGACGAGCTTCGGAAGATCGATATCCGCGCGCCGCAATCCGGCAGCGTGCATCAGCTGGCGATTCATGCGGTCGGCGAGGTGATCGTTCCCGACGGGTCTCCGATCATGCTGATCGTGCCGGACTCGGACGAGCTCAAGGTCGAGGCGCGGGTGCGTCCGCGGGATATCGACCAGATCAATCTCGGCGACACCGCGACCATCCGCCTCTCCGCCTTCAACCAGCGCATCACGCCGGAAATTTCCGGCACGGTGAGCCGCATCTCGGCGGATATCAGCAATGATCCGCGCACCGGGGAGAGCCATTACACGGTCCGCATCACGATCCCGGAGACCGAGATGGCGCGGCTGGGCGATCTTCGCCTCGTGCCCGGCATGCCGGTCGAGGCCTTCGTGCAGACCGGCAGCCGCTCGGTCCTCTCCTACATCCTCAAGCCCATCAGCGACCAGATCGTCCGCGCCTTCCGGGAAGGATAGCAATGAAAAATCGTCCTGCGGGTGTGGGCAGAGTTCATCGCCCGGTCCAGGCGCTGGGATCGATGCGGATGCGCCCCACCTGAACGAGAGTCTTGGTCTTTGGCTCGGCGCGCTCCTCGGCGAGGCGGAGCGCGTTGAGCGGCAACATGAAAGCGATGCCGCCCATCAGCGCGCCCGGCAACCAGAGGATCAGCCCGCCCATGTGCTGGTCATGCAGCGGGCTGATCCAGGGATAGAGCCGGCCGCAAAGATCGTAATAGCTGTAAAGGATTTGTCCGGTCAGGGCGACATAGGCACCGAGCGGAATCACCGGCAGCATCCCGAAGAAGGCAACGAGCATGCGGGTGAAGAAGGAGAAGGGCGCCGGCGGCTTCGGCCGGGGATCGAGCACCAGGCACCAGAAGAGAACGCCTTCGACGGCCATCAGGAGATTCATCGCGTCGAACAGGCGCCAATCGAGCATCACCCAGAGCACGATCACCGGCACCACCTGGGCTGCGATCAGCAACGCGAAGAGAAGGGTCGCGATCACCGGCTGCTGGACGATGCGAAGAAATGCCGCGAAGGGCCGCGCGCGCAAAAAGCGCAGCGCGATCGCCGGCATCCCAGCTTTCAGGACGGCGCCCGGCCAGGAAACGGCGATCAGGAACGGCCCGAGGTCGTGCAGCACGAATTGCTGTGCCTGTGTCGCCATGAAGAGATGAAGGGAGAGGTACGTGAGGCGTGTCTGCACGACCGCGTACATCGCGACCAGGGCGATGAGGTAGCAGGCCTGACGCCAGAGCGCGGGACGCTCCGCAGGAGCCATGCGCAGGATTCCGCGCACGTACCAAACCAGCGCCAGTGCCGCCCCGAGATATTCGAGCCAGGAGAATTGCCACGGCCCCCAGGGCGGCATCTCCGCCGGATGAAAGGCAGAGAACCATGCCAGCAGGCCGCCCACCAGCACCACGATCCCGAGCAGCGCGGCCTCGTCGAAGCCGGCGCGGCCATCCCGGAGCGTGGCGCCGCTCATCGATCTAGAACCCGAACATGTGATCGAGCGAGAAGGCCCCTTCGCCCATCATCAGCCCGTGATAGCCGAAGAGGCGGCAAGTTGTGTCGCGGACCAGCACATAGCCGGCCGGGCCGGCCGCGGCGATGGAGGATGCGGGGAAAATCTCGTCCGGAAAGATCATCGCCGAGCCCGAGCAGGCGATGATGATCCTCTCCTCGGCGATCACCCTGCCGGCTGAATCGTGCAGCAGCAGCGCCGTCTCCGAATGCGGACGCCAGGGCGCCGAGGCGGGATAGATGAGCACGGTGAAGCTCCGCCGCCCGCCTTCGCCGAGCTTGAGGAAGAGCCGGGTCGAAAGGCCGGGCGGCGGTCCGGCATAGGATTGCGGCTCGTCCTTGTAGGTCATCAGCGTGTTGAACATGTGCGAGCCGAAGCTCGTCTCCGCAGCGTGGCCGGAGCTTCGATGCTCGTAGCGCATCAGCGCGTGCATCCAGCCATCGGCCTCGCCGCCGTCGCGAAAATCATAGACGAGTTCCGCATGGCCGCCTGCCTCGGCGAGCGAATCGTCCGAAAGCACCGTGTCGAGATCGAGGGCGATATCATGATTGCGCGGCAGGCAGCCGAGGAAATGCTCGGCGATGCGCGTGCCCGCATTGTCGAACAGCTCGAGGCGGAGCGGCAGCGTCGCCTGGGTTTCGGCCATCGGGGTCGGCTGTACGATGCTCCGGAAATGCCTTTGCGGCAGCACGGGGAAGGGAAGGAGATGGCCGCGGCCGAGCAGGTTCGAGAGGGAGCGAAGGCCGGGATCGGGGCGAAGATCGGCGCGCTCGACATTGACATGCGCGATATGCGGCCGCCCGCTCCGCACGACCTCGTAGCGCGGCCGCACGACATGCCGCCCGGCGCGGACCTCGATCTGCGCCGGCCAGCGCACGCCGGGCAAGAGCCTTGCGATATCCACCGCCACGGTCGCGTAAGGAGGCACGGCGCCGGGCAAGGGCACCGGCGCCTCGGCGCCCATCCGGTCGAAGGTGATGCCGCCCGGCGGGATCGGCGCGGCATGGCTGTTCTGGACCCAGAGCAGCACGTTTTCATCAGCGCGCGGTGCCGGCAGGCCGGCATAGCGCGCAGCAGGCCAGGCATTCGCATCATGGGTGCAAGAGAGGGCCGGGTGGCGCGCGCCATTGGTGGAAAATGTATCAAGCGCGTATTTGACCACGTCATGTCCGCTCGCGCCGATCGCGTGCAGGAAGAGCTGGCCGGTGAATTCATGAAGATCGAAGCGTGCACGGACCGCGCGGCTGTCGATCGCGATGCCGCCGGGGCCTTCGGGGATCTTTTCCTCCCAGCTCGCGAGCGTCTCGCCGCCGGCGCCGAAGAGGCGCAGCCAGAACCGCACGTCGCGCGCGCCATAGCCGGCCCAGTAATTGGCGGTCACCAGCCGCGTCGAAAGCCCGTCCTGGTCACGGAAGAAGGCGTAGTTGGTCGCGAAATTGAGCGGATCGAGATAGCGCCTGGTATTGCCGAGCATGGGCTCGGGCAGCCGGACGGCGTCGAGGCCGATGACAGGCGCGCCGGGCGGCGCCGCGGCGGCGATACGGCTCTCCATCCGCGCGGTATCGAAAGCGGCGATCAGCACCGCGCGAGCGCCGGAGCCGGCGAGCTCGGAGAGGGGCCGGCAGGGCAGGCCGGCGCGCACGGCACCGATCTCACGCACATCCTGCACGAAGATGCCGGCGAGCGGAGGCGTATCGGGGTGAAGCGCGAGCAGCGCCGGGGCGATTCCGTCCGGATCGAAGAGGGCGACGGGGGCCTGGCCGGCGAGCCTGGCATAGAGGCGGGCCACGGCCTCGGCGGCGAGCGGGTGGGCAAGCGCCTTGTAAACCACATTGCCGCCGCGCCGCTGGTCGAAGGTCTCAATCTCGAGCATCGTCCCTCTGCATCGTATTAGTCGAGGCCGAGGCGCCGGCGCATTTCCTCCGCTGCCTCGGCCGTGTCATTGAGCGCCGCGACCGGCCAGCTTGCAAATCGCCCGGCGAAGGGCCGCGCCCGGCCGCACTGCTCCATAGCCGCGACGAACAATCGGTTGCGTCGCGATCGGCCGGGCAAGGGGGCTAGCATGACCGGCGCCTCGGTGGCCACTGCCTCCGAGATCATCGAAACCGAGTCGATGGTGACGATGATTGCGTCCGCGAGCGCCAGCAGGCCGAAATAGGGGTTCTCGCCCGTGCCGTCCCAAACATAGCCGCCAAGCGGGGCAGTCGCCTCCCTGAGCGCCGAAGCCGCTTCCGGTTCGGTCCGGCGGGAGGGCGTGACGGCGAGGCCGACCCTGTCCTGTCGCATCATCGCCGCGAGCTCGGCCCCGAGCCGGCCGGCAATGTCGCGGTTGAGCCGGAAACGGCCATTGGCGCCGCCCACCAGCACCGCGACCAGGGGGCGCGGCAGCGAGGCGAGGCGAGGCGCCCATTGCGCGGCCGCCGCCGCAAGCCGCGCCTTCGTCACCCGATGGAGCGCGGTGCGCGTGACGATGACATTGGGGCCGGCGATCTCGTCATGGCGGGCCGCGACGACGAGGTCGAAGCGATCGAGGGGCATGCGGGGGTGCTGCACCTGGACCACGCGGACGCCGTGCCGCCGCAAGGCCGCGCCGACCGCGCCGCCAACCCCGCCGACGCCGATCGCGAGTTCGGGGAAGGGCGGCGCCATCCCGACCGCGGCGAGCGGCGCGGGCCAGGCGCGGGCGGCAAGCCAGCGCCAGGGCAAGCGGGGCGTGAGGGGCTGGATCTCGGCGGCGAGCCGAGCTGCCTCGGCGAGCCCAAGCCCCTGGGCCTGCAAGCCCGCATAGGGCTCCGACAGCAGCCAGGGCGCCACTCTATTCTTCACACCGCGAGCGATTCCATCTCGCGCCAGAGCGCCGCCTTGCCCTCGAAGCCGATGCCCGGCAGCTCGGGCAGGGTCACGAACCCATCCTCGACGTGCGCGCCATCCGGGAAACCGCCATAGGGCTGGAAGAGATCGGGATAGTTCTCATTCCCGCCGAGGCCGAGGCCGGCGGCGACGGCAAGCGACATCTGATGCCCGCCATGGGGAATGCAGCGCCGCGGCGACCAGCCATGGGCGAGAAGCATGGCAAGCGTGCGACGATATTCGCAGAGCCCGTAAGAGAGGGCGCAGTCGAACTGAAGCCAGTCCCGGTCCGGCCGCATGCCGCCATAGCGGATGAGGTTGCGCGCATCCTGGCGGCTGAAGAGGTTTTCCCCGGTCGCCATCGGACCAGGATAGATCTCTCCCAGAGTCGCCTGGAGGTGGAAGTCGAGCGGGTCTCCGGCTTCCTCGTACCAGAAGAGAGGGTAGTCTCGTAATGCTTTGGCATAGCTGATGGCCGTCTCGAGATCGAACCGCCCATTGGCGTCCACGGCCAGTTGCGCGTCGGTGCCGATCTCGGTCAAGACCGCCTCGATCCGGCGGCAATCCTCGGCGAGCGCGGCACCACCGATCTTCATCTTCACGACCGTGTAGCCGCGATCGAGATAGCCGCGCATCTCGCCGCGCAAGGCCGCGAGATCCTTGCCGGAATCGTAATAGCCGCCGGCGGCATAGACGAAGACGCGGGGATCGGCTTCTCGGCCCGCCCACTCCGCAAGCAGGCGAAACAAGGGTTTGTCGGCGATTTTTGCGGTGACGTCCCAGATTGCCATATCGAGCGTGCCGACCGCGACCGAGCGCTCCCCATGCCCGCCCGGCTTCTCGTTCGCCATCATCGCGGCCCAGACGCGGTCGGGGTCGAGATTTTCGCCTGTCTCGTCGAGCAGCGCCGCGGGCGGCGCTTCCATGATGCGCGGGGCGAAACGCTCGCGGATCAGCCCGCCCTGACCGTAGCGGCCGTTGGAGTTGAAGCCATAGCCGATCACCGGGCGGCCGTTGCGGATCACGTCCGTCTCCACCGCGACCAGGCTCGTCGTCATGCGCGAGAAGTCGATATAGGCGTTGCGAATGGTCGAGGCGATCGGGGCGGTGCGTTCATGCACCGCGACGATACGAAGGGACATTGGGCGAAAGCTCCGGCTGATCTCAGACAGGATTCACGTCATCGTGCCGCGCCGGATCGGGAGAAGCCAGGGGCGGGGCGCGTCCGGGGACGCGTTCGGCGCTGCGGCGGGATCGGTTCACTGGCAAGGCAAACGAGGCAATCGGCAAGGGAGGCCGGATCGGGCGCGGCGAGGGCGCTTCGTATCCGGCATTGGTGCCGACGGAGGCGGAGCGGGCAGGACGGGCAATTCTCGATTGCCGGGCGTGTCATGGGCCCTGGCGGGGTTTCACGTGAGGAATCTCTCGATTAGGCTCGCGGCACGAAAGCGAAAGAACGAGGGGAAGTGCCAGGGATGTCCATCACCCGACGTGGCATTTTGGCGGTTCCGGCGCTCGCTTCGCTGCCGGCGGCGGCAGAAGCGGCGAGGCCGGTCAGAATCGGCTGTATCGAGCCGCTGACGGGGAATGCGGGGTCGGCCGGACAGTCGATCAAGCAGGGCATCACGCTGGCGCTCGATATCATCAATACGCCGCACCCGGATCTGGCCCCCCTGCCGCTCGCCACGACATCGGGGCTGCCGCGGCTCGGGGGCGCCAGGGTGGAGGTGATCTGGGCGGACAACCAGGGCAGCCCCGCGGTCGGTCAGAGCGATGCGCTCCGCCTCATCACGCAGGACCATGTGGTGGCGCTCTGCGGTGCCTATCAGTCGAGCATCACGCTGACGGCGAGCGCGGTCGCCGAGCGCTACGGCATTCCCTTCCTCACCGGAGAATCGGTCGCCGCCAACCTGACCCAGCGCGGCTACAAATGGTTCTTCCGCACGACCCCGTTCGGGCCGGATTTCGGCAAGCTCTATCTCGATTTTCTCGCCTATGTCGCGACCACCGGCCTGGCGAGCGGGAAGATCGCGATCGTGCACGAGAATACGGACTATGGCACCTCCGTCGCCGGATCGATCATCGAGGCGGCCAAGGCGCGCGGGCGGAAGATTGCGCAGACGATCTCCTACAACGCGAACGGGACGGATGTCTCGCCGCAGGTGCTGGCGCTCAAGAACGGCAAGCCCGATGTCGTCATCTTCGTGAGCTACACGTCCGATTCGATCCTCTATATGAAGACGTTCCATACGCTTGGCTACCGCCCGCCGATCGTGATCGGGGATGATTCGGGCTTCTCCGACCCGGCCTTCGCGAAGACCGTGGGCAATCTCGCCCAGGGCGCGCTCAACCGCAGCGCCTTCGTCCCCGGCAAGCCGGACAGCATCCCCTACAAGATCAACGCGCTCTTCGAGAAGCAGACAGGGCGGGGCCTCGACGATACGACGGCGCGCGCGATGCAGGGGTTCTTCGTGCTCTGCGACGCGATCAATCGCGCGGGCGCGACCGCGCCGGACGCGGTCCGCGCCGCCCTCGTCGCGACCGACCTACCGGCGAGCCAGCTCATGACCGGCTACAAGGGTGTGAAGTTCGATTCCACGGGCCAGAACATCCTCGCCTATTCGCTGATGATCCAGCTTCAGGGCGCGGATTACGTGCCGGTCTGGCCGCTCGAGGAAGCCACCGCCAAACTGGTGCTTCCCTTCAAGGGCTGGACCTGACGCGCTCGCGAGCCGCGAGCGACGACCTTCCGGCATGATCCTGCTTCAGCTCGCGGCGGACGGGCTTCTGCTCGGCGCGGTCTACGCGCTCTTCTCTTCCGGGCTCACGCTGATCTGGGGGATGATGAATGTCATCAATTTCGCTCATGGCGATTTCGTCATGCTGGCGATGTACGTGGCGTTCTTCGCTTTCACCCTGCTCAAGATCGGGCCGATCTTCTTCGTGCCGCTGGCGGCGGTGGCTCTCTTTTGCCTCGGCGTCCTCGTCTATGTCGCGCTCGTGCGGCATGTGATGCGCGGGCCGATGCTGGCGCAGATCCTCTCGACCTTCGGGCTGGCGCTCTTCCTGCGCTATGCGGCGCTTTGGGCCTTCTCGGCGAATTTCGTCTCGCTGCCTGACAACCTCGTCGGCGGCGTCTATCAGCTTGGCGGGATCCGGCTCTCGGCCTCGCACCTGCTCGCGGGCGGAATGGCGCTCGTGCTGACGCTCGGGATGCATCTGCTGCTGACGCGAACGGATCTCGGCAGCCGGATGCTCGCCGTTTCGGAGGACCGGGTGGCGGCGGCCTTGGTCGGCATCCGCGCCGAGCGGATGCAGGCGCTGGCCTGGGGGCTGGGCGCGGCGGCGACGGGGGTCGCGGGCGGGCTGATCGCGCTCTTCTTCTATGTCTCGCCGGAGGTCGGCAATGCCTTCACCCTGCTCGCCTTCGTCACGGTCTGTCTCGGCGGGTTCGGCAGCGTGCCGGGGGCGCTGATCGCGGGGCTCCTGATCGGCGTGATCGAATCCTTCTCCGCCTATTGGCTCGGTCCGGCGACCAAGGATGTGATTGTGTTCGCGCTCTTCGTCGTGCTGCTCTGGGTGCGGCCGCAGGGTCTCCTGGGCCGGGCATGAGGTTTTCTCTGCGCCGGGCGTTGATTGCCATCGCGCTCCTGCTCGCGATCGCGCCCGTGCTGACGCAGGATGCGTTCTATCAGCGCATCGCGGCCCTGGTGGTCCTGGCGGCGATCTCGGCTTCGGCCTGGAACGTGATCGGCGGCTATGCGGGCCAGGTTTCATTCGGGCATTCGGTCTATTTCGGCATCGGCGGGTACGCGGCGCTGCTCGCCTTCACCAAGCTCGGCCTGCCGCCGATCGCCGGCGCGCCGCTCGGCATTCTTGCGAGCTTCGTTCTCTCGGCGATCGTCGGGCTGCCGAGCTTCCGGTTGCGTGGGCATTATTTCTCGATGGCGACGATCGCGATCGCGGCACTGGCCGAGCTGCTCGTCACCAATTGGGGCTATGTGGGCGGCGCGATCGGGTTGATGGGGCCGGCGACGCCGCGCTCGCCGGCCGATCTCCTGTTCCGCAGCCCGCTTCCCTATTACGCGATCTTTCTTGTCGTGCTCGCGGCTCTGCTCATCCTCACCTGGCGGATGGAGCGAAGCCGGATGGGGTTCTATCTGCGCGCGATCGGCTCCGGCGAGCCGGCGGCGGAGAGTCTCGGCGTGCCGGTCCGGCGCTACAAGCTCTATGCGCTCTTCATCTCGGGGGCCTTCACCGCGCTCGCGGGCTCGCTCTATGCGGTGATGATCGGCTTCATCGATCCGGACAGCGGGTTCGGGATTCTCGTCTCGGTGAACATGGTGGTGATGGCGGCGCTCGGCGGCGCGGGGACGTTGTTCGGCCCACTCGTGGGCGCGATCATTCTCGTCCCCCTCGAGGAGACGACGAACGCGATGCTCGGCGGCGGAGGGACGGGCGCGGCCTACGTCGCCTACGGCGTGATCATCATGCTGATCGCCCGCTTCAGCCCGGGCGGGCTCGCGCAATTCGTGCCGCGGATCGCGGCGAGGAAGACCGAGCGTGCTGCTTGAGGCGCGCGGCATCGTCAAGATGTTCGGGAGCTTCCGCGCGGTGGACGGGGCGGACCTCACGCTCGCCGAGAATGAGCTGATCGGGCTGATCGGGCCGAATGGGGCCGGGAAGAGCACATTCTTCAACTGCCTGGCGGGTGAGGCGCGGCCGACGCAGGGAACAATCCGGTTCCGCGGGGAGGATGTGACCTCGCTTTCCTCCGCCGCGCACACACGGCTTGGGCTCGCGCGCACCTTTCAGGTGCCGGTCGTGTTCGAGGGGATGAGCGTGCGCGAGAACGTGATGGTGGGCGCGTTCCTGCGCCATCCGGCACGGCGGCGGGCGGAGGAAAAGGCGGACGAGGTGCTGGAATTCACCGGGCTCGCGGCGCAGGCGGAAATGCGGGCGACTGCGCTCGGCACGGCGGGGCGCAAGCGGCTCGGCATCGCGCGGGCGCTGGCGACCGAGCCGATCCTGCTTCTGCTCGACGAGGCGCTGGCCGGACTGACCTCGGTGGAGATGGAGGGAGCGATCGCGCTGGTGGAGCGCATTCATGCGCGCGGCATCACGATTGTCGTGGTCGAGCACATCATGGAGGTGATCCACCGTCTCTCCCGGCGCGTGCTGGTGTTCAACCAGGGCCGGGTGATCGCCGAGGGAGCGCCAGCCGACGTCACCCGTGATCCGGCGGTGATCGAGGCCTATCTCGGCCGGCGGGCCCAAGGCCGCCCCAAGAGCCGCGGGGAGAGCCACGCGCCATGAGCGAAACCCTGCTCCGCGTCTCGAATCTCGCCGTGCGCTATGGCGATCTCGTCGGTGTCGCGGAGGTTTCGTTCGAGGTGGAAGAGGGCGCGGTGGTGGCGCTGCTCGGCGCGAACGGCGCCGGCAAGACGACGACGCTCAACGCGCTCGCGGGGCTGGTGCGGCCGGCCGATGGAACGGTCACCTGGCGGGGCGAACGGATCGACGGTTTGCCCGCGCACGAGATCGTGGCGCGGGGGATCGCGCTGGCCCCCGAGGGCTGGCGGCTTTTCGTGCAGCAGACGGTGGAGCAGAATCTGCGGCTGGGTGCCACCGCGCTCGCAGAGCGGGCACGGTTCGCACCTTTGCTCGAGCGCGTCTTTTCTCTCTTCCCACGGCTTGCCGAGCGGCGGCGGCAAAGCGCCGGGACGCTTTCGGGAGGCGAGCGGCAGATGCTCGCGGTGGGGCGCGCTCTGATGAGCGATCCGAAGCTCCTGATGCTCGATGAGCCGAGCCTTGGCCTCGCGCCGGCGGTGGTGGATGGGATGTACGAGACGCTGGGGCGGCTCAGCGCGGCGGGACTCACGCTGCTGATCGCCGAGCAATCGATGGAGCTCGCGCTCGAGATCGCGGGCCGGGCGACCGTTTTGCAGACGGGACGGACGGTGCTCTCGGGCACGGCGCGCGAGATCGCGGAGAATCCGGATCTGCATCGGGCCTATCTGGGTGCGGCGCTCTGATGCCAAGCAAGAAAGAGTCGATCTACCGATCCCGTGCGATCGTGATCGGCTCCAGAGCGAGATGAGATCGCCGGCGCTCACGCAATCCGCTCTATGTGTTTGTTTTGCGAGCATCTTCACGCGATCAGCCGATTCCATCTGATCGCGATCTGCTCTAGCGGGGAGTCCAGATCCAGGAGGCGATACGCCAATCGGGGCCTTCCTTGTCCAGCACCACGGTGATGACACCGTGCGACACGGAGTTCTGTCCGCCCGAAGCATCTTTCCAATTCGCCGGAACGGCCACATAGGCTTCCTTCCCCTGGACCTCCACGGCCGTTGGCGGAAGCAGATTCAAGAAAGCCTTCCTGGGGTCTTGTCCTTCGCTCTCTGCGTACGCCTTCTCCCAGTCCTTCACGGCGGTTGGACCGCGGAAGAGGAAGGGCGGCGTGTCATCGACGATCGTCACCGACGATTGGAAAAATCGCGTGACGACGGAGATGTCCTTTCCCTGGTCGAAAGCATCGACCGTTGCTTGCACGCGGGCAAACGCGTCTCCCGCATCGGATGCGAAGACAGGGACGCTCGGCAAAAACAGGAGCGCTAGCGAGCATAGCCATTTTGTGCCCGACACGCATTTCATGTTCGGCAGAATACGTCGCCTTCTTTCGGAGGAAAGACTGATAAGAGTTTCACCTGTAGCGGATGTAACCTTGCCGGACGGCGTGGCGGAATGGCGCTCTGCCAGCCCCTGCGGAACGGGCGGAGTTGTCGATCCGGCCCGCCGGGGGTCCTCCTTCGGCGGCTCCATCGCTGGCGCGGGAGATGACCGACCGGGCGAGATTGCTTTCGGACACGGCGCGCGAGATCGCGGAGACTCCGGATCTGCATCGGGCCTATTTCGGCGCAGCGTTTTGAGGCCGAGCCCTTCGAGAGGCGACGCCGATCATCGGGAGCTTGCGAAAATGCGCGCGCGCGGATGTGACGAACGCGGCCACATTGGCTGAGCCCTGGCGGTGCTGCGGATAGACGATGTTCACCGGCATCGGGGGCGGGACAAACGGCACGAGCAGTTCGCAGAGACGGCCTGCCCGCAGGGCTGCATCCACCTGGTAGGAGAGCGCGCGGGTGATTCCGAGGCCGGCTTCCGCCGCCGTGATGGCGGCGTCCGCGGTGTTGACGGTGAGGCGGGGTTCGATCCGCACGCTGGTTCTTTCGTTCTGCCCGAAGCGCCAGTCATCCGTGGCGTCGACGCCTTCGAAGGCGATGAGGTCATGGCCGGCGAGCGCGGCCGGGGTTGCCGGCGCGTCGCGGGCGGCGAGATAATCCGGACCCGCCACCACCACACGCCGCACCTCGCCGACTTTGAGGGCCACCAGTGTGCTGTCGGCAAGTTCGCCGATGCGCACCGCAGCGTCGATTCCTTCTTCGACCAGATGCACCAGGCGGTCCGACAGCATCAGCCGGATCGAGAGTTCACGATGCTCATCCAGCATTCGCGTCACCACGGGCAGCACATGCAGCCGCCCGAAAAAGACGGGCGCTGCCAGCACCATCATGCCGCGTGGCGCGGCATTCTCGCCCCTGACCCTGCGACCGGCTTCCTCGACATCGCTCAGGATTCCCTTGCATGCCTCGAGATAGAGCACGCCCCGCTCGGTGAGCTTGAGGGAGCGGGTCGTGCGGTTGAGCAGCATCAGGCCGAGCTGATCCTCCAGCAGCGCGACCGCGCGCGTCACCGCGGCCGGGGAGAGGCGCAGCCGTCGCGCCGCCTCGGCGAAGCTGCCAAGATCGGCGACGGCGGCGAAAGCCCGCATGGCATCCAGGCGATCCATCCCGCTATTTCAATTTCGGCAATAATGTAATGTCAATTCCGCTGATTATCATCAGATTCGTAACTGGGTATGTGGCAGGGCGGCGGCGCCATGGCCGTCGGAAGTCGAAGGAGAGCGCCAATGTCCCGGATCGCCATTCCCACGCGCGAGGCCGCGCCCACCGCATCACAACCATTGCTGGAGGCCGTCAACAAGCAGCTCGGCGTCGTGCCCAACCTGTTCCGGCTCGTGTCGCTGAGCCCTGCGGCGTTGCAGGGGTTCATCGGCCTCAACGGCGCGCTGACCAAGGCACTGGACCTCAAGACGCGCGAGCGCATCGCGATTGCGGTCGCGCAGGCCAATGGCTGCGATTATTGCCTCTCGGCGCACACTTATCTCGGTCTGAACCTTGCCAAGATCGATCGGGGGGAGGTCGCCCTGAATCGTGACGGCGGCTCGTCCGACCCCAAGGCCAATGCGGCCGTTCACTTCGCGGTCAGGGTTGCAGAGACGCGCGGCAAGGTCGGTGATGCCGATATCGAAGCCGTGAAGAAGGCGGGATATTCCGATGCCCAGATTGTCGAGATCGTTGCCGTCGTCGCGGAGAATGTGCTGACCAACTTCGTCAACAACGTAGCCGAGACCGATATCGATTTCCCGGTCGTTCGCGTCGCGGATCGGGCTTGAATTCCATCGTCAGCCGGCGGCGTCCCGCGCCTTCGTCTGCTGCTCCTCGCGACGAACGAAGGGGAGAGGTGGGCCATGAAAACAAAGACCGGGAAAACAAAGACCGGGAGCGGGATGGCACCGCCGGCTGACGAATGTCCGGAGGGACCGCCATGTCCTATGATTTTCTTGATATCGCATCGACTCCCAGTGTCATCGCGGCACAGATCGCCAATGGCAGCCGGGGGAAGTGGGAGCGGCTGGACGCCGATCGTTCGTTCGGCGGGCTGACCCCGGATGAGAAGGAATTCATCGCCACACGCGACAGCTTCTACATGGCGAGCGTGTCGGAAACAGGCTGGCCCTATGTGCAGCATCGCGGCGGGCCGCCCGGCTTTCTCAAGGTGCTCGACGAAAGGACCCTCGCATTCGCGGATTTCCGTGGCAATCGGCAATATATCAGCCTCGGCAATCTCTCCGCCAATGACCGCGCCGCATTGATCCTGATGGACTATCCGCATCGCGCGCGGCTCAAGATCTACGCGCGTGTGGAGACCAAGGATCTCGCGACCGAGCCCGAGCTTGCGGAGAGGCTGTCGCTGCCGGGCTATCGGGCAAGGCCCGAAAGGGCGTTCCTGCTGCATGTCGAGGCGTTCGATTGGAACTGCCCGCTTCATGTCACGCCGCGCTTTACCGAGGCCGAGATCGAAGCGGCCATTCAGCCCATGCGGGCGCGTCTCGCCGCGCTCGAGGCGGAGAACCAGGTTTTGCGCGAGAGGCTGAAGACGATCGGCGGATAGGGCGCGGGCGACAAAGCGCGGCTCAGCTTGCGGAATGCCCAGTGGAAATGAAGCGGGAATGAAGTAGAAATGGAATCGATTGCGGGAGAAAACTGGAGGCCCCGCCGATGGATCCGCGGCTGGTCCTGTTTGGGCCCAACCTTTGGATTTGCGAAGGACCGGTGGTACCCTTCTTCGGTGGCTTTCGCTATCCCACGCGCATGGCGGTGATCAGGCTGTCGGACGGGTGTCTTTTCGTATGGTCGCCTATTGCGCTTTCCCCCGCGCTTGCGCAGGAAATCGATGGGCTGGGGCCGGTCCGCTTCCTCGTCTCGCCAAACCTGCTGCATCATCTGTTTCTCAGGGAATGGAAGCTCGCCTATCCGGAGGCGCGGCTCTGCGCCTCTCCCGGCTTGCGCAGGCGGCGGAAGGATCTTTCCTTCGATGCCGATCTGGCTGATGGGCCGGATCCGGAATGGAAGGCGGATATCGATCAGGTATTGATGAAGGGAAGCTTTGCGATGACGGAGGCCGTGTTTTTCCATCATGAGAGCCGCACTGTCATCTTCGCGGATCTGATCGAAAATCTTCCGGGCGATTGGTTCAAGGGCTGGCGGGGCGCTTTCGCGCGTCTGGGTGGCATCGTGGCACCCCATCCGGGCGCGCCGAGAGACTGGCGCGCGAGCTTCATCCGTCGCCGTGCCGCGCGAGATTCGCTCGATCGCATTCTCGCCTGGCCGATCGAACGCGTCCTGATTGCCCATGGCGAGCCGGCTGCGACGAACGGCAAGGCGTTCGTGATCGGCGCCTTCGCTTGGCTGCTGAGCCATGACCGATCCCAAGGCGCGGCAGCCGGGGGTGCGTGAATCGCTCCGATTGCTTTCAGCCTGTGGCCCGCGCACGCCTCAATCCCCCGCCTCGCTCCCGAGCAGCAAACGCTCGCCGTGGGCGAGGATGGCATCGGCGAGCTGGCGTGCCGGTGGGCGCAGGGTGCCGCCGGCGGCGCGCAGCACGAATGCGATCTCGCCGAGCGGCGGCAGCATATCGGAGGGCAGCGCCACCAGCCCGTGCGGGATGAGGCCGCGGGCCAGCGCGAGCACGCCGAGGCCGGCGAGCGCGGCGGCGCGTAGGCCGGTGAGGCTCCCGCTGGTGCAAGTGACTTGCCAGGCACGCCCGGCGCGCTCGAGCGCGCGCAGGACCTGCGCGCGGGTGATGCTGGGCGGCGGATAGAGGATCAGGGGAACGGGTCTCGCCGCGTCGATCTCGATGCCCGGCGCGCCGACCCAGACCAGCCGGTCGCGCCAGACAAGCTGGCCGCGTTCATCGCCCTCGGGACGCTTCGCCAGCACCAGATCGACCTCGCCCTCGTCGAGCCGCTCATTGAGCCAGCCGCTCAGCCCCACCGTCAGCTCGAGATCGACGAGCGGATGGAGGCGAATGAAATCGCGAAGCACATCCGGCAGGCGTGAGAAGACGAAATCCTCGGAGGTGCCGAAGCGCAACCGGCCGCGCAGCCGCGCGCCCGCGAAATAGCGTTCGGCGCGCTCGCCCGCCGCGAGGATGCTCTCGGCGAAGGCGACCATCGCCTCGCCTTCCGGTGTGGGGCGGACCGAATGCGTGTCTCGCACGAAAAGCCGCCGGCCGAGATGCTGCTCGAGACGGCGCACATGCTGGCTGATCGCGGGCTGGCCGAGCCCGAGCCCGCGCGCCGCGGCGCTGAAGCTGCCGGCACGCGCGACGGCGAGAAAGCTGCGCAGCAGCTGGGGATCGAGCATCGCGCCCGCCTATCACGAATCATGATGACACTAAGTGACCGCGGGCAGCTTCACAACCATGTGGCGCCGGCACACTCCGATAAGGAGAAAGAAGGTGCCCCATGTTCCTCCGCCGTCTGCTCCGACGCCTGCCCATCGATCCCTACCTGATTGCGATCGTCTCGATGGCCGCGCTGGCCTCGGTCCTTCCCTGCCGCGGCGCCGTCGCCACCGGGTTCGACCAGGCGACCAGGATCGTCATCGGGCTGCTGTTCTTCCTCTATGGCGCGCGGCTTTCGCCGCAGGCGGCTTGGCAGGGTCTCTCGCATTGGCGGCTGCAAGGGCTGATCCTGGCCAGTACCTTCGTCCTCTTCCCCGCCCTCGGGCTCGCGGCGCACGTGCTGGTACCGCGTTTTCTTCCGGCCGCGCTCTATCCTGGCCTGTTGCTGCTCTGCATGCTCCCCTCGACGGTGCAGTCTTCGATCGCCTTCACCTCGATCGCGCGCGGCAATGTCGCGGCCGCCGTTTGCGCCGCCTCGGCCTCGAGCCTGCTCGGCATCGTCGTCACACCATTGCTGGTCGGCCTGCTGATGGGCGCGCAGGGCGGAATCTCCACGCACAGCGTGGAGGAAATTCTGCTCCAGCTCCTGGCGCCGTTCGCCGCCGGCCAGCTTGTGCGCCCGTGGATCGGGGGATGGCTCGGCCGGCACAAATGGCTCACCGGCCTCGTGGATCGTGGCTCGATCCTGCTGATCGTCTATACGGCCTTCAGCGAGGGCGTGGTCAACGGGATCTGGCATCGCGTCGATCTCGCAAGCCTCGTGAGCGTGATGGTGGTCAATATTCTTTTGCTTGGCCTTGTCCTGACGGCGACCACGCTTGCGAGCCGATGGCTCGGCTTCTCGCGCGAGGATGAGATCGCGATCGTCTTCTGCGGTTCGAAGAAGAGCCTCGCGAGCGGCATCCCGATGATCAACGTGCTCTTTCCTGCCTCCGTTGTCGGGCTGATGGTCCTGCCTCTCATCCTGTTCCATCAGACCCAGCTCATGGTCTGCGCCACGCTTGCCCGCCGCTATGCAAGGCGAGAGGGCCCGCTCAGCGAACATTCGACCACTTCGATCGCCACGAAGGAAACGATGCCGTCCATCGAACAATCACGTCGGGGACAAGTTCTCATCAAGCCACGCGAAGTTGTATAGAATTCATGGAGAAGCCTCGTTATGCGCAATTCTCAAGATAAAACGATAGAAAAATCTGTCTGCGCCGTGACGGCGGATTGCAATTCGTTTCTGCTCGCAACATGGATGTGACCATCGTAATCACACCCCGTCACACGTAATCGCATGCGTCTTTTGCATGTGCGAAGAGCGTTCTGCGGGATAGCGGATCGTCGGCAAATACACCAAGTCGGCTGCCGAAGGGACGTGGAATGCGCCCCGATGACAGAGAGAGACGGAGGTCTTCCGATGAAGAAGGGTTTTCTTGGAGTGGTGCTGACAGGGCTGGTGCTTGCCGCCCCGGTGGGATTTCAGGCTGCGAGCGCAGCCGAGGTGTGGAATTCCTCACCTCCGGCTTCGACGACCTTTGATCCAACGTCGACGATCTACGCGTCGGGCTATGGCTCTTACGCGGCGTTGAACGATCAGGACGGCGTGCATCTTCGTCCCACATCGGCGGTGAGCCGTGATCCTGCCATTGTGAGCGTCCCCCGGGACAGCACGCTGCGGCTCGTGAACGGGACGGGCGGCGGTGGCTGAGCCTGATTGCTTCTCACACCGAATGTGACGGAGAGCGGAGAATCGCGACTGATTGCTGACCGCTGACGGCCACGGCATATCAGTGCAGGCGCGGGGAATGCGGAAGAGCGCAGACCTCGCGCTTTCCGTTTCCGTGCTCGGTTTTTGCCACCGGATCGTGCAAAGAGAGACAGCACGGGAAAGGAGAAGATCGCGAGCGCGGAGCGGCGCAAGAAAGAGAAAAGTCGAAAATGGCGGGGACAGGGTGCTGACCGATAGCTGGGCACAGGCCGGGCCGTCCATCGTGGCGGCATTTCTGGCATCGCTGGTCGAATGCGTCGAGGCTTTGACGATTGTGCTGGCGGTGGGCAGCGTGCGCGGCTGGCGTGGCGCGCTCGGCGGCAGCGGGGCCGCGCTCCTGGTGCTGCTGGCGGTGGTCGCGGTGCTGGGGCGGGCGCTCACCCTCCTCCCGCTCGACCTCATCCAGGCCGGGATCGGGATCCTGCTTCTGCTGTTCGGGCTCCGATGGCTGCGCAAAGCCATCCTCCGCGCGAGCGGGATCCTCCCCTTGCACGCGGAAGGCGCGATCTTCGCCAGGGAGGCTGCGGCGCTGGGGCAGTTGGCACATGGTGGTGGCCAGGGCGGCGGATGGGACGGGCTCGGCTTCGCAACCAGCTTCCAGGCGACCATGCTGGAGGGGGTCGAGGTCGTCTTCATCGTCATTGCCATCGGCGCCGGGAAGAGCGGGCTGCTGCTGCCGGCGAGCCTGGGGGCGGCCGGAGCCCTCGTGGTCGTCATCCTGCTCGGCTTCGCGGTCCGTCGTCCGCTCGCTTCCGTGCCCGAGAATACGCTCAAATTTCTGGTCGGTTGCCTGCTCTCCTCTTTCGGCGCGTTCTGGGTCGGGGAGGGGATGAGCATCCGCTGGCCGGGCGGAGATTGGTCGATGGTCGGCCTCATCCTCGGGTTCCTGGCAGCCGCGTCCGTCGCGGTGCGGCTCTGCCGCGCGCGGGTGCGGAAGCCCGCGCCCACGGGCGGGGGGATCTTGCGATGAAGTGGTTGGGCACGGCGCTCAGGGAGCTTGCAGGGCTGTTCGTGGAGGACGGGAGCTTCGCGGTGGCGATCCTGGCCTGGCTTGGCATCGTGTGGCTGCTGCTGCGCTTCGGCCTCCCTCGGGATTGGGCCCGGGATTGGGGCCGGGATTGGGCGGGTGTGGCGCTGTTCGCCGGCCTTGCCGTGATCCTCATCGAGAGCGCCTGGCGGCGCGCCCGGGGATAGTTCCTAAAGCGCGACGGGTTGGAGAAAGTCGCGAAGCGCCTCAGCGACCATCTCGGGATATTCCTCGTGGAGCGCGAGCTTCCCGGCGGACAATTGGTGTGTACGCACAAGAGGCTGGGCGGCGAGCGCTTCCATTTCCGCCCTTGAGCGCGGCGGCGTGGCGGCCCCGTAGAGCAGGAGGACCGGGTCGGTGAACTTGGCGGCGGCGGCGAGGAATTCGGCCCTGCTCCGCATCGGATCGAGCGCCCCGGTAACGAAGCGGATTGCGGCATGGCGGGCACCGGGGGAATTGATGACCGCGAGCTTCTCGCCGAGGAGCGCGCCCTTCAGCCACTCCGGGTCCGCGTAGACATGGCCGCGCGCCATCATGCGCAGCATGAAGCGGTTGACGTTCGCGCGATAGAGCAGCGGCCCGAGAAGAGGAAGATCGCCGGCCTGGACGAGAGCCGAGAAAAGGCCTCGCCTCTCCCCCATCATGGTGGGCAGCGGCCCGCGCCAGGTCGGCGCGAGGAGGCAGAGCCGGCCGGCAACACCCGGCTGCGCTGCGGCTGCGGCGAGCAGATAGCCGCCCGCGTGGCCGGCGGCGACCGTGGCATGGGGGCGCGGGACGATCTCGGCCAGCAGGTGGGCGAGGAACGCCGCATAGGTCTCTGGCCGCCATGAGCATCGCGGCCGCGGCCTGGTGCCGAAGCCCGGCCAATCGACGGCCACGGTGGCGAAGGAAGGGGCGAGGCGCTCCTGCAAGGAATACATCTCGCTGCGGGTCGAGATCGAGCTCAGCGCCGGCAGCAGAAGCAGGGTCGGGCCGGCCCCCAGGCGCCGGAGACCGAGGTTGATCGGGCTTCCCTCCCAGCTCCAGGCAAGCATGTCGTCCATTGCGCGTCCGATCCTTCCCCGCGGCCATCTCCCCGGGAGCATCCGCCAGGACATTCCCTTGGGACATCCCCTGGGGGAATCGCCTGGGGGAATCGCCGTACAATTGACCCGGATTCCTCACAAGATCGCCCGAGACGGGCATCAATCTTCAAGCCGCTGACAAATGCAGGGCCTGCGGGCCTTGCCAGCCGGATCGGCAATGGCCGAGCCGGCAATCATTCCCGTGCGGTGCCGTCGTCTTCGATTCGCCCCGCAACCGGGGCGTGGACGGACCTTTGGCCGGCGCGGGAAGGGCCCACGGGCAAGCAAAACCTGGGCAAGCGAGAAGGACAGCTCAAGGAGGATCGGAAGCAAGCATGAGAATCACCAAGACGAGCCTCGTCGCCGTCGGCATCCTCGCCTTGCTCGCCGGCTGCGGTGAGCAGGAACCTGGACGGACGAGCGGGGGCGCGGCTGCGGGCGCGGCCACGGGAGCGGGGATCGGCGCGCTGGCGGGCCCGCCGGGGATTCTCGCGGGCGCGGTGATCGGCGGCGGTGCCGGCGCGCTGACCGGTGCGGCGACGAAACCGAGCCAGGTCAATCTCGGCACGCCGCCATGGAACAACCCCAATACGCGGGTGCCGACACCGAACGGTCCGGTTGGACCGAATACGCAGAGCTCGACGGATGGCGCCGGGACCGCGGGCAGTGGAACGGCCAGCACGGGTGGAACGACCCAGGATCAGGCCCAGTAGCGCGGTCACCCGCGTATCGGCCTATCGATGCCGGTCCCGCGCGCGGCCGGACTCGTGACCCTCTTCGCCGTGTCGATGAAGGCGCGAAGCTTGGGCGCGAGGGCGGCACGGCGAGGAAAATAGAGGAAGAGCCCGGGCTCTTCGATCGCCGCCTGCGGCAGGACCGCGGCGAGCCGGCCGGCGGCAATATCGGCGCGGACGAGGGGTTCGAAGAGATAGGCGAGGCCGATCCCGGCGAGGGCGAGGTCGCGGGCATGGAGCGCGTCATTGACGATGACGCTGCCGCGGCTCTCGATCGCGACATCGCGACCGTTCTCGCGCAGTTCCCAGGCATAAAGCCCGCCCGAACGAATCCGGCGAAAGGCGATGCAGTCGTGCCGTGGCAAATCGGCGATGGTTTCGGGCCGGCCGTGAGCGGCGAGATAGGAAGGTGCGGCGACAATGACCGCCTTGAAGGGCGGGGTCAGGCGCACCGCGACCATGTCCTCGGCGATCATTTCGCCGAGCCGGATGCCGGCATCGAACCCTTCGGCCACAATGTCGGCGATGGCGTTGTCGATGGCGATCTCGACGCGCACATCGGGGAAGTCTTGCGTCATCCGGCGGACGATGTCGGTAAGGACCATCGGCGGGGCGATGCTCGGCGCATTGATCCTGAGAAGCCCGGTTGCGCGGCCTTTCACGGCACGGACCCGCTCGAGGCGCTCGGCGATATCCCGCAGAGCGGGGCCAGCGCCCTCGACCAGAACCTTTCCCGCCTCGGTGAGGGCCACGCTCCTTGTGGTGCGCGCGAAAAGCGGAACGCCGAGCCGTTCCTCCACGAGTCGCACGCTGTGGCTGATGGCGGAAGGGCTCATGCCGAGAGACGCGGCCGCGGCGGCGAAGCCGCCCCGATCGGCGATGGCGAGGATCACGGGCAAATGGGCGAGAAGGTCGCGGTCCATTCATGAATAATATCGAACAGTGTATGCCAATTGAACTGGATTAACGTGGAAAGGGTTTTCCCCAATCGTCCTTGCCCAAGGCGGCGGCGCGGCTGCCGATGAGAGAGGGAGAGAGCCATGAGCAACGAAACCGGGCTCGACCATTATGCAACTTTGGGACGCACGGGCCTCAAGGTGAGCCCGCTCGCCCTCGGGACCATGACCTTCGGCACCGAATGGGGCTGGGGCGCGGACAGGGAATCGACGCGGGAGATTTTCGATGCCTATGTCGAGGCCGGCGGCAATTTCTTCGACAGCGCCGATCTCTACACGAACGGCACTGCGGAAACTTGGCTCGGCGAGCTCATTGCCGCGCGCGGCCTGCGTGACCGCGCAGTGATCGCCACGAAATTCGGCTACAATGCGGAAGCCGGCAATCCGAACGCGGGCGGCAATGGGCGGAAGACTATTCTGCGCGCCGTGGAAGGATCACTCCGCCGGCTCGGGACCGACTTCATCGATCTCTACATCCTCCACAGCTGGGACCGAATCACGCCGGTGGAGGAGGTCATGCGCACGCTCGATGACCTCGTGCGCAGCGGCAAGATCCGTCATGCCGGCCTTTCGAACGTGCCCGCCTGGTACGCCGCGCGGGCGCAGACGATCGCGGAGTTTCGAGGCTATGAGCCGATCGCCGCCCTGCAGCTCGAATATTCGCTGGTCGAGCGCAATATCGAGCAGGAGTTCGTAACCCTCGGCACCGGGCACGGCATGGGCATCATGGCCTGGAGCCCGCTCGGAAGCGGACTGCTCTCGGGGAAGTATCGCCCGGGCGAGATGGGGAGCGAGGCGGCGGGGCGTCTCGCGATGATGCGTGATTCGAACAATCCGGCGTTTCAGAAGATGACGCCACGCAACTGGGGGATCCTCGCCGAGCTGGAGGCGGTCGCGCGCGCGATCGGCCATTCCATGGCCGAAGTGGCGGTGAACTGGGTGGCGAACCGGCCCGGCGTGGCCTCCGTCATCGTCGGGGCACGGAGAGCGGAGCAGATTCGCGCGAACCTCGAAGCGCTTTCATTCGAGATTCCACCCGTGCTCGCCGCACGGCTCGATGCGGTGAGCGCGCCGGAACGCCCCTTCCCCTACAGCTTCTTCGAAGCCGAGATTCAGGGCCTGGTCCATGGCGGTGCCGCGGTCTCCGCGAAGCGGCGGGGCTATTTCCCCGAGATCGAGATCGCGCGCGCGACGAGATAGATTACCGCGCACGCTCAGCCGGTCTCGAAATCTCCCGGCTGCGGCGGGGCGATCGGGGTGAAGAGCGTGCGGTCCGGCTTGAGATCGATGAGCGGCGTGCCGTCGAGGCAATCGAGGCCGCGGGCGAGGATTGTTCCATCATCGATACGGACGAGATGGGCGATCGCGGTGCCTATCGGGTTCGGCCGCACTGGCGAGCGGAGAGAGAAGGTGCCGCGGGCCGTGCCGTCATTGGCCGGGCTTTGCCGCACGAGGTCGCGACGTGAGAGGTGCAGCCAGTAAATCACTTCGATGCGGGGATAGCATTCGAGCCCGTCGAGCGCGGGGCGCCAGAGCGGAAAGATCTCGATGCGGCAGAGAGGGCCGTCCGGCCTTCCCTGTCGGGGCGCGGCGAGACGCGATCTCCACGGTGTCATGATGCGGCCGATGAAGATCAGGCCGGCATCGGTGGCGAGCGGCGGATCGACGGCGACCTCGCCCGCGCGGATCTCGTTCTCTCGGACCATGGCGCAGTGTGGGGCGCGATGTCGCATGGCGCAACGCGCGGCGACGAGGCCGGGCCGACACGGTCCGCGCGCTGCCTTGCCTTGCCAGGATGGCGCGCTCCGGTCAGGTTCCGCGATCGGAGGGAGAGAGCGCGAATGTCCGGCGTGCCGAGTTTTGCCGTTCCGGCGAGCTTTCTGGGCATTGCCCATCATGGGCGCGAAGCTTCGTTCGTTGTCGCCGGCATCCCGCTCGATATCGGCACCACCAACCGCGCCGGCGCGCGTGATGGGCCGGCCGCGATCCGCCGCGCGAGCCGGATGCTGGTGGATGGCGCGCACCCGCGCGCCCGCTTCGCGCCGGCAGCCCTGGATCTCGCCGATATCGGGGATTTCGCGCCGGCGCTCGGCGACATTCCGGGCTCGCTCGCGCGGATCGAGGCAGAGGCGGAAGGGCTCCATCATCTGGTGGCGCTCGGCGGCGAGCATGGAGTGACGCTGCCGTTGCTCCGCGCGCTCGCCCGCCGGATGGGCGGGCCGCTCGCGCTGGTGCAGTTCGACGCGCATGTGGATACATGGCCCGAGAATTTCGGCCAGAGCTTCGCCCATGGCTCGGTTTTCTATCACGCGATCGAGGAGGGTTTGGTCGCACCTCAGCGCATGGTGCAAGTGGGCATCCGTTCTCCGGTGCAGCCGGAGGTGATGGACTGGACGATCGGAAGCGGTGTCACCGTGATCGGCGCGGAGGATGCGCACGAAGCCGGGCCCGAGCGTGTGGCGGCGCGGATTTCCGAAGTGATCGGCGATGCGCCCGCCTATCTCAGCTTCGATATCGACGCGCTCGATCCGGCCTTCGCGCCGGGAACCGGCACGCCCGAGATCGGCGGGCTTGCCTCCTGGCAGGCGCAATCCATCCTGCGCAGGCTCGCGGGGCTCCGCTTCGTGGGGGCGGACGTGGTCGAGGTCGCGCCCGCGTACGACGTGGCCGAGATCACCGCGCTCGCGGCTGCCACCATCGCCTGGGAATATCTGGCGCTCGTTGGCGCATCGTCGCGCCGCGAATAAATTCGCGCCGGATGCGGGGAAGGTCTGGCATCCCGGATGAATTTGCATATCTGTTCGCCGCCGGGGCACGTATAAGCGCGCCCCGCCTCGTCCTTTCGGGCGAGCGGGTTGACGCATCCGCACGTGCCGCGAGCCCCTGGAGCGTGATGACCGAAGGTCTGAATCACGCGGGAAAACGAAGACAGAGAGCGGAATGAGTGAGCGCGAGCGATCTCATCCCGCTCTTGGCTGAGATCCGGGGCACAGCAACGACGTAACGCGTCCTTTTCGGTCGGGCCGGCCATGAGTGGGCCGGGGTCGTAAGGGAGCCGCCTATGTTGGCTGATCGGTTCGCTGCGCTGGGACGTTCTCGCAGCTTCATCTGAGCGCATCGCCGGGGCGTTCGTGCCCCCGGCGAGTGCGCCTTCTCCCCCTTTTTCGTTCCGCCTGTCCGGCGCGCCATGCGCCGGCGGATGCCTGCGAGGATTGAAGCGATGAACCTCTCCCGTATCCGCGCTGCCGTCACGCCGCTTGCCCGCCGCTTTCCTGCTGCTGGTGCCTCTTTGCCCACCGTCGATGCACTGGTTGCGCAAGAGCGGCCGGAAGAGCCTGTGCACTGCCTCCGCCCGGTGGCTGCGGCGGCAGCGGCACGCGACTTCATCGCTGCCTTCGCCGGTAAGGTGCTCTATGCCGTGAAATGCAACCCGGAGCCCGCGATGCTGCGCGCGCTTCGTGCGGGCGGCCTAGAGCATTTCGATTGCGCATCGATTAGCGAGATCGCGCTGGTGCGTCAGATGTTCCCGGAGGCGGCGATCCACTTCATGCATCCGGTCAAGGCGCGCGGGACGATCCGCACCGCCTGGGCGCGGCACGGGGTGCGCGACTTCGCGCTCGACAGTGAAGAGGAGCTTGCCAAGATCCTGGCCGAGATTGGCGCGACGGGCACGGAGGGCGCGCTCGGCCTCGTCGTCCGGCTGGCGCTGCCGAAGGGGGGCGCGGTGCTGGATCTTTCGGGAAAATTCGGGGCCACCGCCGCGCAGGCCGCAGCCCTGCTGCGTGCGGCGCGGCCGCATGCGGCGCGGCTCGGGCTTTCGTTTCATGTCGGATCGCAATGCCTCGATCCGCTCGCCTGGCGGGCGGCGCTCAATGAAGCGGGCGAGGTGGCGCGGCGGGCAAGCGTTGCGATCGAGGTGATCGATGTAGGCGGCGGGTTTCCGGCCGCCTATCCCGGAATGGAGCCGGTGCCGCTCGGCGCCTATCTCGCCGAGATCGAGGAAGGATTCGAGCGTCTCGGCCTGCCGGATGCGGAGCTCTGGGCGGAGCCGGGGCGCGCGCTCGTGGCCGGTGCGGGCTCGGTGGTGGTGCAGGTGCAGCACCGAAGGGGCGAGGCGCTCTATATCAATGACGGCGTGTTCGGCAGCCTCGCGGACGCGGGCACGCTCGGCTTTCGCTATCCGGTGCGGCTGATCCGTCCTGGCGGGTCGGAGTTTTCGCAGCGGGGGACCGGATTTTCCTTCTTCGGACCGACCTGCGACAGCGCGGATGCGATGCGCGGCCCCTTTTTCCTGCCCGCGGATACGAGAGAAGGGGACTGGATCGAAATCGGCCAGCTCGGCGCCTATGGCGCGTGCCTGCGCACCGGCTTCAATGGCTTCGACCGCGCCCGCCTCGTCGAAGTGCGGGACGCGCCGTTCGTTGCAAGCCCGGAACTCGCGCGGGGTGCGCTCGCCGCGTGAGCCATTCCGCCCTTTTACGAGAGCGTGATGACCCCAAGACATCCCGCTCTCGGGCTTTGGCGGTTCGCTCCGCGCCGGGGTGCACCGATTCCACCGGAAACCATATCGATCCGGCAGCGGCGCTCGACCCGTCCGGCTGAGGCAGGTACCATCCTTTCGCGTCGTCCGGAGCGGCGAGCAAGGGAGGGAACATGGCCATCAACCCAACATCGAACGGGCGCCTGGCTGGCAGGATCGCCGTCGTCACCGGGGCCGCGAACGGCATCGGCAAGGCGACGGCGGAGCGCTTTGCAGCCGAGGGGGCATCGGTCGTCCTGAACGATCGCGAAGCCGGGGCCTTGGAGAAATTCGCAGCCGAGCTGGCCGGAAAGGGAGCCAAGGCACGCGGTGTTCCCGGCGATGTGTCGCAGGAGGCGGATGTCCGCCGTCTCATGGATGAAGCCGTTCGGGCTTTCGGCGGCATCGATATCCTGATCGCCAATGCCGGCGTCATTCCCGAGGCCACGCTCGAGAGTGCCACGGCCGATTTGTGGGACCGGACCATGGCGACGAACGGGCGCGGCATGTTCCTCTGCTGCAAATACGCGGCTGAGGAGATGGCGAAGCGCGGCAAGGGCGCGATCGTCTGCCTCTCCTCCATTTCCGCTTTCGCCGGGCAGCCGGGGCAGGCCGTGTACGGGCCGTCGAAATTCATCGCCTCCGGCCTGACCAAGCATCTGGCGATCGACCTCATCTCCAAAGGGATACGGGTCAACGCAGTGGCGCCGGGGACGATCGCCACACCGGCCGTGGCCAGGATGGAGCAGGAGGGTATCGACAAAGTGGTGAAGCTGCATCCGATCGGCCGCATGGGCCAGCCGGAGGAAGTTGCCAGCGCGATCCTCTTCCTTGCTTCCGACGAGGCATCGTTCATCACGGGCGTGGTGCTGCCCGTGGATGGCGGATATCTCGCCCAATAGGAATTCAGCGGGAATTCGGTGCAGCGGCGGGATGCGGGGAGGAAGACGGGGCGGCATTGCGCGCCCGTTCCATCCCTGCGGTGACAATGGGGCGCCGAAACGGCCGCGCGCCCTTGACCGCAGCTGCGGGCAATCGAGGGGGGCGGAAAAGCAGGATGGTTTCCTTGAACCTTCGGTAACTGTGCAGTTTGCCGCCAATTTATTGATTTGATTGGTCGGAGTGAGAGGATTTGAACCTCCGGCCCCTGCGTCCCGAACACAGTGCTCTACCAGGCTGAGCTACACTCCGGGCGGCGGGGGCATATAGCCGAGCCGATGCTAGAAGAGAAGGCCCCGGCGCAGCATGCCATGCACGCCCTTCTCGCCATTCACGGTCTGGGTGACGTGGAAATCGACCGCGAGCGAGCAGAATTGGTACGCCTGCTCGGGCGAGAGATTGCTGCGCGCAGTGATGAAGGCGATCATCTCCCTGAGCGCCTGCTTCATCGCCAGATCGAGATCCTGGTTCATCCCCATGCTGATGAAATGCGTTTGTGTCTCCGCGCGCGGATAGGCGAGCAGCGGCTTGCGGGCACCGGGCGTGTTCTTGTGCAGGATCGGCGTGAAGGTGCCCGTGAGGCACATCTCGAGTGCATTGATGCAGACTTCGCCGTCTCCTTGCACTCCGTGGCCATCACCCACCGAGAGGTTGGCGCCTGGATGATGCACCGGCAGAAACAGTGTGCTGCCGGCCGTCAGCTCCTTGTTGTCGAGATTGCCGCCATGCTCGCGCGGCTCAACGGTGGAGATGCGGCCATAGGCGGCAGGCGGGGCGACGCCGATCACACCGAAGAACGGGGCAAGCGGAAGCTCCGTTCCCCAGGGCAGGCGGCAGGTGTTCTTCGCCCGGTCGACCGGGAAATGGCTCAGATAGCGTTTGGGGAAATCCTCCGGCAGCGTGCCGACGAGCGGCCGGAAGCCGCAGAACCCCCAGTCCGCGCCGAGGGCGATTTCCTCGATCCTGATCTCGAGCATGTCGCCCGGCTCCGCGCCGGCGATGGCGACCGGCCCGGTCATGATATGCCCGCCGAGGCGCGGCGGGTCGGCAGCATGGATCGCGGCAAGCGCGGGCGGGATGGAAAGGCTTGAGCCGGGGGGCGGCATCACCTCCGGGCCGCCGGAGACGCATTCGAAGGTGACGGTATCGCCCGATTGGATCGTGGCGACGGGTGGCAGGGCCGCATCGAACATGCCCCAATGAATGGTTTTCGGCGTTGCCGGGATGTTGTGCCTCGCCATCGGTCTCAGGCGATCCCCCGGACCAGGTAGGTTTCGAAGTCTCTATGCATCATGCCAATCCCGTTCATGTTTCCACGCGCCGTGCCGTTGGTGAAGCATGCGCACAAAAACCGGAGAGCGGGAGAGTGGGGCTGCAAATGACCGTCAGGCTGGCTTTTCGCTGTCGAGATGCGCCATTTGCGCCGAGTCATAACGAGTCCCGGCCACGGCTTCGGCGGGGATCGCGGCTTCGATCTCCGCGAGCGTCGCGGTGTCGAGCGAGAGTTCGGCTGCGGCGAGGGCTTCCGGCAGACGGCCACGGTGGCGCATGCCAATGAGGGCCACGATGTCTGTCCCGCGCGAGAGCACCCAGGCAATCGCAAGCTGGGCCGGGCTTACGCCACACCTGTCGGCGATACGCCGGAGCGCCGCGACGAGCGCGAGATTCCGTCTCAGATTCTCACCCTGGAAGCGCGGCATGCGGGCCGCCCGTATATCGCCGGCCGCGGGTTGGGGGATCTCGCCGCCGATCAGTCCGCGCGAGAGCACGCCATAGGCTGTGACGGCGATGCCAAGCGCGCGGCAGAGCGGCAGGATCGCGGTCTCGATCCCGCGGCTCATCAGCGAATATTCGAGCTGAACGTCAGTGATCGGGTGGACTGCCTGAGCCCGCCGGATGGTCTCGGGTCCGACCTCGGAGAGCCCGATATGCCGGACATAGCCGGCGCGGACGAGATCGGAGATCGCGCCGACCGTCTCCTCGATGGGCACCGCGGGATCGAGACGGGCCGGGCGATAGATATCCACATAGTCCGTGCCGAGGCGCGTCAAGGAATAAGTGAGGAAGTTGCGGAGCGCCTCCGGCCTGGCGTCGATCCCGCCGAACCCGCCATCCGGTGTGCGCAACGGACCGAACTTGAGCGAGATGACCGCCTGGCCGCGCCGGCCGCCTTTCAGCGCCTCGCGCAGCAGCAGCTCATTATGGCCGGCGCCGTAGAAATCCCCGGTATCGAGAAGCGTGATCCCCGCTTCGAGGGCCGCCCGGATGGTGGCGATGCCCTCGGCATCCTCGGCCGGCCCGTAGACGCCGGACATCGCCATGCAGCCAAGCCCAATCACTGCCACGGCGGGACCTGCCCCGCCGAGCCTCGCGCTGAGCACGCCCTGTTCTTCCGGCGGCGCGCCCGCCGCGGCGAAGGGTCAGACCTGGGTTTCCGCCTTCGAGCGGTTGGTGGAGGCCGTGTTCACGCCCGGCCCGGGAATCGAGCCCGAGGAGCGATCGGCGCTCGCCGCCATCGAGCTATCCTCTTCCTCAGCCATGTTCTTCTTGAAGGATTTGATGCCCTTGGCGAAATCGCCCATCAAAGTGCTGACCTTGCCGCTGCCGAACAGCAGCAGCACGACCAGCAGCACGATCATCCAGTGCCAGATGCTCAAGCTACCCATTGTTCCTCCACCGGAGGCGCGCCTCCAGGCCGTGTCCTCCGCAGGCAAGAGCCCGCCCGGAAGGACATGGCGCGATGCGCGTTTCCTTGCAAGCGGAGTTTCTCAGACAGTCCCTGAGCCCGTTCCCTTCCGCGGTCTGTTCACGGCGTCGATTGGCCTTGGAGGCGGGCAAGCTCTCCCTCGGGCGCCGGCAGGATGAAGCCATAGACCGGGAAGACGCTGCTGCCGAGCGCGTCGACGGGCGGGTACCATACCCGCACGCGGGACCAGTCGTTCTCTTCCGAGACATCGACCACCGGCTGATCGCGGGTGATCCGGTAGGGCACCCAGTTGGCGTGCTCGACCAGGATCTCGCGCGGGGAGAGGACGGCGGTGACCACCGAAACATGGCCGAGCGGCATCGCGCCGGTCGGGCGGAAGACGAGAACCGAGCCGACCACCGGACGGTGAAGACGCGGATAGCGGCCGGCGGCCTCGCCCCACCAGGCATAGGCATCCCCGCTCAGGCCGATGCCGGTCACTTCCTGGGCGTAGGGGACGCAGGTGAGGCTGGTCGGGCTGCCGATGGCGGCAAAGCGGCCGCCGCCGCAGCCGGCGAGGGCCAAAAGCAGGCTCAGGAGCAGGACGGCGCGGCCGGATTTCACGAGATTGCTCCCCCCGCTGCATTCTGTATTTTCTTTTGATGTAAAGCAATCAGTTACATCGCGCCATTGTGATTTCGTATCCATATCGTGCGATTTGTCCATGATTTTTGTCCAGGGTGTGATCCTGGATGTTGTCCCGGATATTGACCCTGCGGGGGCTCAAACCGGGCGAACGATAACCTTTGGGCAACCCCTGCGCTTTAGCTTTGCCCATGGCCGGCTCCGCCGGCCTCTAGTCTCTCCTTTCCGCAAGCAAGCGCCATCGGCACGGCGCGAAAACTCGAAGGGCGGCACCCATCAGGCGCCGCCCTTTTCTTGCTGCCGCCAGGAACCCGGTGCCCAGGCGCATCGAGGACGATACGGCTGCTCGGGCACTTCCCTTCGTCGGCAAAAAGGTTATGAAAGCGGACAGAACCAACGACAAAACAGAACTAAGTAGAGGAAGGGAACGTCCAGGCCATGCCAAAGAACCAGAACTCCGTTGATCGCCGCCGCCGTGGCTTGCTTGCCGGCGCCGGCGTGGGCGCCGTGGGTGCGATGCTCGCCGGGTTCGGGATCGAACCCGCGCTGGCGCAGGAGATGGCGGCGGCCGGCCGTTCATCGAAGGCGCTCAAGGCCGCCTTCTCGAACGCCGGTCTCCAGGCCACCTGGTGCGCCCAGGGCAAGCAGGCGGCGGAATATTGGGGCAAGCTCTTCAATGTCGATGTCACCTGGTTCGATGGCGAGCTCGACGCAGTGAAGCAGCGCGCCGCGATCGACGACATGGCCTCCCAGAAATGGGATTTCGTTGCGATCCAGGCCTTCGGCGAGGGGACGCTCACCGCGCCGGTCAACAAGATGATCGATGCCGGCATTCCGGTGATGGACATGGACACGCTGATCGCGCCGCTCGACAAGATCAACGTGCATACCTTCATTGCCCCCGACAATGTCTTCATGGGCGCGGCAGTGACACAGGCCCTGATCAACGCGATCGGCGGCGAGGGCAATATTGTCATGACGCAGGGCGCGCTCGGCCATACCGGCGCCCAGGGGCGCGCGAAGGGCTTCTTCTCGGTGGTCAAGAACTATCCGAAAATCAAGGTGCTCGACACCTCCCCCGCCGACTGGGACGTGGCCAAGACCGCCCGGCTCTGGGAAGACCTGCTGACGCGCTTCCCGAAGATCGACGCCGCCTATTTCCACAATGACGACATGGCGCTCGCGGCGTACAAGGTGATGGCGCAGCGCCACCGCACGGAGATCAAGATCGGCGGCTGCGATGCGATGCCGCCGGCGCTCGAGGCGGTGCTGGCCGGCAAGATGACCGCGACCGTGCGCAATCCTTCCTGCCGCACCCATGGCTATTCCCTGATCGCTGGGGTGGCGGCCGTGGTCAGCGGAGAGAAGACCGGGCCGGACGGCATTCCCAAGAACATCGTCGTTGACGGGCCGGTGGTGACGAACGCCAACGCGCCGGGGATGCTCTGGATGGAGGAGCACTTCCTGATCTGACGCGCTGACCCGACGCAGGGCGGAATCGGAGAGGTTGATGCCGGAAAGCCTGCTGGAGCTCCGCAGCGTTTCGAAGAATTTCGGCGGGGTGGCAGCGCTTCACGAAGTGGATTTCGACCTCAGGGCGGGTGAGATCCACGGCCTTGTCGGCGAGAACGGGGCGGGGAAGAGCACGCTGATGAAGATCATCGCCGGCGTGCACATCTCCTACGAGGGCCACATGCGGCTCGCGGAGCGCCCCGTCTCTTTCCGCTCGGCACGCGATGCGCTCGAGGCGGGCATCGGCATGGTGCACCAGGAGCTTTCGGTCGTGCCCACGCTCACGGTGGCCGAGAATGTCTTTCTCGGCAGTCAGCCGCTCACGCGCTTCGGCACGATCGACTGGGCGCGCATGCAGAGCGAAGCGGCGCGGCATCTTGCGAGCCTCGGCATCGATGCCGATCCCGCCGCCCTGCTCGGCTCGCTTCCCCTCGGCCTGCAGCAGCTCATCGAGATCGCGCGCGTGCTCTTCTCCGGCGCGCGGATCATCATCCTCGACGAGCCGACCTCGGCCCTTTCGCCCCCGGAGATCGAGCGGCTCTTCTCGCTGCTGCGCCGTCTCTGCGACGACGGCCGCAGCATCATCTTCATCTCGCACTTCCTCGACGATATCCTCGCGATCTCCAACTCCGTCACGGTCTTCCGCAACGGCCGACATGTCGCCACCGCTTCCGTCGGGACCATCGACAAGGCCTGGCTGATCGAGAACATGATCGGCCGCGACCATGACGATCTTGCCCAGAGCTACATCAAGCCGATCATGCTCGCGAGCCGGCCGGAGGCCCCCGTGCTTCTCGAGACGAAGGGGCTCGGGCTTTCCGGCTCGTTCCGCGATGTCTCGCTCGAGGTGCGGGCGGGTGAGGTGCTCGGCATCTATGGGTTTCTCGGCTCGGGTCAGCTCGAGCTCGCGCGGAGCCTCTTCGGCAAGGTGCGGGCCGATCGCGGCATGGTCAGGATCGACGGGCGGCGGGTACGGCTCGGGACGACCAGCCGCGCGCGGCGCGCCGGCCTTGCCTTCGTGCCCGAGAGCCGGCGGAGCATGCTCTTCGCGCGCGAGCCCGTATACAAGAATGTTTCGATCTCGGTCCTCCAGCACATCGCCCGCGTGCTGCTCCGCCCGGCGGTCGAGCGCGCCATCGCCGAGGCGCGGATCAAGGATCTCGATATCCGCCCGCCGCGCGCCACACTGCCGCTCGGCGCGCTCTCCGGCGGCAATCAGCAGAAGGTGGCGCTGGCGAAATGGCTGACCCGCAAGCCCAAGGTGCTGATCCTGAGCGAGCCGACGCGCGGGATGGATGTCGGGGCCAAGGAGGATGTGGTGCGGATCGTGCGCAGGCTTCGCGACGAGGGGATCGGCATCGTCGTCGTCTCCACGGAACCCGAGACGATCCTTTCGCTCGCCGACCGCATCCTGGTGATGAAGAAGGGGGTGATCGCGCGGGAATTCGCCTCCGAGGCCGTGGGCAAGAACGAGCTTCTCGCGGCGGCCTGAGCGATGGAGGGCATGGAAGCCGCGGCGAGGCTGGAACGGCGGGGGGCGGGGCGGGCGCGCCGGCTGCTCACGGAGCAGCTCCGCAACATCGCGCCCTTCGCGACCCTGCTTTTCCTCGTCGCCTTCTTCGGTCTCGCGAGCCCCTCGTTCCTGAGCTTCGGCAATCTGCAGAACGTGCTGCAGCAGATCTCCGTCACCGGCATCATGGCGGTCGGGCTCACCTTCGTGATCCTCTGCGCCGAGATCGACCTTTCGGTCGCCGCGATCGCCAATGTCGCCGGTGTCGTGATCGCGTTCTTCACGGTCCAGGATCCCTCCGTCAATATCCACAACCTCCCGCTGCCGGGCGGGCTTGCGATCCTGCTCGGCTTTGCCGCCGCCTTCGCGCTCGGGGAGGTCAACGCCGTTGCGACGACGATCATCGGCATCCCCTCCTTCATCACGACTTTGGCGATGCTGCAGATCGGCGCCGGCATCTGCGCGGTGCTGGTGCGCGGGCAGATCGCCTATGCCGTGCCGCCGCTGATCACGACACTCGGCAGCGGGTCGATCGGGCCGGTGCCATGGATCGCGGTGATGGCGGGACTCGTGATGCTGGTGGCGCATCTGGTGCTGACCTACACACGCTTCGGCCGCTATGTGTACATGGTCGGCGGCAACCGGGAGGCGGCGGAATATTCCGGGGTCAATGTCAAGCGGATCGTCCGCGCGGTGATGGTGATCTCGGCGATCTGCGCGGGCTTCTCAGGCATGCTCGGGGTGGCGCATTTCGGCAGCGCGCAGCAGAACGAGTTCGACAATTATCTGCTCGACAGCATTTCCGCCGTGGTGGTGGGCGGCACCAGCCTCTTCGGCGGCAGCGGCGGCATCGGCAACACGATTCTCGGGCTTCTCGTGCTCGGCGTGCTCAATAACGGGCTCGATCACGTGGCGATCGACAGCTTCATGAAGATCCTGATCCGCGGGCTCATCCTGCTCGCGGCGCTGATCATCAATGTCTATGCCCAGAGGCTGCACGGGCGCGAGCCGAGCGGGGCGTGAAAAGGCAAGGCAGCCGGGCTTGATCCTTCGGGCTATGCGCGGCAGAGAAGCGATGGTGCCGAACCGCCTTGGAGCGGGAGGCGTTCGCTCGCGCTCACTCATCCCGCTCTCGGTCATTGTCTTCTCGCGTGATTCAGACCTACGGTTTGTCCACCTTCGGTCATCACGCTCTAGGAGTCGCCGATGCAGCAGCCTCCCCCAGCTTCTCCCGGAGACCGGGAAGAGGAAATCGATACGCCCGCCCTGCTGATCGATCTCGACGCGCTCGAGGCCAATCTCGAACGGATGGCGAGCTTGCTGCGGCCGACGAAGGCGCGGCTGCGCGCGCATGCCAAGACCCACAAATCCGCCGTGATCGCGCATTTGCAGATGAAGGCGGGCGCGGTCGGTCAGTGTGTGCAGAAGGTTGCGGAGGCGGAGGCGCTCGCCTGGGCCGGCGTTCCCGACATCCTGCTGAGCAACGAGGTCGTGGGCGCGGCGAAGATCGCGCGGCTCGCGGCACTCGCCCATATCGCCAACGTCTCGGTGTGCGCGGACGATGCGGGAGAGGTCGCGATGCTGGAGGCGGCCGCGGAAGCGGCACGGATCCGTCTTCCCGTGCTCGTCGAGATCGATGTCGGGGCCGGGCGCTGCGGCGTTTCGCCGGGGCCGGAGGCGGTGGCCCTGGCGCGACGCATTGCCGCCTCGCCGCATCTCCGCTTCGGCGGCCTGCAGGCCTATCACGGCAGCGCCCAGCACATCCGTGGACATGCCGAGCGGGCTGCCGCGATCGCCGAGGCCGTCGCGCACACGCGCCGCACCATCGAGCAATTGAAGCAGCAGGGTCTCGATTGCCCGATCGTCGGCGGCGGGGGAACCGGCAGCTTCGCGTTCGAGGCGGGCTCCGGCGTCTTCAATGAGATCCAGGCCGGAAGCTATTGCTTCATGGATGCCGACTATGCCCGGAACCTCGATGAGGCCGGGGCTCCCATATCGACCTTTCGGCAATCCCTATTCGTGCTCGGGACGGTCATGAGCCGCCCGCGGCCCGACGTCGCGGTGGTGGATGTGGGGCTGAAGGCGGTCGCCGTGGATTCAGGGCTGCCGCTCGTCTGGCAGCAGCCGCGCATCCGCTATGTCGGCGCCTCGGACGAACACGGCAAGCTGGTCATCGAGGATGGCGCCGCGGCGCCGCTTCTCGGCGAGAAGCTCAGGCTCGTTCCCGGCCACTGCGACCCCACGGTCGATCGCTACGACTGGTACGTCGGTATGCGGGATCATCGCGTCGAATGCCTCTGGCCGATCCTGGCGCGCGGCGGCTTCAACTAAAGGCGGCTTCAACTAAACGTGAGGCCGGTTCCCCCGGGCTCTTCTCGCTTCGGTTCGCACCCAGGGAGCGAGGCCGGTATCGCCATCGCGAAACCACGCCCCGATCCGCCATGGCCATGAAATCGCTCATCGAGAGAACCGGAGATTTCAACGTGAGAAAATCGTCATGCTCCGGTGTGGGGTCGCCCTCGTCGATCTTATGAGTGCCCATGCCGGCCTTCGATATGGCCCGACGAAATGATGCCGGGCAATCCATTCCGTTCCACAAAAGGTTAAGGAACGGTCATGCGCGCGTTTCTTGTTATGACGAAATCGGAATGATAGCGTCGGAGTGACCCTTCGTGCGGGTCGGCTGCGGTCGATCACCCTTCTCGTCGCGAAAAGGATGCAAATTCGCCGCAGTAAAAAGGGAGAAAGAAAATGAACATGAGTGACACGGTTCTGCTTCGTCCCCTTGAGCTTTGCGACACTGATCTCGATGCGGTTTCCGCTGGGGCCACGCGCCCGGCTTCCCCTGGTGCTGTTTTGAAGGAAGATCTTCTGCGCCTGGAAAAGATCCTCGTTGCGGATTTGCGCAAGCTGCTCGGGGACGAACCCCCAAAGGCGGATTAAAAAAACAGGTTTCCTCCCGGCGGCGATCTTGCCGGGAGGAACATCTCGCCATTCTGCCCGAGCGTAGGGCGGGCCGAAAACGAGTTGGAGCGCGATGCGTTTCGCTCGTCATCGTTCGATCTCGCCTTGCGTTTCCGGTCCTCTGTGTGCCGGACCTTGTGCCTTATGCGAAGACGGCTCGGGGCCGGTCGGGAAATTGTACGCAGGCGTAGAATTCTCCGCAAACAGGCGCATATTCAACGAATAGTAATTTGCCCATGCTTGCTATAACGATATCGAAATGTCATCGTATCAGTGGCGGATTTTCAACGCGTTCCGCCTCCAAGATCGGCCACGCCTCCTTGAGGCGAGACCGATCACTTCCACCCCCTTTCGGGAGCAAAAAAATGAAGGTGAGTGACACCATTCTTGCGCAGCCTGTCGAGCTGGCGGGTGCCGAGCTCGATGCGGTTTCCGCCGGCGTCAGCATGATCACGAAGCGGGAAAATCCCCTTCACGTCCTGTTGGCCGATATCAAACAGGTCGAGGAGACCATTCTCTCCGACCTCGGGCTCGGCAAAAAGCGGGCCACAGCCTGAGATACTTTCCCTCCCGGCGGCAAAGCCGCCGGGAGGATTGCCGGGATTCGTCTGCGCGCCCACGGAACAACGAGGTGCGGGAGTGGCGCTCGGAGCGTTGCTGTTTCGCCGCGAGGCCGTCGATTTCCAGCGTTGGCAGCGACAATGGGGCGAGACCGTTCTGCCCCAGCCGCTTTCGGCCAAGGTACTGACATGGGCCTTGAGCGCAACGGTGGCCGCCGCCATCCTGTTCCTCAGTGTTGCGCGCTTCTCGCGCACGGAATCCGTGCGCGGCTATCTCAGTCCGTCCGCCGGGATCGTCAGGGTCTATCCGGCGCGCGTCGGAACCATCACTGCGGTCTATGTCCGGCAGGACCAGCGTGTGCGGCAAGGCCAGCTCCTGTTCGCCGTGGCAACGCCCGATTCCGGCACGAACGGACAGGACATCAATGCAGCGAAGCTCGCGGTGCTGAAAGGCGAGGAGCGGTCGATCCGCCAGGAGATGGCGGCGGAAGGCGCGCTCGCGCAATCGCAGACGGACCAGTTGCAGGCGGCGATCGCGAGCGCCGGGGCGGAAGTCGGCAGCCTCAGGCAGCAGATGCAGATCGGGGAGCGCCGCGTCGCCGTCACCCGGAGCATGCTCAATGACATCGACTGGCTGCTCGCCCGCGGGGATATGTCGCTCGTGCAAGCCAAGGAGCGCGAGGCCGAGGTTCTCGACCAGGAACAGGCGCTCGCCTCGCTCACGGGCGCGCTCGCCGACAAGAAGGACCGGCTCGACGCATTGCGCTACACGCTTGCCGAGCTGCCGCTGAAGACGGCAGGAGCGATCGAGCTGCTGCAGGAGCGGCTCGCGGATACCGAGCAGGGCATGGCCACGATCCGCGGCCAGCTCGCCTATGCGCTGCGGGCGCCAATCGCCGGCCGCGTGACGGCCTTGCAGGCGATGACCGGGGAGAGCGTGGACCCGCGGCATCTCGAGCTCGAGATCGTGCCGCAAAACACGCCCTTGCAGGCCATCATCTTCATTCCGACACGGGCCGCCGGCTTCGCGCGGGCGGGGCAGCGCGTGCGGCTCCGCTACGACGCCTTTCCGTACGAGAATTTCGGCACGCACGAAGGCCGGATCATCAGGATTTCGCGCACCGTGCTGACCAGCGGCGACGTGACGGCGCCGCTCTTGCCCAACGAGCCTTCCTACGAGGCGGTGGTCTCGCTCGACGAGCCTGCTGTCGATGCCTATGGCAAGGCGATGGCTTTGAAGCCCGGCATGCTGCTTCAGGCCGACATCGTCCTCGACCGGGTCTCGCTCCTCCGGTGGCTGTTCGAGCCGCTGCTCAGCCGGAAGATGTGAGATCATGGCCGCGGAATCGCCGTTCGGGAGGCGCGGCACCCTGCCGGTCATTCAGCAGGCGGAAGCTGCGGAGTGCGGTCTGGCCTGTCTCGCGATGATCGCCTCCTATTGGGGGCATCGCATCGACCTCAACAGCTTGCGGCGGCAGCATCCGGTGTCGCTCAAAGGGATGACGCTCCGCGGCCTCGTCGAGATCGCGCGCCATCTCAACCTTGCCTGCCGGGCGCTCAGGGTCGAGCTCGGCCATCTTCGCGAGCTTCGCCTGCCGGCGATCGTGCATTGGGACCTGAACCATTACGTCGTTCTCAAGTCCGTCTCTCGCAAAGGGATCGTGATCCACGACCCTGCTTTGGGCGCAAGGCGCCTCGCCTGGGAAGAGGCCTCGAAGCATCTTTCGGGCGTCGTGGTCGAGATCGCGCCCACCGAGGGCTTCGCCGTCAAGGACGAGCGGGCACGGCTGAAGCTCGGTGCGGTGTTGCAGCCGATGCGCGGAATGGTCCACACGCTCGCGCAAATCCTCGCCCTTTCGGTGATCCTCGAGCTCGGCGTCATCGCAGCCCCCTTCTATGTGCAGCTCGCCGTCGATCGGGTGGTGGCCAGCGGGGATCGCGGCCTGCTGCTGATGCTCGCGATCGGGTTCGGGATGCTCACCGCGGTGACGGTCGCGGCCACCGCCATCCGCTCGCTCACGATCCTGCTTTTGCAGAACACGCTCAATTTCGAAATGGGCGCCCGCCTGTTCCGCCATCTGGTGCGGTTGCCGCTCGCCTATTTCGGAAAACGGCATATCGGCGACATCCTCTCGCGCTTCACCTCTCTCGAGCCCATTCGCACCGCGATCGCCGAGGGGCTCGTCATCGCGCTGATCGATGGCGTGATGGGTGTCGCGACGCTGGCGATGATCTTCGTCTATAGCCCGATCCTGGGCGCGGTCGTGGTTGCCGCGTTCCTTTGCTATGCGGCGGTGCGACTCGGGCTCTATCGGCTTTTGCGCGAACGCACCCAGGACGTGATCCGCAGCAAGGCGCAAGAAGAATCGACCCTGATCGAGACGCTGCGGGCGATGCAGACCCTCAAGCTCTTCAATCGCGAGAGCGACCGCGAGGGGCAATGGCTCAACCGCTATGCCGATGTCGTCAGCGCCACCGTCCGTCTCGGCCGCGCGCAGATCCTCTTCAAGGCGCTGGATGACGGCATCTTCGGGATCGAGAACATTGTCGCGGTTTACATCGCGGTCGGACTGGCGCTGGCGGGCCAGCTCACCATCGGCATGATCTTCGCCTTCCTCGCCTACAAGCGAAGCTTCATCCAGAAGGCGGTGTCGCTGGTCGAGAAAGGGATCGAGTTCCGGATTCTCGATCTGCATCTCGAGCGGCTTTCGGATATCGCGATGACGAAGCTGGAAACGGGCCATGACAGGCCGCTTGCGTATATGCGACCGGTCGCGGGGCGGATCGAGCTCAGCAATGTCGGGTTCCGCTACGCCGAGACGGAACCCTTCATCCTCGATCGCATCAACTTGACGATCACCCCCGGCGAGTTCGTGGTCGTCACCGGCCCTTCGGGCGGAGGGAAGACGACGCTCGTCAAGATCATCCTCGGATTGCTCGCGCCGACCGAGGGCGAAGTGCTGATCGACGGAATTCCGCTCGCGACACTCGGTCCCCGGGCCTTTCGCGAGCAAGTGGGCGCGGTCATGCAGGACGATCAGCTGCTTTCGGGATCGCTCGCCGACAATATCTCTTTCTTCGATCCGGATTTCGATCCCGACCGGATGGTGGAATGCGCGCGTCTCGCCGCCATCCACGACGAGATCATGGCGATGCCGATGACCTACAACAGCCTGATCGGCGATATGGGAAGCTCGCTTTCGGGAGGGCAGAAGCAACGCGTGCTGCTGGCGCGCGCGCTCTATCGCCGGCCGAAGATTCTCGTCCTCGATGAGGGAACGGCCCATCTCGATGTCGAGCGGGAAAGGGAGATCAGCGCCAATCTCCAGCGCCTTCCCATCACCCGGATCAGCGTCGCCCACCGGCCGGGCGCCGGCCAGGGCGCAAGTCAGGTCTTCTGGGTCGCCAAGACCTGCCGGCAGTTTCGGGCCGTCTCGTTGCGGCAACCCGAACGCGAGCGCCGCATCGAGCACGTTCCGCAGGCGATGATCTGATCATCCCCCGAAGGCGCCGGATGACGGCCTTTCTCTGAGCACATCATCTAATAATAGAGAAAAATATGGAAATTACTATCGAGACTTTGCGCTCTCACAACGATAAGTTACCGGGAGCAGGGAAGGTGTCACTCACCCTGCATCACCTCGCCGCCTCCGCTCGGCTTTCATGCGCGCGCGGGGGCGGCACCTTTTCCCGGGATCGGACAGCTTCCCGGGATCGGGCAGCACTGCGCCCGCGTTGACGGTGCGCCGCCGGGGGCGCATATGCTCTGCCCGTCCCCGCCGTTCGGGGGCACCGCCGCTCCGCGAGGGTTCGCGCAGCGGCGCATTTTCGTTTGGGGCAAGACGATGTTCGACGCGCTCTCGAACCGGCTTTCCGGCGTCTTCGACCGGCTCCGCCGCCGCGGCTCGCTCTCCGAGGCGGACGTGAACGAGGCTCTGCGCGAGGTGCGCGTGGCCTTGCTTGAGGCGGACGTCGCCCTGCCCGTGGTGCGCGATCTCACCGAGAAGGTGCGCGCCCGCGCCATCGGCCAGGAAGTCCTGAAATCGGTCACGCCGGGCCAGCAGGTCGTCAAGATCGTGAATGACGCGCTGGTCGAGGCACTTGGCGGCGAGGGGGCCGTGCCGCTCACGACCGAGGCGCCGCCGCCCGTGCCCATCCTGCTGGTGGGGCTGCAAGGCTCCGGCAAGACCACGACGGCCGGAAAGCTTGCGCTCCGGCTGCGCGAGAAGAGCCGCAAGAAAGTGCTGCTCGCGAGCCTCGATGTGCAGCGTCCGGCCGCCCAGCTTCAGCTCGCTCAGCTGGCGGAGCGCGCCGGCGTGGCGAGCCTGCCGATCATCGCCGGGCAGGGTCCGCTCGCGATCGCGGAGCGGGCGATGGAGACGGGACGGCGGGAAGGGTTCGATATCGTCATCCTCGATACCGCCGGGCGGCTCTCGATCGATGCCGCCTTGATGGAGGAGGTCAAATCGGTCCGCGCCGCGACCTCGCCTGCCGAGACGCTGCTCGTGGTCGATGCCATGACCGGGCAGGACGCGGTCAATACCGCGCGCGCCTTCAACGAGGCGGTCTCGGTCAGCGGCATCGTGCTCTCGCGGATGGATGGCGATGCGCGCGGCGGCGCCGCGCTTTCGATGCGGGCGGTCACCGGCGCGCCCATCAAGCTGGTGGGCGTGGGAGAAAAGCTCGATGCGCTCGAGGATTTCCACCCCGAGCGCGTGGCCGGGCGCATCCTCGGCATGGGTGACATCGTCGGGCTCGTCGAGCGGGCGGCCGAGACGATCGACCGCGACGAGGCTGAGCGGCTCGCCGCCAAGATGGCGAAGGGCAAGTTCGACCTCGAGGATTATGCCACCCAGCTCCGCCAGATCACCCGCATGGGCAGCCTTTCGGGCATTCTCGGCATGCTGCCCGGCGTCAACAAGGTGAAGGCGCAACTCGCCGAAGCCAATCTCGATACCAAGATCCTGAAGCGCCAGGCCGCCATCATCGGCTCGATGACAATGGCCGAGCGCCGTCACCCGGACGTCATCAAGGCAAGCCGCAAGCGGCGGATCGCTGCCGGCTCGGGCACCAGCGTCCCCGAGGTGAACAAGCTTCTGAAGCAGTTCGAGGACATCACGGTGATGATGAAGCGGGCGCAGAAGCTGGGCGAGAAGGGCCTGATGCGGCATGGGCTTTCGGCGCTGATGCCGCCCGGCGGCGGACCACGCCGCCCGTTCTGAACGCAAAGATCGAGTGAAACCGCAGGAGAGACGGAAAGAATGAGCCTGAAGATCCGGCTGGCCCGGGCAGGGGCGAAGAAGCGCCCCTATTACCACATCGTCATCGCCGATAGCCGCAGCCCGCGGGACGGGCGCTTCATCGAGCGGGTCGGCACCTACAATCCGCTGCTGCCGGCCGATCATGCCGAGCGCGTGCGGCTGATGCCCGAGCGGGTCACGCACTGGCTCGGCCAGGGCGCTCTCGCGACCGAGCGGGTGGCGCGCTTCCTCGGCAATGCGGGGCTCGCGCAGCCGCCCGTCCGGCATGAGCAGACCAAGCAGTCCCAGCCGCGCAAGAGCAAGAAAGGCTAGTGTCCTGCCCCTGAAATGCCTTCGCATTTCAGGGACCAGCAGGCCGCTGAAAACAAAGAGCGAGTGTCCCGGCGCATGATGACGATATTTACGAGTCGGGACACTGGGCGGCTTCTGGCGCTTCCTTGCCGCGATGGCTGAGCGGCGGGTGCTGGTGGGCATCATCGGCCGGCCGCACGGTGTCCGCGGGCTCGTGCATGTCACCAGCTACACCGCCGATCCCGCCGCGCTGGCCCGCTACGGCCCGCTTGAGGATCAGAAGGGGGCGCGTTATCGCCTCGAATGGGCGGGCGAGGGACGGGCGCGTCTGACCCTCCTCTCCGCCGAGGGCGAGCGCCCGGTCGCGGACCGCGCGACGGCGGCGCTTCTCACCAACCGCAGGCTCTATGTGCCGCGCGCCTCGCTTCCCGCGCCCGCGGCGGAGGAGTTCTACCTTGCCGACCTGATCGGTCTTGCCGCCTTCGACGAAGCGGGGACGGCGCTCGGCCGGGTGAGCGCGGTGCACGATTATGGGGCCGGCGCGAGCCTGGAGATCGGCCCTCTCTTCGTTCCCTTCACCCGCGCCGCCGTGCCGGAGATCGATCTCGCGGCGGGGCGGATCATCGTCGCGCCGCCTTCTTCGACAGAGGTTGCGGGAGAAGAGGTTGCGGGAGACGGCGCGTGAGCTTCCGGGCAAGCGTTCTCACGCTTTTCCCCGAGCTTTTCCCGGGTCCGCTCGGCGCCTCGCTTGCCGGCCGGGCGCTCGTTGCCGGGCTCTGGCAGCTCGATCCGGTCGATATCCGCGCCTTCGCGACCGACCGGCACCGCAGCGTCGATGACACGCCCTATGGGGGCGGGGCGGGAATGGTGATGCGCGCGGATGTGGTGGACCGGGCGGTGGCGACGGTGGTGGACGGCAGGCCCCTGATTTGCCTGAGCCCTCGGGGAAGACGGCTCGACCAGGCGCGGGTGGCCTCGCTCGCTCGCGGGGCGGGGGTGGTGGTGCTCTCCGGCCGCTATGAAGGGATCGACCAGCGGGTGATCGAGGCGCGCGGCTTCGAGGAGCTCAGCATCGGGGATTATGTGCTTTCGGGCGGTGAGCTTCCTTCTATGGTGCTGCTCGATGCCGTGGTCCGGCTACTGCCTGGCGTGATGGGGGCAAGCGCCTCGGCCGCCGAGGAAAGTTTTTCGGACAGGCTGCTCGAATATCCCCATTACACCCGCCCGCCCGTCTGGCAGGGCAGGGCGGTGCCTCCCGTGCTGCTCTCGGGCGACCACGCCGCCATCGCCGCCTGGCGGCGCGCCGAGGCGGAGCGGATCACGCGCGAACGCCGTCCTGACCTGCTGGCCGCAACGGTTGCCAGCCGGGCCGGGGCGCCGTAAGGAAACGCCGAAAGGGTCAGTTCCATGAATATCATTCAGCGCTATGAGGCGGAGGCGGTCGCGCGGCTCTCTGCCGAGCGGGCGGTGCCCGAATTCGGCCCGGGCGACACGCTGCGCGTGCTCGTCCGGGTGGTGGAGGGTGAGCGGACGCGCACCCAGGCCTTCGAGGGCGTTTGCATCGCGCGCTCCAATCGCGGGCTCAACAGCAGCTTCACCGTGCGCAAGATCAGCTATGGCGAGGGCGTCGAGCGCGTCTTCCCGCTCCATGCGCCGACCCTCGCCGGCATCGAGGTGGTGCGGCGGGGCAAGGTGCGGCGCGCCAAGCTCTATTACCTGCGCGGACGGCGCGGCAAATCGGCGCGCATCGCCGAGCGCGCGCGCGAGACGCCGCCGCCCGCCGAGGCGCCTGCGGCCGCCGCCGCGGAGTAGCGGCCGCCCCCGCCCCCAAGGAAATGTTTTGGGGAAGTTCCGGGGGAAAGAACGGAGAAATATGATGGCGCAGGGAAAACCGCGCACCCTTTTCGACAAGATCTGGGCGAATCACGTCGTCGAAAATCTGCCCGACGGAACCTGCCTTCTTTATATCGACCGCCATCTCGTGCACGAGGTCACGAGCCCGCAGGCTTTCGAGGGGTTGCGGCTCGCCCATCGCGGCGTGCGCCGGCCGGATGCCACCATCGCGGTCGCCGACCACAATATCCCGACCACCAATCGCCGGAACGGCATCGACGAGCCGGAAAGCCGCCTCCAGGTCGAGACGCTCGAGCAGAACGTGGCGGCCTTCGGGGTGCCCTATATCCCCGTTCTCGACGAGCGGCAGGGCATCGTCCATGTCATCGGGCCTGAGCTCGGGCTCAGCCTGCCGGGAATGACGATCGTCTGCGGGGATTCGCATACCTCCACGCACGGGGCGATGGGCGCGCTCGCCTTCGGGATCGGCACCTCCGAGGTCGAGCATGTGCTGGCGACCCAGACGCTCCTTCAGCGCCCGGCGAAGAACATGCGGGTGGAAGTCACGGGCAGGCTGCCCGTGGGCTGCTCGGCCAAGGACATCGTGCTCGCGATCATCGGCTCCATCGGCACGGGCGGCGGAACGGGCCACGTGATCGAATATATGGGCGAGGCGATCCGGGCGCTCGACATGGCCGGGCGGATGACGGTCTGCAACATGTCGATCGAGGCGGGCGCGCGCGCCGGGCTCGTCGCCCCGGACGACACCACGTTCGCCTATGTCTCCGGACGGCCCTTCGCGCCCAGGGGCGAGGCGCTCGATCGCGCGATCGAATATTGGCGGAGCCTTGCGACGGACCCGGGCGCTTCCTTCGACCATGGCGTCACGCTCGATGTCTCGGACCTCGCGCCGATGGTGACCTGGGGCACGAGCCCGGAGACGGTGGTGCCGATCACCGGGCAGGTGCCCGATCCGGACACGCTCCCGGACCTGACGCGGCGCGAGAACTGGCGCCGCATGCTCGACTATATGGGCCTCACCCCCGGCACGAAGATGATCGACATTCCGGTGGATGTCGTCTTCATCGGCAGCTGCACGAACAGCCGCATCGAGGATATCCGCGAGGCGGCGCGCATCGTCCGCGGCCGCAAGGTGGCGCCCGGCGTGCAGGCGCTGGTGGTGCCGGGCTCGGGGCTGGTGAAGAAGCAGGCGGAGGCCGAAGGGCTCGATGCCGTGTTCAAGGAGGCGGGGTTCGAGTGGCGCGAGGCGGGCTGCTCCATGTGCCTCGGCATGAACCCGGACAAGGTGCAGAGAGGCAAGCGTTCCGCCAGCACCTCCAACCGCAATTTCGAGGGGCGGCAGGGCCCGGGCGCGCGCACGCATCTGCTTTCGCCGGCGATGGCGGCGGCGGCGGCGATCGCGGGCCATTTCGCCGATGTGCGGGAGCTCGCCTGACCATGGAGAAATTCACGAAGCTCACCGCCATCGCCGCGTCTTTGCCGATGGCGAACGTCGATACCGACAAGGTCATCCCCGCGCGCTTCCTCAAGACGATCAAGCGCACGGGGCTTGGCGCGCATCTCTTCGATCCGCTCCGCTTCAACCATCAGGACGGCAGCGAGAACGCGGACTTCGTCCTCAACCGCGAGCCCTGGCGCAAGGCGGGCGTGCTGGTGGCGGGCGACAATTTCGGCTGCGGCTCCTCGCGCGAGCATGCGCCCTGGGCGCTGCTCGATTTCGGAATACGCTGCGTGATCGCCCCTTCGTTCGGCGATATCTTCTACAACAACAGCCTCAAGAACGGGCTCCTGCCGATCCGGCTGCCGGAAGAGATCTGCGCGCAACTGATGGCGGATGCGGCCATGGGCGGCAATGCGCGGCTTACGATCGATCTCGAGCGGCAGGTGGTGATCCGCCCGGGCGGGGAGGAAGTTCATTTTGAGATCGATCCATTCCGCAAGCATCTCCTGCTCGAAGGGCTCGACGATATCGGCCAGACGATGCAGCACGCTTCGGCGATCGACCGTTTCGAGGAGAAGCGCCGCGCCGAGTGGGCCTGGATGACCCCGACCACCGAGGCCGCCGCGTAACGATGCCAGCGAACAGGACGCTCCTGCTGCTGCCAGGTGACGGCATCGGCCCGGAAGTGATGACCGAAGTGCGCCACGTCATCGACTGGCTCGCGCGGCACCGTGCGGTTTCTTTCGAGATTGCCGAGGATCTCGTCGGCGGTGCGGCGATCGATGCGCTGGGCACGCCGATCGCGGCGGAGACCGTTGCGCGCGCCAAGGCGGCGGATGCCGTTCTCTTCGGCGCGGTCGGCGGGCCGAAATGGGACTCTCTCGGCTTCGCCAGGCGCCCCGAGATCGGCATTCTCACGCTCCGGCGCGAGCTTGGCCTGTTCGCCAATCTGCGTCCCGCCGTGGTGCTCGCGCCGCTCGCCGAGGCGAGCACGCTCAAGCCCGAGATCGTGCGCGGGCTCGACCTGATGATCGTGCGCGAAGCCACCGGCGGCATCTATTTCGGCGAGCCGCGCGGCGTCGAGACCCTGCCGGATGGGCAGAAGCGCGGAATCAACACCGAAGTCTACACCACCAACGAGATCGAGCGCGTCGGTCGCGTCGCCTTCGAGCTTGCGCAAAAGCGCGCGGGGCGTCTTTGCAGTGTCGAGAAGGCCAACGTGATGGAGAGCGGTCTTCTCTGGCGGGAGACGATGACCGCGCTTGGGAAGAGGGAATTTCCCGAGGTCTCGCTCTCCCACATGTATGCCGACAATTGCGCGATGCAGCTCGTGCGCAATCCGCGGCAGTTCGATGTCATCGTCACCTCCAACCTCTTCGGCGACCTCCTTTCCGATCTCGCCTCGATGCTGACGGGAAGCCTCGGCATGCTCCCTTCGGCCACGCTCGGCGCGCCGGACGCATCGGGCAAGCGCCCGGCGCTCTATGAGCCGATCCATGGCAGCGCGCCGGACATCGCGGGCAAGGGGCTCGCCAATCCCATGGCCGAGATCCTGAGCTTCGCCATGCTGCTGCGCTGGTCCTTCGCGCTCGAGGAGGAGGCGGCGCTGCTCGAGCGCGCCTGCACGAACGTCCTTGCCTCGGGCTTGCGCACGCCGGACGTGATGGCGGCGGGCTGCAAGGAAGTCGGAACCGCGAAGATGGGCGAAGCGGTCATCAGGGAGCTCGACCGCCTCGCTGCGTGAGATCGAGAGGCAGGCCCTGCGATCTTCGCACCGCTCAATGGGACATCAGGAGCGGCAGCGTCGTGGTGTTGAGGAGCGAGCGCGTCATGCCGCCGAGCACGAGTTCCCGCGCGCGGGAATGCCCATAGCCACCGATGACGAGAAGGTCGGCGCCGAGATCGCTCGCATAGTTGAGGAACGCGCCCGCCTCGGTGACGGTCGGCCGCACGATGACCGTGGGCGCGCCCACGGCCTCCGGCACCGTCTCGGCGGGCTCCGCATCGATGCCGTGGCGGGCGAAATGCCGGGCGGCCTCGGCGGCGGGAAGCGCCTCTCCTTCAGGGGTGAGCGGCCCGCGATGAATGGTCAGCAGCGTTGCCTTCGCGTCCGGCTCCATCAGCGCCAGCGCATCGTGCGCGGCGCGTGCCGCCTCGCGCGTCTCGCTCCAGCCGATCAGCACGGTCTTCCCCACGGAAGGGAAATTTCCGGCATAGGGAACGACAAGGACAGGCCGGCCGCCGAGAAGCAGCACGTCCTCGATCGCCCGCCGGGCGGCCTGCTCATGCGGATCCTCGGGGTCCGGCTGTCCCATCACGACGAGATCGGCCGTGCGCGCCCGTTGCACGATCGAAGCGGCCGGCGGACCCAGATCACTCTCGTAGGTCGCGCGAAGCGTGGCCTGCCTGGCCGTCTCGCGGAAAGCCTCGCCAATCCGGTCGGCGAGATCGGCCTGGGTGCTGGTGATCGATTCGAACGCTGAAGCCGAGACGGGTGACTCGGCCGCGATATTGGCGATTCCCTGCAAGCCGAACGGCTCGGGATAGCGGGGCGGTGCCTGGGCCGGCTCCGGGGCGGAGAGGAGCCCCATCGCGCAAAACCCGTTGAGCCCGGCACCGTGCCGCCGCGCGAGCGCCATTGCGAGCGTGAGCCGCGCCTCGTTCCGGGCGCTTGCGTCCAGCACCACCAGAATGTCCCTGAGTGCCACCTCGTCCCTCCCGCTCCGCCAGACGCGAAATGTTCTACGCGAAATGTTCCACGCGAAACGTTCCATCTGCCCGCGCGGGACGCAAAGGTCCATAAGAAACATAAGAAAGAGGAATCGAAGCGAAGAATGGCGATCTGCCGAGAGCGGGGTGAGATCGTCAGCGCTCCCTCATCCCGCTCCCGGTCGCTGTTTTCCCGCGTGGGTTTTCTCGCGTGGTTCAGACCTGCGGTTTTCCCACCTCCGGTCATCACGTTCCGGCGGCCCGCCTTGTGGCGACGCGAAAAGGCGCCATTGCGCGGAGCCAGCTGCGCCGGCAGAGTTTCGGCCGGGAACGCGTGAGGAACAAGCGGGAAGCCGGGATGGAAGCGGATTATGTGATCGTGGGCGCGGGGTCGGCGGGCGCCGTGCTCGCGAGCCGGCTGACCGAGGGGAAGGCGCGCGTGCTCCTGCTCGAGGCCGGACCGCAGGATCGCCATCCCTTCATCCATATTCCGGCCGGCACGCTCAAGCTCATGCATCATCCGGTGCTCAACTGGAATTATTCCGCTGAGCCCGGTCCCGGCACCGCGGGGCGGAGAATCCACTGGCCGAGGGGAAAAGTGCTCGGCGGGTCGAGCTCGATCAACGGCATGCTCTATGTGCGCGGCAATCCGGCGGATTATGACGGCTGGGCGCAGATGGGCTGCCGTGGCTGGAGCTTCTCCGATGTCCTGCCGCTCTTCAAGAAATCCGAAGATGCCGAATCCGGGGACGCGGAATTTCGCGGCAAGGGCGGGCCGCTCCGGGTCGAATCCTACCGCACCATTCTCCCGCTCACCCATCGCTTCGTCGAGGCGGCGCGGGAAGCCGGCTTTTCCTTCAATGCGGATCTGAACGGGCGGGCGCAGGAAGGCGTGGGCTATTCGCAGATGACGCGTCGCGGCCGCTTCCGCGCTTCGACGGCGCGGACCTTTCTCGCCGCGGCCAAGGGGCGGCCCAATCTCCGCATCGAGACCGATGCGCTCGCCACGCGCCTCCTGCTCGAAGGCGCGCGCTGCACGGGCGTCGCCTTCCGCCAGCATGGAAAGGATCTCACGGCACGCGCGCATCGCGCCGTCATTCTCTGCGGCGGGGTGATCAATTCGCCGCATCTTCTGCAGATCTCGGGAATCGGCCCCGCCGAGCATCTCGCCGCGATCGGCGTTCCCGTGCTGCACGCGCTGCCCGGGGTGGGGCGCAATCTCGCTGATCATTACGTGGCCCGCATCGCCCATCGGGCGAAGGATGCCGTCTCGACCAACCAGCTCGCGCATGGCCTGCCGCTCGCGCGGGAGGCGCTGCGCTTCGTGCTCACCGGCCGTGGCGCGCTCACCTTCGGCGTCACCACCGCGCAGGTCTTCTGCCGCTCGCGTGAGGGGCTGGCGAGCCCGGACCTGCAGATCCTTTTTACGCCGGCCAGCCACGATCCGCAGAAATTCGGCACGCTCGAGCGCGCGCCCGGCTTCTCGGTCGCCGTCTGTCCGGTCCGGCCCGACAGCCGCGGCACGATCATGGCGGGCTCGCCCGATCCCTTCGCCGCGCCCGTGATCACGCCCGATTATCTTTCCGCGCCGAGCGATCTTCGCGTGATGATCGCGGGGCTGCACATCACCCGCCGCATCCTCGCCGCCGCGCCGATCGCGCGCTTCAGCGCCGGCGAGACGCTGCCGGGCGAAGCGGTCACCACGGATGAGGAGTTCGCCGATTATGCGCGGCGCTACGGCACGACGCTCTATCATCCGGTGGGCACCTGCCGGATGGGCGAGGACCCGATGGCGGTCGTCGATTCGCGCCTCTGCGTGCGCGGGCTTTTGGGGCTCCGGGTGATCGATGCCTCGGTCATGCCCACGCTCACCACGGGCAACACCAATGCGCCGACGATCATGATCGCCGAGAAGGGCGCGGTGATGATCGGTGAGGATGACGCGGCGGGATGACGCTGCCCGACGGGGTCCTTGCCTTCGCGTATCATTCCGGGACCCGTGGCGGTGGTATGGTCGATCTTTGAGAGGAAAGCCCGCATGGTTGCGAATATCGACTGGAATGGTGTGGCGGCGGCGATCGCGCGGGCCGAGCAAAACGAAACGATCCTCGGCGCGAGCATCATCGCGCCCTCAGGCGAACGATTCGACCACAACGCGGATCGCCGTTTCATCGCCGCCAGCACGGTCAAGGTGCCGATCATGATCGCGCTTTTCCGGCGGATCGATGAAGGACGGAACCTGCTCGCCGAGCGCTATCGCCTGCGGCCCGAGGATCGCGCGCCGGGCAGCGGCGTGATGCTCCATCTTCACGAAGGCATGGAGTTCACGCTCGGCGATCTCGTCTATCTGATGATCGCGATCAGCGACAATAGCGCGACCAATATTCTCATCGATATCGTCGGGATGGAGGCGGTCAACACGATCATGCGGGAACTTGGCATGGCTGGCTCGACGCTCAGGCGGAAGATGCAGGGCCAGGCAGCCCGCACGGCGGAGGGGGAGAACTGGGCGACACCGGGCGATTATGCCCGAGTGATCGCGACCCTTCTGGAGAACGAGGCCGCGTCTCAGCAATCTTGCGCGGCGATGATCGCGATGCTCGAGAAGCAGCAGAATGAACGCCGCATCGCCCGCCATCTGCCGCGCGCCGACCGGCCGCGCTGGGGCTCGAAGACCGGCAGCATCGAGGATGTCACCAACGATGTCGGCTTCATCATGACCGGGCACGGCCCGCTCATCCTCAGCCTCTTCTGCCATAAACCCGCCGATCCGCACGCGGGCGAGGCGATCATCGGGGAAATCAGCCACGCCGCCTGGAAGGCCGTCGCCTGAAATGTCGGGGTTGATCCCCCGCGAAGCGTGAAAACCGGGTCCGGTGAGTGACGGGGAATCGAAATGTGGAGGAGAACGAATATCGAGAGCCGGTCTCACAAAGGTCTGCTTCGCGCCCATAGCGGCCGTTAACATGCGTAGCGCTGCTTCACGGAAGCAGACGTTTCACTCCGGTCCTCCTGGGTCGCTATAAACGGAAAGCGTCTCCCTTCAGTGAGGAAACCAATTGGAGGACCACTGCTCGTCATGTCCGGCCTACTGCCTTACCCCGACAGCGAGGAGTCTTTGCCTTCCATCGCTTGACATAATGGGTTATGCGACGTCGCTGTGGAGACGCCGCGCGTCCCACGCGGCACTACGTGCGAACTACTTCTGTAGGTTTAGTCACTTCCGGGATGGGATAGACATTTATTCAGTGCCAACCACGCTATTTCCGCTATAGACTCGTTCGAAATCTTGACCACTGCACCAAATTGGTAGCAGTAAGGAGCGGCAAACATATGACGTTTGATCTTTATTATGTCGTCGCGAATCTCATCGGCCGAGCGGTCACGTTTTAGCTCGACAATTAGAAGATTATGATCGTGCGTGCCTCGCTTGTGAATGATGATGTCTGGCCGCTTGTTGTTCAAGTTGGGCTTGCTCACTTCAATATCGCAAGTATGGCAGGGGAATTGCTGGCTAAGGCAGTTCGCAAAATGGTAGGCGAAATGCCATTCGGTTACATTGCTGTCTGTTGTCATTCTGCCGCGTTCGATCTCTTCACAGCGAAACCGAGTTAATGCACTGCTGATTCGCTTCCGGATTTCGTCTTCCATCATAGTGCCGCCTGAGTCATCAGATGCAACGGCATCTTACCTCGAGCACTGCGAGCAAGCGAGTGTTCTACACTCCCAAACTTGGGTCCGCAAAAATCAAGCAGACCGTGTGAAAAGCCAACGATCCCCGATTCCGGCGCAGCGTGATCCCGTTTAGCATCGCCCCATGGCGCACCTCACCGGCACCGATCGCACCCAATCGCTCCTTCTTCCCGAATCCCTTGACGATTACGTGGGCCAAGACAACCCCGTGCGCTTCATCGAGGCCTTCGTTGATGGCCTCGATCTGACAGAGGCCGGCTTCAGCCGTGTCACCGCCAAACAGACCGGACGCCCCGGCTACGCACCTGCCGACCTGCTGAAGCTCTACATCTATGGCTATCTCAACCGCGTCCGCTCCAGCCGTCGCCTCGAAGCCGAGACACACCGCAACGTCGAAGTGATCTGGCTGCTGCGCCAGCTCAAGCCCGACTTCAAGACCATAGCCGATTTCCGCCGCGACAACCACAAGGCGTTCCGGCCCGTGTTCCGCCAATTCATTTTGCTCTGCCGCAATCTCGACCTGTTCGGCAAAGAACTGATCGCGGTCGATGGCACACGCATCAAGGCGGTCAACAACAAGGACCGAAACTTCACCCGCGCCTCCCTGGCCGAATTCATCCGCCTCGCTGACGCCAAGCTCGACGACTACCTCAAGCGGCTCGAGGTGAACGACACGGCCGAAGCCAACACAGCCGGCTCCCGCGTTGAGAACCTGGCCGAGAAGATCGCTGCGGTGCGCGGCCGGCGCGACCGTTGTCAAGCGATGCTGGCGGAATTGGACCGGACCGGCGAAAGCCAAATATCCCTGACCGACCCAGACAGCCGGGCGATGGCGGGGCACACACGCGTCGCAGTAGGCTACAACGTGCAGGTCGCGGTGGATGCGAAGCACAAGCTGATCGTTGAACAGCAGGTGACCAACCAGGTGCTGGATCTGGGACTTCTGACAGAGACGGCGAAGCAGGCGAAAGAGATACTTGGTATTCAAACGATCGAGGTCGTGGCCGATCGCGGTTACTTCAAGGCCGAGGATATTGAGGCGTGCGAGAAGGCTGGAATGACGCCCTATGTGCCGCGCCCACAGCGTGGTCCGCCGGTCAGGACGGGGCGCTTCCGCAAGGATGAGTTCCAGTATGACGAAGCCGGTGACGGCTATCTTTGCCTGGTGGGCCAGAGGCTTACGGTTCGCGCGGTCACGTCACAACGAAACCTGAAGCGGATCCATTACGCCAACAGGCCGGCATGCGAGGCTTGCAAACTTCGCCCGAGCTGCACGAGCGGTTTGTTCCGCATTGTCACACGGCTGGAAAACGAGGCTGCGCTGGACCGTATGCAAGCCCGTTTGGCAAGCCGTCCGGACATTCTTGGCATCAGGCGGGAGACAGTCGAGCATCCCTTCGGGTCGATCAAGCAATGGATGAACCAGGGCGCGTTCATGATGCGCGGACTCGACAGGGTGCGCGGCGAATTCAGCCTGACCGCATTGGCCTATAATCTCCGGCGGGTGTTGAACCTGGTGGGGTTCAAAGAACTGATGGCTGCCCTGGCGGCTTGAATGGGCGTGCCTATCGAACCTGCGCCGGAAAGACTACCTTAACGGCCGCCTGTGAATTCCCATCACGGCCGTGGGATCACAGTTTTCACACGGTCTGCAAGAATTATGCAAAGAACCTAGATCCCTGAAAACAGAGCGCTTTTCTTTTGCACAAATCGGCAGCATAAGTCCCCCATGATCTGCGGCTATGCCCGCGTCTCGACGGACGGCCAGAGCGTCGGTGCCCAGGTGGCAGCCCTGACAGCCGCTGGGGCCGGGAAGGTGTTCCGGGAGGTGGCGAGCGGGGCCAAGACCGACCGCCATCAGCTTCGGCATGTCCTTGACCGGCTCGACGCCGGCGACGTGCTGATGGTGACGCGGCTCGACCGGCTCGCGCGATCCACCCGCGACCTCTTGAACACCCTCGCCACCATTGCCGAGCGCAAGGCCGCGTTCCGATCCTTGGGGGACGCATGGGCCGACACCACCACATCGCATGGGCGGCTCATGCTGACCGTCTTAGGCGGGCTTGCCGAGTTCGAGCGCGATCTTATCCGCGCGCGCACGGCCGAAGGCCGCGAGCGGGCCAAAGTGCGCGGCGTCAGACTCGGCCGCAAGCCGAAGCTCACCCCGCACCAGCAGCGCGAGGTGATTCGCCGCCGCGACAGCGGCGACGAAACACTTGCTGACATCGGCCGCAGCTACAATGTGAGCGGCAGCACGATCTCAAGACTCTCGACCTAACTGTGCGCCCGCTTAGGTCAAGCATTCGCTGGGGAATTCTCCGTATTAAAAGGGTCTTGAGCAATCATTTCTCCGAGCCACTCTCTGTCACAAAGCACAAAGAAACCTTGAATCACAGTGGTGAAAAGAAAGCGATGAGAAGCAATGAGAAGGTCTGGTATTATCTGGCCGATGAAAACTCAAATGCGCTATCTGGCCCCTTCGCAATCTCAGAGTTAGACGTTCTCAGGTCGGAAGGTAAGTTGAGCGACTTTACGCAGTGCTACACGGCCGAAATGGTAAGGCAAGGGCCTATGGCACAGCCCATTATATATATGATGCTTCCGCGCCTTTTTGCAGAGTTCAGTCCAACTGCTAGAGAGTTTTGCGCAGCCAGAACTGACAAGCCGGTAACGATACTATCAGGGCCGAATAACTGCGGGAAAACTCTTCTTCTGAAGCAAATCTGGTCTCTGGTAGGTCAAGATGGGTATCTTCTCGCGTGCAACCGATTTTATCACATCGATGTGCTCAATAGCCGCAAGAATGACCCGATCGAATTTCACCGGTTGTTCGAAAACTTCTCTCGGACCAATGATACCGCTCAGCAGAACACAGAAAATAATGAACTCCAGCTCGAACAGATCATAACCAGCCTTAACAACGCCCAACGAGGCAAGCTGTTCTGCCTTTGTCAAAACCTTCTGGGAAACAAATTTTCTCTCCGACGGACCCAAGCTGACAATGACTTCAGCCCATTCTACATAGATATGGACGGCGAAAACCTCCGGTATGGAAGCACCGGAACCCGCCTTCTTTTAACTCTTCTGGGTGTCCTATTGAACGACCGCTTTTCTGTTGTTCTATTGGATGAACCAGAGTTGGGACTAAACCCAGGTATCCAATCCGTCCTTGCACGATTTATGTACGATGCTGGCGAACGGCAGAAATTCTGCCCGCACCTGAAGCAGCTTTACATATCTACCCACTCTCACTTACTGCTAGACCGCAGTTCACTGTCAAACAACTTTGCGCTTACGAAAGCAGGTCCCCGTATCTCGATCAGAGAAATACAAACGGTTGCTGACTTTCACCAGTTGCAGTTCGCGATGCTCGGAAACGATTTGGAGTCTATCTTCTTGCCTTCCGCTATCGTAATGGTAGAGGGCATATCGGATGTGACCTTTCTTACTAAGGCAATTCGGCTTCACATCCCAGATCGGAGTGTTTCTGTGGTAAAGTTGGGTGGTGAAGGCAACTTGCTTGAGAGGATAAGATTTCTCGGCGATGCCTTTGGGGATTTTAGGAGCAGCCCCTACCGGGGTCGTACTTTTGTGCTGCTCGATAAAACGCGAAGCACGAGAAGGGACCGAATTGTTGCCCTCGGGGTTCCCGAGGATAACATCGCTATTCTGAGCAAAAATGGGATTGAATATTACTATCCACAACGGCTCGTCTCAAACCGATTCCGCTGTACGGCCTCCGAGCTTGTAAATATACAGCTAGAGAAAGACCCGATTGAATATAATGATATCTCGTTTTCAAAAAGGACTCTGGCGGAAAGCGTGAGCGAGGGACTCCTTGTCACGGATCAACTAGATAGTGAGGTGGACAGTTTCATCCAACGGATAAAATCGTCCACCACATGACGACGATGGGGAACATCGCCGCACAAACTGGACAGGCCCACTACAACGCTCACCGTGTGCGAAGCCTGCATTAGGAGACCTGTGCGCGGGTGGGGGGGGTAGGCGTGGCACAGAATCGCTGATTCTATGAGCTTTCGCAGAGGGAGAGCGGGTGGTGGCATATCGGCCAATTGGTCAGGAGAACTTGGACGTCACGATACCATCGCGACCTTTGTCGTCTCTCGACAGGCTCTCCCGACTGCTCGATTGGGGACCGATCGC
>DATJLS010000067.1:0-8739 GCA_035509315.1 Acetobacteraceae bacterium | reverse complement strand
CGGGCTGTTCCCCGACCCGACGACGGCCTCAAGCCGCGCGCGATCACCCGGTCCAAGCCGAACCTCGACACCTTTGCGCATCCCGGCAGACTCGCATATTCGCAAGCCCGCTGGAATCGTTCGTCAGCGCCCATCCACTAGATAAATCACACGACCAACCCCAACAACGCGTCCCCAACGCCACTTTCGGAGATCACTGCGATGGAAACAATTGATAAGGATGTGGTCACATTCAAGCGGACCGATCCGCCAGATTGGCTGCTAGCGATGTGGAAGGAAATCGATGACAAGACCTTCGGCAAGGGCTTCGATTGCTTCCGCGAGGACGCCATCTGCAATCTCGGAGTCGCCGACTGGCATGGGCGCGAAGCGATCCGCGCCAATCTCGAGGCCTTCATCGATACCGGGTTCAGAACCCATCACCAGGTGGTGGAATATCTCGACGGCGGCGTGCTCAAGGTGTTCCGCGGAATCGTCACTATGACCCCGGATGATAAGACCAAGCCGGTGGTGCGCCCGACCATGACACATTTCTTCCAAATGGATCCGAACGACCATACCAAGGTGATCCATTGGTATGGCGCGGTGGGTCCCGTTTCCTTCACTTGAGGAAAAATCGGGCGGCGCGATGTGTCGCCCGATCATCATTTTGTCAGGTGGTCCAAGGTTGCGGGCAAGTTCAAGCCCAGAACGAGGCTTTGACCGCTCGCGTGTTTCCTGACTCAGCGCCGGATTTAGATTCGGAGCGTGAAGCGTAGCCAAGCTACGACAACTCGCATCTCAAAGATTTCGTGAAGGGCGACGCTGCAAGCTTTGGGCAACCGGCCTCAGAAAAAGACCGTCAGAACGATCACAATTCCTGACGGTCTTTTCTCCGTCGCGTCTTGCGACTTCTGATCAAACCGTCAGAAGAACCGTCAAATGGATCGGCATGGCTCGTCCGCGCGAACATCGACTCCCGTCAAATCAATGACTTGGACGAAACAATGACCTGGAGAGACGATGGAGGGCGGATGATCAATGAGCTATCCCGTAACCCTCTATTTTTCCTACGCTATTTCCCTCCAGAGCCCTCCAGGGTATCCCACACCCCTCACTCCCACTCGATGGTGCCGGGCGGCTTGCTGGTGACATCGTAGGTGACTCTGTTGATGCCCGGTACCTCATTGACGATGCGGTTCGCGACACGGGCGAGAAAGGCCACGGGGAAGGGATAGGCATCCGCGGTCATGCCGTCCGTCGAGGTCACGGCGCGCAGCGCCAACGCATGGTCGTAGCTGCGCCCGTCTCCCATCACCCCCACCGTGCGCACCGGCAGCAGCACGGCGAAGGCCTGCCAGATCGAATCATAAAGCTGCGCGGCGCGAATCTCCTCGATGAAGATCGCATCCGCCCGCCGCAGCAGGCCAAGCTTGGCGCCGTCCACGGGCCCCGGAATGCGGATCGCGAGCCCCGGGCCGGGGAACGGGTGGCGGCCGACGATCGCCTCGGGCAGGCCGAGAGTGCGCCCAAGCGCCCGCACCTCGTCCTTGAAAAGCTCGCGCAGCGGCTCGATCAGGCGGAAACCCATCCGCTCGGGAAGCCCGCCCACATTGTGGTGGGACTTGATCGTGACGCTCGGGCCGCCCGCCGGGCTCACGCTCTCGATCACGTCCGGATAGAGCGTCCCCTGGGCGAGAAATTCCGCGCCTCCGAGCTTCCGGGCCTCTTCCTCGAAGACCTCGACAAAGAGCCGGCCAATCGTCTTGCGCTTCTTTTCGGGATCATCGATCCCGGCAAGCGCCCCAAGAAAAAGATCGCCCGCATCCCGGTGGACAAGGCGGATATTGAAGCGGTCGCGGAAGGTGCCGACCACCTCCTCCGCTTCGTCGGCGCGAAGCAGGCCGTGATCGACAAAGATGCAGGTCAGCCGGTCGCCGATCGCCCGATGGACCAAGGCCGCGGCCACCGCCGAATCAACCCCGCCGGAAAGGCCGCAAATCACCCTCCCCTCGCCCGCTTCGGCGCGGATGCGCGCAATCGCCGTCTCGGCAAAGGCGCTCATCGTCCAGTTGCCGCGGCAGCCGGCGATCTCGTGGGTGAAGTTGCGCAAGAGCGCGCCACCGTTCGCCGTATGCACCACCTCCGGATGGAACATGAGGCCGTAATAGCGGCGCGCCTCGTCGGCGATGACCGCAAAGGGCGCGCCTTCGCTCACGGCGACAGCGCGGAACCCGGGCGGCAGGCGTGTGACACGGTCCCCATGGCTCATCCAGACCTCGGCCTTCGTCCCGGGGCTCCAGACAGAGCGGAAAAGCGCGCAATCCCCCGTGACCTCAAGCACCGCGCGGCCATATTCACGGCTGTGCCCGCTTTCCACGCCACCCCCGAGCGCCGCGCACATGGCCTGCTCGCCGTAGCAGATGCCAAGCACCGGGATGCCCGCCTCGAACACGACGCCCGGCACCTGCGGCGCGGTATCGTCGAGAACGCTCGCCGGACCGCCGGAGAGGATCATGGCACGCGGCTCGAACGACGTGATCCGGGCCGGATCGGCGTTGAACGGCCAGATCTCGCAATAGACGCCGCTTTCGCGCACACGGCGCGCGATCAGCTGCGTGAACTGGCTGCCGAAATCGAGGATCAGGACACGCTCGGAAACGGATTCGGTCATTGCAATGTCATGCATTCGCGTTGGCGCCGGTTGCAGCACGGGGCCGGTGCAGGGGCAAGAGCGGAAAGCGCGGCTCGGCTCGCCTCGCCTCACCCTACTTGCGGCGAGGTCTGCAGGAGCCGCTCGATCGGGTCCCACAAAAAGGCCGTTTGAGTCACGGGACGACCGGCCACGCGGATGACCGTTTCGGCGACAGGTCGGCCGCCGAGGCGGAGATAGAACCATCGGCTCGGATTGTCCCGCAGCACCCAGAGAAACACCGAACGGCAACCGCGTCCCTGGAGATAGCCGGCAGCCGCGCGCATCAGCCGCCGGCCGAGGCCGCGGTCCCGCCAATCGTCCAGGACATAGAGCGTTTCGATCTCGGCTTCCGCGATGAAGGACACGCGCGCCAGCCCGACGGTGGTGAAGCCCACGATGCGCGGAGAGCTGCCTGCAGGCAGGTCCGCGCCCCAAGCGGCGGCAACGAACACGCCGCCCTCGGCACTGCGGATCGCGTGGTCATAGTGGGCGGTCTGGCGGATCGTTGAGAGCCGCGCAAGATAAGCCTCCGGCAGGATGCCGGGATAGGTGCTCTGCCAAGCGGCCACATGCACGGCGGCGATGGCCGGAGCATCGGCCGGCCGGGCGCGGCGGATCCCGATCATGCTCCGGCCCGCTCGAAAACCGCCGCGAAGAACCCGTCCGTGCCGTGGCTCCGCGGCGTGAGCGCGAGGAACGGACCATCCCCCGGCACAGGTCCAGCTTCCGCAGGCCAGGATGCCGCAAGCGGCACCAAGACAAAACCGGGATGGCGCGCGAGAAAGGCGGACACTTGCGCCTCGTTTTCCTCCGCAAGCACGGAACACGTAGCGTAAACCAGCCGGCCGCCCTTGCGAACAAGCCCGGCAGCCATGTCCAGGATGCCGGATTGTCGCGGCAGCAATTCGTCCAGGTCAGCCGGCGAGAGGCGGGCACGCGCGTCCGGATGGCGGCGCCATGTGCCAGTGCCGGTGCAAGGCACGTCCGCCAGCACCGCGTCGAATTTCTCGCGCTGCCGCTTGGCCCATTTGTCTCCGGGCGCGAGCCGATGGCGCTCTGCATTGTGCACGCCGGCGCGGCGCAATCGCCGCACCGCGGCATCGAGCCGGTTCTGGGAGACGTCGCAGGCAACGAGATGGCCACGATTCTTCATCGCCATGGCCATGGCGAGCGTCTTTCCTCCTGCCCCGGCGCAGAGATCGGCCACGCGCATGCCTGGCGCCACGCCCGCCAGCAGCGCGACGAGCTGGCTCCCCTCATCCTGGATCTCGACGAGCCCATTCCGAAAGGCGGCCCCGCCGACCAGGGGGCTGCGCCCCGCGACGCGAAGTCCCCAGGGTGAGAAAGTCATCGCCTCCGCCGCTATTCCTTCCTCCAGAAGCGCCGCCCGCGCGGCTTCCCGCGTCCCGCGCAGCAGGTTGACGCGAAGGTCGAGCGGCGCCGATCCCGAGAGCGCCGCCATCTCGGCGTCGAGCATCGTTCCGAACCGGGCCTCCAGGCGCGGCAGGAGCCAGTCCGGCACCTCGAAGCGCACGGCCTGCGGCATTTCCGGATGATCGAGCTTTTGTCCGGAGAGGCGCCGCAGTGCCTGGCGTTCCGCCGCTGCCAGGGGCATGGGCGCGAACCGTGCGCCACTGAAAACCTGCTCGAGCGTCTCGAGAGATGCTCCCGACAGAAGAAAAGACCCGGCGATCAGGAGCCGCGCCGTCTCCGCATCGAGCCACCAGTTGAGCCGTCGGCGGCTGCGCAGCACCTGCCAGACACGTTCAGAAACCGCCCGTCGGTCCGCCGCGCCGATATAGCGGCGGGCGCGAAAGAAGGCGCTGGCTAGCGCGTCGGCCGGCACCCGTGGCGTGGCCAGGATTTCTCCCAGCAAGACAATCGCGGCCTCGGCCCGCGCGGCTGGCGTCACGGGGGCGAAGCTCCCCGCTCTCGCCCAGAGCGAGATAACCTCGGGTCATCTCGGTCTCGGTCTGTTTTCTCGGTCGACTTCATGCCTTGGCAGATCACTCGGCAATTCCGCCAACGGCCGCGCCGATTTAGTCCTGACGATAATTGGGAGCTTCGCGGGTGATCGCGACGTCGTGCACGTGGCTCTCGCGCAATCCTGCGCCCGTGACGCGCCGGAAGCGCGCATTGCGCTGAAGATCGGCGATGGACGCGGAGCCGGTATAGCCCATGCCGGCACGCAACCCCCCGACGAGCTGATGGACGACCGTGGCCACCGGGCCTTTGTAGCCGACCCGGCCCTCGATCCCCTCCGGGACGAGCTTCAGCTGGTCGTTGATCTCCTGCTGGAAATAACGATCCGCAGAACCGCGGGCCATCGCGGAGAGACTTCCCATGCCGCGATAGGATTTGTAGCTTCTTCCTTGATAAAGAAAAACTTCTCCTGGCGCCTCGTCCGTGCCGGCGAGCAGGCTGCCGATCATGACGCCGTCCGCGCCGGCGGCGATCGCCTTGACAATGTCGCCGGAGGTGCGCACGCCGCCATCGGCAATCGCGGGGATGCCATGTTCACGGCAAATCGCGGCGGTTTCGAAAACGGCGGTGAATTGCGGCACACCGACGCCGGCAATGACCCGCGTGGTGCAGATGCTCCCGGGTCCGATTCCGATCTTCACGGCGTCGGCGCCGGCCGCGATCAGGGCGCGCGCACCCTCGGGCGTGGCGACATTGCCGGCCATGACCTGAACCGAGTTGGAAAGCCTCTTGATCTGCTCGATGGCCTTCAGCACCGCGGCCGAGTGCCCGTGCGCGGTGTCGACGACGATCACATCCGCCTCTGCGGCAACGAGGGCCCGCGCGCGCTCCTCCCCGGCTTCGCCGACACCCGTGGCTGCGGCGACGCGCAACCGCCCGAGCGCGTCCTTGTTGGCAAGCGGGTGTTTCTCCGCCTTGTCCATATCCTTGACGGTGATGAGGCCGACACAGCGATAGGCCTCGTCCACGACGAGGAGCTTTTCGATGCGATGCCGGTGCAGAAGCTGGCGGGCCCGTTCGGGTGAGACATCCGCGGTGACGGTGATGAGGTTTTCGTGGGTCATCAGCTCATCGACACGAAGATTGGGGTCGGTCGCAAAACGGACATCGCGATTGGTGAGGATGCCCACGAGCCGGCCCGTCTCCCGTTCCACCACGGGAATTCCGCTGATGCGGTGGATATTCATCAGGGCCCGTGCATCGGCCAGTGTCTGATCGGGATGGATGGTGAGGGGGTTCACAACCATCCCCGATTCGAATTTCTTCACCTGGCGGATGGCGGCTGCCTGATCCGCGATGGAAAGATTCTTGTGGACGACGCCGATTCCGCCCTGCTGAGCCATGGCGATCGCCATTGGCGCTTCGGTCACGGTGTCCATCGCCGCCGAGATGATGGGAATATTGAGTGGAATCGCGCGCGTGAGCCGGGTGGTCGTGTCGGTGGCCGTCGGGAGCACCTGCGAAAACGCAGGCACCAGCAGCACGTCATCGAAAGCGAGTGCTTCCTCGATGCGGGTGTAGATCTCCGCTTCGGCGGGCATCGGGGTGATGTCGGGGGCCATGGCGGGACCTTTCATCCACAACCTTGGCGGCTCCACATAGTGGGCCTCCCCGGCTGGCGCAACCTTGGTGTTCGCTGCCGGCCAAGACGCTTGGGCTACGCTGCCGTGCAAGTGCTGCGGAAGCCTGTGGCGACCAGATAGAGCTCACGCGACTCGGCTCGGCTCGCGGGTGGCTTGGCGTGGCGGATGGCGGCAAAGGCTTGCTTGAGCGGGATCAGCAGCGAGGCTTCCGCCCCTCCCTGGAAGAGCTTGACGACAAAGGTCCCGCCGGGCGCGAGAAGGCCTGAGGCGATGGCGAAGGCCTCCTCGGCGAGCGCCATGATCCGCGCATGGTCGGTTGCGGCATGGCCGGTGGTGGCCGGTGCCATGTCGGAGAGGACGAGATCGGCCGGGCCGCCGAGAAGCGCCCGCAGGCGGGAAGCGAGGTCCGGCGCTGTTGCGTCCAGAAGGAGCGTCTGGGCGCCGGCAAGCGGAGCGATGGGCAGAAGGTCGATCCCGACGACGGCCCCGGCCCCCGCCGCGAGCGCCGCCTGCATCCACCCGCCCGGCGCGGCGCCCAGATCGACAACCCGCATGCCCTTCCGCAGAAAGTGAAAACGTTCGTTCAGTTCCATCAGCTTGTACGCGGAACGCGAACGAAAGCCGGTGGCATGCGCGGCCTGCACATAGGGATCGTTCAGCTGACGGGTGAGCCAGCGCTGCGAAGCGGCCGAGCGGCCGGCCCTTTTGGTGACGGTGACGCGGGTCTTGCGGGAGGGGGGCTTGGCGGGCTTGGGTGGCTTCTTTCTCATGCGCTGCGCGCGCCAAATCCCTGCCGGCCAAATCCCTGCCGGCCAAATTCATGTTGGCCAAATCCATGTTGACCAGTGTGACGCGCGGCGCGGATCAGCCGCAGCAGCATGCCTTCGCGCAGGCCACGGTCCGCCACGATCATGTAAGGGGCGGCCCAGGTGTGCATCAGGGCGGCAAAGATCGCAGCGCCTGGGCGAACATAAAGAAGGCGTTCAGGCCCGATGCAGGGATGGGCTTCGATCGCGCCGCGCTCGAGGTTGCTGAGAGCGGCCAGCGCCTGGCCGGCAGCGGCGTGTGTGAGCACGGTGCCATCGATCAGCCGCCGATCGTAGCGCGGCAGGGCAAGAGCCAGAGCGGCGAGCGTGGTTGCGGTGCCGCTCGTGCCGAGGAGGCGCACGCCGGCTTCCGGACGGGCCTCCCGGATCTCACGGGCAATGCAATGAACCGCATCGAACGGGCTGAGAAGCTCTGCCACGTCGCTGACCATGGCGGCGAAACCGGCGGCGGTGAAGGAGGCGGCACCATAGCGTTCGGCAAGCGTGACGACACCCACGGGCAGCGAGGCGCAGCCGATGAGACTCGGGGTGCCGTCGATATCGAGGCGGAGCCATGCGAGTTCGGTCGAGCCTCCGCCGATATCGAAGAGAAGCGCCCTGCGTGCCGCCGGCGCACCGTCATGGCGGGCAAGAAGGGGGGCGCAGCTCTCAATGGCCAGCTCCGCTTCTTCCCGGGCGGAAATGACGCTGATCTCAAGGCCCGTCTCGCGATGGGCGCGAGCGAGGAATTCCGCTCCGTTGGCGGCCCGGCGGCAGGCTTCGGTGGCCACGGCCGCGAGTCCGTCAGGCTTGCGGGCAGCCAGTCGAGCCGCGCAATCTGCGAGCGCCTCCAGGGCGCGGCCCATGGCCGCATTGCCGAGCACACCAGTGCGTTCAAGATTCTCGCCGAGGCAGACCATGCGGTTGAAACGCTCAAGCGCAGAGAAGCCGCTGCCGGAGGGCGTGCCGACAAGCAGGCGGCAATTGTTGGTGCCGAGGTCGAGAGCGGCGAAGACTTGCCCGGCATGGCGGGCGGAAGGGGGTGGCCGGCGAAGGGGGGCGAAAGACTCGGCCATAGGCAGGCGCCAGGGACATGTGCGAGGGGATCGTCATAGTTCACTCCCAACCACCTGAGCGGCAAGAGGAATCTCTTCCACGCGCGGAACGCACCTTCCCCTGGCGTACGTATGTGGCCTTGCCGCCATGCCTGGAGGCGGCTAACTAAATCTACGGCCTGCGTCATGGGCGCAGGCGCGGTGATTGCTGGGGGATAGTTTAGCGGTAGAACTCCCGGCTCTGGACCGGGCAGCCTTGGTTCGAATCCAGGTCCCCCAGCCATGTCAGGCCAGAGGCAACGCCTCTTGCTCAAGTGCCGTCAATGACCGATTGCCGTCTTGCCCTGCGCTTTGACCGATAGGGGTATGCGCACGAGATCGCGATCGAGGCCATCCGCGTTTGCCGCAATGCGCGGATTGAGCTGAGTGAAATACAGGTAAGGCTGTGCCCCGCTGTACTGATAATTTCGATCGCCGGTCTTGATTTCGGGGCTCATGGTGACCTTGCCCCCAAACTGTCCTCGCTCATAACCAGAATCCGTTCTGGTTGTGGTCCGTCGTGGACCGGGCTGCGAACTCATTCGGGGTGAGACCGCGCAGGCTGGTGTGTGGGCGGCGGGCGTTGTAGTCGGCCCGCC
>DATJLS010000066.1:0-98844 GCA_035509315.1 Acetobacteraceae bacterium | reverse complement strand
GATGCCGCAGGCTCGCCAAGGACTTCGAAGCAACCATCGCCAGCGCAACTGCCTGGACGCTGATCGCTCACGTCCGCAGGCTGACCAGAACCCTTGCAAGAGCCTGATAGACAACGTCGCATTCCGAGTCAGACACTAAGGGCTGAGCCTGGTTCGGGTAGTTTCGCGCCCATACCGGTCAACGAAATACATTCATCGGCATTCCATGAGAGAATATGGTCTCACGCCTTAGCAGCGATCTCTGCTGTTCCGGTCCGGTGACGCTGAACTGGCCCACCGTCATGCGGCAAAGGCAGCTCCAGACGTGGCTCGACCGACAAATCCTTTGCCGCGAGCGCCAGCCTGCAGCTATCATCGCAAGTAAGCTGCTCGGATTGAGATCCATCTGGGGAGTTTCGGGGGAAACATGGACAAATCACTGGAAGCGGTGGTCAATCGTCATTTGGCAGCGGAGAACGAACACCGCATGACGGAGACGCTCGCGGAACTTCATCCTGATTGCCTGTTCGAAGATCTTCCCCTCGAAAGGACCTATCGTGGCCGTGCGGAGGCCGAAATCTATTATCGAACCTGGTGGGACGCGTTCGATCTCACAGTCAAGGGCGAACGTCGACACTGGTCTGAAGACGGAGCCTTTATGATTGCCGAAACCTGGTACAACGGCATTCACAAGGGGTCGTTTCTGGGGCATCCTGCAACTGGCAGACCGATCAGGTTTCCGCTTGCCGTCGTGATACCGTTCCGTGATGGGCTCATGGCCGGTGAACGATTTTACTACGATCTTTCCACCTTGATGCGGCAGATCGGCATACTGCCTCCCGCTCAAGAATGACTGCGCGCGCCGCTATTCTCGGTGCAACGGGCGTACTCGGGCGTCACGTCCTGCCTCGTCTGGTCGAGCGTGGCCATGAAGTACGAGCGATCGTGCGTAGGGACGGCGAAGTTGATGTTATGCGCCGTATCGGAATCGATGCTGCAATAGGAGATATTCTCGACCCGGTCGCTCTTCCATCGGCGATCAAGGGATGCACGGTCGCGCTGCATCTCGCCACGACCGTCCCTCGTCCGGGCCAATCAGTTGATTGGTCGGCGAACGACCGTATCCGTCGTGAAGGCACGGCCAATCTCATTGCTGCTTGCAAACAAGCGGGAATCAGGCGTTACGTCCAGCAGAGCCTTGCTTTCCTTGTCGGTGGCACCGACGGTTTGGTGGACGAGACGGCTCCTCTCCTGCCGCCTAACGAAGTGACGGCATCAGCGATTGACATGGAGCATCACGTCATCGAGTCAGGACTGGACTGGACCATCCTGCGCGACGGCGCGCTTTATGGACCTCGGACGGGACGAGATGAGCACTGGCGAGAGCTGGCGCGAGCGGGGCAACTGCGCATGCCTGGGAGCGGCTCCGACTATATCTCTCTCATTCATGTTGCGGATCTGGCAGAGGCTTTTGCTCTTGCTGCGGAACACGCTCCACCTCATACCATTCTCTCTATAGTGGATGACAAGCCGGTGACTTATCGTGAGCTTCTCACATATCTCGCACACCAGGAGAACGGGCTGGATCCTACACCGGGCGAGCTCTCCCATTTGCCATCGTTCCGGATCGACAACTCAAGAGCGAAGCGTACACTGAGATGGCACCCTTATTACCGCTCCTATAGGTCCGGATTTGCGTAACTCCCGACCATCCCGGCCCGGAAGCAGACCGTTGCAAAACCACCCAGGGTGGCCGCGGCGAATTGAATTCTCGCTCTAGAGCACGATGATTTTTGATCATAACGTTGTAGATTCGATTTCTCATCCAATTTCGTGGCTGTGGCGAATCGCTCTGCGATTCTGCCGGTAGACACACTGATATCACGCAGTGAGCGTGTCTCTGAATTATTTGGATGTGAGCTAGAAATTTCCGGGTTACGGATAGCAGTCTGTGCCGGCGCGGCGGTGATCGTCAGGACCTCCGTAGGGGTGCGTTAGCCCAACGTGGAATGTGGGCGCGTCGTGTTGTACTGGCGGCGCCAGACTGGCTCTGTGAAAACATCAGCGCCTCATGATGGGGCGCCACCCCTTCTTGCGAATCGCCGTCGTCTCACCGCAGGTGGCGGCTGAATATCAGTCTGATGATGGGCTCGACTGCTGCTTCGTCGTCGATCTGGTTCGTGAGGAGCTGCGACCAGGTGAATGCCATGATGAGGATCAGCGCCGTATCCGTATCGAAGTTTGGCTCGAGTTTGTCATTTGCAATGGCCTGTTCGATCCTGGCCCTCGCGATCTTCGGCACGGAGGGCGAGTAGATCTGACGCAGCGTCTCGATCGCGGATGCCTCGCTCTGTGCTTCGGCGATGAGCCCGCGCAGTGCCAGTCCCGCTGGCGTTTCCCGCCAGAGCCGCCACACAGCCAGTACGATCGCGACCATATCCTCGATCAGCCCGCCTCGTAGCGGTGCGCTCAACTGTTCGCCGGGCCCGGTCTGATAGAGCTCGAAAATCAGCGCAGCTTTGTTCGGCCATCGCCGGTAGAGCGTCGGCTTTGAGGCATGCGCCCGTCGGGCGACCTCCGACAGCGAAAACGCTGCGTAACCCTCTTCTTCCAATAGGGTTCGCGCAGCTTCCAGGATGGCCCGGTCGCTTTCCGGGTTACGGACCGGACCCATCGAAGTTCGCCGCAATTGAGATCTTGACATAGATACCGATGGTTTCTATTAAATGGAAACCGATGGTATCTATTCGTCGGGCCGACGTAAAGACGAAGCGATCGCATAGCCGCGCCGATGGTCTTGGATTCCGATCCAGCCGCGGTCGTGCGGTCGCCCCTCAAGCCCGCAACGCGACGCCATCGTTCGGAAGGTAGAGCATCATGCTGGCCGATCTGATCAAAGCAACCATCACCTTCGTGATGTCGAACTATTCGCTGAGCTTCTTCGTGCTCGGGCTGTTTGTCTCGCTGGCTGCGATTGCGCGGTCGGGGTCCCCGGTCGACTGTCCGCTCATCGTCGAGAAGTTGCTTGCCTGGTACGTGTTCTTTAGCATCGGTATCGACAATTTCTACAATTTTGTCATGCATGTCTTCTTCGGGAGGATGTCCGCCGCCTTCATCGGCTGGGCCGACAGCCCGTTCCAGTTCGAGGTTGGCACCGCGAGCCTGGGCTTCGCCGCGGTCGGGCTGCTGGCGGCTTTCCGGAGTTACGATTTGCGCCTCGCGGCGGTGCTCGGCCCCAGCATCTTCACGCTGGGGGCGGCGGTCGGCCATCTTTATCAGATGATCACCGCGCATAATTTCGCGCCGGGCAATGCCGGTATCATCTTCTGGACCGACGTCTTCATCCCGCTGTTCGGATTTGCGCTGCTGCGGCTGAGCCGCAGCAGCGCAAGCCCGAGAGCCGCGCTGATCACGGCATGACCGAACCGGGAAAACCTTTGACGGATTGGAGAACGACGATGGTTGACGGCATCACACGGCGACACTTCCATCATTTTATGGCGGCCGGCGCGGCAGCGGCGGTTCTGGGGCCGGGCATCGAGCCGGCGATGGCGCTGGAGACGGCGAATATCACCTGGACCTCCGACGATCCGCATCTCAGCGGCAATTACGCGCCGATCGGTCCCGAGATCGATGCCGCCGACCTGCCTGTGATCGCAGGCCGGATCCCGCCGGAGCTGAGCGGCGCCTATATGCGCAACGGCCCCAACCCGCTCTACAAACCTATCGCCTTCACCTATCCCATGGACGGCGACGGCATGATCCACGCGGTCTATTTCGACAATGGCCGCACCCGCTACCGCAACCGCTTCGTGCAGACGCCGAGCCTCGCGGCCGAGCGCCGCGCCGGGCACGCGATCTACGGCAGTTTCGCGCATCCGGTGCCGATCGATCCGAAGCTGCTGCATCCCGGAGATCCGCAGGGGCCGTTCAAGAACGGCGCCTTCATCAACATCATCGAACATGGCGGTCATCTGCTCGCGCTCAACGAGTCGACGACGGGCTTCGAAATCACCCGGGATCTCGACACCATCGGCGAATGGAAGGCGGGCACCGACAAGCCGCTGAGGCTCGGCGCGCATAATCGCCGCCATCCGAAGACCGGGGCGCTGTTCGCGATCGACTATTCGCATGCGCAGCCGACCGTCCAGATCCACCAGATCGACGCGTCGGGCCGTCTGGTGAACAGCTTTCCGGTCGCGCTCGCCGCGCCGACCATGATCCACGACTTCGTGCTCACCGAACGCTACATCGTGCTGCTCGTCTGCCCGGCCGTGTTCGACAGCGCGGCGGCCCAGCAGGGGCAATCCTTCCTGCAATGGCGGCCGGGCATGGGCACGCGCATCGGCCTGATCGCGCTCGACGGCAACATGACGCAATGGCTCGACGCCGATGCGTTCTTCGTCTTCCATTTCGCCAACGCCTTCGAGCGCGGCGGCGACATCTTCATCGACTATGTGCGGCACGAGAGCCTGGCGCTCGGCTACGCCCAGCAGACGCAAAAGCCGCCGACGCTGCATCGGATGACGATCGACCTCGCCGCCCGCAAGGTCAGCGACGCGCAGGTGGCGGGGATGGTCACCGAATTCCCGCGCGTCAACGACACGCTTGACTCGCTGCCGACGCGGTTCGTCTACCTGCCGACGCTGACGGACACGCTGCGGCTGACCAACCCGCCATCCGCCACCTTCAACACCATGATGAGGGTGAACACCGAGACCAGTGATGTCGTCCGCCACGACTTCGGCAACAGGATCGCCGGCGAGGCCGTCTTCATCCCGCGTGGCACGAAAGGCGAGGACGACGGCTATCTCGCCATCTATGCCTTCGATCAGGAGAGCCGGACCAGCGACCTGGTGCTGCTCGACGCGGCGCATGTCGACGCCGACCCGGTCGCCGTGATCCGCTTGCCGCAACGCGTGCCGCAGGGCCTCCACGGCAACTGGATTCCGAAGGCTTGATTTCCTTGGAAGTGCGAGCGACGGGATCGCCGACCAACTGCAGGGGTGCCCGTTCCGCTGAAGCTTCGACAACACATGCTCATCGCAAAAGGACCACGTTGTGAACGCGCAGCAGACGACGCTCGCCCGCAAATGCCTGGAGGCAGCCGAAGAAAACTCGATGACGTTCCCCGAGATCATCGGGGCGCTGATGGACGGCGGCTTCGAGGGCTACACGGTCGACTATCGCCGCGCGACGGCCACCTACTATCTGCCGAGCGGCGAAAGCATCGAACTGACGACCCAAGGCTCCGATCTGGCCGTCAGCGACACATTCGATCCGGCGGCGCTGAAGGCCGCCATCCGCGAGGCCCAGACGCTGGCCCCCGGTTACACCTACAAGGGGTTTTGCGCGAAGGCCAAGACGGCGGGCTGCGCAGGGTACATGGTTTCATTCACTGGCCGACGGGCGCTTTATTTCAGCCGCACCGCCGAGACGCACGTCGAGCATTTCCCTCAGTAAGCGCCAAACGTTTTGATTTCTGTACCGCGCCTGGATTCGCCTGAATCGGCTGTCCAATCGCGGGGCCACCTCACACCGAGAACATCAAGGTATCGCGACATGGGCATTTTGCTAGCCTTCGCGCCATTCATTGCTTTCGCCGTTATTGATCGACTTGTGGGGTCGACCGAGGGCGTTGTCGTTGGCGCCCTCGTTTCGATCGCGTTGATCGTCCGCGATGTGATGGCGGCAGGCCGCTCTCCCAAGATTCTGGAGATTGGCACGGCAACCCTGTTCTGTGCCCTAGCCCTCTACGCCCTGTTCGGCACGCCGACCTGGTCCGTCATCGGCGTCCGGTTGTGCGTCGACGCGGGCCTTTTGGCCGTCGTGCTGATCTCGATGGCGATCGGCCGTCCCTTTACCCTGCAATATGCGCGTGAGCAGGTTCCCGCCGAGTACCAAACCCGCCCTGAGTTTCTACGGACGAACTACGTGATCACGGGCGTATGGGCGCTTGCCTTCGCTGTCATGGTCGCCGCAGAACTGGCGCTGCTCTTTATGCCGAATGTCCCTCATCGCCTGGGCATCTTGGCGATCGTGGCCGCGCTGGTCGGTGCGGTGAAATTCACGGGCTGGTATCCGGATTACATCAGCCAGAAAGTGGAAGATTAGACGCCTCGCTTCAATCGATTTGGCATCGGCACTGTCTTTTCCTGTCCCGTCTCAAAAACTTTTCCGAAGCCCAGCTATCAAAAGTCCTCAGCAAATCCGCGCGGTTTACATTGATTGCGGCGTCGATCTGAGAGAGCACCAGCATATCTCTACCTCATCAAGCGACCAAACAATTGTCCGGTGCCAGAATCTTCCCGTACAAATAGCTTGAAGATCGTGCATGGGCGGTGGGAATAGGCCTCTGCCAACACCGCAAGGTCGTTTATCCTCTCTCTCGAAAGCAAAAACGGGATTTTCCATGGGATATCTCGAGGGCGACGACAGATTTCAGCCATGCTTACTGCCGCCGGCTATTGGTGACTATGTGGGACGGGACGCGCCGGTTCGCGTCGTTGATGCTTTCGTCGATACGTTGGACTTTTGCACTTTGGGCTTCGGCCGGGCGGCCCCTGCCTCGACCGGCAGACCCGGATACGATCCACGCGATCTTCTGAAGCTTTACATTTACGGTTATCTCAACAAGGTCCGATCGTCGCGGCGACTGGAACGTGAATGCAAACGCAACGTCGAGGTCATGTGGCTGCTTCGACGCCTTGTACCTGACCACAAGACGGTCGCCGATTTCCGACGCGACAACGGTACCGCCATCGTTGATGCCTGCCGCGCTTTCGTCCTCTTTTGCCGTGACCAAGGGCTGTTTGCCGCCCGGCTCGTATCGATCGATGGCGCAAAGTTCCGCTCGGCCGCAAGTCAGAACAGGGTTCTTGACAGGCGTCGGATCACGGAGGAGATCAAAAAAATCGACGCCCGCGTCGTGCAATACCTGGCCGCGATCGATGAGGAAGACGCTGTCGATCCCGGTGACAAAGACGACGTGGCCGCAGACGCGCTTGCGACACTCAGCGCGCGTCGCGATGAACTGAACAGTTTGGCGAAGTATCTTGAGCGGGGCGACCGGAGCTTGGTTGTCGATGATGAGCGAGACGCTCGGCCGATGGGCTTCGGCAAATGCGGCTCAAGCGCCGCCCATGCCTCGTCGCTCAGCCACTCCAATTCGCTCATATCGATCTCCCGCAATCGATGTCAGCGAATCACAACACTACATACTCATCAATATGTTGATCAGATTTTCAGCCTAGCGCGTTCGGGCGCAGCCCGGGTCTTTATCGATTGACTTGCAATCTACGTCCGCTTGAGCAGTTTGCGCAGCTCCCCAAGCGGGCGGGTGTTGATCACGTCCTTCGCCTCGATCCAGCCGCGCCGCGCCTGGTCCACGCCGTAGCGCATGAAGGCGAAGTGCGAAGGATCGTGCGAATCGGTCGAGATCGCGATCGTGACGCCGATCTCCTTGGCGAAGCGGGCATGATGCGAATCGAGATCAAGCCGTTCCGGATTCGCATTCACTTCGAGATGGCAGCCGCGTTCCCCGGCGCCGCGGATGACGCGCTCCATGTCGATCGCATAGGGATCGCGCTGGTTGATCAGCCGTCCCGTCGGGTGGCCGACGATGCTGAGCAGCTTGTTGTCCATCGCCCGCAACAGCCGTTCGGTCTGTTTCTGCGCGGGCAGGTTGAAGCTCGTATGGATCGAGCCCACCACGATATCGAGCCGGCGGAGGATATCGTCCGGCAGGTCGAGCCTGCCGTCCTCCAGGATATCCACCTCGATCCCCGCGAGCACCGTGAACCCGTCGAGCTCGCGGTTGAGCCGCGCGATCGCGTCGATCTGCCGGCCGAGCCGCTTCGGGTCGAGCCCGTGCGCCATCGTCATCCGCCGGCTGTGGTCGGTCACGGCGTAATAGGCATAGCCACGGCTCCTCGCCGCCTCGGCCATCGCCGCGAGCGGCGCGCGCCCGTCCGTCGCGTCGGTATGGCTGTGCAGGTCGCCGCGCATGTCCTCGACCGTGACGAGACGCGGCAATCGGTCCGCCCGCGCGGCCTCGATCTCGCCCTCAGACTCGCGCAGCTCCGGCGGGATGAGCGGCAGGCCGAGCTTTTCGTAGACCCCCTCCTCGGTTTTCCCGGCCACGCGCCGCGTGCCTCGGAACAGCCCGTATTCGTTGAGCTTGAGCTTGCGGTCGAGCGCGATCTGCCGAAGCGCGATGCTGTGCGGCTTCGATCCGGTGAAATAAAGAAGCGCCGAGCCGTAGCTTTCCTCGCCGACGACGCGGAGATCGACCTGCAGATCGGAACGCAGCACCACGCTCGCGCGCGTGCTGCCCTGCTCCAGCACGTCCTTGACATCCTCATAGCGGGTGAAGGCCGCCATCACCGGCGCCGGATCCGCGGCGCAGGCGATGATATCGAGATCGCCGACCGTCTCCCGCCGCCGCCGGCAGCTTCCCGCGATCTCCGCCGCCGTCACGCCTTTCGCCCTGCGCACCATCGCAAGCAATGGCGCCGCGATCTGGTCCGCCGTCGCGAGCGGCATGCGGGGCTTGGCGCCCGCGCCTTTCGCGAGCGCCTGCCTGAGCCGGTCGATGATTCCGCCGCCGAAGCCCGGCACGGACGAAAGCTTGCCGGCATCGACCGCCGCCTTGAGCTTGGCGATCGAATCGATCCCGAGCGCGTCGCGAAGCTGATGCACCCGCTTCGGGCCGAGACCCGGCAGGTCGAGCAGGGCGGTGATGCCCACCGGATTTTTCGCCGTCAGCTCGGCAAGGAGCGGCAGCGTCTCGCCGCGCGCGAGGGCTGCGATCTTGCCGGCGAGGTCGGCGCCGATCCCGGGCTCGCCTTCCAGCGTCTCGCCCGCCGCCACCATCTCCGCGATATTCCGGCCAAGCGCGCCGACCAGCCGCGCCGCCTGCCGATAGGCCCGCACGCGGAACGTATTCGCCCCGTCGATCTCGAGCAGATCGGCAAGCTTCTCGAGCTCGGCTTCGATCTCGGCATTGGTCACCGGCATGTCTGTCAATCCGTGTCCGTCTTTTCTCCCGGCCCTTCTTTTTCCTCCGGCCCGTCGCCCACCACCAGAACGGGCGCGCGCGGCGCTGCTCCTTGGGCCAGGTGTCGAACGCTTCCGCCGACCGCCTCGCGCACCGGCGCCTCACGCGCGCCGATCGCGGAAGGGTTGAAGCCACGCTCGCGGATCGCGGCCGCGAAGCGTCTCGCCTCGCTCGCCCTTTCCTGGCCGAGCAGGTCCGCCTGCGGCTCGAGCTCCTCGATGGTCGCGAAGCCGAGCCCGGAAAGATCGGCGGGGCGATAGAGACGCTCCACGGGCAGCTTCGCCGCCCCGTTCGGCTTGGACTCTCCCATGCGCTCCTCGCTCGGCCGGCCCGTGATGCTCGTGTCCAGATTCCGAAATCCATTGTGCATCGGAATGGGGACGGAATCGGGGCACTCGCTCTTTATTTTCCGTGGCCTGCTTATCCTCTCCGTTCGTCGCGAAAGGCGACGAACTCCGAGGGCAGGACATTAGATCAGCCGGACCGGCATTTGCATCCGGGAACGGGCGGGATTACGCAAACGCTGTCCATCTCCGGACGGAGAAAAACCAGGGAAGGGAGAGGAAACGCGCGCATGGCAGGCGTGATCGAGGCGGTCATCGTCTTCGTCCTCTCGAATTTTCCGCTCACCGCCCTCGTCCTCGGCTTCATCGTCGCGATCATCGCCGCCGCGCGCGCGAAAGAATCCGCGACGGGCGCGCTCGTCGTCGAAAAGCTTCTGTCCTGGTATGTGTTTTTCTCGATCGGTCTCAGCTTTCTTTACAATTCCGTCATCCATGTCTTCTTCGGCCGGATGGCGGCTTCGTTCATCGGCTGGGCGGTGAGCCCGTTTCAGTTCGAGGTCGGCGTGGCGAGCCTCGGCTTCGCGGTGGTGGGGTTTCTCGCCGCCTGGCGCGGGTTCGAGCTTCGTCTCGCCGCGGTGGTGGGCCCGGCCATCTTTCTGCTCGGCGCGGCGGTCGGTCACGTGCACCAGATGATCGCGGCCCACAATTACGCCCCCGGCAATGCCGGAATCATCTTCTACATGGACATCGTGGTGCCGCTCGTTGGCTTTCTCCTGCTCTGGCTCGATCGCCGCGCGGCGCCGCGCCCCTCAAGGGGCTGAGCCGGCGGGCTGAGCCGGGGGGCTGAGCCGGCGCGCTGAGCCGGCGCGCTGAGCCGGCCGGTCATTCGCGCGCGGCCGGCTGGGGAATGGCGGGCCGGATCGCAAGCGCGCAAAGCACCGCGGCCAGCGGGATCAGGCCCGCGATCCAGGCGCCGAGCAGCGCGATCCCGCCCCCGGCCGCCGCCCCGGCCGTGTACAGAACGAACGCCGCGATCTCCCGCCCCGTGCGATAGGGCACGGTTCGTCCTTCGCCGGTTTGGGAATCGAGGCCCGCGAGCGTCGCCACGATATCCACCAGGGTGCCCGTGAACACCGTCGTGATGATGCCGGGCATGTTGAGATGCCGCGCGAGCACGCTTTGGGCGCCCATTCCTGCGGCCGCGAGCAGGATCAGAACGATCGGCAGGGCATCGCCCCCCCGCCCCAGCGCAGCCAGCAGCCCCGCGAACAGGGCGAGAAAACCCGCCTCGATCGCGAAGCCGGCGATCACGCCGCGCGACCAGGCGCCGCGCGAGACCCCGATCAGCGGCCGGCAGGCAACGGACGCGCCGGCAAGGAAGCCGGCGAGCGCCGCCACCGAGCGGCTGGCCGCCGCCAATCGTCCCTGGCCGATCGAAAGCCCCAGCAGCACCGCATTGCCGGTCATCGCCGAGGTGAACACCTGCCCGAGTGCCACGAAGCTCAGCGCATCCATGGCCCCCGCGCCGAAGGCGAGCAGCCCGACCGCCGCCTCGACACGCGCGGGCCGCTCCTCCTTCGCTGCCGCGTTCGTCATGCGTGCTTGAGCGCGAGCGCGCGGGCATAGACCTCCCGCCGCTTGGCGCCCGTCTCGCCGGCCACGCTTGCCACCGCCTCCTTGAGGCTCATCCCGCGCCCGAGCAGCGCCTTGAGCAGCCCCTCGATTTTCTCTTCCGGCGCTTCCATCGCCGCCGCCGGTCCCACCACGAGCGTGATCTCCCCCAGCGCCTTCGCCTCCCGATAATGCTCCGCGAGCTCCGCGAGCGTGCCTCGTCGCACCTCCTCGAACCGCTTGGTGAGCTCCCTCGCGACGGCTGCCTCGCGCGCGCCGAAGATCCCTGCCAGATCGGCGAGCGTCGCCGCCAGCCGGTGCGGGGCCTCGTGCCAGATGAGCGTGGCCCGCAGCCCGGCGCGCTCCAGCGCCGCGATCCGCGTGAAGGCCGCCCGCCGCGGCCCGCCGCGCGCGGGAGGGAAGCCGAGGAAGAGAAAGGGCGAGGGCGGCAGGCCCGAGATCGTGAGCGCCATGACCGCGGCGCTCGGCCCCGGCACCGCGGAGACCGCGAGCCCCGCCGCCACCGCCGCGCGCACCAGCCGGAAGCCGGGGTCGGAAAGGACGGGCGTGCCCGCGTCGGAGACCAGCGCCACCCGCAAGCCCCTGGCGAGCGCGGCCAGCACCTCCGGAATCCTTTGCTCCTCGTTATACTCGTGCAGTGCCGAGAGTCGCGCGCTGATCCCGAACGCGCCCGCGAGCCGCCGGGTCACGCGTGTATCCTCGCAGAGCACGAGGTCGGCGACCCTGAGCGCTGCGATCCCGCGCTCGGTCATATCGCCAAGGTTGCCGATCGGCGTGGAAACCAGCACAAGACCTGCCCGTATGCTCGCGTCCGGCGGTCTGGAGGATGAGACGCATGGTTCGTCGGACATTGCTGGTCCTGCTTTCCGCCCTCGGGCTTTCCGCCTGCGCGCCGACCGGCTTCATCACCCCCGGCACATCCGGCCAGCCGACCGGCCTCTATTCGCGCGGCGGAAGCTCCATTGCGCCGGAGAGCCGCAAACTGTCCATCCTGTTGCCGCTGAGCGGACCGCTCGCGCCCATCGGCCAATCGATGCTGCAGGCGGCGGAGCTCGTGCTCGATACGCCCGGCTCGCCGCCCTACAAGGCGTTCGACACGGGCGGCACGCCCTCCGGCGCCGTCACGGCGGCGAACGAGGCCGTGAGCTACGGCGCGGGCCTCATCCTCGGTCCCCTCACCTCCGGAGACACGGCAGCCGCGGCACCCGTCGCCCTCAAGGCGAACATCCCGATGCTCGCCTTCACCAATGACGAATCCCAGGCCCGTCCCGGCGTCTGGGTGCTCGGCATCACCCCCGCCCAACAGGTGCGCCGCCTCGTCGCCGCGTTGCAATCCGGCGGCAAGACACGGATCGCCGCGCTGCTGCCGGAGAATGATTTCGGGTCCGCCATGCAGGCGGCCCTGCAATCGGCGGCCTCGGCCGCCGGCGATCCGCCGCCCTCCATCCAAAGCTATTCGGAAGGCATCGGCGCGATCAACGACGCGGTCCGCGCGGTCTCGGACTATGCCGACCGCCGCGGGCCGATCGATGCGGAGATCCGCGCCGCGCGCGCGCTCGACAATGCCGCCGGCCGCGCGCGCATGGCGGAGCTGATGCGTGAGCCGGTCCCCCCGCCGCCGTTCGATGCGCTTCTCCTCGCCGCCACCGGCACCGACTTGCAGGAGATCGCGGCCTTCCTCCCCTATTACGATGTCAATCCCGGCCCGGTGCAGATCGTCGGGCCGATCCTCTGGCAGGATCCGGCCGTGCGCCGCGGCGCCCCGCTCGGCGGCGCCTGGTACGCCGCTCCCGATCCGGCCTCCCGTCAGCAATTCGCGGATGCCTATGCCGCCAAGTATGGCAACCCCCCGCCGGCCCTCGCCGACCTCGCCTTCGATGCCGCGGCGCTCGCCCGCGCGCTCGCGCAAGGGCCGGGCTACTCCGCGAACGCCCTCACCAGTCCCTCCGGCTTCAGCGGCGCCGACGGCCTGCTGGCGCTGCGGCCCGACGGGCGGGTCGTCCGCGGGCTCGCGGTCTTCGCGATCGGCCCCGGCGGGGAAGCGACGGTGCTCGACCCGGCGCCGACGACGCTCGCCGGGACCGGCACCTGAGAGCGTGTGGCTTGCGCTCTGTTTCGGCGGCCCGCCGCTCGCGATTCTCGCGGCGCTGACCCTCACTCGAAACCTCGCCCTCGTCCCCTTTCTCGTCGCCGTCGCCTTCCTGGTCGTCATCGCGGGGATCGCGTCCTGGCTCGTGCAGGCCGATCTCGATCGCCTCGCCGCGATCCTCGACCGGCTGGGGACCGGCGCCTCCCTCCGTCCGGGTGAGCCGCAGCCCTTTCTCCCCGTCTTCAGGCCGATCGCCGCGGGGCTCGCCCATCTTGCCCGCCGGGGTGCGGCGGAAGCCGCCCGGCTCGCCGAGCGTCGCGGCAGCGACGAGGCGATCGTCGAGCGCCTGCCGGATGCGCTCCTGATCCTCGATGCCGGGCAGGGCGTCATCCGGGCGAACGCGGCGGCCCGCGCCGCCTTCGGCGCCGAGATTCCGGCCGTCCTCCGCCACCCCGAGCTGCGTGGCGCGATCGGCCGGGCGCTCGCCTCGGGCGCGGCCGAGACCGCCGACGTCACCATCCCGGTGCCGGTGGAGCGCACGGTGCGCGCGAGCATCCTGCCGCTCGCGGTGCCGCCCGCCGGCCGCCCCGAGGACCCTCGCGCGGACTCTCGTGCGGACCGTATCGTGCTCGTCCTTTCGGACCGCACGCGCGAGCACGCGGTCGAGCGCATGCGCGCGGACTTCGTCGCCAATGCCAGCCATGAGCTGCGCACGCCGCTCGCGAGCCTGATCGGCTTCATCGACACGCTGCGCGGCCCCGCCGCCGACGATCCGCCGGCCCAGCGCCGCTTCCTCGGCATCATGGCCGGGGAAGCCGCGCGCATGCAGCGGCTGATCGACGATCTTCTCTCGCTTTCACGCATCGAGCTCGTCGAGCATCAGCTGCCCGCCGGCGCCGTCGATCTTTCGAGCCTGCTGCCGCGTATCGCGGCGGGGTTCGAGCCGCGGCTCGCCGAACGCCGCATGCAGCTTCACCTCGCCATCGCGCCCGAGCTTCCGCCCGTCATCGCGGATGCCGACCAGCTCGCCCAGGTGGTGCAGAATCTTCTCGACAACGCCGTGAAATACGGGCGCGAGAACGGCACCGTCCGGCTCTCGGCCGAGGCGCAGGGCACAGGAGCGAGCTTCGCGGTGACGGATGACGGCCCCGGCATTCCGCGCCAGCACCTGCCGCGCCTGACCGAACGGTTCTACCGCGTGGACAAGGGCCGCTCGCGGTCCATCGGCGGCACCGGGCTCGGCCTCGCGATCGTCAAGCACATCGTCAATCGCCATCGCGGCCAGTTGACGATCGAGAGCGTCGAAGGCAGCGGCAGCACCTTCCGCGTCTGGCTGCCCGCGGCCGGAGGACCCCGCCCACCCTGATCCCGCCCACCCCGATCTCGCCCATCCTGGGCACGCCAACCCTGGCCACGGCCCGAACGCGCGCAACGCGCGGTGGGAGCGCACGCGCGTTCCGTGTATGGATGCGCGGATTCGATCCGGTTTCGGACCAAACGGGAGCGGAGAGGCATGAAAGGCGATTTGGCGGCGATCGCGCCCGAGCCGATGGAAGGGCACGGGGCCTACAACCGCGGCTCGCGCGTGCAGGCGGCCGGGCTTTCGCCTGCGCTGCCGCTTCTGGCGGAAGCCGCCGGGCGCGTCCCGCTCACGGCCGGGCCGGAGCCGATCGTGATCGCCGATTATGGCGCCTCCGAAGGGAAAAACTCGCTCTTGCCGATGCGCGCGGCGATCGCGGCGCTGCGCGCGCGGGTGGGTGCCGCACGCGCGATCTCGGTGATCCATACGGACCGGCCCAGCAACGATTTCGCCTCGCTGTTCGAGACGGTCTCCGGCCCCGAAGGCTATCTCGCCGGCGATCCGGCCGTGTTCGCGTTTGCGGTCGGGCGAACCTTCTACGAACAGATTCTGCCCGCCGAGAGTGTCACGCTCGGATGGAGTTCATGGGCCGTGCAGTGGCTGAGCCGCGTGCCCGGCCCGATCCCCGACCATGTCCAGGCCGCCTATAGCCGGGATCCCGCCGCGCGCGCCCTCTATGCAGGACAGGCGGCGGAGGATTGGCGGCAGTTCCTTCTCCATCGCGGGCATGAGCTGCGGCCGGGCGGACGGCTCGTCATCATCACCATGGCGCTCGATGAGGAGGGCGGATTCGGCTACCGTCCTTTGCTCGAAGCCATCAATGCCGCCCTGATGGACATGGTGGCGGACGGATCAGTCCGCGCCGACGAGGCGCTCAGGATGGCGATCCCCACCATGTCGCGCAGCCGTGCGGATTTCATGGCGCCTTTCGCGGCGAACGGGCGCTTCGCCGGCCTCGCGATCGAGACTCTGGAAATGTTTCACGGAGAAGACAGGCTCTGGACCGAATTCGAGCGGAGCCAGGATGCGGGCGCGTTCGGCGCCGGCTGGGCATCTTTCATGCGGGCCGCGGTTGCCAGGACGCTCGCGGCCGAGCTGGATGGCGGCCACGAGGATCCCCGCGCCGCCGCCTTCATCGACCGGATGGAGAGCGGCGTGGCGCGGCGCATGGAAGCGGCGCCGGAACAACTCGTGATCCCGCTCGCCAAAATGACACTGGTCAAGGAGGGCTGACGGACCCGGGCCCTGATATAGAGGGGCTCCCAGGGAGGGCCCTTATGCGCATCGCACCCGTCTTTCTCTTCGATCTCGACGGCACGCTCGTGGACAGCGTCTATCAGCATGTTCTCGCCTGGAAGGAGGCGCTCGATGCGGAGGGCATCGCGCTCTCCGTCTGGCGCATCCATCGGCGGATCGGCATGAGCGGCGGCCTCTTCATGAACCAGCTTCTGCGTGAGACGGGGCTCGAGATCAGCCATGAGCGGCGCGAGCGGCTCCGTTTCGGCCATACGGCCGCCTATCGCCGGCTGGCCGCGAGCGTGCGCCCGCTGCCCGGGGCGCGCGAAGTGCTGGCCTGGCTCACCGACGCGGAGATCCCCTGGGCGATCGCGACCAGCGGGCGGATGGAGACGGCCGCGTCGAACCTCGCCGCGCTCGGCGTCGATCCCGACCGCTCGGTGGTCGTCACCCGCGATCAGGTCGAGCGCGCCAAGCCGGACCCCGATCTCTTCATCGCCGCCGCCGAGCGGCTCGGCGCCCCGCCGGAGCGTGCCGTGGTGATCGGGGACAGCATCTGGGACATGCTCGCCGCCATCCGCTGCCGGGCGCTCGGCGTCGGATTGATGAGCGGCGGCTATGGCGTGGCCGAGCTGCAGCAGGCAGGCGCCTGCCGCGTCTATGACGACCCGGCGGACCTGCTCAACCATATCGACGAGGTCGGCGGCCGGCTCTGAGCCGCGGCGGCGCGGGCGGAGCGCACCGCGCACGCCGAGACTTGGCCTGAGCGCGATGATTTCAGTTCATCGCGCTCCCGGGTTCCGGATGCAGGCGGCCATGAGCCAGCCAGGCCGCGCATTCCGCCCCGAGCCGCTGCTCTGCGGTCATCTCGTATCGCTCGAGATCCTGTGGGCTGAGCTCATCTCGCCACCGGCCGTTCGTGCCTTTGTAGATGAAAGAGGCGGCGCCGCCGATGAACATCCTCTCGATCCGGGGAAGATTGACCGAGCCGTGACGCCGCATGTAGTCGAACGTGCAATGTTCGACGATCGTCGGCCACCGCGTGTGATCGACATGAATGTCCAGGAATTCCGCGACGCGCCGCATCTCGCCCGGCAGATCCGCCTTCAGATCGGCATGGTGGACCATGAGCAGGTTCGGAAGGTGACGGATGCTCCACCAGCTGCGAACATTGTCCCAGAAGGACCAGAAGGGATAGCCGTCTTTCTCCAGCCATTCCCTGAAGTAATCGACAACGGATTTGCTCGGCCGTTCGAAGCGAGGGCGGGCCGGGTCGGCGCGCTCGTTCAGGGCAGCGAGCCCCTCGTCGCTCATGTTCATATGGTGGTTATAGAGACTCCAGCACACATCGCGTCCGTCCCGCGCGACGTAGATATATTTTGCGGAGGGCGAATAAACCAGCGCGTCGGCCGGCAGATGCGTCTTCATGGAACGGCGGTGCTGCTGCGCTTCGAGAGATTCGAGCAGCTGCTCTTTGGGGAAGATCCTGGATTCGAGCCACGGCGCGATCTGCATCACGTCGAGATGCTCCTCCCCATCGAAGAGGAGCTGCGAGACGATCTGCTGCATCCATGTGGTTCCGGATTTGGCGTAGGTCGCGACGACGACATCGCCGTCCCGGAAGCGGAAATCGTTCCAGATCCTCGAATCCATATGAGGAACGATCATGTCGCGGGCTTTTGCCGGCCATTGAAAATCTGCCACACCGATCCCTTTCCGTATGGTGGGGGACTGGCTGCGTCGCACCCGCGAACTACAGGAGCGTGTCACCCCATCCTGCGCGCGCTACAATCGTAACTTCGGGACGATCGGCATCGCCATCTATGCAGACGCGGCGCGCGGCGGTTGCCCAGAATCCCTGGCGTCTCCTGAGCCGTGACCGCGGTTCGCCCTCCGCCTTTTTTGCCCGCTCCGTCCTGTCCAATGCCCTCGTGCGAACGCTATACTCAAAGCCCGGGGCGTGGTGCCGAAGGTGGAATCGCCGTCGGTCCGAATCACGCGATGAAACAATGACCGGGAACGGGACGAGTGAGCGGTGGTGATCTCATCCCGCTCCGGGGACGGATAAGCCTTGAGGCGACGGATTGGCAGAGCGGCGACATTTGTCGCCATAGCCTTGCTTCTCAGCGGTTGCGCGAACTCAGATGTCCAGGCCTACCGCAAGGATCCCCACGCGTACCTCAAGGAGCTCGTCTATTGCGAGAACAACTGGGCCGCGCTCAAGGACACGCCGAAGTGCCAGGCGGCGATGCAGATAAACGAAGAGATGTTCCCGGAATGGCACCCGTGACATGACGGCACATGATATTTAGCGCGCGAAGCGGCCTCCGCCACCGAAACGGCCCGCCCCTTCCTGCCGCCCGAACTGGTCCCGCTGGAGCTGTTGGTAGCTGCCGGGATCGAACGTGCCCTGGCGGCTGCCACCGGCCGGCGGCTGCACCTGGGTCCAGCCCCCGTTGTTCCATTTCGACCAGCCGTTGTCGGTGTGCTGATAAACATTGCCGTCGCGGCCGGCATAGACATCGCCGTTCGCTCCCTGGACCACGGCCCCGCTGTTGCCGGTGGCACGGCTGTGGTAGCCCGCGCCCTGGGCGCCGGTGGAGGAGCTGAAGCTGCCCGCGGTGCCGTAGGCATTGCTCCGGCTTTGCGTGTTCACGGTCTTGTTGGGCCCGCTGACCGTGCTCGAGCCCCAGCGGCCATAGGGATCGACATTCTGGTTGGTGCTGCCGGAGACGCCGTAGCGCGGGTTGTAGAAGCTCGCATTGGCGGTGCCGCTGCCGCCGCCCCAGGCGGCGCTGCCGTGGGCATAGGTGCCCGTGTGCGGGTTGTAATAGGACCAGGCGCCGGCGCCGCCATAGGGCCCGTAGACCGCGGCGCCCTGGGCCCAGCCTCCCGTGGCGGGATTGTAATAGCGGCCGGCCGAGGCGGCGCCGTACGGGCCCCAGACCGTGCCGCCGCGCGCCCAGGCGCCGGTGGCCGAATTGTACCAGACATTGGCGGCATAGGTGTACGGGTAGGGATAGAAGATCGGGACCGGGCCGGGCAGCACGACCGGCGGGTAGTAGTAGCCGGTGCCATAGACCAGCACGCCGGCGGTGACGAATCCCATCAGGTAGCCGGCCGTGTAGCCGTAGGTCACCGTCGTCGGGGTGGCGGCATAGGGCTGCACGTAGGTCACGTTGTAGAGCGGGCTCGTGGGCGGAATGGTCGCGATGGCGGGCGGCAGGCTGTCGGCAAGCGCCCAGGGCCCGGTCGGCGCGACGGCGACGAACCAGGCGCCGTTCTCGCAGGCATAGTATTTCTCGCCGATCTTGAGGACCTGCGCATCGGTGTTGACGGCATAGAGGATCGCGGTGCCGGGGATCGGGACGAATTTGGGCGGTCCCGAATAGCTCACGGCCGGCGTGGTCCCCGCGCGCGGAAGCGTCGCGGTGGTCGGGATGGAGGCTTTGAGCACGGCTTCCTCGGCCTGAACGGTTCCGGGAACGGAAGCGAGAACCGCGCCTTCGTCGCCGCCCGGCGAGATCAGGGAGAAATCCGCCGGCAGGTCATTGGTGGCGAAGCTCCAGGGCCCGTCGAGCCCGGCGGAGGCGAACCAGCGGCCGGAGAGGAGCACATAGAAACGCCCCTCGCCCGGATCGAAGAAGAGCGTGCTCGCAGTGTTGGTGACCCGCAGCAGCCCGGTGCCGGCAACGGGGGAGAATTGCGGCGGCCCGGTGATGACGATGATCTCCGCGGGGCTGGTGCTGACGAAGATTTTCGGCACCTGGTCGGGCGGGGGCGGCGCGTGCGGCGGGATGGATTTGCGCGCGGCGCTGAAGCTCGCAGTGTCGGGCAGGGCGCTGAAGGCGGCCGGCAGGGTCGCGACCGGGGCATAGGGACCGGTGGCCGCCGGGGCGGAGAGCCAGACGCCGTTGTTCAGCAGGTACCAGGTGCCGTTGTCGGCGAACACGTCCCAGTTGGTGTTGACCGCGAAGCTGAGGCCCGTGTTGCCGATGGGCGCCATCACCGGCGCGCCGTCGAAGATGACAAGGCTCGCCGGCCGGTTGGCATAGAAGATCGTCGGCGGGTCGTTGTTCACGGTAACTTCGCTCGCCGGCACCCGGCCGAGGCTGAGCAGCACCGTTTCGAGCGGGACCGGGCGCGTCGCGAGGCGGGGCAGGGCGGCGCTGATCTTCGCCTGGAGCGCGGCCGCCGCCCCGGTGTCGAGCGAGGGGAAATGGGTGGCGAGGAGCGTCGGGTCGGAGAGCGCGACGATCCCCGCCTTTGTGTCGGTCTTGGTGGCGAGCGAAACCTCGATCGTGCCGAGGATCGGCTTGGTCTGCCCCGCTTGCATGATCGCGATGGCGGCGCGTGCCGTCAGGCGCCCGCGATCGGGCCAGGAAACCGCCTGCGGCTGATAGACGGTGACGCTTCCCGCAGGCTCGGTGATCGTGTGCGGCCAGCTTGCGGACGCGGCCGGAGCGGTCTCCGCCTGCGCCGGGAGCAGGATGAGCCGGGTCGCAAGCAGTGCCGAGGCCGCGATCCCGAAACCGGTGATCCGCATGGTGTCCCTCCCGCCTCTCGTCGATAGCGAGGCGGATAGCGCGACCTGTGCGCCTTCGCAATCAAGCCTTCCTGTCCTGCTTCGCCCGCCGCATCCTCTCCCCGTGCGCCGACTTCATGGTGGCGTGGCGGGCGGATGACCTCGTGACCTGCGGTCCGGGCCAGCGGGCACGCCGCGGGCCGCTTGCTGCTTCGGGGATTCCCGCGGGGAATCCGACGACTCCCACGGGCGGCCATGGTATCTTTCCATTCAAGGTGGCGGGTCGCCATTCAACGCCGTCCGTTTCGCGCCCTTGCAACGGGTGTCCGACATGACCGAGCAAAGCGACAAGCCGGGTTCGAGCGGCGCGCGGCCGACAGCGAATGAAGAGGCTTCGGCGGCCCGCGACGTGAAATCCGGGCAGCCACCGCCGGAATCCCAACCCGCGCCGCAGGAGGCCCGAAAGGCCGCGCTGAAACGAAAGCTTCTGGCGGGCGCGCTCAGCGCTGCTGTCCTGGTGCTTCTCGTCGTGTTCGGCATCCCATGGGTCGAGGAGATGCTCAACACCGTTTCGACGGACGATGCATACGTGGACGGCCACGTGACATTCGTTGCCGCGCGCGTCCCCGGCCAGGTTGCCCGGGTCCTGGTGGACGACAACAACCGCGTGCGCAAGGGAGACATCCTGGTTGAGCTGGACAAAAAGCCCTATCAGGACGCCGTCGCCGTGGCCGAAGCGGCCGTCGATACTGCGAAGGCGAACCTGCTCCTGGCCACGGCTGCGGCCCGCGGCATTGAAGCGGAAGCCAGAAGCCGGCGCTTCAGATTGCAGAACGCCATCGAGGAGGTCGATAACCAGGTCGCCCTCCTGCGTGCCCGGGTTGCCGCGTTCGACAAGAGCACCGCGGAGCTGGCGCTCGCCCAGGTGGATTTCGAACGGGCAAGCAAGTTGGTGGCGACGGGTACCGTGAGCCAGTCGGATTACGACCGGCGACAAGCGGCGTTGCTGACCGCGCGGGCGCAGGTCACCCAGGCGCTGGCCGAAGTGTACCAAATCCGTGCCTCCTTGGGGCTTCCGGCGGTATCCGAACAAGCCGGTCTCGCTTCGGTGCCGCCCGATATCGATCAGACCTTCTCTTCCGTCCGCGAGGCGCAAGCAGACCTCATTCAGAGCGCGGCTCAACTGGGCGTCATGCATTCCTACGATCAGACGCCGACGCAGATGCTCGATCAGTTTCAGAAGCTGGGCGACATCGACCTCACCTTCGCCCGGTACGCGGCGGATGCGCCGGACGTGAGGGAGGCGGAGGCAAAGCTCGAAGCGGCGGAGCGCAATCTCGCCGAGGCCGAGCTGAACCTCCGGTACTGCGTCATCGTCGCGGAGATCGACGGCGTCGTGACCAGCCGCAATGTCAATCCCGGAGATTACGTTCAAGTCGGGCAGAGCCTTATGGTGATCCGCTCGCTTCGCGACATTTGGGTTGACGCCAATTTCAAGGAGACGCAGCTGCGCGACTTGCGCATCGGCCAGCCTGCCGATCTCTACGTGGACATCTACGGCGACAGCCACGTATTCAAGGGCCGCATCTCGGGTTTTACGATGGGGACCGGATCAACGCTCGCGCTGCTGCCGCCGCAGAACGCGACCGGCAATTTCGTCAAGGTGGTGCAGCGGCTGCCGGTTCGGATTGACGTCGAGGACTACGACCCGGAAAAATACCCGCTGTTCTATGGCGCCTCGGTTGTTCCGTACGTCTACATCCACAAGCCGCCGACGGGACCCGATGCCGGCAGGTTTCTCCAGACCTACGCGCCGCAATCGCCAGCCCCTGGCTCGGTTGCGAGCGCGTCGGTCGCCAAGCGATGACGGACGCGGCACTTTCGCCTTCGCTCCCCGGATCGCGCCCCGGATCGCCCCCAGGGTCGCGCGTCGGAGCAAACCCCTGGCTGGTGGCCGCCATCGTCGTGGTGCCAACCTTCATGGAGGTGCTCGATACCACGATCGCGGTCGTGGCGTTGCGCTACATTGCCGGCGGCTTGTCCGCAACGGTCGATGACGGCGAATGGGTCATCACCAGCTACCTGGCCGCCAACGCCATCATCCTGCCGATCACCGGCTGGTTGGCGGCACATCTTGGTCGCCGCAACTACTTTCTGCTGTCGATCGCCGTCTTCACCCTCGCCTCCGGACTCTGTGGAATCGCCACCAGCCTCACTCAGCTGATCTTTTTCCGCGTGCTCCAGGGCCTGGCGGGCGGCGGGCTTCAGCCAAGCAGCCAGGCGGTGCTGCTGGACGCCTTCCCGGCGGAGAAGCAAGGCATGGCGATGACGCTGTTCGGCTTCGCCGCCCTGATCGCGCCGGTCGTCGGCCCCACCCTCGGCGGCTGGATCACGGACAGCTACTCGTGGCGGTGGGTGTTCTTCCTCAACGTCCCGGTTGGTCTCTTGGCGCTCGGCGGATGTTATGCCCTGCTCCGTGATCCGGACTATCTCGTGGCGCAGCGCGCGGAATTGAGGAAGCGGCCGTTCCACTTCGACTCGATCGGCCTGTCGCTGCTGGTCATCGTCATCGTCTGCTGGGAAGTGATGCTCAGCAAGGGACAGGAATGGGACTGGCTGGGCGACCCATTCTGGCGTGTCCAGACGCTCGCGGCGCTCTTCTTTGCGGGGCTGATCGCCCTGGTCATCTGGGAGTTGCGCCATCCCAATCCCGTGGTCAATCTCCGCGCATTGGGGGAGCGGAACTTCAGCGCGTGCTGCATTGTCATCTTTTTCGCTTACGCGGTGCTGTACGGCGCCAGCACTTCATTGCCCGGCCTGCTGCAGTCCCTGTTCGGCTATGATGCGCTGCGCGCGGGATTGGTCATGTCGCCGGCGGGATTCTTCGCCGTCGTCGCAATGCCCTTCGTGGGCCGCACGCTTGGCCGGGGCACGGACGCGCGGTGGGTGATGGTCGCCGGCCTGCTGACCATGGCCGCGGGCAATTATTGGATGTCGCAGATGAATCTGGATATCGGCCCGGGCCAGGTCGTCTGGCCTCGGGTGGTGTTGGTCGTGGGGCTTGCGATATGCTTTGCCCCGGCGAATGTCGCGGCCTATCTCTACATTCCGCTGGAGCTGCGCGGAGCGGCCGTCGGCTTGTTGAGCCTCCTGCGCAACGAGGGCGGCAGTGTCGGAACGTCGTTGGCGCAGACACTTCAGGAGCGCCGCGATCAGTTCCACAGCCTCCGGCTCGTCGAATCTCTCAATCCCCTCGATCCGGCCACCAATTCCTTCCTCGATCGGGCCCAGCACCTCTTCTCCCGGCAAACCGCCGATCCCGTCGCCGCGCATCAGCTCGCCCTGCAAGCGCTCGAGAACCTGCGCCAGCAGCAAGCCTCCGCCCTTGCCTATTTCGATGTCTTTTGGGTGTTGGCCGTCGTGATGCTCGTGCTCGTGCCTGTGGTGCTGGTCATGAAGCCCTCGGTGGCCGGGAAAGGCGCCCGTATCGGAGCCGAATGACGGGTGCTCGAGCCCGTCGAGAGGTTCCGCAAGAGTCCCCGGAATCCGAATCGGCTTGCGTCCGCGGGGTGATCAGGTGTGCTTGCCACAGAAAGCGAATTGCGTTTACACGGGCTCACGCAATCCGCTCAATGTGTTTGTTTTGCGAGCATCTTCACGCGATCAGCCGATTCCGACTGATCGCGATCTGCTCTAACGCCGGGGGGGACCTTCTTTACAGCCAGCAACCCGCCCGGAGCCGCTCTCATGCCCAACACCGAACTCGAAACGATCCGCGCCCGCCTCGCAGCCAGCCCCCGCCCCGCCGGCCTCGCCGAACGCCGCGCCCGCCTCGATGCGCTCGGCGCCCAGTATGCCCTTCCGCCCGATCTCCGTGTCGAGCCGGTCCCTGCCGCCGGCATCCCCCTTGATGCCCCCGTCGGCGCCCCCGCCGAATGGACGGCAACAGAGGCGGCCGATCCTTCCCGCGTCATCCTCTTCCTCCATGGCGGCGGCTACATCTCCGGCTCCCTCGCAAGCCACCGCCACATGATCGCGGAGGCCGGCCGCCAGGCCCGTGCCCGCACCCTCGCGCTCCACTACCGCCTCGCGCCCGAGCACCCGTTCCCCGCCGCGCTCGAGGACAGCCTCGCCGCCTATCGCTTTCTCCTCGCCTCCGGCTTCGCCCCCGCCCGCATCGCGCTCGCGGGCGAAAGCGCGGGCGGCGGCCTCGCGCTCGCCACCCTCATCTCGCTCCGCGATGCGGGCCTCGCCCTTCCCGCCGCCGTCTGGCTCGCCTCGCCCTGGACCGATCTCGAAATGCGCGGCGCCACCATGCAGACCAGATCCGCCGTCGATCCGGTGATCCAGAAACCTTATTTGCAGGAGCTCGCCGCCGCCTATCTCGCCGGCACGGACCCGCGCGCGCCCCTCGTCTCGCCCATCCACGCCGATCTCGGCGGCCTGCCGCCCACGCTCATCCAGGTCGGCGCGGCGGAAACGCTGCTCGATGATTCGCTCCGCCTCGCCGCCGTCGCCGGCGCGGCGAATGTGCGCACCACGCTTCAGATCTGGCCCGAAATGTTCCATGGCTGGCATCTCTTCTTCCCCGAGCTTGGGGAGGGCCGGGCCTCGCTCGCCGAGGCCTGCGCCTTCCTCCGCGCGCACCTCACCTGAAAGGCTGCTCCCTGGGAACGAGCTTCAGCGTCTTCACGGCTCCGCGCCGGACGCTGACGACCTCGATCGTGAGGGCGGGCAGATCGACCGTGTCGCCTTCGCAAGGAATGCGCCGGAGCCGGTCGATGACGAGACCCGCCATCGTCTTGTAGCCGCGAGCGGTCGGCGCGGTGAGCGGAACGATCTCCGCGACGTCGTCGACCGGCTCGCTCCCGGAGACGATGCAGCTTCCGTCGGCCTCAGGGCTGAGATGGCCGGCCTCCATCCAGAGCGGCGAGCCTTCGTGCCTCGCAACTTCGCCGGCCACGGCCTCGAGCACGTCGGCGAGTGTTGCGAGTCCGACAACGGATCCGAGCTCGTCGACGACGATGACCATATGGCCAGGCGCCGACTTCAAGATTTCGAGGACACCGAGGACACTGGCATTCTCCGGCACATAGGTGGGCGGGACGGTTTGGGCCGCGAGATCGATGGCCTCGCCGCGCGCGAGTGCCGCCAGCACATCCGCGCGTGAGACGATGCCGACCAGCCTCTCGAGATCGCCCTCTTCCGCCACGAGCAGCCGCGACGCCCTGGCGCCGAGAACGGCTTCCCTCAGCCTCTCCCCATCCATTTCGGTTGCGGGCATCCCGTTTCCGAAATCCGTCGCGGCAGCCGGCGCGCTTCGAGGGCGGCAGGCAAGAAACTCGATGTGTCTTCGCCCCGTCATCACGGTGCGGACGGAGCGATGATCGAGATCGAGCACCCGGTCCATCATCAAGCGTTCGAAGGAGAGCAGGGCGCCCGCGCTCAACCCTTCCGACAGCACGCGACGGATCTCCTCCTGGGTGACCCGGTCCTCGCTCTGCCTGCGTATGCCGAGGAGCCGCAGGACAAGGCTGTTGGAGCCTTCGAGCGCGGCAAGGAACGGCCGCGCCACAAGGATCAGAAGACGCAGCGGAGAGGCGATCAGCATCGCCGCTCGCTCCGGCGCGCCGAGCGCGATGCTCTTGGGCGCCAGATCGGCGAAGACCAGCACGATGTAGGAAACGGCGGCGAACGCGCCAAGAACGGCGATGCCCGCTTCATAACGGCCGATGGCGGGAAGTCCGGCCAGTCCGGCCCGGATCAGGCCCTCGATCCAGGTCACGACGAAGGCGCCGATCAGGAGATCGGTGACGAGGTCTCCGGCCCGGATCGCCGCCAGGAAAAGGCCGGGCCGCCGCTTGAGGGCCAGGACGGTTTCCGCCGCCCTGGCGTTCGCTTCCCTCTCCAGAATCGAGGCGCGCGCCGCGACCAATGCCATCTCGGCCAGGTTGAAGAACGCCGTCAGCGCAAGGAGCGCGAGGAACAGCGGGAGCATCAGGGCCGTGTTCATTGTCGCGGGTTTCCCTTTGCGCCGCGAACCGGGCGCCGCGAACCGCGCGCCGGCTGCGGGATCAGCCGATCCGCATGGAAAGCTCGACATCCTCGCCGAAGGACGTGGAGATGTATCCCTCTGCCGGCGAGCGCACGCGCGCCAGATAGTCCGGGCTCTCATCGGCGTTGTCGGCGACGACGAACGCGCCCGGCCTGAGATTTCTTTCGAGCAGGCTCAGGATTTCGGGATAGAGCCCCTTGGCGCCATCGAGCAGAACGAGATCGATCCTTGCGGGAAGATCGGCGCTCAGCGTCTGCAGGGCGTCTCCCTCCCGGATCTCCACGAGATCGATGAGCCCGCCTTCCGTCAGGTTTTCCCGCGCGCGCGCCGCCTTGGACGGCACGAACTCGCTGGTGATCAGGCGGCCGCCGCCATTGTCGCGGAGTGCCGCGGCGAGATGGAGGGTCGAGATGCCGAACGAGGTCCCGAACTCGACGATCGTCCGCGCGCGGCTGCCGCGCGCCAGCATGTAGAGCAGCACGCCGGTCTCGCGCGAGACGGGAACCGGAAAATCCTTCAGCCGCCCGTAGAAGTCGCGGTAATCGGTCTTGCTCCGCATCAAACGCCTCCGCTCCTCGGCGGAGAGAGCCGCCATTGCGGGGCTTGTCGCCGGCGACGCCGCATCCGCCTCTTCGAACAGGCGGTCCAGCAGGGGCGCAAGCGGGGTGATGGCCAGGTGCGTCGATAGGGTGTTCATGAAGGTCTCCGGTCCGAGAGGGGCGCGTCCTTGCGCCGGACCAGAAATACGACCAATCCGTCATGTTTCCTATTCGCATTGCCGCGCGCCGCCATGACCGATCGCCGAAGCGCCTCGATTTCCTCGCGAAAAGAGCCCAGGCAGGCCCGCTCGGCCGGCCTCGTCGCCGCGGTGCTGGAGGCCGCGGTTCAGGTTTTGGCGCAGGAAGGCGCGCAACGCTTCACCACCGCGCGGGTCGCGGAGAAAGCGGGCGTCAGCGTCGGATCGCTCTATCAGTATTTCCCCAACAAGGCGGCGATCCTGTTCCGGCTCCAGAGCGACGAATGGCGGCAGACGAGCGAGCTCTTGCGCGCCATCCTCGCCGATGTCGGAAGGCCGCCGCACGAACGGCTGCGCGCCCTGGTTCATGCCTTCATCCGCTCGGAATGCGATGAGGCGGCGCTGCGCGTGGCGCTCGGTGACGCCGCCCCTCTTTATCGCGACGCGCCCGAAGCGCGGGCGGCGAGAGCGTCGGGAACCCGCGCTCTCCAGGCCTTCATGCGGGAGGCGCTGCCGAAGGCTTCGGGATCGTCACGCGCTTTGGCCGGCGAGCTGATCACGGCAACGCTGACCCAGGTCGGAAAACGCTTTTCGGAAACCCCGCGAACCCGCGCCGAGATCGAAGCCTATGCCGATGCCATGGCCGATATGTTTTGCGCCTACCTCAAGGACCTCGAACATGGTTGAGACAAATGCCGGAGCCGGCCGGTGAATCCCCGGATTCGGCGGGGCAATTCGCTCGCTCCGGACGCCCGGCACCCCCAAGGCCCGCCGATGAGCGAACCGGGGTCAGGGCCGGCGCCATATCCCGGCGATGGCCCGCTTTTCGATCCGACCCAAATCCCTCGCCAAGATGGCTTCACGCCCCGCTGGCGCGCAGTCCCATGGGTTCAGCGCCCAGCGGCGCCTTCATACCAGCCGCGGGACCGACGCACGATATGGACGACCGAGAGCATGACCGGCACTTCCACCAGGACGCCGACCACGGTCGCGAGGGCGGCGCCGGACTGAAAGCCGAACAAGGCAATGGCCGTGGCCACGGCCAGCTCAAAGAAATTGCTCGCGCCGATCAGGGCGGACGGTCCCGCCACGCACCACGCGACACCGAGCCTCCGGTTGAGCCAGTAGGCAAGGCCCGCGTTGAAATACACCTGGATGACGATCGGCACCGCGAGCAGCGCGATGACGACGGGATGCCGCACGATTTGCTCGCCTTGCAGGCCGAACAGCAGCACGAGCGTCAGCAGCAGCGCGCAGAGCGACAGCGGCGCAAGTCTATGCAGCGTCCGCGCGAGGGCGGCCTGCCCACCCCGCCGCAGCAGCATCCGCCGCCAGAGCTGCGCCACGATGACCGGCACGAGGATGTAGAGCGCCACGGAAAGAAAGAGCGTGTCCCAGGGAACGGCGATCGAGGACAAGCCCAGCAGCAGGCCCACGATCGGCGCGAATGCGATCACCATGATGGTGTCGTTCAGCGCCACCTGGCTGAGCGTGAAATGCGGCTCGCCGTCAACCAGGTTCGACCAGACGAACACCATCGCGGTGCAGGGCGCAGCGGCCAGCAGGATCAGCCCCGCCGTGTCGCTCGCGATCTGATCCGCCGGCAGCCAGGGCCGGAACAGCCGCGCGATGAAGACCCAGGCCAGCAGCGCCATGGAGAACGGCTTGACAAGCCAGTTCACGCCGACGGTGGTGGCGATGCCGCGCCAATGCCTGCCGACTTCGCGCAGCACGGCGGGATCGATCTTCAGCAGCATCGGCACGATCATCAGCCACACCAGCACGGCGACCGGCAGGTTGACCTCGGCGACCGTCGCGCCACCGATCGCATGGAAGACGCCCGCCATTCCTTCGCCGAGGATGATGCCGGCGATGATGCAGAGCGCCACCCACACGGTCAGGAAGCGTTCGAACAATCCCATCGCCGGCTTTGCCGCTGGCCTGCTGTGCGCGGAGAGGGTTGTCTCGCTCATGATGCGGATCCTCAGCGGTATCGGGCGGCGGCATGGGCGGCGGTATCGGGGCGAAGGCGGCCAATCGCATCGACTTCGCGCTTGAGCGCCATGCGGTCGAGCGAGGCGAGCGGCAAAGCCAGAAACAGCCTGATGCGCCGCTCCAGCATGCGGAATGCCTCGCGGAAGGCGAGCATGCGATCGGCTTCGGTGCCGCCCACCGCGGCGGGATCCGGGATGCCCCAATGGGAAGTGACGGGATGTCCCGGCCACACGGGGCAGGCTTCGCCGGCCGCCTGGTCGCAGACGGTGAAGACGAAATCCATCACGGGCGCCCCGGGCAGGGCGAACTCGTCCCAGGATTTCGAGCGCAGGGTGTCGGTCGGAAAGCCTTGCTCTGCCAGCAGCCGGAGCGCAAAGGGATGCACCTGGCCCGTCGGAAAGCTGCCGGCGCTGAAGGCTTGAAACTTGCCCTTGCCCAGTTGGCGGAGCAGGCACTCGGCGAAGATGCTCCGTGCCGAGTTGCCCGTGCAGAGAAACAACACGTTGAAGGGGCGCTGCTGCAAGGGGCTCACCCGCAGCAGCCCGGCGCGCAGCAGGACGCGGGTTCATCCTCGCGCGGCTTGCGCCCCTCGATGTTTGCCGAGGCGACATAATCCTCGATGCCGCGCCCCGGCGCCCAGCTCGCCACCATGTCGCGGCTTTCCGGCCTCACGTGGATCCGCACGTCGCGGAAGCCGGCCGCTTCAAGCCAGCCCCTGAGGCTCTGTGCCGGTGCCGCGCCGGCCACGCAGCCGCAAACAAGCGCACGATCGGATGCAAGCTCAGGCGTCAGCACACGGATGTTCACCACATCGGAGATCGCGAGCCGCCCGCCCGGTTTCAGGACACGGAAAGCCTCGCGGAATACCTGCGCCTTGTCCGGCACCAGATTGATGACGCAGTTCGACAGGATCACGTCGGCCGTGTTGTCGGCGACCGGCAGATGCTCGATTTCGCCAAGACGGAATTCGACATTGGCCGCGCCGACGCGCGCAGCATTGCCGCGCGCCTTTTTCAGCATCTCATGCGTCATATCGACGCCGATCACGCGGCCTTCCGGCCCGACCCCTCTCGCGGCGAGCAGGCAATCGAAGCCGGCGCCGCTGCCGAGGTCGATGACGATCTCGCCGGGCTTCACGGCGGCAATGGCTTGGGGGTTGCCGCAGCCCAATCCGAGATTGGCGCCCTCGGGAACATCCGCCAGCGCGTCCGCCGAATAGCCCATCTGCATCGATTTGGCGTCGGCCGAAATATCGGCCGATGTGCCGCAGCAGGATGGGGCGGGTGCGGTCGGGACTGTGCCGGCCGCGATGCCGCCATAACGGGCACGGACCATTTCCTTGACCTCGGTTGCGTCCATGAGTCTGTTCCTTCGCGGTTTGGCGTTGGGCGCGTTGCGCTCAGGCGGAACGTCTGCCGGCACGCGGCGGCGCGTTGTCGGCTTCCGGCCGGCAAACCGGCGCAGAGGCCCCGCGCCCGCAGCAATTCTCGGTGAGGAATCCAACCAGGCCGCTCATCGCGGCGAAGTTGGCGGCATAGATGAGCTGGCGGCTCAGCCGGCGCTGTGTGATCAGGTCCGCCCGGTGCAGGTGCTGCACATGAAAGGTCAGCGAGGATGGCGGCATGCCGAGCTGCTCGGCGATCACCCCGGCGGAGAGACCCTCCGGCCCGCGCTCGACCAGCATGCGGAAGATCGCGAGGCGCGTGTCATGGGCAAGTGCCGCGAGGGCTTGCACGGCTTGAGCACTGTCCAAGGCTGGCTCCGATATTTCGAGTAAACTCGGATTAGACCGGAACGTAGTGCGCTGTCAACGACAATTCGAGGAAGATCGAATAGAGGCTCGCCCCTGCAGCGCGCGACCCTCGGCCGGATTCGTCTCACCCCCTATCGCGCGATCCTCCGCCGGAGATGAACTCGCCGATGATCGCTTCCGGCTTCGCCCGGCCCGGATCGCGCTCACAGGCGAAAGCGCGGGCGGCGGCCTCGCCCCCCGCTTTCGGTCAGTGTGTTCTCGCAGGATTCATGGCTGCGGTCTTCCACCTTCGCTCGTCACGCTCTAGAGCGAATTGCGTTTGCACGGGCTCACGCAATCCGCTCTATGTGTTTGTTTTGCGAGCATCTTCACGCGATCAGCCGATTCCATCTGATCGCGATCTGCTCTAAAAGCCGGATCCGCGAGCTTGCCGAGATCCGTATTGCGCAGGAGTCCGCTGACCTTGAGCAACATCGGCCTTGAACAAACGATTCCCATCTCGTGGGCTTTCATGAGAGCCGCTCCGGTTCTGGAGCAGGGTATGCCGCAAGATGAGCTGTTCACGGACAGTTTCATCAGCCCAGGCGTTCATTCCAGGATTTCCTTTGCCCAGCTGGGGTTGCTCTACTTCAACATCATCAGGAAGACCGATGATGCCTTCGTGGGGCTGGGACGGCGTCCCGTGCCTATATCCGAGACCATTCTCATGGCTCGAATCATGGTCGGATGTGCAACCCTCGAATGTGCGCTCAACGCCGTCATTCGGTTTCACCAATCCAGCCAGCCTTTGCGGCTTGAATTGAGAACGAACGGAAAATGGGCCGCGCTCTGCGTCCGGTGTGACGATTCCTTTGCGGGGGCCAATGCTTTCGTCATTGAGGAGATCTACCTGAACTCGCTTTTTGGAGCCTTGACCTATTTCCTTGGACGGCCATTCCCGGCAAGGTCCGTTGTAACCCGAAATCCCGCCAATATTTTCCTGGGAACGAGGCATTACTCGATGCTCGCTCCGGTACGGCTCGGGGCGGTGACGGCACTTCAGTTTCCGGTGAAGCTCTTGAGCGAGGCTCGCAACGGCGAGCCGGCGGACGATATCTGGTGGCAGATAGCCCGGCAATGGCTGGCCCATATCGTGGCCGAAAACAAGCCTTCAATTCAAACCGGAGCGTCCATCGCGCACTTCAGTACAGCGGCCATGTGCTCCAAGTTTTCCGTAAGCCCGGCAACACTCCGCCGGCGTATGAGCAATTCCGGAATTGGCCTGCGCAATCTTCGCAAGGAAGCGTTCATCGACATCAGCTTGCGGCGACTGGGCGATACGACCCAGAGCGTATGCAAAATCGCATCGGAGCTGGGATACTCCGATGTCCGGAGCTATCGCCGCTTCATCAAGAAAGAGACAGGCTTTACGCCGGATCAGCTCCGCGCGCAGACGCATTTCAGTACAATGCAGTCGGCGGAACCGCAGGTGCTTGCGAGAATTCAGCAGATCACGACATACGTCAGCGTGTGAGCGAAAATGTCCCCCTTGCGATCGTGAGGCAGTGAGCGATTTCGTCAGCTAGCCGCGTTTCCGGCACGCAAATATGTTCCCTCCGCCGGTGGTGCTCCAAGTCGGCGCCGCGCCGGCCTGTCGAAGCGACTACCCGTGCCGAAAGGATAGGGCAGCTCGAAGGGTATGATGACGAAAGACGACGAACCCATATCGAAAAATGGCGTGCCCGATGAATTCACCCTGGGACGCCGGCGAGCCATCCAGCGCGGGGCAGCGATGATCGCGGCAGGGGCCATGCTTCCCGTGACGTCGATCGTTGGAGGCCCGGCCCTGGCAGCCTCATCAACCCTCGAAAACGGCGCAGGATTCAATTCAGGAGACAAGCCATTGGGCAACTATCTTAAGACCAAGGACGGCTCGGAAATCTTTTACAAGGACTGGGGGACGGGACAGGCGATCGTCTTCAGCCATGGCTGGCCGCTCAGCGCGGACGCCTGGGATGCCCAGATGCTGTTCTTCGGCTTCAAGGGCTACCGCGTGATCGCCCATGATCGCCGCGGTCATGGCCGGTCGAGCCAGCCATGGACGGGGTATGACAACAATACCTTCGCGGATGATCTGGCCGAGCTTCTGGAGAAACTCGACCTCCAACGGGTGATTCTCGTCGCCCATTCGATGGGCGGCGGAGAAATCGCCCGTTATGTCGGCCGGCACGGAACGTCTCGCCTCGCCAGGATGGTCTTCATCGCGGCGGTGCCGCCGCTGATGCTGAAGACCAATAACAATCCGGGTGGCCTGCCGATGTCCGTATTCGATGGGATCCGGAAGGGAATCGTCGAGAACCGCGCCCAGTTCTATAAGGACGTGAGTGTTCCGTTCTTCGGCTACAACAGGCCGAATGCAAAGGTCTCCGAAGGCATTCAAGAGCAGTTCTGGCGGCTTGCCATGCAGTCATCCATCAAGGGCTCATATGACTGCGTGAAAGCTTTCTCCGAGGACGACTTTACCGGCGATCTGAAGAAGATCGATGTCCCGACCCTGTTTTTGCACGGGGAAGACGACCAGATCGTGCCCGTCGCGGATTCATCGGCTCTCAGCGCGAAGATCGTGAAAGGCTCGACGCTGAAGCTCATTCCAGGCGCACCGCACGGGCTTTGCAACACCATCCCCGATCAGGTCGACGAACAGATATTGGCATTCATCCGCGAAGCGTGATGTGCCCGAGCCCTTCCGGGATGGCGCGCGCAGGCCAAGGCCGATAGCCGAAGGGCATCGCCACGCCCCTCTTCTTCCAGAGCGCGATGACCTAAGGTGGACAAACCGTAGGTCTGAATCACGCGAGAAAACAAACATAGAGCGTGATGACCGAAGGTGGACAAACCGTAGGTCTGAATCACGCGAGAAAACAAACATAGAGCGTGATGACCGAAGGTGGAATCACCGCAGGTCTGAATCACGCGAGAAAACAAACATAGAGCGCGATGACCTAAAATCATCGCGCTCTAGTCCGGAGAACATTCGAATGACATTCGACGATACCAGTGTCAGAGACGTTCTTGCTGGCCTTCCGATACGAATTGGTCACGTGTTCCGGCCCCACGCAGAGCACACGCCGGAACGGCTCGCGCTCGTCAGCCCCGAAGGCAGGCTCACATATGGAGAGCTGGCGGAGCTCGTGTCCGGGACGGCGCGCAGCCTGCTATCATTGGGTGTGCGTCCCGGCGATCGAATGATGATCGTCGGCGAGAATTGTCTTTCGCTGGCCGTGCTCGTGCTCGCGGCATCCGAGATCGATGCCTGGTCCGTCGTTGTTCACCCGAGACTGGCCGCACGCGAGGTCGACCAGATCCTCGATCATTCGAATTCCTGCATCGTGTTCTATGATGCGCGCCCCGCTGCCATGGCCGAAATGCACGCGCGACGACATAGCGCAAGAACCCGGGGGCTCGGGGAACTCAGGCATATCGTCGTCGGCGACCTGCGGCGCGACGCCAAGCCGGAGCCAACCCATTCCTCCAGCGATCGGCAGGTTGCGACGCTGATTTATACGTCTGGTACCACCGGTCTTCCGAAAGGCGTCATGCTCTCCCATCGCAACCTGCTCTTCGGGGCTGCATCGGTTGTTGAGAATCGAATGATGACTGCCGCGGATCATGTCTATGGCATGACAGCGATCGCTCATATTTCCGGCTTCACGCTTGGGCTGATCGCCACGCTGTCCGTAGGTGCCACGCTCTTCCTTCCACCCCGGTTCGATCCTGCGGCAATGACGGATTCCATGAGTCACGATGGGATTACGATGGCCACCGGCACACCGACGATGTTTCGACAGTTGCTCGAATATATGACACAGAACGCCATTGACCGTCGGACTTCGGGAAAACTGCGCTTTCTGGGGGTCGTCGGCGCGCCTCTGGATATCGCCCTCAAGAGAGAAGTGGAAGAAAGGCTGAGGGTTCCATTGATCAACGGCTATGGTTTGACCGAGACATCTCCGGGAATAGCGAGCGTCGACTTGTCTGCTCCACGGGACGATACATCGGTGGGCTTCGTCCTTCCCGGCATCGAAAGCCGGATTCTCGACAGGAATGGGGCGGAGGTTTCTCCGGGGGAGGTCGGCGAGCTTCACGTTCGTGGACCAAACGTCATGCTCGGATATTATCGCAATCGCGAGGAAACCGCGGCCGTTCTGGATGCCGCCGGATGGTTCAATACGGGAGATCTGGCCAGAACGGCAGCGGACGGAGCTCTCTTCATCGTCGGCCGGACGAAAGACATCATTATCCATATGGCTCTCAACATATACCCGGCGGAAGTGGAGGCCGTTCTCGATTCGCACCCGGATGTCGTCGAATCGGCGGTTATCGGCAGGCGGTCGCATCAGGATCAGGATGAGGATGTCGTTGCATTTGTAAAACTGGTTCCCAATTCAAGGACGACCGGGGAGGATCTGATCGCTTATTCCTCGCGGGAACTGGCGGATTACAAGCTTCCGTCCGCCATTTATATCGTGGATGCGATGCCGCTCAACGCGGCCGGGAAAATCGCCAGGAATCAGCTCGCGGCGCTTATTGCCTCCCCATCGCCCGCCGAGAGAGACCCGCCAAAGCCGTGAGTTCGGCCAGAAAACTTAGCCAGAAAACTTAGCCAGAAAACTCGGCCGGAAAACAAGGAGCGAGCCGGATGGGTGAGCACGGGCGATTTCACCCCGCTCCAGGCCGTGTCTCCACCGGGCCCGCCCGCGCGCGCGACCCTCGGTCGGATTCGTCTCACCCCCTATCGCGCGATCCTCCGCCACGGCATCAGCACCCGCTCGATCCGCCCGACGATCTGCACGAAGGCGAGGGCGATCACGATCGTCGCCAGCAGCGAGGAAAACACCTTCGGAATATTGTAGAGATTGCCGGCGATGAAGATCGCGTGCCCGAGCCCCACGCTCGAGGAGATGAACTCGCCGATGATCGCGCCGATCAGCGCGAACCCCACCGCGAGCTTGAGCCCCGAGAAGATGTGCGTGAGCGAGGAAGGCACCACCACCAGCCGGAACACCTGCCACTTCGTCGCCCCCATCGAATAGAGCAGGTTCATCTCCAGAGGGTCGGTGCTGCGCGTCCCGTCGAAGGCCGCCAGCAGCGCGACGACGACGACCGAGAGGGTGGACATCAGCACCTTCGAGGCAAGCCCCGTCCCCGCCCACACGATCACGAGCGGCGCCAGTGCAATGATCGGGATCGAGCCCAGCGCGAGGATGAACGGCGTCACCACCCGCTCGAAGAAGGGCGAGTACCAGAGCGCAAGCCCGACCGCCGCGCCGATCGCATTGCCGAACAGGAAGCCGAGCGCCGTCTCCTCGCTGGTGATGTACATGTCGCGGAAGGTCGAGCCGTCCGCGATCCCCTTCACCAGGAAATGCCACACGGCGGAGGGGGAGCCGAACAGGAAGCCGCTGATATAGCCGGCCCGCACGCCATATTCCCAAAGCGCGAGCAGCCCGGCCACGAGCACGAGCTGCGTCAGCACCACGAGCGCCGTCCGCCGCCGCTTCGCCGCCCGCCGCGCCCGCCCCTGCGCCGCGCCCGCCGCCAGCGCGGCCTCCGTCCGCACCGGGTCGGGGCCGCCGCTCGCGTCCGCCACGCGCCTGCCCGCGCCCGTCCGCTCGGCTTCGGCGATCTCGCGTCCGCCCATCATGCCGCACCTCCCGCCGCCGCGGCCGCGCCCGCCGCATCCCCCGCCGTCTTGTCCGCCGCCCGCAGGCTCTCCATGTCGAGCGCGCTCGTCTGGATCTCGAGCTGCTTCCAGATCCGCGCCACCGATTCGCCGAAGCCCGGCGCCTCGCGCGCGCTCACCGGGTCGGTCCGGTCGCAATCCAGCCTGATCTCGTGCACGGCCTTGATCCGCCCCGGCCGCCGGCTCATCACCAGCACCCGGTCCGAAAGCGAGACCGCCTCCTCGACATCATGGGTGATGAAGAGCACGGCGCGCCGCTCCGCCGCGACCGATTTCGCAAGCTCGCTCTCCAGGATCAGCTTGGTCTGGAAATCGAGCGCGACGAACGGCTCGTCGAGCAGCAGGATGGAGGGGTTGAGGATCATCGTCCGCGCCAGCGCCGCGCGCTGGCGCATGCCGCCCGAAAGCTCGGAAGGATAGCGCTCCTCGAAGCCGCCGAGCCCGTAGAACCTGAGATAGGTCCGGGCGAGTTTTCGCGCTTCGCGCCGCGCCGTCCCCCGCACCTCCAGCCCGAGCGTCACATTGTCGAGGATCGTCCGCCAGTCGAGCAGCAGGTCGCGCTGGAGCATGTAGCCGTAGTTCTTCGAGGCCCCCGCCACTTTCCTCCCATCCAGCGCGAGGCTCCCGGTCGTCGGCGCGATGAGGCCCGAGAGCAGGTTGAGCAGCGTGCTCTTCCCGCAGCCGCTCGGCCCGACCACGGTCACGAACTCCCCGTCGCGCACCTCGAGGCTCACATCGTCGAGCACGAGATTCGCCTGCCCGGAATCGTCCCCGTACACCATCGAAACATTGCGGACCTCGATCTTCACCGTCCGCGCGGACCCATCGGCCATCCTCGACCTGTCTCCAATCCGGCGCTGCGGGGCGTGATGAGTTTGGATCATCACGCCCCGCAGCTTGCCGCGTTACAGCTTGCCGCGTTACAGCTTGACCGTCGCGGCTGCCTTGGATGCGAAGGAATTGTCCACCACCTTGCCGAAGGGCAGGTTGCACTGGCAATTGCCGAGCCCGGCGCCCACCTTCATCAGCGCCTCCCAGCCCACTTCGCTCACCACGAAGGTCGCGGCCGGGATATTGTTGTCGAGCTGGCGCTGGATCGCCGCATTGACGATGTTCGGGTCGAGGTCGGGGAACTCCTTGCGCGCCACCGCCTTGGCCTCGTCCGGATATTTGTAGGCATAGAGCGCGCCTTTCTGCAGCGCGTTCGCCATCCCCTGAACCAGCCCGGCATTCGCCGCAACGAAGCTCGGCAGCGCGTACATCCCCGTATTGTGGAACGGGCCCATGAAGCTCGCCCAGGAGAACACGACATGCGCGCCCTGGCCCACCACCGCGGTATCGACATTCGGCTCGTAGGCGACCGCGATATCCGCTTCCCCCGCCAGCACCGGCCCGATCTCGGTCCCCGGACTCACGTTCAGGATCTTCACGTCCTTGTTCGGATCGAGCCCGGCCTTCTTCAGCGCCAGCACCAGCACATTGTAGTTGGTGTTGGGCGGCGGCGAGGTGACGAAGGTCAGCCCCTTGAACTCCTTGGGGTCCGTGATCGTCTTTGTGAGCTTCTTCGAGACGCCGAAATACTGCGCCCGCGAAACGAGCTCGCCGAGCACCACGCCCGGCCCGCCCTTCTCGAGCGAGATCTCGCAGAGCGTCGAGTCGCCGCAGCCGAACTCCGCCGAGCCCCCGAGCACGGAGGCGAAGGCCTGGCTGTCCCCGCCTGCGGCGCTGAGGCTGAGCGCGATCCCCTGCTCGGCGAAGAAGCCTTTGTCCCGCGCGACATAGAGGTCGATATAGCCGAGATTGTGCACCGCCTCCGAGAAGCGGACGGTGCGGAGCGAGCCGCCCCAGGCGCGCGTGAGGATCCCGCGCGTGAGGATCCGCGGCGCGGCGAGCAGCCCGATCCCCACCCCCGCCTGCTTGAGCAGCCTCCGCCGCCCCACGTCCCGCGCCGAAGCCAGAGGATTCGACCATCGTCCCTGCCGCATCGCGATCTCCCTTTTCTCTTGTGCGAAAAGCGCGGCGTTCATCACCCCTGCAGAGGCTTGCGCCTTTGCAGCGGGCCGCCGGCCGGGGACTATAATGCAAGCGGAATACCACCGGGCCGGTTTCGAATCGGTTTTCCATGGCGGCCGCGAAATTTTTCTCTCGCCCGATCATTCCGTCGGCCCGTCGGGCTCCGCGAAGCTGCCGCGATGCTGGGCAGGCCTGCCTCCTCCGCCTACAACCTGGGCATCGACCTGGGTATCGACCGGGGCATCAACCGGGGCATCCTGGCGCCTCTCGGCCGAATAGGACTGGACTCTCCGCCACGCATCGGCTAAGGCCCCGCCCCTTATCGGAACGCGGGAGATCGGACGGCCCCGGGCAATTCGGTGGGGCAATCCGGTCGCATGCACCGCGGTCCTTGGCATGCGCCGCTCGCGGGCCGGTGTCCGCGCAGCGTGAAGGGAACCAGGGATGGCGAAGAAGATCGCGGGCTACATCAAGCTGCAGATTCCGGCCGGCAAGGCGAACCCCTCGCCGCCCGTCGGCCCCGCGCTCGGCCAGCGCGGCCTCAACATCATGGCCTTCTGCAAGGAATTCAACGCCGCGACCCAGAACATGGAGCCCGGCATGCCGGTGCCCGTGGTGATCACGGCCTTCGCCGACCGGACCTTCACCTTCATCATGAAGACCCCGCCCAACTCCTATTTCCTCTTCAAGGCGGCGAAGATCGAGAAGGGCACGCCCGCCGCCGGCAAGGCCGCTCCCATCGGCACGGTGACGATGAGCCAGCTGCGCGAGATCGCCGCCCAGAAGATCCAGGATATGAACACGACCGATATCGAGGCGGCCGTGCGCATGCTCGCCGGCTCTGCCCGCTCGATGGGCCTCACGGTGGTGGAGGGCTGAGATGCCGCATCACGGCAAGCGGCTCCGCGCCGCCCAGGAGAGGCTCGAATCCGGTCGCCTCTATCCGCTCGATGAGGCGATCCGCCTCGTCAAGGCGAACGCCAGGGCCAAGTTCGACGAGACGGTCGAGCTCGCCATGAATCTCGGCATCGATCCCCGCCATGCCGACCAGATGGTCCGCGGCATGGTAAGCCTGCCCCACGGCACCGGCCGCACCGTCCGCGTCGCGGTCTTCGCCCGCGGCCCCAAGGCGGAGGAGGCGCTCGCCGCCGGCGCCGATGTCGTCGGCGCCGAGGATCTCGCCGAGAAGATCCAGGCGGGTGAGATCAATTTCGACCGCTGCATCGCCACCCCGGACCTGATGGCCCTGGTCGGGCGGCTCGGCAAGATCCTCGGCCCGCGCGGCCTGATGCCCAATCCCAGGCTCGGCACCGTCACCATGGATGTCCGCGCCGCGGTGACCGCGGCGAAGGGCGGGCAGGTCGAATTCCGTGCCGAAAAGGCCGGAATCGTGCATGCCGGCGTCGGCAAGGCAAGCTTCCCCGAGGAACGGCTCGCCGAGAATGTCCGTGCTTTTGTTGAGGCAATTCAAAGGGCTAAGCCGACTGGGGCGAAAGGCACCTATCTCAGGAAGGCGGCTTTGTCTTCCACCATGGGACCTGGCGTGCATCTCGATCTGCCGAGTCTCACATCATGAAACAAATTGAGCCCCGGACACCCCGTTTGGGTGCCCAAACTGCCCATTTCGGAGTCCGTCGATGAATCGGGTTGAGAAGCAAGCCTTCGTCGAATCGCTTGCGGCGATCCTCGCGGCCACCGAGATGGTGGTCGTCACCCGCAACAATGGCCTGACGGTGGCCGAAGCTTCCGATCTTCGCCGCCGCATGCGCTCCGCCGGCGCCACTTACCGTGTGGCGAAGAATCGTCTGGCCCGGCGCGCCCTTGCCGGCACGCGTTTCACGGCCATCGAACCCCTTCTCAGGGGACCTACGGCCCTCGCCTGGTCCCCCGATCCGGTGGCCGTGGCCAAGGCGGCCGTTGGTTTCGCCAAGACCAACGACCGTTTCGTCGTGGTCGGCGGCGCCCTCGGCCTGCAGCCGCTCGATGCCAAGGCCGTGGAGGCCTTGGCGGAGCTGCCGTCGCTCGATGTGCTTCGCGCCCAGCTTGCCGGCCTGCTCCGGATGCCGGCCCAGCGCCTCGCTTCCGTGCTCTCCGCCCCGGCCGGCGGCCTAGCCCGCGTCTTCGGCGCCTATGCCCGAAGCGAAGAAGCCCTTGCAACCTAGCACTCAACGCTTAATTTAACGGGACACGCAAACATGGCAGACTTGGCGAAGCTGGCTGACGAGCTCTCCGGCCTCACAGTATTGGAGGCTGCGGAGCTCACGAAGCTGTTGGAAGAGAAGTGGGGTGTCTCGGCCGCCGCGCCGGTCGCGGTTGCGGCCGTGGGCGGGGCCGCCCCCGCAGCAGCAGCCCCGGTGGCGGAGGAACAGACCGAGTTCACCGTCATCCTGAGCAAGATCGGGGACAAGAAGATCAACGTGATCAAGGAGATCCGCACGATCACGGGGCTTGGCCTCAAGGAGGCCAAGGATCTGGTGGAGGGCGCCCCGAAGACCGTGAAGGAAGGGGTGAACAAGGAAGAGGCGGAGAAGATCAGGAAGGTGCTGGAAGAGCAGGGCGCCGCTGTCGAGATCAAGTAGCTCTCCGATCCGGACTGCCGGGGCGCCTCAGCGGCGCTTCGGAATGACCGGGCGGGAATCGGTTAGATTCCCGCCCCGTTGGCCGTTTGCGTGCGGCGTCGTGTCGTGGCGCGACCCGGTTACCGGGCGCATGGATTTTTCAGGGCAGCAGGGCAGGGTATGAGCGCGGTCCTTCAATCGTTCACAGGCAAGAAGCGTATCCGCCGCGGCTTCGGGCGTATTCCCGAGGTTGCGCCGATGCCGAACCTGATCGACGTGCAGCGTGCCTCCTACGAGGCGTTCCTGCAAATGCACGTGGCGCCGGATTCCCGCCTGCATGCCGGCCTGCAGGAGGTGTTCAAGTCCGTTTTCCCGATCGACGACTTTGCCGGGCGCGGGCGGCTCGAGTTCGTTTATTACGAGCTCGAAGAGCCGAAATACGATGTCGAGGAGTGCATCCAGCGGGGCATGACCTATGCCGCGCCGCTCAAGGTGATCCTTCGCCTGATCGTCTGGGACGTTGACGAGGATACCGGCGCGCGCTCGATCCGCGACATCAAGGAACAGCCCGTTTACATGGGCGACATGCCGCTGATGACGGACAATGGCACCTTCATCATCAATGGCACCGAGCGCGTCATCGTCAGCCAGATGCACCGCAGCCCGGGCGTCTTCTTCGATCACGACAAGGGCAAGACCCACGCGTCCGGCAAGTATTTGTTCGCGGCGCGCGTGATCCCCTATCGCGGCTCCTGGCTCGATTTCGAGTTCGACGCCAAGGACCTCCTCTATGTTCGGATCGACCGCAAGCGCAAGCTGCCGGTGACGACGCTGCTCTATGCTCTCGACAGCGTGGAGACCGCGAAGTTCCGGGTGCAGCGTGCGAGCAAGGGCGAGACGCTCGATCTCGCCGAGGTCCGCGGCATGGATGCCGAGGAGATCCTCAACGAATTTTACGGCCAGGTCGCGTTCACGCGCCTCTCCAAAGGCTGGGCGCGCCCTTTCGATCCCGAGGCGTTCCGCGGCGTGAAGCTGCTTGAGCCGTTGATCGACGCGGAAAGCGGCGAGGTCGTTGCCGATCCTGAGACCAAGCTCACCCAGCGAACGGCGCGCCGGATTGCCGAGAAGACCAAGGAGGTGCTTGTCGGCCGCGCCGATATCCTGGGTCGGTTCGTGGCCGTGGATCTGGTCAATCTCGAGACGGGCGAAATTTATGCGGAGGCCGGCGAGGAGCTGACCGAACCCAAGCTCGCCTCTCTCGAGGCGGCGGGGCTCGACCGTCTGCCGACGCTTGCGATCGACCAGTCCAACGGGCCGTGGATCCGCAACACCCTCGCCATCGACAAGAACACGAACCGCGAGGACGCGCTGATCGACATCTACCGGCTGATGCGCCCGGGCGAACCGCCCACGCCGGAAACGGCCGAAGCCTTGTTCCGCGGCCTCTTCTTCGATCCTGACCGCTACGATCTTTCCGCGGTCGGGCGGGTGAAGATGAACAAGCGTCTCGAGCTCGAGACCGATGATTCGGTTCGCGTTCTGCGCAAGATCGACATTCTTCGCACGGTCAAGACGCTCTGCAACCTCAAGGATGGGCGCGGAAGCATCGACGATATCGACAATCTCGGCAATCGCCGGGTGCGCTCGGTCGGCGAGCTGATGGAGAACCAGTATCGCATCGGGCTTCTGCGCATGGAGCGGGCGATTCGCGAGCGCATGGGCAGCGTCGATATCGATACCGTGATGCCGCACGACCTGATCAATGCCAAGCCCGCGGCGGCGGCGGTGCGCGAGTTCTTCGGCTCCTCGCAGCTCTCGCAGTTCATGGATCAGACGAATCCGCTCTCCGAGGTCACGCACAAGCGGCGGCTTTCGGCGCTTGGCCCGGGCGGCCTCACGCGCGAGCGCGCGGGCTTCGAGGTCCGCGACGTGCACCCGACGCATTACGGGCGCATCTGCCCGATCGAAACCCCCGAAGGGCCGAATATCGGGCTGATCAATTCGCTCGCCACCTACGCGACCGTCAACAAATACGGCTTCATCGAGACGCCGTACCGGCTGGTCAAGGACGGCCAGGTGCAGGAGGGGTGGAAATATCTCTCGGCGATGGACGAAGAGAAGCTCGTCGTCGCGCAGGCCGATGCCGCCCTCGACGAGGAGGGTCGCTTCACCGAGGAGCTCGTCTCGGTGCGCCGGAACGGCGATTTCCGCCTGGTCCTGCCCCAGGAGGTGACGGCGATCGACGTTTCGCCGAAGCAGCTCGTTTCGGTGGCTGCTGCGCTGATTCCTTTCCTTGAGAATGACGACGCCAACCGGGCGCTGATGGGTTCGAACATGCAGCGTCAGGCGGTGCCGCTGATCCGGGCCGACGCGCCTCTCGTGGGCACCGGCATGGAAGCGGCGGTGGCGCGGGATTCCGGCGCCACGATCGTCGCCCGCCGTCCCGGCATCGTCGATCAGATCGACGGCGCGCGGATCGTCGTCCGTGCGACCGCCGAAGACGGCACGACGCGCGGTGTCGATATCTACCGGCTTCGCAAGTTCATGCGCTCCAACCAATCGACCTGCATCAACCAGCGCCCGCTGGTGAAGGTGGGCGATCGGGTCCTGGAGGGCGATATCATCGCCGATGGGCCCTCGACCGAGCTCGGAGAGCTGGCCCTCGGGCGCAACGTGCTCTGCGCATTCATGCCGTGGAACGGCTACAATTTCGAGGATTCGATCCTGATCAGCGAGCGGATCGCGCGCGACGACGTGTTCACTTCGATCCATATCGAGGAATTCGAAGTGATGGCGCGGGACACCAAGCTCGGCCAGGAAGAGATCACGCGTGATATTCCGAATGTCGGCGAGGAGGCGCTCAAGAATCTCGACGAGGCCGGCATCGTTTATATCGGCGCCGAAGTGAATCCGGGCGACATTCTGGTCGGCAAGGTCACGCCCAAGGGCGAAAGCCCGATGACGCCGGAGGAAAAGCTGCTGCGCGCGATCTTCGGCGAAAAAGCCTCCGATGTGCGCGACACCTCGCTCAAGCTGCCGCCCGGGGTGACCGGGACGATCGTCGATGTGCGCGTGTTCAGCCGCCGCGGCGTCGAAAAGGACGAGCGCGCGATGGCGATCGAGCGCGCGGAGATCGAGCGGCTCACCAAGGACCGCGACGATGAGCGGGCAATCCAGGAGCGGAGCTTCCTGAACCGTCTGCGCGAGAAGCTTCTCGGTCGAAAGGCGGCCGGCGGGTTCAAGGGGATCAAGGCCGGGACGGTGATCTCCGAGGAGGTGCTGGCCGAGCATTCCCGTGGCAGCTGGCGCAACATCGCCGTGCAGGATGACGCCGTGATGGCGGAGATCGAGGTTCTGAAGCACGAGTTCGATGCCGCCGTGGGCCGGCTGCAGGCGCGCTACGACTCGAAGGTCGAGAAACTCCAGCGTGGCGACGAGCTGCCGCCCGGCGTCATGAAGATGGTCAAGGTGTTCGTTGCGGTGAAGCGCAAGCTGCAGCCGGGCGACAAGATGGCTGGCAGGCATGGGAACAAAGGCGTCGTCTCGCGGGTGGTGCCGATCGAGGACATGCCGTTCCTCGAGGATGGGACGCCGATCGATCTCGTCCTCAACCCGCTCGGCGTGCCGAGCCGGATGAATGTCGGCCAGATCCTTGAAACCCATCTCGGCTGGGCCTGTGCGACACTCGGGCGCCAGGTCGGCGAGCTGGTCGAGGAATATCGCCGGCTCGGCACCGCGCGTAGGGAAGTGCTGGACCGGCTCAAGGAAATCTATGGCGGCCGGCAATTCGACGAGGCGATCGTGGATCTGCCCGAGGAGGAGCTGCTCGAGCTCTGCGATAATCTCAAGAAGGGCGTGCCGATTGCCACGCCGGTCTTCGACGGCGCGCGTCCTTCCGATATCGAGAATATGCTGGCGAAAGCGGGACTCGATACGTCGGGGCAGGTCACTCTCGTCGATGGCCGGACCGGAGAGCCCTTCGAAAGGAAGGTAACGGTCGGCTATATCTATATGCTCAAGCTGCACCATCTTGTGGATGACAAGATCCACGCCCGCTCGATCGGCCCGTACAGCCTGGTCACGCAGCAGCCGCTCGGCGGCAAGGCGCAGTTCGGCGGCCAGCGTTTCGGCGAGATGGAAGTCTGGGCGCTCGAGGCGTACGGAGCGGCATACACTTTGCAGGAGATGCTGACAGTGAAGTCCGACGACGTCTCCGGTCGTACCAAGGTCTATGAAGCGATTGTCCGGGAGCAGGACAATTTCGAGGCTGGGATCCCGGAGAGCTTCAACGTGCTGGTGAAGGAGCTGAAGTCGCTCGGGCTCAATGTTGATCTCGACAACAAGGCAGCCTGATCCTGCGCCTGTGCCGTTCTCTCGCCGGAGATCGTCCACCGCTCTCGCGAGGACCGGAGGGCGGCCGAGATGAGGGAAGGGCGGGCGAGGGGAGAGATCGCCGAAGGAAAGACGGGGTCAGGGGCAGAGTACGATGACGGCCGCAGCGGCGGGCCGGACAGGAGTGAGTGACGCATGAACGAGCTGATGAAGATCCTGGGTCAGACCGGCCAAGCGTTGACGTTTGACCAGATCAAGATCCAGATCGCAGCACCCGAGCAGATCCGCAGCTGGTCATATGGCGAGATCAAGAAGCCGGAGACCATCAACTACCGGACCTTCAAGCCGGAAAGGGATGGGCTTTTTTGCGCCCGCATCTTCGGCCCGATCAAAGACTATGAATGCCTCTGCGGCAAATACAAGCGGATGAAATTCCGGGGCATCATCTGCGAGAAGTGCGGTGTCGAGGTCACGCTTGCCAAGGTGCGGCGCGAGCGGATGGGCCATATCGAGCTCGCCTCTCCGGTCGCCCATATCTGGTTCCTCAAGTCGCTGCCGAGCCGTATCGGTCTGATGGCGGACCTCACGCTCAAGGATCTCGAGAAGGTTCTCTATTTCGAAAGCTATGTGGTGCTTGAGCCGGGGGTCACCGATCTCAAGCTGCATCAGCTCCTCAACGAGGACATGCTGGCGGCGAAGCAGGACGAATTCGGCGAGGATGAGTTCCGCGTCGGGATCGGTGCGGAAGCGATCAAGCAGATATTGAACGGGATCGATCTCGATACCGAGAAGACGAAGCTTCGCGCCGAACTCAAGGAGACGACCAGCGAGGCGCGGCGGAAGAAGCTGGTCAAGCGGCTCAAGCTGGTCGAGGCGTTTGCCGATTCCGGGACGCGGCCGGAATGGATGATCATGGATGTCGTTCCGGTGATCCCGCCCGAGCTGCGTCCGCTGGTGCCGCTCGATGGCGGGCGCTTCGCCACTTCCGATCTCAATGATCTCTATCGGCGCGTGATCAACCGGAACAACCGGCTGAAGCGACTGATCGAGCTGCGCGCGCCCGACATCATCGTGCGCAACGAAAAGCGGATGCTCCAGGAGAGCGTCGATGCGCTGTTCGACAATGGCCGCCGCGGCCGGGCCATCACAGGCGCGAACAAGCGGCCCCTCAAGTCTCTCTCGGACATGCTCAAGGGCAAGCAAGGCCGGTTCCGGCAAAATCTGCTCGGCAAGCGCGTCGATTATTCGGGCCGTTCGGTGATCGTTGTCGGCCCGGAGCTGAAGTTGCACCAATGCGGGCTGCCGAAGAAGATGGCGCTCGAGCTTTTCAAGCCATTCATCTATGCCAAGCTCGAGAAATATGGGCATGCCACCACGGTCAAGGCGGCCAAGCGGATGGTGGAGAAAGAGCGGCCGGAAGTCTGGGACATTCTCGAAGAAGTGATCCGCGAGCATCCGGTGCTGCTCAATCGCGCGCCCACGCTGCACCGTCTCGGCATCCAGGCTTTCGAGCCGGTCCTGATCGAGGGAAAGGCGATCCAGCTCCATCCGCTCGTCTGCACTGCCTTCAATGCCGATTTCGACGGCGACCAGATGGCTGTCCACGTGCCTCTTTCGCTCGAAGCACAGCTCGAGGCGCGCGTGCTGATGATGTCCACCAACAACATCCTGAGCCCGGCGAACGGCAAGCCGATCATCGTGCCCACCCAGGACATGGTGCTCGGGCTCTACCATCTTTCGCTCGAGCGGCCGGAGTACCAAGCCGTCGAAGACAAGGACGCGCCGGCCCTCGCAACCATCGGCGAGATCGAGCATGCGCTCTCGGCGAAGGCGATCGGCCTGCACGACAAGATCAAAGCCCGCTTCGATACGGTGGATGCCACTGGCAAGCCGGTTCGCCAGCTGGTCGTGACCACGCCAGGGCGGATGATGATCGGGCAGATCCTGCCGCGTCATCCGAACGTGACGTTCTCGCTGGTCAACCGGGAGCTGACCAAGAAGAACATCTCGGACGTGATCGATGTCGTCTATCGGCATTGCGGACAGAAGGAATGCGTGATCTTCGCTGACCGCCTGATGGGGCTCGGGTTCGGACAGGCTTGCAAGGCCGGCATCAGCTTCGGCAAGGATGACCTGATCATTCCGGCCGAGAAGGATGAGCTGATCCGACGGACCCAGGCGGAAGTGAAGGAGTTCGAGAATCAATACCAGGATGGGCTGATCACCGCCGGAGAGCGTTATAACAAGGTCGTGGATGCCTGGTCGCGCTGCACGGATGCGGTGGCGGCGGCGATGATGGCAGAAATCAGTCGCCAGGAAGCCGGCAAGCCGATCAACAGCGTGTGGATGATGAGCCACTCCGGAGCGCGCGGCAGCCCGGCGCAGATGCGCCAGCTCGCGGGCATGCGCGGGCTGATGGCCAAGCCGTCGGGCGAGATCATCGAGCAGCCGATCATCGCCAACTTCAAGGAAGGGCTTTCGGTTCTCGAGTATTTCAACTCGACCCACGGCGCCCGCAAAGGTCTCGCGGACACGGCGCTCAAGACCGCCAACTCGGGCTACCTGACACGGCGCCTCGTCGACGTGGCGCAGGATTGCATCATCGTCGATGACGATTGCGGTACTGTGCGAGGCCTGACGGTGCGCGCGGTGCTGGATGGCGGAGAGATCGTCTCGAGCCTCTATGAACGGATCCTCGGTCGCACTGCGGCGGAGGATGTGCTCGACCCCTCGAGCGGGGAAGTCATTCTTCCGCGCGATCAATTGATCCAGGAGGAGCACTCCGAGCGGATCGAGCGCCTGGGGGTGGAGGCGGTCCGCATTCGTTCCGTGCTCACTTGCGAATCGAAGGTCGGCGTCTGCGCGCGATGCTACGGGCGCGATCTGGCGCGCGGAACGCCGGTGAATGCCGGGGAGGCGGTCGGTGTCATCGCGGCCCAGTCGATCGGCGAGCCGGGAACGCAGCTCACCATGCGCACTTTCCATATCGGGGGTGCAGCGCAGCGGGGCACTGAGCAGTCGAGTGTGGAAGCGAGCCATGACGGCCGGATTGCGGTGAAGAACCGCAACGTCGTGATGAACAGCCAGGGCACGCCAGTGGTGATGAGCCGCAACTGCGAGCTCGTGCTGAGCGATGAACGTGGGCGCGAGCGCGCGCGGTTCCGCGTACCCTACGGTGCCCGTCTGCTTGCCGATGAGGACCAGCAGGTGACCCGGGGCCAGAAGCTCGCGGAGTGGGATCCCTTCACGCTGCCGATCATTACCGAGCGTGCCGGTGTGGTCGAGTATTTCGACCTGATCGATGGCGCGACCCTGGTCGAGCGGGTCGATGAGGTAACCGGCCTTACCTCGAAGGTCGTCGTTGACTACAAGCAGGTGATCAAGGGCGCGGACCTGCGCCCGCGGCTTCAGCTCAAGGATGAGAAGGGTGAGGTCGTCAAGCTCGCCAACGGCGCGGATGCCCGCTACTTCCTCGCTCCGGACTCGATCCTCTCGGTGGAGAACGGGGCGCGGGTGAATGCAGGCGATGTGCTCGCGCGCATTCCCCGTGAGGGCAGCAAGACCCGCGACATCACCGGCGGCCTGCCGCGGGTGGCCGAGCTCTTTGAAGCGCGCCGGCCGAAGGACCACGCAATCATCGCCGAGATCGATGGTCAGGTCGAGTTCGGCAAGGACTACAAGGCGAAGCGTCGGATCATCGTCAAGAATGACGAAACGGGCGAGGAGAGCGAGTATCTGATCCCGAAAGGCAAGCACGTCTCGGTGCAGGAGGGTGATTTCGTGCGCCGCGGCGATCCGCTGGTCGACGGTCCGCGGGTGCCGCACGACATCCTCAAGGTACTCGGGGTCGAGGCGCTGTCCGATTATCTGGTCAACGAGATCCAGGACGTCTATCGGCTGCAGGGCGTGAAGATCAACGACAAGCACATCGAGGTTATCGTTCGCCAGATGCTGCAGAAGGTGGAGATCCTCGATCCGGGTGACACCACGTTCCTGACCGGTGAGCAGGTGGATCGTCTCGAACTCGAGGCGGAGAACGCCAAGCGCGAGGCGACGGGCGAGCGGCCGGCTTCTTCCATGCCGGTGCTGCAGGGAATCACCAAGGCCTCTCTGCAAACGCACAGCTTCATCAGCGCGGCCTCCTTCCAGGAGACGACGCGCGTGCTTACCGAGGCGGCGACGGCCGGCAAGGTGGATGCGCTCTCGGGGCTCAAGGAGAATGTCATTGTCGGCCGGCTCATCCCGGCCGGCACGGGCAGTGTGATGAACCGGTTGCGTTCGATCGCTTCCGGGCGGGACCAGCAGAGCCTGCCGTCCGAGACGCCGGCCCTCGCCGGGCAGTCCGCTGGCCAGTCGGAGATGGCAGCCGAATAGCGTGTGCGCGGACGCGGAACGGCGGCGAGGTGCTTGACTCGCAGCCTCCCGGACCGTAGTTTCCGCGCCCTCGACCGACCCCCCACCGGGCGGGTTGGCCGTCGTTTGCAGGGATATGAGGTTTGCGGCGCCGCTGCCGGGATTTCTCGGTCGCCAAGGCCGTGGGCACTTACCGACCCCGCAGTGTGGGCCAGGCCCGCGCGTTGCGGGGTCTTTCTGCGGCGTTGGCCGTCCGAAAGGGCGGGATGGTGAAACGATCGGATTGGGATGATGCCGACGATCAACCAGTTGATAGCCAAGGGGCGCGAGCCACGCTCGGCACGCAACAAGGTTCCTGCCCTGCAAGGCTGCCCGCAGAAGCGGGGGGTCTGCACGCGCGTCTATACGACGACGCCGAAGAAGCCCAACTCGGCCCTGCGCAAAGTCGCCAAGGTGCGGCTGACCAATGGCTATGAAGTGGTGAGCTACATCCCGGGCGAGGGCCACAATCTTCAGGAGCACAGCGTCGTCTTGATCCGCGGCGGACGGGTGAAGGACCTGCCCGGCGTGCGCTATCACATCCTGCGCGGCGTGCTGGACACCCAGGGCATCGCCAAGCGCCGTCAGCGCCGCTCGCTTTACGGCGCCAAGCGGCCGAAGTGAGGCGCGAATGAGCCGCCGACACCGCGCGGTCCGCCGTGATATTTTGCCGGACGCGAAGTTCGGGGATGGCGTGATCAGCCGTTTCATGAACGCGCTGATGCATGATGGCAAGAAGTCGGTTGCGGAAAGAATCGTCTACGATGCGCTCGACGCACTGAAGAAGCGTGGCTCGGCTGCCGCTGACCCGGTGCGGCTGTTTCATGAAGCGCTCGACAATGTGAAGCCTGCCGTTGAAGTACGTTCACGCCGGGTCGGCGGTGCCACCTATCAGGTGCCGGTCGAGGTACGGGCCGAGCGGCGTCAGGCGCTGGCGATTCGCTGGATCATCGATGCGGCGCGCAAGCGCAAGGGCGAGCACACGATGGAGGAGCGTCTGTGCAACGAGTTGCACGATGCGGTCAACAACCGTGGAGCTGCGGTGAAGAAGCGTGAGGATACGCACCGGATGGCGGAAGCCAATAAGGCCTTCAGCCATTACCGGTGGTAGGTTTGGCATTGGTAGGTTCAGCGTTGGTAGGTCTGGGCAGAGGCCGGATCCGGCCGTACGGAGAGGACTAGAATGGCCAAGGCGAAATTCGAGCGGACGAAGCCGCACTGCAACATCGGCACGATCGGCCACGTCGATCACGGCAAGACGTCGCTCACGGCCGCAATCACCAAGGTTCTGGCAAAGACCGGCGGTGCCACCTATACGGCTTACGACCAGATCGACAAGGCGCCCGAGGAGCGCGCCCGCGGCATCACGATCTCGACCGCTCACGTGGAATACGAGACGAACAACCGCCACTACGCGCATGTCGATTGTCCCGGCCATGCGGACTACGTGAAGAACATGATCACCGGAGCGGCGCAGATGGATGGCGCGATCCTGGTGGTGTCGGCGGCGGATGGACCGATGCCGCAGACCCGCGAGCATATCCTGCTCGCCCGCCAGGTCGGCGTGCCGGCGCTGGTCGTCTATCTCAACAAGGTGGACATGGTGGATGATCCGGAGCTTCTCGAGCTGGTCGAGCTTGAGGTTCGTGAGCTCCTCAAAAGCTATCAGTTCCCCGGCGATGATATTCCTATCCTCAAGGGATCGGCCCTTTGTGCGCTCGAGGACCGTGAGCCCGAGCTTGGCGAGCAGTCGATCCTGAAGCTCATGGAAGCGGTTGATGCCTATATTCCGCAGCCTGATCGCCCGAAGGATCGGCCGTTCCTGATGCCGATCGAAGACGTTTTCTCGATCTCAGGCCGTGGCACGGTGGTCACGGGCCGTATCGAGCGCGGTGTGGTCAAGGTAGGCGACGAAGTGGAAATCGTCGGTTTGCGCCCGACGCAGAAGACAACGGTCACGGGTGTCGAGATGTTCCGCAAGCTGCTCGACCAGGGCGAGGCGGGGGACAATATCGGGGCGCTGCTCCGCGGCACCAAGCGCGAGGAGGTGGAGCGCGGCCAGGTGCTTGCGGCCCCCGGCTCGATCACGCCGCACACGCAGTTCAAGGCCGAGGCTTACATCCTTACCAAGGAAGAGGGTGGGCGGCACACGCCATTCTTCACCAACTATCGGCCGCAATTCTATTTCCGCACGACCGACGTGACCGGCGTGGTGAAGCTACCCGACGGCACTGAGATGGTGATGCCGGGGGACAATGTCTCGATGGATGTCGAGCTGATCGCGCCGATCGCGATGGATGACGGCCTGCGTTTCGCTATTCGTGAAGGCGGCCGTACTGTCGGTGCGGGCGTGGTCGCGAAGGTCGTCTCCTGAGGCGAGAGGCGGGGTTTGGGGCGCGGGCGCGAAAGTAGAAGGCGATGGACAACCAGAACATCCGCATCCGGCTGAAAGCCTACGACCATCGCGTGCTCGACAACAGCACGAAGGAGATCGTGAACACCGCCAAGCGGACCGGCGCGCGGGTCCGGGGGCCGATTCCCCTGCCCACCCATATTGAGCGGTTCACCGTGAACCGCTCACCACACATCGACAAGAAGAGCCGCGAGCAGTTCGAGATCCGCACGCATCGGCGCCTCCTCGATATTGTCGAGCCGACGCCGCAGACGGTGGATGCGCTGATGAAGCTTGACCTCGCCGCCGGTGTCGATGTCGAGATCAAAATCTGAAGGACGCGACGGATGCGCACCGGACTCCTCGCTCGCAAGCTTGGCATGACGCGTCTGTTTCGCGCGGACGGGACGCATGTGCCGGTCACGGTCCTGCATCTTGATACGGTGCAGGTCGTCGGCATCCGGACTGTCGAGCGCGATGGCTACAGCGCGGTGCAGCTCGGCTGGGGCAAGGCCAAGCCGCAGCGCGTGGGCAAGGCCAATCGCGGCCATTTCGCGAAAGCCAAGGTGGAGCCGAAAACGAAGCTCGCGGAATTCAGGGTCGCGTCCGATGCGGTGCTGGAGCCCGGGGCGACTCTTTCGCCAGCGCATTTCGTCGTCGGCCAACGGGTGGATGTCACCGCGACCAGCAAGGGCAAGGGCTTTGCCGGGGCGATGAAGCGATGGAACTTCGGCGGGCTCGAGGCGAGCCACGGCGTCTCCATCAGCCATCGCAGCCATGGTTCGACCGGCAACCGCCAGGATCCCGGGAAGACCTTTAAGAATAAGAAGATGGCCGGCCATCTCGGCGATGAGCGGGTAAGCGTGCTCAATCTCGAGGTGGCGGCAGTGGACGCCGAGAAGGGGCTTCTCATGCTGCGCGGCGCTGTGCCCGGTGCACGTGGTGCGTTCGTGCGCGTGCGGGACGCGGTGAAACGCGCCCGTCCGGCGGAAGCGCCCTTTCCCGCCGGGCTGGCGGTCTGAGCGGGGGTTGCGATGCAGGCGATGGTGACGACGCTCGAGAATACGGAGGCCGGTGAGATCGATCTGCCGGATGTGGTGTTCGCGGCAACCCCGCGTGCAGACATCATGGCGCGCGTGGTGCATTGGCAGCTCGCCAAAAGACGGGCGGGAACGCATAAGGCTAAGGGCCTGAGCGAGGTTTCCGGGACCACCAAGAAGCCCTATCGGCAGAAAGGCACCGGCCGGGCACGGCAGGGAAGCCTGCGTGCCCCGCAATTTCGTACGGGCGGGGTTGTGCATGGGCCGGTGGTGCGTTCGCACGAATATCAGCTTCCCAAGAAGGTCCGTCGTCTTGGGCTGATTTCCGCGCTTTCGCAGAAGCAGGCGGAAGGCAAGCTTGTCGTGCTCGACTTAGCGACATCCAGCGGCCGCACCCGCGAACTGCGCCAGAGGTTCGATGTCCTCGGCTGGCGCTCGGCATTGGTGATCGATGGCGCCCTCGATCAGGGTTTCGTCCGGGCAAGCCGCAATCTCGAAGGCATCGACGTGCTGCCGACGATCGGTGCCAATGTTTACGACATCCTCAATCACGAGCTTCTGATCATCACCCGTGCCGGTGTCGTCGGTCTGACGGAGCGGCTGGCATGACCGGGCCCCGTGTGCTCGCCGCCCGGCATGCGGCGAAGAAGCTTTCGCGCGAGGCGATGTTCAACATCATCCTGCGCCCGGTGATCACCGAGAAGGCCACCGCGCTCGGTGAGCGCGGCCAAGTGGTCTTCAGCGTCTCACCGCGAGCGACGAAACCCGAGATCAAGGCGGCCATCGAAGGGCTCTTCGGCGTCAAGGTGCTTGCGGTGAACACCTTGAACGCAAAGGGCAAGACCAAGCGATTCCGTGGTCATCCGGGTCGACGTCCGGACGTGAAGAAGGCATTCGTCCGTCTGGCGGAAGGCCAGAACATCGATTTCACCTCTCGGCTCGCCTAGGCAGGATCAGGCTGATGGCACTCAAGAACTTCAACCCCGTCACGGCGAGCTTGCGCGGCACTGTTCTCGTCAGCCGCGCCGGCCTGTGGAAGGGCAAGCCCGTCAAGACCCTGACCGAGGGCAAGAGCGGCAGCGGCGGGCGTAATCAGCATGGCCACACCACAAGTCGCTTCCGTGGCGGTGGCCACAAGCGCGTCTATCGTCTGATCGATTTCAAGCGCCGCCGCTTCGACGTGCCGGCAACGGTCGAGCGGCTGGAATATGATCCGAACCGGACGGCGTTCATCGCGCTTATCCGTTATGTGGATGGAACGCTCTCCTACATCCTGGCGCCGCAACGGCTCGCGGCCGGGGATAGCGTCATTTCCGGTGCCCGCGTGGACATCAAGCCCGGCAATGCGATGCCGCTTGCGGCGATTCCGGTCGGCACGATCGTTCACAATGTGGAGATGAAGGCGGGCGCGGGTGGCAAGCTCGCCCGCGCGGCCGGAACTTATGTGCAGCTCGTCGGCAAGGATGCGGGCTATGCGCAGCTCAAGCTCGGCTCGGGCGAGCTTCGCGTGGTTCGGGCCGAGTGTATGGCAAGCATCGGCGCCGTCTCCAATCCGGACAATGCGAATATCCATATCGGCAAGGCCGGGCGGAGCCGCTGGCTCGGCCGCCGGCCGCACAATCGTGGCGTGGCGATGAATCCGGTCGATCATCCGCTGGGGGGCGGCGAAGGCCGAAGCTCGGGCGGACGCCATCCGGTGACCCCGTGGGGTAAGCCCACGAAGGGCTATAGAACGCGCGGCAACAAGCGGACGGATCGGCTGATCATCCGTCGCCGCAATCAGGGCAAGGGTTGAGGCGATGGCGCGCTCCATCTGGAAAGGGCCATTCGTCGATGGCTATCTGCTGGCGAAGGCGGAGGCCGTGCGAGGGGCGGGCCGCAACGAGATCATCAGGATCTGGTCGCGCCGTTCGACGATTTTGCCGCAATTCGTGGGTCTCACCTTCGGCGTCTATAACGGCCACAAATTCTTGCCGGTGCAGGTGAACGAGAACATGGTCGGCCACAAGTTCGGCGAGTTCTCGCCGACCCGGACGTTCACCGGTCACGCGGCGGACAAGAAGGCGAAGAGAACCTGAGATGAGCAAGCCTTCGCTTCCTCGTCGCCTGGCCGATACCGATGCCGAGGCGATCGTGCGCAACCTCAGGGTGAGCCCGCGCAAGCTCAATCTGGTGGCCGGCCTCATTCGCAACCTGCCGGCGCAACAGGCGGTCGCGCGGTTGACGTTCAGCGAGCGGCGTATCGCCTCGGCGGTGAGGAAAGCGCTCGAGAGCGCGATCGCCAATGCCGAGAACAACCATCAGCTCGATGTCGATCGGCTGGTCGTCAAGACGGCGGATGTCGGTCGTGCCATGGTGATGCGCCGGTTCCATGCCCGCGGGCGAGGCCGTGCCGCGCGGGTCGAGAAATGGTTCAGCCATCTTCGGATCGTCGTCTCCGAGCGGAGCGAGGCGGCGTCCGGCCCGCCCGGAGATGACGCCGAGACGGCGAGGGAAGCAGGCTAATGGGACACAAGGTCAACCCGGTCGGGCTGCGTGTCGGCGTCAACCGCACCTGGGACAGCCGATGGTACGCGAATGACGCTGATTATGCGTCGATGCTGCACGAGGATCTCAGGCTGCGGAACCATCTGCGCAGCCGGCTCGCCAGCGCGGGGGTCTCCCGTGTCGTGATCGAACGCCCGGCGAAGAAGCCCCGCGTGACCATCTATGTTGCGCGACCGGGCGTGGTGATCGGCAAGAAGGGCCAGGATATCGATGCGCTGCGGAAGAATCTCGCGGCGATGGCGAAGACCGATGTCGCCCTCAACATCGTTGAGATCCGCAAGCCTGAGATCGATGCAACATTGGTTGCAGAGAGTGTCGCCCAGCAGCTCGAGAGACGCGTTGCCTTTCGCCGCGCGATGAAGCGGGCGGTGCAGTCCGCGATGCGGCTCGGTGCGCAGGGGATCCGGATCAATTGCGCCGGCCGGCTGGGCGGCGCGGAAATCGCGCGCGTGGAATGGTATCGCGAAGGACGCGTGCCGTTGCACACTCTGCGCGCGGATATCGATTTCGGCACCGCGACGGCAAAGACGACCTACGGAACCTGCGGCGTGAAAGTCTGGATCTTCAAGGGTGAGATCCTCGCGCATGACCCGATGGCCCAGGATCGCCGCGCGGCCGAGCAGGCGCCGCAGCGCTGAACGAGAAGAAGATCCATGCTTTCCCCCAAGCGCACCAAGTTCCGCAAAGCCCACAAGGGGCGAATCCATGGTCTCGCCAAGGGCGCGACCTCGCTCGATTTTGGCGCCTTTGGCCTCAAGGCGCTCGAGCCCGAGCGGGTGACCGCGCGCCAGATCGAGGCGGCGCGGCGCGCGATCACGCGGGCGATGCGACGCACCGGACGGGTCTGGATCCGCATCTTCCCGGACGTGCCGGTTTCGGCGAAGCCGGCCGAGGTTCGCATGGGATCGGGCAAGGGCAGCCCGGAATTCTGGGTTTGCCGTGTCAAGCCGGGCCGCATCATGTTCGAGATCGACGGGGTGCCGGCCCAGGTCGCGCGCGAGGCGCTGGGGCTCGGAGCGGCGAAGTTGCCGATCCGGACCCGCTTCGTCAGCCGGATCGGCGAGGGTTGAGACGATGAGCAAGGCAAGTGAGCTGCGCTCCAAGACGGCGGACGAGCTGACCACCATGCTGCTCGATCTCCGCAAGGAGCAGTTCAATCTTCGTTTCCAGCGGGCGACCGGGCAGCAGGAATCCTTCTCGCGGATTCGCGTCGTGCGCCGGGAGATCGCCCGCGTGAAGACAGTGATGACGGAGCGCCGCCGCTCCGCCATCAAGGCTTGAGGAGAAGTCGATGCCGAAGCGCGTGCTGAGCGGGCGCGTGGTCAGCGATCGGATGGACAAGACTGTGACGGTGCTCGTCGAGCGGCGCGTGATGCATCCGCTCTACAAGAAGTTCATCCGCCGCTCGAAGAAATATGCCGCCCATGACGAGGCCAACCTGTGCAAGGTGGGGGATCTCGTGCGCATCGAGGAATGCCCGCCGATCAGCAAGCGCAAGACATGGCTGGTGATCGAGCGGAACGGCGCGCCGTTCTCGCCGATGGAAGCGGGTTGAGGAGGAAGCGATGATCCTTCCCGAAACCAACCTCGACGTTGCCGACAATTCGGGGGCGCGGCGGGTGCAGTGCATCAAGGTGCTTGGCGGCTCCAAGCGCAAGACGGCCTCCGTTGGCGATATCATCGTCGTCTCGATCAAGGAGGCGATTCCGCGCGGCAAGGTGAAGAAGGGAGATGTGCATCAGGCCGTGATCGTGCGCACCGCGTTTCCCGTTCGCCGTCCCGATGGCAGCGCCATCCGGTTTGATCGCAATGCCGCCGTGCTGATCACCAAGCAGCAGGAGCCGATTGGGACACGCATCTTCGGTCCGGTGGTGCGCGAGCTGCGCGCCAAGCGATTCATGAAGATCATCAGTCTGGCTCCGGAGGTGCTGTAGCGCCATGGCAGCACGCATCCGCAAAGGGGATCAGGTGGAGGTGATCAGCGGGGAGGAGAAGGGCAAGCGCGGCGAGGTTGTTCGCGTGCTGCCCAAGGAAGGCCGTGCCGTTGTTCAGGGTGTGCGTCTCGTGACGCGGCACCAGAAGCCGCGGGGAGTGGGTCAGCCCGGCGGGATCGTCGAGCAGGAGGCACCGCTCCATCTCTCGAAGCTCGCTCTGATCGATCCCAAGACGGATCGGCCGACGCGGGTCGGGTTTCGTCGCTCCGAGGATGGCCGCAAGGTGCGGTTCGCCAGAAAGAGCGGCGACGTGATCGACAGGTGAGAAGGCTTCGGTGATGAGCGAAGTCCGCGAAATTCCGCGCCTGCAGAAGCGCTACCAGGACGTCCTGCGTCCCGCGCTGCAGAAGGAGTTCGGCTACGGCAGTCCGATGCAGGTGCCGCGGCTGGAGAAGATCGTGGTCAATATGGGAGTGGGTGAGGCGGCGGCGGACTCGAAGAAGCTCGACTCGGCGATGGCCGAACTTGCCCTGATCGCCGGCCAAAAGCCGGTCAAGACGCTGGCGAAGAAGGCGATCGCTGCCTTCAAGATTCGGAAGGGCCTCGCGATCGGCTGCAAGGTGACGCTGCGCCAGGCGCGGATGTGGGAGTTTCTCGACCGGCTGGTGAATATCGCCTTGCCGCGCGTTCGCGATTTTCGCGGTATCCCGGCGGGCAAAGGGTTCGACGGCGGCGGCAACTTCGCCCTCGGGCTCAAGGAGCAGATCGTGTTTCCCGAGATCAATTATGACAAGGTGGACGCGATTCGGGGCATGGATATCGTCTTTGTGACGACAGCGAAGACGGACGCGGAAGCGAAGGCGCTGTTGCGCGGCTTCGATCTTCCGTTCGCGAATTGAAATGAGACGTTTGGAAAACCGCCAGGATTCCCTGGCAGGTTCCGGAGGGTAATGAAGGAATGGCCAAGACCTCGGCAGTCAATCGGAACCTCAAGCGCGAACGGATGGCCGCGCGTGACGCGGCCAAGCGGGCGGCACTGAAGGCAACGGTGATGGATCGCTCGGCGCCGGTGGAAAGTCGGTTTGAAGCGTCGGTCAAGCTCGCGGCAATGCCACGCAATGCGGCGAAGGTACGCATCCGGCTGCGCTGCGCGCTGACCGGACGCTCGCGCGGCAATTATCGGAAGTTCCGGCTTTGCCGTGTGATGCTCCGGGAGCTGGCCGGGGCTGGACAGATCCCGGGGCTCGTCAAGGCGAGCTGGTAACGGAGAGTTTCGATGGCCGTTTCCGATCCTCTCGGCGATATGCTGAGCCGCATCCGCAATGCGCAGCGGGCCGGCCAGACTGTTTGCGTCGCCCCCGCGTCCAAGCTTCGGGCCAATGTGCTCGAGGTGCTGAAACGGGAAGGCTTCATTCGCGGTTTTTCGGCCGAAGAGCTGCGCCCAGGAGTCACGCGGCTTCGCATCGAGCTCAAGTACAGCGAAGGCGAGCCGGTGATCAAGGAGATCACCCGAGTCTCGAAACCAGGCCGCCGCGTCTATTCGAAGATCAGCGCCCTGCCGCGTGTCTATGCCGGGCTCGGTGTCTCCATATTGTCCACTCCGCGCGGTGTGATGAGCGATGCGGAGGCCCGCGCCGCCAATGTCGGCGGCGAGGTTCTCTGCCGGGTGTTCTGAGGGGGCGGATGATGTCGCGGGTCGGCAAATATCCAGTGGAGATTCCGGCGGGCGTCGAAGTGGTGCTCGCCGGCCGGACGCTCACGGCAAAGGGCAAGCTCGGTGCACTCTCGCTCGAGCTCTCGGAAGATGTGGTCACCAAGGTCGAGGGGGGGCGTGTCGTCGTGGCGCCCAACGGCCTCGAGCGCCCGGCCCGCATGATGTGGGGCACGACGCGGGCGCTCATCGCGAACATGGTTCGCGGGGTCTCGGCAGGTTATGTCCGGACGATGGAGATCAACGGCACCGGCTATCGCGCGCAGGTGCAGGGCAAGAACCTCATGCTCAATCTCGGCTATTCGCACGAGGTGATCTATCCGGTGCCGGAAGGCATCCGCATCACTTGCGAGCGGCCGACCTCGGTCCGTGTCGAAGGCGTGGACAAGCGTCTTGTCGGCCAGGTGGCGGCGGAGATCCGGGCCTTCCGCCCGCCCGAGCCCTATAAGGGGAAGGGCGTGAAATACGAGGCCGAGACGATCCGGCGCAAGGAAGGCAAGAAGAAATAACATGGGCACGAAACAGGACTTGCGCCTGCGGCGGCAGACGCGCCTGAGGCATCAATTGGGGCTCAAGAGCAATGGCCGGCCACGGCTCTCCGTGTTCCGTTCGAGCCGGCATATCTACGCCCAGGTGATCGATGACGCGGCGGGCCGTACGCTGGCGGCGGCATCGAGTCTCGAGCAGGGGCTGCGGAGCACGCTTACGACCGGCGCCGACAAGCAGGCAGCGGCAGCGGTCGGCAAGCTGATCGCCGAGCGGGCGCTCGCCGCCGGGGTGAAGGAAGTGGTGTTCGACCGCGGGGCCTATCTCTACCACGGAAGGGTGCAGGCACTCGCCGACGCGGCTCGCGAGAGCGGGCTCGCGTTCTAAGGAGAGAGTGGATGGCGCGAGAACCGAGGGAAGGTCGCGGCCGCGATCGGGAGACCGGCGATGAGCTGGTGGACAAGTTGGTCAGCATCAACCGCGTCGCCAAGGTGGTGAAGGGTGGCCGGCGCTTCGCTTTCGCCGCCCTGGTTGTGGTCGGTGATCAGAAGGGCCGCGTGGGCTATGGCGCCGGCAAGGCACGCGAGGTGCCGGAGGCGATCCGCAAGGCGACCGACCGGGCGAAGCGCGGCATGATCCGCGTGCCTATGCGCGAGGGTCGCACGCTGCATTACGACGTCGCGGGCCGTTTTGGCGCTGGCCGCGTCGTGCTGCGCGCAGCGCCTGCCGGCACCGGCATCATCGCCGGCGGAGCGATGCGCGCGGTGTTCGAATCGCTCGGCATCGGTGATGTAGTCGCCAAATGCCTCGGCAGCCGCAATCCGCACAACATGGTTAAAGCGACCTTCGCGGCGCTCAGGCTTTGCGCGGCGCCCCGGACGGTCGCCCAGAGACGGGGGCGGAAAGTCTCGGATCTGCTCGGCCGGCGAGAGGCTGCCGTTCCCGGTGGGCCTGCCGGAGCGGGCCCGGTTGCTTCCCAGGCCGCTTCCCAGGGAGAGGGAGCTGATGCCTGAGGCAAAGCACTTGCGAGTGACGCAAACCGCATCGGCGGCCGGGCGAAAGCCGGGTCAGCGCGAGACGTTGATCGGGCTTGGTCTCGACAAGATCGGGCGCAGCCGGGTCCTGGAGGCGACATCGTCCGTGCGCGGCATGGTCCGCAAGGTGGCCCACCTGCTCAAGGTGGAAGAGCTGTCGTGAGCGGAGGAGTCCAGCGATGAACCTCAACGAACTTACCGATAAGCCGGGGGCGCGGCACCGCTCGAAGCGGCTCGGCCGCGGGATCGGCTCGGGCAAGGGTAAGACCAGCGGGCGCGGGGTGAAGGGCCAGAAGGCGCGCACTGGCGTCGCCTTGAACGGGTTCGAGGGTGGTCAGCTCCCGATCTATCGACGCCTGCCCAAGCGGGGTTTCAAGAACCCGTTCCGGAAGGTCTATGCGCCGGTCAATCTCGGCACTCTGGCGGCAGCGATAGAAGCCGGGAAGCTCGACCCGACCGCAACAATCAGCGAGGGAAGCCTCACGGCGGCGGGCCTCGTTCGCAAAGACACGAAGAACGCCGGTGTGCGCCTGCTGGCCAAGGGCTCTATAAGCCACGCTGTGACCATCACGGTTTCGGGCGCGTCTGCTTCTGCCATCGCGGCCGTCCAGGCCGCCGGCGGCAGCGTCACCATAACCGGGACGGAGGCAGAGGCCGGGGGGCCGCCTGCCGAAGCTTAACAAGCCACGTTCGCCGGCACATCGGTGATGACATGAAGCCGCGGTGGAGAATGTGGCGCGGTGGCCTTGCGTGGCGGAGGGTGCGACGGCACATTGCATGAATGTGCCAATAGTGGGCCGATCACTTCCGGCTCCGACCTTGGGCCGCCCGCTGCGCTGGTTACTGGCTTGGCTGATAGCGGGTTAAGGGGCAGGAAACGACTGGCGAAGTGAGGATGACGCATGGCCTCGGTGGCCGAACAGCTTGCCGCGAACTTCGATATCGGGGTGTTCGCGAAAGCGACTGACCTTAAGAAGCGCATCTGGTTCACGCTCGGCGCGTTAATCGTCTATCGGATCGGGACTTACATCCCTCTCCCGGGGGTCAATCCCGCGGTGATGGCCGAGCTTCTGCAGCGGTCGGGCGGTGGCATTCTCGGCATGTTCAACATGTTCTCCGGCGGGGCGCTCGGCCGGATGACGCTCTTCGCGCTCAATATCATGCCTTACATCACCGCCAGCATCATCGTGCAGATGATGGCAGCGGCCATTCCCTCGCTGGAGGCATTGCGCAAGGAGGGGGAAAGCGGGCGCAAGACGCTCAACCAGTACACCCGGTATCTCACCGTGGTGATCGCGCTCTTTCAGTCCTACGGCATTTCCATTGGCCTGGAGAGCGTGCATGGAAGCATGGGCCCCGCGGTCGCCAACCCAGGCATGTTCTTCCGTCTCTCGACCACCATCATGCTGGTTGGAGGGACGATGTTCCTCACCTGGCTTGGCGAGCAGATCACCGATCGTGGGATCGGCAACGGGTCGAGCCTCATCATCATGTCGGGCATCATCGCCAATATGCCTCAGGCATTGATCTCGCTGCTCGAACTGGGTCGCACCGGCGCGCTCTCCACCGTTTTCATCATCTTCTTTCTCGTGCTGGCCGTGGCCGTGATCGGCTTCATCGTGTTCATGGAGCGGGCACAGCGGAAGGTGGTAGTGCGCTATCCGAAGCGGCAGGTTGGCAATCGCATGTTCGGTGGCGATTCGACCCATATGCCGCTCAAGGTGAATACCTCGGGGGTGATTCCGCCGATCTTCGCCAGCTCCATCCTGCTCATCCCGGCCACCATCACGGGCTTTTCGCAAGGAGGCGGAAGTTCGCTGTTGACGCGGATCGCCGTCATGCTGGGGCATGGCCAGCCGCTCTACATGGTGGTCTATGCGGCGATGATCGTCTTCTTCACGTTCTTCTACACTGCGGTGGTGTTCAATCCGGAGGAGACGGCAGACAATCTCAAGAAATATGGTGGCTTCATTCCTGGCATCCGGCCGGGCAGCGCGACCGCCCAGTATTTCGATTACGTGCTGACGCGCATTACCGTCGTAGGCGCGCTCTACCTCGTGGCGGTGTGCCTGCTGCCGGAGATCCTCATCAATTACTATTCCGTACCTTTCTATTTTGGCGGCACCAGCCTGATCATCATCGTCTCTGTCACTATGGATACGGTGACACAGATCCAGTCCCACCTACTCGCCCATCAATATGAGGGGCTGATTCGCAAGGCGCGGATCAAGGGTCGTGGTCGATGATCCTGATCCTGCTCGGCCCTCCGGGCGCCGGAAAGGGCACTCAGGCCGAGCGTCTCGTTGCTGGCCGCGGATTTCGCCAGATTTCCACCGGGGACATGCTCCGCGCGGAAGTGGCGCGTGGCAGTGCGATCGGGCGCGCGGCCAAGGCGATCATGGACAGAGGTGAACTCGTCCCCGACGCAATGATCGTCCGTCTTCTCGGCGAGCGAATCGCCGAGGAAGCTGGTCATGATGTGATTCTTGACGGATTTCCGCGCACCGTCCCGCAGGCCGAAGCGCTCGACCAGATGCTTGCCGAGCGGGGTCTCGAACTCGCGGGCGTGATCGAGCTCGAAGTTGACGATGGCTTGCTGACCGAGCGGATCGTCGGCCGGTTCACCTGCGCGACGTGTGGGGCGGGCTACCATGAGCGTTTCCGGCCGACCGAGGTTCCCGGTGTCTGCGACCGCTGCGGCGGCACAAAATTCATCCGCCGGGCGGACGACACCGTCGAGACCGTGACCGCCCGGCTCGCCGCCTATCATCGCCAGACAGCCCCCCTGCTGCCGTACTACCGCCAGGAGGGGAAGCTTTTCTCGATCGACGGGATGGCCGGAATCGATGCCGTGGCAGCTGAAATCGAGCAGGTGATCGAGGGGCTTGCATCGGGTGCAGCGGCCCCCAGATGTGGTGAGCCTCGATTGACTCGGCCAGAAAGAGGCATATAATCATCTTGGTGTCCGATCCCTGCGGCCCAAGGGCGCGGGGCGGTTTCTGTTGTGAAATAATTGGGTTGCCATTTTGCGGGTTGGGGTCGTTAAGACAGTCCCCCTCTCAGCGCCGGCAGGAGTGAAGAGAGCGTGGCACGTATCGCCGGTGTGAATATCCCAACCAACAAGCGCGTTACGATCGGGCTTCGTTATATCTACGGGATAGGCCCGGCAAAGGCGGAGGAGATCTGCCGCAAGCTCTCAATCCCGGATGAGCGGCGCGTCAATCAGCTCTCCGATGACGAGATCCTGCGGATTCGCGAGCTGATCGATCGCGATTACCGTGTTGAAGGCGACCTGCGGCGCGAAGTGGCGATGAACATCAAGCGGTTGATGGATCTCGGCTGCTATCGCGGGTTGCGCCATCGTCGTGGCCTGCCGGTTCACGGCCAGCGTACGCACACCAATGCCCGGACCCGCAAGGGTAAGGCAGTACCCATCGCGGGGAAGAAGAAGGTTACGAAGTAGAAGCGGCCAGCCGCGAAGACGTACGAACCAGGCCGTCCGCAAGGCACGCGCGGCCGCAGAGGACCGAAGGAAGTAAGAGACCATGGCAAAGCCGGCCACTGCTGCTCGTCCGCGCAAGAAGGAGCGGAAGAACATCACCGCCGGTGTGGCGCACGTTGCCGCCACCTTCAACAATACCGTCGTCACCATCACCGACGCCCAGGGCAATACGATCGCGTGGTCGTCCTCGGGAAGCCAGGGGTTCAAGGGCAGCCGCAAATCCACCCCTTATGCGGCCCAGGTGGCGGCCGAGGATGCTGGGCGGAAAGCGCGTGAGCATGGCATGGAGACGCTGGAGATCGAGGTAAGCGGACCCGGTTCGGGGCGCGAGAGCGCCCTTCGTGCCTTGCAGGCGGTCGGCTTCGCAATTACCGCAATCCGCGACACGACGCCGATCCCGCACAATGGCTGCCGGCCGTGCAAGCGCCGCAGGGTTTAGAGGCCGGATCTAAGGAAGAGAGAAGACCGTCGAAGTCCGGACGGCAGGCGATAGACCCGCAAGGGCGCCGGGCCGCGGCCAGGATGGAATGAGGCAAGCGTGATTATCCAGAAAAATTGGCAGTCCCTGATCAAGCCTGAGAAGCTCGGTGTTGAGCCGGGGACCGATCCTTCGCGCACCGCCACGATCATCGCCGAGCCGTTGGAGCGGGGATTCGGGATGACGCTCGGCAACGCGATCCGGCGGATCCTGCTTTCCTCGCTGCAGGGCGCGGCCGTGACGGCTGTGCAGATCGACGGGGTGCTGCACGAGTTCAGCTCGATTCCCGGTGTCCGGGAAGACGTCACCGATATCGTGCTCAACATCAAGCAACTCGCCTTGCGCATGCATGGTGAGGGCCCCAAGCGGATGATGCTGACGGCGACCGGTCCGGGAGAGGTGAAGGCCGGCCAGATCCAGACTGGCCATGACATCGAGATCCTCAACCCCGATCTCGTCCTCTGCACCCTGGATGACGGGGTGAAGTTCGGCATGGAGTTCACGGTCAATAGCGGCAAGGGTTATGTCCCGGCCACCGCGAATCGGGCCGAGGATGCACCGATCGGCCTGATCCCGGTCGATTCGATCTACTCGCCGGTGCGCCGTGTGTCCTACCGTGTCGAGCCGACCCGCGTGGCGCAGGTGACGGATTATGACAAGCTACTCCTGACGGTCGAGACGAACGGCACTGTGGGGCCGGAGGATGCCGTGGCGCTGGCGGCGCGGATCCTGCAAGACCAGCTCCAGCTCTTCATCAACTTCGAGGAGCCGCGCGAGCTTCGCCACGAGGAGCCGACCGAGGATCTGCCCTTCAACCGCAATCTCCTTCGCAAGGTGGACGATCTCGAACTTTCGGTGCGCAGCGCCAATTGCCTGAAGAACGACAATATCGTCTATATTGGCGATCTCGTTCAGAAGACCGAGCAGGAAATGTTGCGCACTCCGAATTTCGGGCGCAAGTCGCTGAACGAGATCAAGGAGGTCCTGGCGGCTATGGGGCTTTCCCTGGGCATGACCGTGCCGGGCTGGCCGCCGGAGAATATCGAGGATCTGGCAAAGCGGCTCGAAGAGCCGTTCTGAGCGGCGACCGCGAAGGAGAAACCGAACCATGCGTCACGGTCTGGCCGGCCGTAAGCTCGGCGTGACTTCGAGCCATCGGCAGGCGATTCTGCGCAACCTGACGGTCGCCCTTTTCAAGCATGAGCAGATCACCACCACGCTGCCCAAGGCGAAGGAATTGCGTCCCACTGCCGAGCGGCTGGTCACGCTCGGCAAGCGCAGCGGCCAAGCTGCCCGCCGCCAAGCCTACGCGGCGCTCCGTGACGAGAAGATCGTGGCCAAGCTCTTCGAGACGATTGCGGCGCGTTATCGCACGCGCGCCGGAGGTTATACCCGGGTTCTCAAGGCTGGAATCCGCTATGGGGATGCGGCACCGATGGCCGTCATCGAACTGGTTGATCGGGATCCCTCCGCCAAGGGCCAGGACAGCGGTCCCAAGCCCGAGGCCAAAGAGGAAGAAACCGCCGCGTCATAGTTCCCCAGGAGTTGCGGAAGGCGAAGCCTTTGGGTCAGGCCAGACTCGAATAGCCGCCGTCCACGACGATCCCGGCGCCGGTGATGAAATCCGACGCAGGTGCGGCAAGGAAGACGGCGATGCCTGCGAAATCCTCGGGCTCGCCCCAGCGGCCCGCGGGCGTGCGCGCCAGCACCCGTTCGTTCAATCCCGGCACCTGGCTGCGCGCGCGGCGTGTGAGTTCCGTATCAATCCAACCGGGCAGGATCGCGTTCACCTGGATATTGTCCTTGGCCCAGGCGACGGCGAGCGCGCGCGTCGTTTGCAAGATACCGCCCTTGCTCGCCGCATAGGGTGCGGAATAGGGCGCGGCCTGGAGCGACATCATCGAGCCGATATTGATGATCTTTCCGCAGCCCTGCTCGCGCATGCCGGGATAGGCCGCCTGGGCACACCAGAAGGCGCTGTTGAGATTGATATCGAGGACGGATTGCCATTCCTCGACCGAGTATTCCTCGGGCCGCTTGCGGATCGAGATCCCGGCATTGTTCACCAGGATATCGAGCCGGCCGAGCCGCTGGCCAACAGACTCGATCAAGGCGCGGCAGGACTCGGCCTTGCCCGCATCGAAAGAGACGAAGAAAGCACGCCCGCCCAGTTTCTCGATTTCCGCGACGGCGCCTTCCGCCTTGACAGCGTCCCGAGCCGCGATCGCCACTGCTGCTCCGGCCTCCGCCAAGCCCTTGGCCATGCCGAGGCCAATGCCGCCATTGCCCCCGGTCACCACCGCCACCTTCCCGCTCAGATCGAAGAGACGCATCCGCCTTCCTTTCCTCTCGCCCTTGTGACAACGTTCATTGCGCTATCTTCGTACCATGTCGTCGTCGCAACACCCACCGATCGCCGATCTCTTTGGTGAGGGTCCGGCCGCCGCGCCGCCTCCGGCGGGCGCTTCGCGACCCTTGGCAGAAAGGCTGCGCCCAAAATCGCTCGACGAGGTGGTTGGGCAGGATCATCTCCTGGGGCCTGCCGGGGCCGTCTCGCGCATGTTGTCGCAGGGCTCACTGGCCAGCCTTATCCTGTGGGGTCCACCCGGCTCGGGCAAGACGACCATCGCCCGCCTGCTCGCTGCACGGGCGGATCTTGCCTTCGTTCAGCTTTCTGCCGTGTTTTCGGGTGTGGCCGATCTCAAACGCGGCTTCGAGGAGGCGGCGCGCCGGCGCCAGCGCGGCCAGGGCACGCTTCTCTTCGTGGACGAGATCCACCGCTTCAATCGCGCTCAGCAAGATGCCTTTCTTCCCGTGGTCGAGGACGGGACGATTGTGCTGGTGGGCGCGACGACCGAGAACCCCTCATTCGCTCTGAACGGCGCACTTCTCTCCCGCTGCCAGGTGCTGGTGCTGCGGCGCCTGGACGACGCGGCACTGGAATTGCTGCTAGCGCGAGCCGAGGCCGAACTTCGCCCTGTTCCGCTGACTTCAGAAGGACGGGCGGCGCTGCGCGCCATGGCGGACGGAGATGGTCGCTATCTCTTCAACATGGTCGAGCAATTGCTGGCACTGCCGGAAGATGCGAAACCGCTCGACGCGGCGGGGCTCGCTTCGCTGCTCGCGCGGCGCGCTGCCCTTTATGACAAGGATCGGGAAGAGCATTACAACCTGATCTCCGCGCTGCACAAATCGCTGCGCGGCTCGGACCCGGATGCGGCCCTCTATTGGTTCGCGCGGATGCTCGCCGGGGGGGAGGATCCACGCTACATCGCCCGCCGCCTCGCGCGCTTTGCCACCGAGGATGTGGGAATGGCCGATCCGGCGGCGCTCGGGCAGGCGCTCGCGGCGTGGGAGGCGTATGAGCGGCTCGGTACACCCGAAGGAGAGCTCGCGCTGGCTCAGGCTGTCGTCTATCTCGGAACCGCACCGAAATCGAACGCACTCTATCGCGCCCTCGGCCAAGCGATGGAGGTGGCGAAGGCGACCGGCAGCCTGATGCCGCCGGCCCATATCCTGAACGCGCCGACGAAGCTGATGCGCGATCTTGGCTATGGTGCCGGCTACGAATACGATCACGAGGCTGCTGAAGGGTTCTCTGGTCAAAATTATTTCCCTGACGAGATGAGGCGGCAGAGCTTCTATTCCCCGACGGAACGCGGGTTCGAACGGGAGGTGGGAAGGCGCCTTGCCGAATGGGCGGAGCTGCGTACCGCGCGCCGGAAATGAGTGTCGATCATCGCATCGTCGCGGTGGAGGAAGCGGAGATCCGGCTGGATCGCTGGTTCCGCCGCCATTTCCCGGGACTTACCCAGGGTGCGATCGAGCGGCTCTGCCGTACCGGGCAGGTGCGGGTCGATGGCAAGCGCATCGCTGCGGCAACGCGGCTCGAAGCCGGTCAGGAGGTGCGCATCCCACCGCTCCATGTGGGGCCGCAAATCGAGGCGCCACGCGGAGCGGCGCTGCCGGACCCGAAGGAGGCACGCGCCCTTGCCGGGCGGATCCTCTATCGCGATGATTGGATCCTCGTTCTCGACAAGCCGGCAGGGCTTCCGGTCCAGGGGGGGCCGGGAATTGTCCGCCATCTCGACGCAATGCTGGAAGCGCTGCGCGATGATGCCCCGGAGCGGCCACGCCTCGTGCATCGGCTCGATCGAGACACGGCAGGCGTCATGGTGCTGGCGCGCAGCGCGGCTGCGGCGGCCAGGCTCGCTGCTTCCTTCCGCGGGCGGGATGTCGTGAAGACCTATTGGGCCGTCGTCGTCGGGCGCCCCCTGCCGCCTGCCGGGCGGATCGACATGCCGCTCGTCCGCAGCCAGGGCACCCGCTTCGGCCGGACCGCACTCGCCGAGGGCGGTGAAGGCGCCACTGCGGTGACATCGTACCGGACACTCGATCGCGCCGGAAACCGTTTTGCTTGGCTCGAGCTGATGCCGCGCACCGGCCGGACGCATCAGTTGCGTGTGCATTGTGCCGCTCTCGGAACACCGATCCTGGGTGATGTCACCTATGGCGGAGAAAAAGCCTCTCCGGCCGGTTTTCCCACCATGCTCCATCTTTTCGCGCGCGGCCTTTCTTTTCCGCATCCTGCGGGCGGGCGTCTCACGGCTGAGGCGCCCTTGCCTACCCATCTGGCCGAGACCTTCCACCTGCTGGGCTTCACCGCGCCTCCGCCCGCCCCGCCGGCACGCGTTTCTCGCTGACCGGCAGGCAACGGCAAGACCACGGCTCGATCCGCCCGGCTTGACCATTGGAGGGTCGCGCGCTCACATTCGGCCGCGCATATTATGATGAGCGGCCGAGTTCCGTGCGTCGCCGCTGCGAAAGGAAGGGGAGCGCAATGCCGCAAGTAACCCTGACGGTGAATGGCAAGAGCGAAACGGTGGAGGTGGAAGGCCGCACCTTGCTGGTCGAGCTTCTGCGCGAAAAGCTCGGTCTCACCGGCACGCATGTCGGCTGCGATACGAGCCAATGCGGCGCCTGCGTGGTCCATCTCAACGGCGTCTCGGTCAAATCGTGCACGATGCTGGCGCTGCAGGCGGAGGGTGGCGCGGTGACCACGATCGAAGGCCTCGCCTCTGCGGATGGGACATTGCATCCGATGCAGGAAATGTTCCGCGAGCATCATGCTTTGCAGTGCGGCTTCTGCACGCCCGGCATGGTGATGAGTGCGATCGACCTTGTACAGTCTCACCCAGAGGGCCTTACCGAGCAGCAGATCCGTCACGGGCTCGAGGGCAATCTTTGCCGCTGCACGGGCTATCACAACATCGTCAAGGCAATTGCGGCGGCTTGGCCCCTGATGCACGGCAAGGCGATTCCTGCCGCCGCCGAATAGCGGAAACTCAAAACAAAATAAAATAGGGGAGGAGTCCCGATGGGGTTCGAAGGGATCGGAGCCGCCGTCCGCCGCCGGGAGGATCAGCGTTTCCTGAGCGGAGCGGGCCACTACACCGACGATATCAATCGCCACGGCCAGCTCTATGCCTACATCCGCCGCTCGGACCGGCCGCATGCTCGCATCGCCGCGATCGACACCAAGGCCGCCGCCGCGATGCCAGGTATCGCCGGCATTTATACCGGCGCCGACATGCAGGCGGACAATGTCGGTGGCCTGCCTTGCGGCTGGCAGGTCAAGAACAAGGATGGCACGCCGATGGCAGAGCCGCCGCACCCGGTGCTGGCGGTCGACAAGGTCCGCCATGTCGGCGATCCACTCGCCGTTGTGGTCGCGACGAGCCGGCAGGCGGCGAAGGATGCCGCAGAGAAGATTGCCGTCACCTGGGAGGATCTGCCCGGTGTGGCTACCATCGCCGATGCGCTGGCGCCGGGGGCGGCGCTGGTGCACGACGATGTGCCTGGCAATATCTGCTATGATTGGCATCTCGGCGATGAAGCGGCGGTGGACGCCGCCTTTTCCCGTGCCACGCGCGTGGTCACGCTCGAACTGACCAATAATCGGCTCATTCCCAACGCCATGGAGCCGCGCGCCGCGGTCGGGGAGTACGACCGCGCCACGGGAGAATATACGCTTTTCACGACGAGCCAGAACCCGCATGTGATCCGTCTTCTGATGGGCGCCTTCGTGCTGCATATCCCGGAAAGTCATCTGCGCGTGGTTGCCCCCGATGTCGGCGGCGGGTTCGGCTCGAAAATCTATCATTATGCGGAGGAGGCAATCGTCACCTGGGCGGCGGGCAAGCTCGGCAAACCGGTGAAATGGACGGCCGAGCGGACGGAGAGCTTCCTTTCCGATGCGCATGGGCGCGACCATGTCAGCACCGCGGAGATGGCGCTCGATGCGGAGGGGCGCTTCCTTGCGCTCCGCGTGAAGACGCTCGCCAATATGGGTGCCTATCTTTCCACCTTCGCACCCTGCATCCCGACCTATCTTTACGCCACGCTGCTCGCCGGCGTGTACAAGACCCCGGTCATCTACGCCGAGGTCAAGGCGGTTTTTACCAATACAGTGCCCGTGGATGCCTATCGTGGCGCTGGTCGGCCCGAGGCGACCTTTCTGCTTGAGCGTCTGGTGGACGTGATCGCTCACGATACCGGTATCGATCCGCTGTCGTTGCGGCGGCGGAACTTCATCCCGTCGGACGCTTTTCCGTACCAGACGCCGGTGGCGCTGCAATATGACAGCGGCAATTACCAATCGACTCTCGATGCTGCGCTGAAGGCAGCCGACTGGAACGGTTTTCCCGCGCGTCGCGCCGCTGCCAAGGGGAAGCTGCGTGGAATCGGAATCTCCACTTATATCGAGGCCTGCGGCATCGCGCCGTCCGCCGTGGTCGGCTCGCTCGGCGCGCGCGCCGGGCTCTATGAAGTGGCGAATATCCGCGTTCACCCGACCGGCAGCATCAGTGTATTCACCGGCTCGCACAGCCACGGGCAGGGTCACGAGACGACCTTCGCCCAGGTCGTCGCGGATCACCTCGGCGTGCCGTACGACCAGGTCGAGGTGGTGCACGGCGATACCGCGAAAATTCCCTTCGGCATGGGCACTTATGGCAGCCGCAGCCTCGCGGTCGGCGGCTCGGCGATGATCAAGGCCATGGACAAGATCGTGGCCAAGGGGAAACGCATCGCCGCCCATCTGCTCGAAGCCTCAGTTGAGGATATCGAGTTCAAGAACGGCACCTTCTCGGTGGCCGGCACTGACAAGGCGAAGACGCTGGCCGAGATCGCGCTCGCTGCCTACGTGCCGCACAACTACCCGATCGAGGAGCTGGAGCCGGGTCTCGACGAGACTGCCTTCTATGATCCGAAGAACTTCACCTTCCCTGCCGGCTGCCATGTCGCCGAGATCGAGATCGATCCCGATACCGGCGTCACAACGGTTGTGAATTTCGTCGCCGTGGACGATGTGGGGCGCGTAATCAACCCGATGATCGTCGAAGGGCAGGTGCAGGGCGGGGTGGCGCAGGGCATTGGCCAGGCGCTCTTGGAGAATGCCATCTATGACGGCACGGCGCAGCTCGTGACCGGCTCGATGATGGATTACACGATGCCGAGGGCGGATGATCTGCCCTCGATCAAGGTCGGGACCGAAGTGACGCTCTGCACCCACAACCCGCTCGGCGTTAAGGGCTGCGGCGAAGTGGGCGCCATCGGCAGCCCGCCCGCGATCATCAATGCCGTCGTCAATGCGCTCGCCGATTATGGTGTGCGGCATATCGACATGCCGGCCAGCCCACAGAAGATCTGGTCGATCATTCAGGCCGGCCACCCCCGCATGGCAGCCGAATGAGCGGCCGCGCAAGGAACGGGAGAAGGGAATGTACGATTTCACCTATCTGAAGCCGAGCGACCTGCCGGAGGCGGTGAAGATGCTTTCCTCCGACCCGGAGGCGAAGGCGCTTGCCGGCGGCATGACCTATATCCCGGTGCTGAAGCAGCGGCTTGCCAAGCCCTCCAAGCTGATCGATCTGGCTGGGCTCGGGCTTTCCGGCATCAGCGTGGCCGGGGGCAAGGTGAAGATCGCGGCAATGACTACGCACGTCACGGTGGCGGATTCAGCCGATGTGCAGAAGGCGATCCCGGCGCTGGCGAAGCTCGCTGGCGGTATCGGTGACAAGGAGGTGCGCCATCGCGGGACGATCGGCGGCTCGCTCGCCAACAATGATCCTTCCGCCTGCTATCCTTCGGCGGCCCTCGCACTCGGCGCGACCATCCATACCAACAAGCACGCCATCACCGCGGATGACTATTTCCAGGGTATGTTCATGACCGCCCTCGAGCCGGACGAACTCATCACTGCGGTCGAGTTTCCGGTGCCCGAGAAGGCCGCCTACATGAAATTTCCCAATCCGGCCTCACGCTATGCAATCGTCGGCGTGTTCGTGGCCAAGGGACCGGCCGGCGTGCGCGTGGCCATCACGGGTGCGGGCCAGAACGGGGTGTTCCGTCACAAGGCGATGGAAGAGGCGCTCGGCAAGACTTTCTCCGCCGCTGCCATCGCCGACATCAAGACCGACGCTGACGGGCTGAACAGCGATATTCATGCCAGTGCCGAATATCGCGCCCACCTGATCGGCGTGATGGCACGCCGCGCGGTCGCCGCCGCAGGCTAGCCGACAAGGCTTGCTTCCCGCTCGATGGCCGGATCGCCGGCCCCACTTCATGTCGTCGTGATCGGGGCCGGTATTATCGGCGCTGCCACGGCGATGGAGCTGTTGGCGGACGGCCATCGGGTGAGCATTGTCGAGCCGGGGGACCCCGGTGGTGAGCAGGCTGCGAGTTACGGCAATGGATGCTGGCTGAACCCGGCGTCCGTCGTGCCGATGTCGCTGCCGGGGCTCTGGCGCAAGGTGCCTGGCTATCTGACCGACCCACTGGGACCGCTCACCATCCGTTGGCGCTACCTGCCGCGTCTCCTGCCCTGGCTAAGGCGTTATGCGGATGCCGGCGCCACTGTGGCCAGGGCCGAGGCGATCGCCCACGCGCTAGCCCCACTGCTGGCCGAGGCCCCGGCCCGCCACAAGCGGCTGGCGGAGCAAGCAGGCGTCGGAGACCTGATCGAGCGAAAAGGTCTGCTCTATGTCTTTCCGAGCCGGGCCGATTTCGAAGCGGACGCATTCGCCTGGCGGCTTCGGCGGGACAACGGTGTCGCCTGGATCGAACTCGATCGCGACGAGCTTCACCAGCGCGAGCCGGATCTCGATCGTCGTTATGGCTTCGGTGTCCTTGTCGAGGCGGGCGGGCATTGCACCAACCCGGGCACCTATGTTGACGCGCTCGTGCGCGAGGCCGTGGCGCGCGGTGCGCATTTGCATCGCACGCGGGCATCGGGCTTCGATATTGAGCAGCGCCACCTGGCCGCTGTGCGGACTGAGAAGGGTGACATCGCCTGTGATCGCGCGGTGATCGCCGCCGGGGCATTTTCCAAAACGCTGGCGGCGGCGGCCGGGGATCTCGTGAGTATGGAAACGGAACGCGGTTACCATGCAATGATTCTGGGTGTCGAATGCGGCCCACGCACGCCGCTGATGCCGAGCGACGGGAAGATGGCAAACAGCTTGATGCGCGCTGGCTTGCGCGTCGCGGGGCAGGTCGAGCTGGCTGGCCTGGCGGCCCGGCCCAATTGGCGGCGGGCCGAAATTCTTCGCGACTTTGCTCTGCGCACCTATCCGAAATTGCCCCGCACGCTCCCGCCCGAGCGCGTGCGGTACTGGATGGGTCATCGCCCGGCGACGCCGGACAGTCTGCCTTGTATCGGACCTGCCAGGGCCTGCCCGGACATTCTCCACGCCTTCGGCCATGGCCATGTCGGGCTTGCGGCAGGGGCGACGACCGGACGCCTCGTGGCCGACCTGGTCGGCGGGAAGCGGCCGACGATCGATCTCTCCGCCTACTCACCGCAGCGTTTTCGGTAGGTCTCTACCGCCCGATCAGGGTTTTCCACAACTTTCCGCGTCTGCCATTACGTCCGTCGTTGAGCCGGCGTCACAGGGCGGCTACTCTATATTGTGGTTGCACTGGCATGGAGACCACGACATGGAGTGGACCGAGGAACTGATCGCTCGTTTGAGGGCCTTGTGGGACGAAGGCCACTCCACTGCCGAGATCGGGCGCATCCTGGGTATTTCGAAGAATGCCGTGGTCGGCAAGGCGCATCGGCTCAACCTGCCGGCTCGCCCGTCGCCGATCCGGCGGGAGACAAGCGCCGAACCCCGCCCACGCCGGCATACCCGCGGCCCAACCTTGCCGCCGCTCGCGACAACGACGGTGGAAGGAAACGCCCGGCCGGTAGTATCACGGAGTTCTGCGCTTCCCCTTGCTGTGAACCCACTTGCCGGGCCTCCAGTCGAATTGGCCAGACAAGCTCTGCCCTCCGCCACTCCTCACGCCGGCTCCGCGTCTGTTGGCACGCCGGCATCACGGCCTTATGCGCGGCGAATTGCCTGTTGCTGGCCGCTTGGCGAGCCAGGAACGCCCGGATTTCACTTCTGCGGCGCCGAGGCGGTTCCAGGCAAACCCTATTGCACGGCTCATGCCCAGCTCGCTTATGTCCGGCTCCGGGACCGCCGGGACGACGCCGCCTAGCACTTTGCTGACTTCGGGTCGTTACGCCTCGCTTTATTTTTTCGATCCATTTCACGACTTTGGTGGATCTCCATACTTCTCCGGCAGAAGTCATGGTGGTCCAACCCTGCCGCCAACCTCGTTCAAAGCGAAGTTGTCACGGGTCCGTTGCGGCGGCTGATGCTGCGGCGTATCGTTCGGTTCGGAGGCTGACCGGTGTCAAGGAGAAGGACCGGCAGATCAGGGAGCGGGCGGCTGATCCTCCATTGGTGCCCGGGTTCACCAGGTGGCGGGAGCGTAAAGGTTCTCTCGCCCCAAGAAAGGCAGAAAGGTGGCGGAGCGATGCCCAAGGGCACCGTCAAATGGTTCAATCCTACAAAGGGCTACGGCTTCATCGCCCCCGATGTTGGCGGCAAGGATGTGTTCGTTCATATCAGTGCCGTACAGAAGGCCGGGATGCGAAGCCTGAGTGAGGGGCAGAAAATCGGCTTCGAAATCGAGCAGCAGCAAAACGGCCGGACCGCAGCCGTTAACCTGTCAAGGACGGAATAGAAGGCGCGGGCTGGCCTGATCGCGGGCGACCGTCGATAGCGGGATGGGGGCTTGTCTTGTCCCGCATTTCGTCTGAGAAAGGTGGGAGGACGGCACCGACAGGATCATGATCGACGCCTTGATTCCGCGCTCTCGGTCGCGGGAGACGCGGGCAGAACCCCGTGTCGCTCTTGATTCCGAGGCGATTCTCGCGGCTTACCGGCGCTGGGCCGGAATCTATGATGCCGCATTCGGCCTTGTGTCCAAGGTGGCGCGTCGCCGCACTGTGGCGCTCATCAACCGACTGCCCGGCGAGCGCGTGCTTGAGGTGGGTGTAGGCACTGGCCTTGCCTTGCCTTACTACGCCGCCGAGAAGCGCGTCACCGGCATCGACCTTTCGGCGGATATGTTGGCGCGCGCCCGCCGTCGAGTCGCCGCACAGGGCCTCGCCACGGTCGCGGCGCTGGCCGAGATGGACGCCGAGGCCATGGCGTTCCCCGACCAATCCTTCGATATCGCGGTTGCGATGTTCGTCGCTTCCGTGGTACCTCACCCGCGCCGGTTGCTCGGAGAGATGCGTCGGGTCGTCCGACCTGGTGGCAGCCTCCTTTTCATCAATCATTTCGCGGCTGAGGCCGGTCCCCGCTGGTGGATCGAATGGGCGCTCGCCCCGGCCAGCCGCGCTCTGGGATGGCACCCGGACTTCGCCACGGATGCGCTTCTTCCGCCCGAGGATCGGGCCCAGGCGGTGTTCCTGGCGGCTCCGCCAGCAGGGCTTTTCACCCTCGTGCAACTCGCGCGCTAGAGCAGACCGCGATTGGCCGGAATAGGCTGATCGGTCGTGCGAGGATGTTCGCCCAAGTGACTGTATAGGGCGGTTCGCGCGAGCCTGGGCGAACGCAAGCCTCTCTCTGGAGCGCGATGATTTCGGATCATCACGCGCTCGTTTTATTTTCTTGATCAATCTCATAGTTTTGGCGGACCGTCCGTTTGTTCGCCGAAGCTATGGTGATCTGAAAAAACATCTTCATGTCGGTTGATCCGGACTGATCGCGTGAAAATGCTCGCGGAACATAAAGATATGGAAGACGCGTTTCCCCCTCTTGATCTCGACCGGCCCCTCCGGTACGCCACAACGAGAGTTACCGGGTTCCATGCCTGGCAATCGATGGCTTAGGGAAAAGGGAACGGCCGATGCGGCTTTTCAGGCAACCTGGCAGCCTGGCGCTGCCCCTTTTTGCCTTGATGCTTGCCACGCCAGCCTTCGCGCAGCACGCCCTGATCGGCGAGCCGCACGATTGGCAGATCTCTCTGCAGCCCGGCTACAGCCCGGTGATGCAGGACATCAACTGGCTGAACAACGACATCGTCACCCCGATCATCGGCGTCATCTCGCTCCTGGTCGCTTTCCTGCTGTGCTTCGTGCTGTGGCGCTTCAATCATAAGCGCAACCCGATCCCGAGCCGGCTTACCCATAACGCCCCCCTTGAGATCGCCTGGACGGTGATCCCGGCGCTTGTGCTGATCGGGATGGCGATCCCCTCCTTCCGCCTGGTCTTCTTCGAGAATCGCACGAACGATCCCTATATGACCCTCAAGGTCACCGGACATCAGTGGTATTGGGAGTATGCCTATCCCGATCAGGGCAATATTGACTTCATGTCGGATTATATCCCGCAGGACCAGCTCAAGCCGGGGCAGCCCCGCCTGCTCACGGTCAACAATCCGTTGGTGCTGCCGGTCGGCGAGAATATCCGCATTCTTGAAACGAGCGGCGATGTGATCCACAGTTTCTTCATCCCGAGCCTTGGAGTGCAGCGCTACGCGATCCCGGGCCAGACGATCGAGACCTGGGTCAGGATCGACCAGCCCGGCACCTTCTACGGCGAATGCAACCAGATTTGCGGGATTGGTCACCACGAGATGCCAATCGAGGTGCAAGCGGTGCCGTTGCAGCAATTCCTTGCCTGGGCCAAGGGCGCCAAGCAGCAGCTTGGCGAAAATGGCTCTGTTCCGCCGGTTTCGCAGTTTGCCGCCGCGGCCGATCTGCGGCCGGGCGCGATGACCCGGGTGGCCGAAGTGACGCATCGCCCGGTGACGAGCATGGGCGCGAGCCTGGGTACTACGCCCCAGGGCAGAGGAGACTGAGCCGTGTCGATGGCCGCTTACCAGGGGCATGCCGAGCATGCCCATCACGATCACAAGCCGGGTTTCGTGCGGCGGTGGCTCTGCAGCACCAACCATAAGGATATCGGCACCCTCTACCTGATCTTCTCGGTCTGCGGCGGGTTCATCGCCGGGCTGCTCTCACTCCTGATGCGCTGGCAGCTGATGTGGCCGAACCACCATACCTTCCTCGCCGACGGCCAGACCTGGAACGCGGTCATCACCTCGCACGGACTGATCATGATCTTCTTCACGGTCATGCCGGGGCTGATCGGGGGGTTCGGCAACTGGTTCGTGCCGATTATGATCGGCGCGCCCGATATGGCCTTCCCGCGTCTCAACAATATCAGCTTCTGGCTGCTGGTCCCGGCGGTCTGCCTCGTACTGGCGGGCCTGCTCACCCCACCGGGCGCGGGGATCGGATGGACGCTCTATCCGCCGCTCTCCGAGGCGACCTACCAGCCCGGCCTGCCAGTTGACTTTACCCTTTTCGCCCTTCACCTCGCGGGCATCAGTTCGCTGCTTGGCGCGATCAACTTCATCACCACGATCTTCAATATGCGCGCGCCCGGCATGACCATGCACAAGATGCCGCTCTTCGTCTGGTCGATCCTGGTGACGGCGTTCCTGCTCCTGCTCTCGATCCCGGTGCTGGCTGGCGCGATCACCATGCTGATCACCGACCGGCTGTTCGGCACTGCCTTCTTCAACCCGGTAGGCGGCGGGGATCCGGTGCTGTTTCAGCATCTCTTTTGGTTCTTCGGCCACCCCGAAGTCTACATCATGATCCTGCCAGCCTTCGGCATCGTCAGCACCGTGATCGCGACCTTCAGCAAGAAGCCGATCTTCGGCTATCTCGGCATGGTCTATGCAATGGTCGCCATCGGCATCGTCGGGTTCGCGGTCTGGGCGCACCATATGTTCATCTCAGGCATCAGCGTCGATACGCGGGCCTATTTCATGGCCGCGACCCTGGTCATCGCGGTGCCGACGGGGGTCAAGGTCTTTTCCTGGATCGCGACCATGTGGGGGGGCTCGATCGAGATGAAGACGCCGATGCTCTTTGCGGTCGGCTTCATCTTCCTTTTCACGATCGGCGGCGTGACCGGCGTGGTGCTCGCCAATGCCAGCATCGACCAAGTACTGCACAACACCTATTACGTAGTGGCGCACTTTCACTACGTGCTCTCGCTCGGCGCCGTGTTCGGGCTCTTCTGCGGCTTCTACTACTGGATTGGCAAGATGTCCGGCCATCAGTATCCCGAATACTGGGGCAAGGTGCATTTCTGGCTGATGTTTGTGGGCGTCAATCTCACCTTCTTCCCGATGCACTTCTTGGGTGCGGCCGGTATGCCGCGCCGCTATCCGGACTATCCGAACGCTTTTGCCGGATGGAACTTCGTCGCTTCGGTCGGCGCTTTCATCTCTGGCGCGTCCTTGCTCGTTTTCCTCTATGTCGTTTATCGGACCTTCACCTCGAGGGAGACGCTAGCCGATAATTATTGGGGCGAAGGGGCGACGACGCTGGAATGGGCATTGAGTTCGCCGCCGCCTTTCCACACCTTCGAGGAGCTACCGCGGATCGGCTAGAGATTGAGGCGCGGCGATTCACGGGCACGCTAGGATTGAGAAAGACAGTTTGATATGAGTTCGGTTGCCAGCGGCCCGATCACCGCGAGGGGTGCGGGGCCGGGCGCGCAGTTTCCCTCGTCGGCGGCGCAACCCTCGGTTTGGGCCGAAATCAGCGATTGGATCGCGCTGCTCAAGCCACGGGTCATGTTGCTGGTTGTCTTCACCGGCATGGTTGGGCTCCTGGTCGCGCCTGGTCACCTCAACCCGTTCCTGGCCGCGACGTCCGTCCTCTGCATTGCGATGGGCGCGGGCGCGGCTGGCGCGATCAATATGTGGTACGATCGGGATATCGACGCGGTGATGCGCCGAACGGCAAACCGGCCGGTCCCCGGCGGGCGCATCAGTGCCGAGGCCGCACTTGCCTTCGGTGTGGTGCTGGCGATCCTCTCGGTCCTGGTGATGCTGCTTGCCGCCAATCCGGTCGCCGCAGCAGAGCTCGCTGTGTCAATCGCCTTCTACGTCTTCGTCTATACCGTCTGGCTCAAGCGCCGAACGCCGCAGAACATCGTCATCGGCGGGGCCGCCGGGGCCTTTCCGCCATTGATCGGCTGGGCCGCCGTTACTGGCTCGACCGGCGTCCTGCCCGTTCTCCTCTGCATCACCGTGTTTTTCTGGACGCCGCCGCATTTCTGGGCACTCTCGCTCTTCGCGCGCGAGGATTATCGGCGTGCCAACGTGCCGATGCTGCCCGTCGTGGCGGGTCTTAAGGCAACGCGGTGGCAGATTTTTCTCTATTCCATGTTCCTGGTACCGCTCTCGCTGGCACCCTGGGCGCTCGGTTTGACGGGGCCGGTTTATGGCGGGGCGGCGTTACTGCTGGGACTCGGTTTTGCCTGGCATGCCCTTCGCGTGCTGCGCGACAGACAGGACGGAACCGGGATGAGCCTGACCCGGGATGCCCCGGCCAAGGCATTGTTCCGGTTCTCGATTTACTACCTTTTCTTGCTGTTCACGGCCGTTGCCGTGGACAGGTTCTTCGGCTGACGACGTGGTTCAAGCGTGATGATTTCAGATCATCACGCTTTCGCTTTATCTCCTCGATCAATGTCACGGCTTCCCATTGGACTTTGGCGGATCGCTTCGCGATCTGCCAAAAGCGATATTGATCTGGAGACACGCTGATGGTTGGCGGCGCCGGTACGAAGACGGATGAGGCCTACCGGGCGGAACGAGCCAATCGAGATATCGAGGAAAGGCGCCGGCGTATCCGCAACTGGGCCCTGCTCATCGCCCTGTTCACGCTTGCTGCGCTCTTCTATGCCATCGCCATGGTGCGGATGGCGGCAAGCCACCACCTGCCGTATTTCGATTAGATCGATATGTCTTTTGGCGGAATCGCGAAGCAAACGGCTCAATTGTTTTCCCAGCCATGAGCTTTGAGCGCCTGCTCGATCCGCTGCTGCATCTCCGGCTGCAGGGCGGCCATCCACTGCGTCAGGTCGATGAACTTCGCCTGATCGAGTTTCGGTCCGGCCGCCACCAGGCTCCGTCCGGCCGAGGACTCATAGAAGGCAATCGCCGCTTTCATATCAGCTGCGCTTAGCGTGGCTGCATAGTCTTTCGCCCACATGGACAGCAGGTCCTGATAATGACTGGTTAGAAGCGGGATCAGCGCCTCCTGCACGATGACACGTGCGCGATCCGGGTCCGAAATGCCCATCTGCTGCAGCATGGCAACCATCGGCCCACCGAGCTGGTGGATTGTGGCTGTGGGATCACCGCTCATCTTGGCCAGCATGATGCTTGCAAGTGAGATTGCCTCGGGGCTGGGACCTGCAGCAGGTTGAGCCGCCGCCGGAAGGACAGGCAGGACCACCAGCGCCGCAAGGAGCCTCCGACGAACAAGACGGACCATGGCCGCGCACTCGATTGATTTTCGCAACGATACCGCCCCTTAGGCCAGATTGCCAGCTTGCGGGGCATGACGGCATCGGGATGAGAACGCGATCGATCTGGTGACGCTGAGAGCGTGGTGACCGGGGGCGGGAACACCGCAGGTCTGAATCACGCGGGGAAAACAAAGATCGAGAGCGGGATGCGTTTGGCGGAGATGTCAGGAAGGAGAGACGGCCGCTGCAAAATCAGCAAGATCACCCGAATCGGCCAGCGCCGCATCGGTCAAAGGTTCCGCACCGAGGCCGATCAGGCGAAATTCGGTAAGCCCGTCGGCCTCGCGCGCAAGGAGAGCGCGGGCGGCAGCGAGGAGGCGCTCCGTCTGCCGGCTCGGGACGGAAAGCCGGAGGTGGCGCGTCCTCGTGGTGAAGTCCTGCGTACGCAGCTTCAGCACCACCCCGACCGCCGCGAGGTTCCTGGCCTCCAGGCGTTCCGCGAGCCGCGCACCGAGCTTCGCAAGGATGCGCTCGAGCGCGGCAGGATCGGCGATGTCCGCCGCAAGCGTAGTCTCCACGCTGACGCTGTGCATATCCCGGTCCGGTACCACGGCTCGGACATCCTCGCCGGCGGCGCGGCGCACGAGGGAAGGCCCGTCACGGCCGAGGGCGCGTGCCTCCGCCGGGCTCAGCGCCTGGAGATCGGCCAGACGGAGGATGCCGCGCGCGGCCAGATGACGCTCCTGCACGGGGCCGACGCCGGGAAGCGCCCGGACAGAGAGTGGCGCCAGCACGGCGTGCGCCTCCGCCGCCCCGATCACGGCAAAGCCGCGCGGCTTGTCCCGCCCGGCCGCGAGCTTGGCGAGCAGACGGTTCGGGGCAAGGCCGATCGAGACGGTGAGCCCGAGTTCGGCTTCCACGACCCGGGCAAAACGGGCGAGCAGGATCGCGGGGCAAGCGCCGCCCGCGGCAGCCTCGCTGAGATCAAGCACCGCTTCGTCGATCGAGAGCGGCTGCATCCGATTCGTCAGCGCCAGCATCCGCGCGCGGATGGCGCGTGCGGCCACTGCGTATTTTGGGAAATCCGGCGGCAGGAGCACGGCATCCGGGCAGAGTGCGAGGGCCTGGAACATCGGCATCGCGCTTCGCACGCCCGAGAGCCGCGCCACGTAGCAGGCGGCGGCGACCACGCCGCGGCGGCTGCCGCCGACGATCACCGGCCGTGCGGCGAGTTCCGGACGGTCACGTTTCTCGACACTCGCGAAGAAGGCGTCGCAATCGACATGGGCAATGGTGAGCCGTGTCAGCTCGGCATGGCGAATGAGACGAAGGCTTCCGCAGGAGGGACAGACGCGTCTTCTGGCAGGGGTCTCCGCCAGAGCGAAGCAGTCCCGGCAGAGGGTGGGCAGACGTGCTTCGAGAGCGGGCTGAGATCGCTCACGCTCACCCATCCCGCTCTCGGTCATTGCTTTCCCGCGTGATTGAGACCTTCGGTGATCCCACCTTCGGCCATCACGCTCTAATCCGGCCACAGCCAGGCAGCGCCCCGCACGCCCGACGCATCGCCATGGACATTGCGGAGGATCGGCGTATCCACGACGTCCGAGAAGACATGCCGCGGGATCAGCTCGGGCACTTCTACGGTGAGATGGGCCATGTTCGAGAGACCACCACCTAGGACGATCACGTCGGGGTCGAGAATATCGATCACCACCGCGAGCCCCCGCGCCAAGCGGTCAGCATGGCGCGCGAGCGCGGCCGCCGCCCTGGCATCGCCAGCCGCGGCGCGGGCGGGCAGGGAATGGGCATCGCGCGCGCCCGGGCCGTCGCAATCCGCCGCGAGCCCCGGGCCGGAGATCAGTGTCTCGAGGCAATTGTGTCGGCCGCACCAGCAGAGCGGTCCGGGATATTCTTCGGGTTTTGGCCAGGGCAGGGGCGTATGGCCCCATTCGCCGGCGATGCGGTTGCGGCCGTCGAGGACCTTGCGATCGATGACGATGCCGCCGCCGCAGCCGGTGCCGATGATGACGCCGAACACCACTCGCGAATCCTTGCCGGCGCCGTCAACGGCCTCGCTGAGTGCGAAGCAATTGGCGTCGTTCGCGACGCGGACCTCGCGGCCAAGCCGGGCGCTGATGTCGCGATCGAGCGCATGGCCATTGAGGAGAGTCGAGTTGGCATTCTTGACCATACCGGTCGCCGGGCTGATCACGCCCGGAATGCCCATGCCGACCGTTCCGCGCGCGCCAAGCTCGGCCTCCGCCTGCTCGACGAGGGTCGCGATAGCTTCGAGGGTGAATTTGTACCCTTCGGTCGGTGTGGCGATCCGGCGGCGGTAGGCAATCTCTCCGTCGCGGTTCAGCGCGGCCACCTCGATCTTTGTGCCGCCGAGATCGACGCCGATGCGATAACGCTCCATGCCTGCCAGTTTCCTGCATCGAGCGGCGCTTGCTCAAGCCGGCCCCCGCGCCCAGGATAACCGGCTGATGGCCGAGACAGTACTCGATCTCAAGGATCTCCGCTGCCCGTTGCCTGTTCTACGGGCGAATCGGGCGCTGCGCAGCCTGCCCCCGGGCGCGCGGCTGCGGGTGCTCGCGACCGACCGCGCGGCGGTCGCCGATTTTCAGGCCTATTGCCGGGAAAGCGGGCATGCGCTGCTCGCCTGGAGCGAGGAGGCCGGGGTCTTCAGCTTCGTCATCCGCCGCTGCGCCGACGGGCCCGCAGGAACCTGAGATGGCGGTGGCGCTGATCACGCATCGCGCCTGCCTCGGCCACGACCCAGGCGCCGGTCATCCCGAGAGGCCGGCGCGCCTGAAGGCCGTGCTGCACGCGCTGGAGGCCGAGGAATTCTCGCCTCTTTTGCTTGAGGAGGCGCCGGAGGCGAGCCGCGAGGCGCTGCTCCGCGTGCACACAGCATCCCATGTCGAGGAGATTCTCTCGCTTGCGCCGGAGGAAGGCGAATATCGCGCGCTCGATGTCGATACCGTCGTGAGCGCGGGCAGCGTCGCAGCGGCCTTGCGGGCGGCGGGCGGGGCGATCGCCGGTGTCGATGCGGTGATGGAGGGCTGGGCACGGGCAAGCTTCGTCGCTGTCCGCCCGCCCGGCCATCATGCCGAGCCCGCGCGGCCGATGGGGTTCTGCCTCTTCAACAATGTTGCCGTTGCGGCCCTTCACGCGCGGGCACGATGGAATCTCCAACGGCTTGCGATCGTCGATTTCGACGTCCATCACGGTAATGGCACAGAAACGATCGCCGGCCAGGATCCGGATCTTTTCTACGCTTCGAGCCATCAGAGTCCGTGCTATCCCGGAACCGGCTCGGCCGAGGAGCATGGAATCGCGGGCAATATCGTCAATATGCCACTGCCGCCCGGCAGCGGCGGCCGGATCTTTCGCCAAGCCTGGGGAGAGGGGATCCTTCCTCTGCTCGAGCGGTTCTCGCCCGATCTCCTTCTGGTGTCCGCCGGCTTCGACGGGCATAAGGCCGATCCGCTCGCCCAGTTTCGTCTCGAAGTCGGAGATTTCGCGTGGCTGACGGGCGAATTGATCCGGCTTGCCGATGCCCGCACGGGCGGGCGCATCGTCTCGGTGCTCGAGGGCGGATACGACCTCGAAGCACTGGCGGCGAGCGCTGCGGCCCATGTCCGGGTGCTGATGACGGGATGAGAGGGGATCGCCCCTCGGGTGCCCCATAGGGATGCCCCCTGGGGATGCCCCCTGGGGATGCCTGGAGGGGCGCCCTTACAGGAGATGATCAGGATGGCGGACGAGAAGCGCCCGGCCCCGGCCGGGCTTCCTCCGGAGGTCGAGAAGCTTTCCTTCGAGGAGGCGCTCGCCGAGCTGGAGCGGATCGTCAAAGGTCTCGAGGGCGGGCAACTCAAGCTCGAGGAGGCGATCGGCGCCTATGAACGTGGCACCGCGCTCCGCCGCCATTGCGAGGCGAAGCTCGCCGAGGTGGAGGCGCGGGTCGCGGCGATCGTCGAGCGACCGGACGGCACTTTGGCGCTGCGGGAGATGGAGTGATGGCGGAGCTCGCTTCGCTCGCCGATCCCGCGCTCAGGCAGGCACTCGCCGATGCGGCGGAGACCGTCGGGGCGGCGCTCGACACGCTGCTGCCCGAATCGGAAGGACCCGAGAACCGGCTCGACCAGGCGATGCGCTATGCCGCGCTCGGCGGGGGCAAGCGCCTGCGCGCCTTCCTGGTCATGCAGGGGGCAGGGCTCTTCGCCGTTAATCCGACCTGCGCAGCGCGGGCGGCCGCTGCGGTGGAGATGCTGCATGCTTATTCGCTCGTTCATGATGATCTCCCCTCGATGGACAATGACGATCTGAGGCGCGGCAGGCCGAGCACCCATCGCGCGTTCGACGAAGCGACCGCGATTCTCGCGGGCGATGCGCTCCAGGCACGCGCCTTCGAGGTGCTGGCCGAGCCGGACACGCATGCCGATCCGCAGGCGCGGGCAGAGCTCGTTCTCGCTTTCGGCGCTGCGGTCGGACCACGCGGGATGGTGGGCGGGCAGATGATCGACATGCTCGCGGAAGGCAGGACGCTGAGCACGCCGGAAGTGACGCGCCTGCAAGCGATGAAGACGGGGCGGCTCATTCAGTTCAGTGCCGAGGCAGGCGCCATCCTCGGCCGCGCGCCGGCGGTTCAGCGTCACGCGCTGGCGCATTTCGGGCGCGAATTGGGGGCGGCATTCCAGATCGCCGATGATCTCCTCGACACTGAGGCGAGCACCGAGCAGATGGGAAAGACGGCCGGCAAGGACCGGGAAGCGGGCAAGGCGACGCTGGTCGCCGTTCTCGGGCCGGCGCGGGCGCGGGCGCAGGCGGAGAGGCTCGCCGAGCAGGCGGCTTCACATCTCGAACCATTCGGCGAGCGGGCTGATCTTCTGCGCGCGCTTGCCCGCTACGTGGTGGAGCGCGACGCCTGAACGCACGTCCGATGCGGCAGCGGGTCGATCTTCTGCTGGTGGAGCAGGGGTTGGCGGAGAGCCGGGCCCGGGCGCAAGCGCTGATCCTGGCCGGCCTCGTCTATGAAGGGGAGCGGCGGGTCGCCAAGGCCGGAGAATTGCTGGAGGAGGATGCGAAGCTTGCGGTGCAGGGCCGCGACCATCCCTGGGTCTCGCGCGGCGGGATCAAGCTCGCCCATGGGCTCGAGTCTTTCGGGCTCTCGCCGAAGGGGCTCGTGTGTCTTGATATCGGCGCCTCCACCGGAGGCTTCGTCGAGGTGTTGCTCGCGCATGACGCGCTCCGCGTGCATGCGGTGGATGTCGGCCACGGCCAGCTTGCCTGGAAGCTCCGCAGCGATCCACGTGTCATCGTGCACGAACGAACCAATGCGCGCTTCCTCTCTCGCGAGGTGATCGCGGAGCCGATCGGGGCGCTCACCTGCGATGCGAGCTTCATCGGGCTTGCGAGCATTCTGCCGGCCTCGCTCACGCTGACCGCGCCGGGCGCCTGGGCGATCGCGCTCATCAAGCCGCAGTTCGAGGCGGGGCCGAGCAAGGTCTCTCGTGGCGGTGTCGTGCGCGACCCGGCGGTGCACCGGGACGTGTGCGAGCGGATCGGCGGTTGGTGGGAGGGACAACCCGGTTGGCGTGTTATCGGCATTACACCGAGCCCGATTCTCGGTCCGGCCGGCAACCGTGAGTTCCTGATCGCCGCTGAGCGAGGCCCATGACGTCCGTTTATGCGTCGGCCATTCTCAAGCGTCGGTCTCCGGCAAGATTTCGGTCTTGAGGGTCAGGATCTCGCCGAGCCAAGCGGCGTGACACGTGTGATCGTCGCGCGGACGGCCTGTCTCCGGATGAAGCAGAACCGTAAGCTCCATGCGGTTCAGCATCAAGAAGGGCGCGAGGGTGGGGAAAAGTTCCGGGGCAAAGGCGATCTGGTACATCGCGCCGGGATGCGGGCCAATTGGAACGTCGTGCCAGCGCCCCATGCGAACGGGGAACCTCGCCTCGACCCAGGCGCGCAAGGCAGCTGCGCGGGCGCGGTTCTCCTCGTCGGAGGGATCGTAATAGACATGCGCGTGATATTCGGTGATCGCGGCGATTTCCCTCGGCGTGTTTTCCATGCTTTTTCTCTCGACGTGGGCGGGTGCGATGGCAGGTGGGACCGCCGGGGCGCGCACCCCGTCTGTCATGGGGGAGGCGCGGCGGCCGTCTGCTCGACTGCGAGGCGGATCAGGGCTGCCATGGTGGGAAGGTTGAGCTTGGCGCGGATCTGAGCCGCGACAGCGGCAGCGGTGCGGTAACTGACCCCGAGCTCGGCGGCCACTTCGGCGAGGCTCCGTCCGGCGCTGAGAAGCGTCAGCACTTCCCGCTCGCGGGCGGACAATCCACGCAACGTGCTTTCCCCTGGGCGGAGATTCATCAGCGCGAGTTTCTGCGCGACCGGCCGGCTGAGATAGACCTCGCCTGCCGCGATGCGTTCGACGGCTTCGAGCAGGGCAGCGGGATCATCATTCTTGCTGACATAGCCGCGCGCTCCAGCCTCCAGCGCACCGGCCACCATCACCGGCTCCTCATGCATGCTGAAGACCAGAACTTTTAGCGCCGGCACGGAGGCGAGCATTCGCCGCAACAGGGGAAGGCCGCCATCAGCGAGGCCGAGATCGAGGATGACAAGATCGGGGCAAGCTTCGCGGCAGAGGCGCAGCGCCTCGGTGGCGGTTTCCGCCTCGGCCACGGTATCGCCCCGCTCCTCGACCAGGCGCCGACAGCCGGCGCGGACGATCGGATGGTCCTCGACCAGCAGGACGGTGCTCATGCCGCCACCGGCGGCAGGTCCATCGTTACGGCGATCTCCGTCCCGCCAGTGGGGCGGTTGCCGATACAGAGCCGCCCATTCAGCGCCCGCACACGTTCTGTCATGCCAAGCAGCCCGAAGCCGAAGCGGAAGCGCGGTGGCAGGCCGCACCCGTCATCCCGGACCAGCACGCGCACTGCGTCCGCCTCGCTCGCCATCCGTTCGAGACAAACTTCCACCCGCCGTGGTCTCGCGTGCCGTGCGGCATTGGTGAGACATTCCTGCACCACACGATAGAGGGCAAGCCCGGTCGCCTCATTGCCCATTGCGATCTCCTCGGCCCGCACGCTGAAAGCGATGTCCGGACAGCGCTCCTGCCAGGCAGCGACGAGCTCACGCAGCGCCTCGGCCAGACCAAGCTGGTCGAGCGCGAGCGGGCGGAGCCGTGCCAGGATGCGTGCATTGGTGCGCTGGATGCCATCAACGAGCTCCCCGATCGCCCTGGCACGCTCAGCGATCCTGCCGAACGTGGCCTCGCCTCCACGGCAGTTGCTGAGAATGCTCGCCGCCTCCGCCCGGATGCCGAAGAGCACGGGGCCGAACTCATCATGCAATTCGTGCGCGATTTCCTTGCGCTCCGCCTCCTGCAGGTCGATCAGAGCGTCGATCAGCCGGTGATTGTCATCGGTGACCTGACCCAACGAATGCGCAAGACTGTTGAATTGCTCGCCGATGCGCGCGAACTCGGTGACGGGGATCGGAGCGAGGCGGGCCGAATAATCGCCGCGCTCCAGCCGATCGAACCCGTCCTGCAATGCCCGGACGGGGCGAAGCGCGCGATTCACGGTCCAAAGGCTCGCGGCGACGATCGCGGCGGAGGCACCGAGAAGCAGCTCGCCGAGCCAGAGAACTTCTTCCCAGATCTCTTCGAGCTCATCGAGCGGATTCGAGACCATGGCGATCCGTGCCACTTCCTGCCCGCGGACGATGATGGGAAAGGTCTCGATCCGTGACGGGACATCGAAGCTATGAGCGAACCAGAGCGGAACGCCGGAACGGTCCGGCACCTGGCTGGGCAGCCTGGCAATCGCGGCCTCTCCAGGACGGGTGACGATGCGGAAGACGATATGGCGCACCCGGGGCAGATCCTCGGCGAGGCGGTCGAACGCGGCGCTGGTGCTGCCGGCGTCGCGCGCATTGACGAGCGCCGCGGTGACCAGGAGACGGCCGAGCCGCATCCCCGATGTCACTTCGGCCCGCACCCGCTGGGGCGCCCAGGCAAGCTCATTGCCGATCGTGGCAACAAGCCCGAGAGCCAGGATCACCGCCGGGATCAGCACCAGCCGTAATTTGAGCGACATCACGCGACCCTCTCCTCCCTTCCGCAGCAAGCCTGCATTTTTTGCAGTTGTGATTCAATTCCTGCCGCTTTCGCGGCAATCAGTACTATGGACCTGCGGCACGGATTACCACCACACTCGATCGGTATGCAGGCGGCGGGGACTGCCTGTGCCGCGAGGAAACGAACATGAAACGTTTTTGTGCAGCCGTGCTTGCAGTTTTTGTCTTTCCTGTTGCCGCCGCGGCGCAAACCACCTCTTCTTCTGCATCGATCCCGGAAGTCAACGTCATCGCGCCGACACCGCTCCTCGGGTCGGGCGTAAACCCGGACACCATTCCGGCCGAGACGAATGTGCTCACCAGTCCCGATCTCAAGCGCCTCGGCGTGCCGGATCTGACGAGCTCCCTCAACCAGCAGGTCGGGGGTGTCAATCTGGATTCCGGCTCCGGCAATCCCTTTCAGCCGGACTTCTTCTATCATGGTTTCGAGGCCTCGCCCCTTCAGGGGACACCACAGGGCCTTGCCGTCTATGTCAACGGCGAGCGCTTCAACCAGGCCTTCGGCGACACGGTCAATTTCGATCTCATCCCGGATGTCGCGATCAACAGCCTGAACCTGGTTGGCTCCAACCCCGCGTTTGGTCTCAACGCGCTGGGCGGTGCGATCAATGTGCAGCTCAAGAACGGCTTCACCTATCACGGTCTCGAGACGGATGTCTCCGGCGGCTCGTTTGCGACGGTCCAGGGTGATTTTCAGTACGGCAAGCAGATCGGTGACACCGCGATGTATGCAGCCGGAAACGTGCTGCATCAGGGCGGATGGCGCGACCTGCAATCCTCGGACATCCAGAATTTTTATGGAGATCTCGGATGGCGAAACGATTGGGAGGAGGTGCATCTCAACGTCACGCTCGCGCATTCGGCTCTGAACGGGCCGGGCACCTCGCCGGTGGAGCTTTTGGCCGCGGATCCGGCGGCACAGTTCACGGGGCCGAACGCGATCTTCAATCAATATCTCAATGTGAATCTGAACGGGAATTTCCAGCTCACCGATACGACCTCCATCCAGGCGGTCGCTTATTATGACTATTTTCACCAGTTCGTGACGAACGGGAACGCGCCCAACGACGTGCCCTGCAATGACGGCTCGGGACTTCTTTGTTCCGACCCCGGCGTCCCCAGCACGACGCTCGGGGGCGGGACGATCCCGGCCTTCCTCGGCGACAACCCGTTCTCCTACTCCGAGCTCGACAACCAGACGACCAACACGAACGGCTATGGTGTCTCCGCGCAGGTGACGAACACCAACGAAGTATTCGGGCTGCAAAACCATGCGGTGGTGGGTCTCAGCTTCGACGGCGCCCAGACGGAATTCGGCGGAATCTCCTATATCGGCGGGATCACCGATGTCTCCCGCGTGTTCATCGGACCGGGTGTCGTGATCGATGAGCCAGGCAACAATGTGCCGGTGAGTGTGGCGATCAGCGATGCCTATTACGGCGCCTTCTTCACCGATACGCTCAATCTGACGCAGCGCCTGGCGGCCACTGTCTCGGGCCGGTTCAACGCCGCCCAGATCGATCTCACGGACCAGAATGGCGGCGATCTCACCGGCAACCACAACTACACTCACTTCAATCCGGCGGCCGGATTGACCTATCAGGTGACGCCATGGCTCACCGCCTATGCGGGCTATGCCGAGGCGAATCGGGCGCCGACACCGGCCGAGCTTTCCTGCGCGGGGCCGGAGGATTCCTGCAGCCTGGCCAATTTCTTCGTCGGCGACCCGAATCTCAAGCAGGTCGTAGCCCACACCTGGGAGGCTGGCGTGCGTGGCGCTTTCGTGCCGTCTCCGGGGGCGACCCTCAGCTACAATATCGGCCTATATCGTTCGAACCTCGATGACGACATCGTCTTTGTCAACAGCGTTACGCTCAATCGCGCTTTCTTCATGAATGTCGGCCAGACGCGGCGGCAGGGGGTCGATGTCGGCGTGCAGTTCACGAATAAGCGCTGGCTCGCCTATCTCGAGTATTCCTATATTGATGCGACGTATCAGAGCGGGTTCGTCGAGTCGGCGGGAAGCAATCCGGCGGGCGATGCGAATGGAAATGAGACGGTGAATCCGGGTGATCGCATTCCAGGAATTCCGGCCAACCAGATCAAGCTCGGCCTTTATTACAAGGTGACGCCGAAATGGACTGTGGGTGCCGTCGGCATCGCCCAGACCGGGCAGTTCCTCTTCAGCGACGAGGCGAATCTGACCCCGCAGCTGCCGGGATTCTTCACGCTCAACCTGACCACCAATTATCAGCTCACGCCGCGGATCGGACTCTTCGCGACGATCGACAACGTGACCGACGAGAAATACTACACGTTTGGAACTTTCTCGCCGACCACCTCGGTGTTCCTGAGCCAGGCGCCCAATGCGACCAACCCGCGCAGCTATAGCCCCGCCGCGCCGATCGGGGTCCTTGTCGGTGTCCACGTGACGCTGGGTTAGGTCGATATGGGTTCCGCTGGGGCCGGAAATCGATCCGCCAAAGCCCAATCGGAAGCCCAAGAGGAGGAAAGCCCTAAAATTGATCGAGAAAACAAAGCGAGAGCGTGATGAACTGAAATCATCACGCCCTTTGGGTGACATTGACCGGGCAATAAGGTCTTGGGCCGGCGGTTTTGCCAGGGGCGCGGGCGGATTATTCTGCAAGCCGACGAACAGGGGAGGTAAGGCGGCCGTGATGCGCTCGGCATTTTTCTCAGCCGGAGGGATTTTCTTCGTCGGTTTTCTCTTGGCCGGCCCGCTCGGGCCGCTCTGCAGCCCGGCGCGGGCTGCGGCAACCTCTTCGCAAACCAAGCCCGGGCCGGCGCCAGCGGCGCAGGCATCGCCGGGGCAAACGCCGCCCTCCGGCCAGGCGCCCTCGACGGCACCGGCCGGGACGCCCATCTCGCTCGAGCTCAACAAGCTGACCCCCTTGGAGCAGGGGCCCGGCTGCCGCGCCTATTTCGTTGTCGGCAATCCGGGCCCGGAACCGATCCCCGAGCTGCAGCTCGACCTCATCCTGTTCGGCACGGACGGCATCATCTCCCGCCGTTTGGCGGTGGAGCTCGGGCCGCTGCCGGCGCAGAAGACCGAGGTCCGCCTCTTCGACCTCACCGACACGCCCTGTGATTCGATCGGCCATATCTTGCTCAATGATGTGCTTTCCTGCCAGGTCGGCGCCACGCCCCCTGGCACCCCCCCTGGGGCACCTCAAGGCGGCGGGACCGGAAGCGATACCCGCGCGGCCTGTCTCGCGCGCATCGCGGTCTCCTCGCGCGCCAAGGCGCAGCTGACCCGGTAGGCCGTCCCATGCCGCCGCACGCGATCTCGCCCCTCGCTCTCTTCCTGCACGCGGACGCGCTGGTGAAGCTGGTGTTGCTCGTGCTGGTGCTGGCGAGCATCTGGGTGTGGGCGGTGGCGATCGACCGGGCCGTGCGGTTCGGACGCATCCGGCGTGATCTCTCCCGGCTGCATGGGGCCATTCGGGCGCTCGGCACGGAAACCCTGCCGGATGGGTTGGCGGGGGAGGTGCTGCGGGCCGGCCTCACGGCCGCGAGCGAGCCGGATGGGGGCGAGAGCCGGACGGAGCGGCGCGAGCGGCTCGCTGAGGCGATGCGGCTCTGCCTTGTTGATGCGTTGCGGGCAGTCGAGCCAGGGCTGCCATTTCTCGCGACCGTGGGCGCGACGGCGCCATTCGTCGGCCTCTTCGGCACGGTGTGGGGGATCATGGCGAGCTTCTCGGGCATCGCGGCAGCCAATGACACGAGCCTTGCCGTGGTGGCGCCCGGGATCGCGGAGGCGCTCTTCTCCACTGCGATCGGGCTTGCAGCGGCGATTCCGGCGGTGATCGCCTACAACAAGCTCGCCTCGCATCTTGCCGGCACGCGCGCCCTCGGGATCTCTGCGATCGCCCGGCTCGCCGATATGCTGAGTGCGGTGCGCCCCGAGGCGATCCGGGCGGCGGCGGAGTAGCCGGCGATGGCGATGGGTTCGCGACGGCGACTGGAGGAAGGCGAGGATCTGGCGCCGCTCGCAGAGATCAATGTCACGCCCTTCGTGGACGTGATGCTGGTGCTCCTGGTCATCTTCATGGTGACGGCGCCGTTGATGATGGCGGGCGTGCCACTTCGGCTGCCGAAGACGGCGGCGGCGCGGGTCGCGGAGCCGCGCCAGCCGATCGTGCTCAGCATCGACCATGGTGGGCAGGTGTTCATCGGCGACAGGAGAGTCCCGGCAGCGGTGCTGCCGGAGCGGCTGCATCAGATGGCAAGCAAGACACCCGACCAGACGGTCTATATCCGCGCTGATCGTACTCTTTCCTATGGCGCCGTGATGCGGACGATGGGCGCGGTGGCGGCGGCTGGGTTCTCGCGCATCTCCCTGCTGGCCGAGCAGGCCGAGGCACCACTGGCTCACTGAGGATGAGCGCGTCGGCGATGAGCCCGCGGCAGGAGACGGGCAGAGGGCTCATCCTGCCCGGCCGGGTGCATCCGGCGGCGCTTCTTCTCGCCGTGCTGCTGCATCTGGTGGCGTTGGCGCTCTTGCTGAGGATGGGCCACGTCGCGCCGCGTCCGGTGACCGTGACGCTCTCGCTTGCGGCCGCGCCGTCTTCCATTGTGCATAGCGGCGCGGCGCCGGCAACGCCATTGCGATCCGTCACCACGCCGACCACTCCGCTGCGCGCCGTGACCGAGCCAACCCATCCGATGCAAGCTGTGACGGAGCCGCCGCAACAAGTGAGCAAGCCACCCCCCGTGGTTGCGCGCCCTGTTTCCTCGCCGCCCTTGGTGACCCCGCGAACAAAGCCGCCGATCGCTCCCCCGGCCAAGCCTGCGCCGCCGCTCCTTTCTTCCGCCGCGTCCGAGGCGCCGACGGCAGCGCCGCCTTCCCCGGTTCGGGCCGCGCCCGCCGTTTCCCCCATAATTCCCTTGGTACCGGCACTTCCACCGCGCGCGGTGTCGGCCAAGCCGGCGCCGGCGCAGACGCCAGTGCAACATCTCGTTCTGCCCTTGCCACCGCCCAAGGCGCCTCCTCCGCCACCTGAGCCGGTCGTGCCGCGGCCTTTGCCGCATCCCCTATTGCGCCCCCTGCCCCAACATGCGGCGTCACCGCATCAAGCCGCGCCGCGCGAACCGGCACGCGCGGCCACGGCGCCAGCGCGCACGCGGCCTGCGACCCGGCCGGAAGCCGGACCTGGGGCAGCCGTGCCTTCAGGGAGGGTGGCGCAAAGCTCGTCCTGGCTGCGAGCGGTGGGCGCGTGGCTGGATGCTCACAAATATTATCCTGACCTGGCGCGGCAGCGCGGTGAGCAGGGGACCGTGATCGTCCGCTTCACTGTCGCCCGGAGTGGCGAGGTTCTCTCCGTTGAAGTGCTGAGCGGCAGCGGGTCGAGGATTCTCGATCATGCTTCGGAGCGATTGCTTGAGGGCGCCACTTTGCCGCCTTTCCCGCCGACGATGGCCGGGAACGAGACGACCGTGACCTTCGCGATCCGCTACATGCTCGAGCAGCAATAGAGCATGATGACCGGAGGTGGACAAACCGTAGGTCTGAATCGCGCGAGAAAACAACGACCGAGGGTGGGATGGGGAGAGCGTGGACCCTATCCCACTTCCCACTCTAAGGAACGGGATCTCGATCAGCCGTGCAATGCCGCGGCGAGGAAGGGCAGGCTCTCATCCATCCGGTAATCGACCCCGCTGTGATTGTCGGAGAACTCCTCATAGCGATGGGCGATGTCGAGGGATTCGAGGCGGCGGACGAAGCGGCGCGCGCCATAAAGAAGGTTGAACTGGTCGTTGCGGCCGCAATCGATATAGAGCGCCTTGAGCAGGCGCAGATTGTCCGCCTGCGATTCGAGCGCGACAATGGGATCCTGCTGCAGCCAGTTCTCCCAGCGGTCCTGGATGATTTCGCAGGTATCGAAGGTGACGGGCAGCCGCATGCCGAGGAACGCGGTGGGATCGGGATCGTAGCTCGTGGCCATGGCGAGCGCATTGACGACCTTGCCGGCGCCCTCTGGCTGCTTGCGGGCGGCTTCGAGCTCCGTCCACCAGCGCTCGATCGAATTGTCGACCCGGGCGAGCGCGCGCAGCACGGCCGGCATGTCCGGCAGGTAGCAGAGCTCGAAGCCCATATCGCCGGAATGGCAGGCCGCGGCTGCCCAGACATCCGCGTGGCGAAGCGCGTGGGTGATCGCGCCGTAGCCGCCCGAGGATTTGCCGAAAACGCCGCGCCGGCCTGTGCCGCCGCAGCGGAAGCGTCCCTCGATGGCAGGCAGCATCTCGTGCAGAAGGAAATCCTCCCAGGCACCCATGGCGGCGGAGTTGATGTACTGATTGCCACCGAGACGGGTGAAGCAGTCTGGGAAGGCGACCATGACGGGCGGCATAAGCCCTTCGCCGATCAGGCGGTCGAGCCGTTCGGGGACGTTCTCGCGGAAACCGACCCAATTGGTGTGTGAGAGGCCGCTGCCGGTGAAGCCGACCAGGTCCACGAGCAAGGGCAGGCCGTTTCCGTCATGGCCGGCGGGAACATAGACATCGACGAAGCGTTCCGTGGGGTCGCCCAGCAGATTGTCCGCGAGCGCCCGGCCCGTGACGACCATGCGCGTCACGCTCCCGGCGGGACCAAGGAATTTGCGCATTCTCGGGCTCTGCGAACGGCCGGGGATCAGGCAGAGACGGGTGTGCAGCGGAAGCCGTCGCCCCACCGCGAGACGCGGCTGACGGAAGGCGCGGGGAAATGCGCGGGGCAGCAGAGCGTGGCGGTCTCGCAGTAGCGCTCGAGGAAGGCGCGGCGGCTGGCAGCGGATTGCTTGGGATCGAAATCGGCCCGATAGGAGATCTCCGGGTAGCGCATCTGAATCGGCGAATGGATGAGATCGCCGGTGACGATGGCGTCGTCGCGGCCGCTGCCCAGGGCGACGCAGAAATGATCGGGCGTGTGCCCCGGTGTCGGCATCAGCCGGACATGGTCATTCAGTACATGGTCGCTTCGGACGAGGTCGGCCTGCCTGGCATCAAGGATCGGGAGCACGCTGTCGGCGATGCAGGCGATCGGCTCCCTGGCGTGCTGTTCGGTCCAGTAGGCCAGCTCGCGCTCGGAGAAGAGATAGCGCGCGTTGGGGAATGTGGGCACCCAGCGTCCGCTTTCGAGGTGCGTATTCCAACCGACATGATCGACATGGAGGTGCGTGCACATGACGAAATCGATATCGGCCGGGGAGACGCCGGCCGCGGCGAGGTCCTGCAGGAAAGCCTTGCTCTTCATCATGTGCCAGAAAGGACGGTGAAGACGCGGCTTATCGTTGCCGACGCAACTATCGACGAGGATCGTGTGGTGCGGCGTGCGCACGAGATAGGATTGCACGCAAAGAATGAGCTTGCGGGTTGCCGGATCGAGCGCTTCGGGCTCGAGCCAGGACCGGTTCTCCTCGAAGAGTTCGGGCGTGACCGCGGGGAAAAACTCGAAGATGTCGAAGAGTGGCTGCTGCTGCTCGACGATGCGTGTGAGCGTGAGATCGCCAAGCGCGAAGCTCTTGTTCATGGGGTGTCTCTCCCTCCTGGCGGTCCGGGTACTCGGGTGGAGGATGGTACGGGTTCGCGGAGCCAAGACAAGGGGGGCGGTTCGCGCCCCCCCCGCACGCGATGGTCTCGGTGCCGATGACGGGGTGGCACAAGAGATGCAGATTTCGAAATTATTGAGACAGGCCACCGAAGCGATTGCGAACAGATTTTGCGACGATATCGTCGTGGAACCGTGCCGCGAGTTTTCTGGTCGGAAAGACAATGAATCGGCTTTGTAATGGAACTATCAAGCGGTCGACATAGACCGGAACGTTCCGTCCATGTGACACGCCAATCCACCAATTTACGAAAAGGCGTGCCGAAATGCCGACAGCAGATCGTCGTACCGTTCTTCGTGGCCTGGGCGCTGCCGCGGTTAGCGCCGCATTTCCGGAATCCATCAGGCGGGCATTGGCGATCGAGCCGAATATCGTCTCGGGAACGATCCAGGACGTGAAGCACATCGTCGTCCTCATGCAGGAGAACCGTTCGTTCGACCATTATTTCGGCACGCTTCGCGGAGTCCGCGGCTTCAGCGATCCGCGCGCTGTGGTGCTTTCCTCGGGCAACTCAGTGTTTCAGCAGCCCAATGGCTCGGGCACCCTGTTGCCGTTCCATCCGCCGGAACCACTCATGGGCTACCAGTTCATCGGCGATCTTCCACATAACTGGTCCGATGCGCACGCGGCGTGGAACAACGGCAACAATGATGGCTGGGTGGCCGCCAAGGGCACGGAGACGATGTGCTTCGTGGATCGGACGGACATTCCGTTCCATTATGCCCTCGCCGATGCTTTCACGATTTGCGACAATTATCATTGCTCGATCATGGGGCCGACCGATCCCAATCGGTACTATTTGTGGACCGGCTGGGTAGGCCAGAACGGAACACTGCCGGATACGGTCGCCAATCCTTTCCCTGCAACGACTCCCGGAACCTTTGCCCTGGCTGTAGGGCAGAGCACCGGCAACGGCGTATTGCCCGGTGGACCGGTCGTCAACAATGACGAGCAAGGTTATGATTGGCTCACCTACCCGGAGCAACTGGAGGCGGCAGGTATTTCCTGGAAGATTTACCAGGATGTCGGTCTTGGGTTGGATGTTGCCGGCGCGGAAGGGTGGACGAGCAATCCCTATATCGGCAATTACGGCGACACCTCCGTACTCTATTTCTTGCAATATCAGAATGCCGCGCCGGGCAGCCCGCTGTACGAGAAAGCGAGGACCGGGACCGATATCTACAATGGCGGCAGCTACAATGGCGGCTCATTCTTTTCGCTGCTGCAGAACGATGTGAAGAACAATCAGCTGCCGCAGGTCTCGTGGATCGTGGCACCCCAGGCCTATTGCGAGCATCCGACCTTTCCACCGAACTGGGGTGCCTGGTATGTCTCGAACGTCCTGGATGCGCTGACGTCCAATCCCGAGGTGTGGGCTTCGACCGTTCTCATCCTCGATTTCGACGAGAATGATGGGTTCTTCGATCACGTCATAGCCCCGACCGCGCCGGAATCAGCGGCGCAGGGACTTTCGACTGCGAGCACCGTCAATGAGATCTATCCGGGTGTTCAGGGCGACCTGACCGGCTATCCCCTTGGCCCCTATGGGCTTGGC
>DATJLS010000065.1:0-15076 GCA_035509315.1 Acetobacteraceae bacterium | reverse complement strand
GAGGTCGGTGGTGGTGTCGCGCAGCGCGTTGAAGAACCGGCCGCAGCCGTGGATGTGGCGCCAGCGCTCGGCATGGACGCCCTTCAAGTTGCTGCGCCCGAAGAGGAACGCGGCCCAGGCCTCGTCGTCGGCGGCGCCGGGATCGCGCGTGAGGTGCGCCTCGCCGGCGTGGCGGAACTCGGGCTCCGGCCGGTCGCCGCAATAAGGGCAGCGGATGATCAGCATGTCAGTGCGCCACCGCCGCGGCGGCGGCCTCGTCGATGAGGAACCCGTCGCGGAACCGGTCGAGCCGGAACGGCGCGTTGATCGGATGCGGCTCGTCCTTGGCGATGGTCCAGGCGAAGACGTGGCCGGAGCCCGGCGTCGCCTTGAACCCGCCGGTGCCCCAGCCGCAATTGACGTAGAGCCCGGGCACCGGCGTCTTGCCGATGATCGGCGAGCGGTCGGGCGTGACGTCGACGATGCCGCCCCAGTTGCGCATCATCCGCAGCCGGCGAAACTGCGGAAAGAGCTCGCAGATCGCGTCCAGCGTGTGGGTCGCGATGTGGAGCCCGCCGCGCTGGGTGTAGGAGGTGTAGGCGTCGGTGCCGGCGCCGATCACCAGCTCGCCCTTGTCGGACTGGCTGATATAGGCGTGGATCGTGTTCGACATGACGACGCAGGGGAATACGGGCTTCACCGGCTCTGAGACGAGCGCCTGCAGCGGATAGCTCTCGAGCGGCATCCTCTGCCCGGCCATTTCCATCAGCACCGATGTATTGCCGGCCGCGACGACTCCAAGCCGGCTTGCGCGGATCGCGCCGCGCGTGGTCCGCACGCCACTGACGCGGCCCGTTTCATCGCGGTCGATGCCGGTGACCTCGCAGTTCTGGATGATATCGACCCCGAGCGCATCCGCCGCGCGCGCATAGCCCCAGGCAACGGCATCGTGCCGCGCGATGCCGGCCCGGCGTTGCAGCGCCGCGCCCAGAATCGGGTGGCGCATGCCGGGCGCGATGTTCAGGGGCGGGCAGAAGCGCTTTGCCCCTTCCGCCGAGAGCCATTCATTATCGACGCCATTGAGGCGATTGGCATGGACATGGCGCTTGAACACCTGTTCATCATGAACATTGTGCGCCAACATCAGCACGCCGCGCTGGGAAAACATCACATTGTAGTTCAGATCTTCCGAGAGCGATTCCCAGAGCCTGAGCGCGTGATCGTAGAGCGCGGCGCTTTCATCGAACAGATAGTTCGAGCGGATGATGGTGGTGTTGCGGCCGGTATTGCCGCCCCCGATCCAGCCTTTCTCCAACACGGCGACATTGCGAATCCGATATTTTTTGGCGAGATAATAGGCGGTGCCGAGGCCGTGGCCGCCGCCGCCGATAATGATCACGTCATAGGCGGCCTTTGGCTCGGGGTCGCGCCATTGCCGATCCCATCCCTTCTGGCCGTTGAGCGCCTGTCGAAACAGGGCAAAGGCGGAAAACCGCTGCATCGATCACTCCCCGCGGGCATCATTATGCCGGTTTCGGCGTCGCCTGGCCGTTGCGCATTCGGCGTGGTGCTTGAATGATTTGGACATGGAGGGAGGATCAGCGCTGCGCGTTCCGCCAGTTCGGCGCGCGGTAAAAAGGGGCGTTGCTCGGCGCCAGAAGGGGGCGGCCGAGGATATGGTCTGCCGCTTTCTCGCCGATCATGATCGTGGGCGCATTGAGATTGCCGTTGGTGATGCGCGGCATGACCGACGAATCGGCGACGCGGAGGCGTTCCACCCCGATGACCCGCGCATCCGGGGCAACGACCGCCATCGGATCGGCGGGATCGCCCATTCGGCAGGTGCCGCAAGGATGATAGGCGCTTTCCACATTGTGCCGGATGAAACCATCGATCTCGTCGTCCGTGGTGATTTCGGCCCCTGGCGCGATCTCCGCGGCACGGTAGGGGGCCAGGGCCGGCTGGGCGAAAATCTCCCTGGTGAGCCGCACGCAGCGGCGCATGTCCGCCCAATCCTCCTGCCGGCTCATATAGTTGAAGAAAATCCTTGGCGCGCTGGCGGGATCGCGGTCGGCAAGGCGAACCCGGCCGCGGCTCTCCGAGCGCATGGGGCCGACATGGGCCTGGAACCCGTGCTGCGAGGCGTGGGCCTTGCCGTCATAGCGCACGGCGACCGGCAGGAAATGATACTGAATGTCCGGATATTCCACGCCCGGGCGGGAGCGGATGAATCCGCAGCTCTCGAAATGATTGGTGGCCCCGAGACCATCATGGGAAAGGAGCCAGCGCAGTCCGATCAGCGCCTTGGCGGGCGGATTCATTTTCGAGAACAGTGTGATGGGCTGCGTGCAGGCCATCTGGAAATAGAATTCCAGATGATCCTGCAGATTTTCCCCCACGCCGGGCCGGTCGGCCACGATGTCGATCCCGAGCGCGCGAAGCTCCCCGGCCGGACCGATGCCCGAGAGCTTCAGCAATTTCGGCGAGTTGATCGCGCCGGCAGCAAGAACGACCTCCCTGCGGGCGCGGGCGATGATTTCGCGCCCGCCATGGTGGTAGGCGACACCGACAGCCACTCCGCGCTCGATGACGATGCGGGAAACCAGGCTCCGCGTCTGCACGGAGAGATTCGCCCTTCCGCGCGCCGGTTTCAGATAGGCATTGGCCGCGCTCCAGCGCCGGCCGCGATGGACTGTCATGTCCATCCGGCCGAAACCTTCCTGCCGATAGCCGTTCACGTCCTCCGTGGCGGCATATCCGGCTTCCCGTCCGGCCTCGATGAAGGCGCGATAGAGCGGGTTGCCAAGCTTTCCGTAGGTTGTATGCAAAGGCCCGCCGCTTCCGCGCCATTCATCGCCGCCTTCGGCGCGCGCTTCGGCGCGCCTGAAATAAGGGAGCACGTCGCGATAGGCCCAGCCGCGCGCGCCCATCTTGGCCCAATGGTCGAAATCGAGCGGGTTGCCGCGGATATAGACGAGGCCGTTGATCGAGGAGGAGCCGCCGAGCACCTTGCCCCGCGGCGTGTGCATGCGGCGATTGCCGAGATGGGGCTCGGGCTCGCTGCGATAGCCCCAGTCATAGCGGGGCATGTTCATCGGGATCGAGAGCGCGCTTGGCATCTGGATCAGGACCGAACGGTCCGAGCCGCCATATTCGAGAACCAGGACGAGATTGCGCCCATCCTCGCTCAGCCGATTGGCGAGAACGCAGCCGGCGGAGCCGGCGCCGACAATGATATAGTCGAATTCCGCCATGATGCCGCCGGGCACTCCGAAAGCTCTTCGTGTTCCGCTGCCGTGACGCTTTGACTTATCGCCGGACCACGCAGGCGCGATCGATCTCCATTCTTCCTCCGTCAGCCGACGGCGGTGAGAGTGTCGCGAAACTCGGCCCTGCCGGCATGGGTGAGCGCGGAAAAAATTTCATCCGATCCGCAGAAGCCGATGATTTTCCCTTCGGCACGAACGAGGACAGGATGTCCGGATTGCTGGCGCAGGGTGACGATATCCTTGAGCAACTGGTCCGCCTCCACGATGTGAATATCTGGGTGAATCCCGGGCTCGCGCGCCGATCCATCCGTGCCGGGTTCCCGCCACACAAGCTCCGCGCCCTCGCAATGAACGGCAGCGAGCTTGCCCTCGATATCGAGGCGGATCTGATAATGCGCCCGATCGACGAAATGGCAGGTGCCGTCGGAGGTGGTGATCGCGTTGATCCGGCGCATCAGGGATGCGGCGCGGATCGCGCTCAGCGGGTTCATGTGCCGCACGAACTCGGCGACATATTCGGTGGCCGGACGAAGCACGATATCCTCCGGCTTGCCGATCTGGACGACCCTGCCGTCCTTCATGATCGCGATCTGGCTGCCGAGCTTCAGCGCCTCGTCCAGATCATGGGTGACGAACAGGATCGTCTTCTGGACGGAGCGCTGAAGCGAAAGAAGCTCGTCCTGGAGCTTGTTGCGGATCAGCGGATCGAGCGCGGAAAACGGCTCGTCCATCAGCAGGATATCCGCATTGGTGGCAAGCGCGCGGGCAAGGCCGACACGCTGCTGCATCCCCCCGGAAAGCTCATGGGCGTGCTTTTCGGCCCAGGGCAGCAGCCCGACGAGATCGAGCCATTTGTCCACGACCTGGCGCATCTCCGCCGCTTTCATGCGGCGCAGCTCGAGCCCGAACTCGACATTGCGGCGCACGCTGCGCCAGGGCAGCAGGGCGAATTGCTGAAAGACCATCGAAATGGCCTCGTTGCGCAGCCGGCGCAGCACGGCGGGGGCCGGATTGGTCATATCGACCATCGCCTCGCCATGGCGGATGAGGACGCGGCCGCGGCTGATCGTGTTCAGCCCGTTCATCGCGCGCAGCACCGTGGTCTTGCCCGAGCCGGAGAGGCCCATGATGACGAAGATCCCGCCCTGCTCGATCTCGAGAGAGACATCCGCCGCGCCGACGACGACGCCGGTCGAGGCGATGATCTCGCTTCGCGACTTTCCGGCATCGAGGTCGCGCAGGGCGGCTTCCACGCGGGACCGCGCGGCGCGCTGGACGAACCCGGGAAAGAGGATATCGACCCGATCGAACTGTGCCGCGAGGGGCAAGTCAGGAACTCTCCTTCGCGGGCCGGAAGACGCGATCGAGAAGCACCGCGACGACGACGATGGCGAGGCCGGAGGTGAAGCCGCTGCCGATCTGGACGGTCTCCATCGCTTCGACCACAGGCTCGCCAAGGCCGCCGGCGCCGACGAGCGCCGCGATCACGACCATGGAGAGGCTCAGCATGATGACCTGGGTGAGGCCTGCCAGGATCGTCGGCATGGCGGCCGGAATCTCCACCTTCCAGAGCAGCTCCCGCGGCGAGGCCCCGAAGGCGAGGCCGGCTTCGATCAATTGGCGCGGCACATTGCTGATGCCGACATAGGTGAGGCGCACCGGCGTCGGCACGACGAAGACGACGGTGGATATCAGGCCCGGCACGTTGCCGAGCCCGAACAGGACGAGGGTGGGGATGAGATAGACGAAAGTGGGCAGGGTCTGCATCAAATCGAGCACCGGGCGGATGATCCGGTAAAGGGTCGGCCGATGCGCGGCGGCGATGCCGATCGGAACGCCGATCACCATGCAGGCGACGGTCGCGTAGATGATGAGGGAGATGGTCTCGAGCGTGGGTTCCCAATAGCCCTGGTTAAGGACGAAGAGCAGGGCCACGAACACAAGCAGAGCGAGCGACCAGGATTTCTTGAAAAGATAGGTCAGAACGGAAAAGATGACGATCAGGATGAGGGCCGGAACCGCCTTGAGCACGTCCGTCGTCGTTCCGAGCAGGAAGCCGAGCACGCCCGAGAGGACGTTGAAGAAGCCCTGGAAATTGTTCTTGATGAAATTGATGAGCGCGACCGACCAGACATCGACCGGAATGCTGTGATGGGTGATCCAGTGTTCGGCGAGGGTCAGGACCTTCATCACCATGGTCCCCGTTCATGGCCGCCACAGGCAGCCGTGCAATTCCGCAGTCTCGGCGTGGGATCGAGGCCATTGGGATCGAGGCCATTGGGATCGAGGCCAGGCCGGCGATCCGGGCCCATGAACCCGGATCGCGTTTTGCTGGAGGGCGCGAGGACGCTCAATCCGCTTTCAAGGCGGACTGCACGGCAGCCGCGCCCGGCTTGCCGCTGGTGGTCATGACGCCCTGGAGCGTGCTCTCAACCCAGGACGGGTTTGCCTTGAGCCAGGCCGTGGCGACGTCGGCGGCGGATTGGTGCTGCACCTGCACCTTGTACATCATCGTGTTCTCATCCGCGATGGAGAGGCGAAACTGCTTCAGCAGCCGGCCGACATTCGTGCATTCCGTCACGTAGCCGGGACGGGTGTTGATGTAGATCGTCGCTTCCCCCTCATTGGGGCCAAAATAGGCATCCCCGCCGGGAAGATAGCGGATATCGAACTCGACATTCATCGGCTCGGGTTCCCAGCCGAGGAACACGATCGCTTCCTTCTTGGGATATTTGCGCGACACTTCGGAGAGCATGCCCGCCTCGCTCGATTGGACGAGCTGGAAATTGCCGAGCCCGAACTTGTCATCCTTGATCATGGAGAGGATGTGCTCGTTGCCGTCATTCCCCGGCTCGATTCCGTATACCTTGTAGTCCAGCTGTTTGCCGAACTTCTGGATGTCATCGAAGGTCTTGAGGCCCTGATCGTAGAGATAGCTCGGGACGACGAGCGTATATTTCGCCCCGGTGAGATCGGGCCCGAGGACGTCGATCTGCTTGGCCTTTTCGTAAGGCCCGGTGATCATGTCCATCGAGGGCGTCCAGTCATCGAGAAAAACATCGAGCTGCCCGTTCTTCATTCCGGCATACATGACTTCCTCGGAATAAAGATGGGCCTGGACATTGTAACCGAGGCTGGTGGCGAGCGCGGAGAAGACGGCATTCTGAATCTCATTGTCTGTCCAGCCGATATTGCCGAGGCGGATGGACTGGCACGATGCCGGTTCGGCCGCGCGGGCGAGGCTCATGCAAAGCAATGGCGACGCGAGGGCTGCGACGAAGCAGAGACGTTTCATGTTGCCTCCTGGACCCGAAGAAATCCAACCTGATTTATGCTGTTTTTGCTTCCGGGACCGCTGTTGCCGTCACGCAGTCCAGGAAATGAGATAGACACCATGGCGACGAGCGGGGTGTCTTGAACGCATGCGACATCGATGTTGTATTGTTTGGTACGGGAATCATTGCCGGTCCACCCCGCATTGCGCGAGGTGAGCGAGGAGCCTGCTCGAGAAGCGATCAGGCTTTGTCTTGAATATCAAACCATTATGCGATCGATGGATCGGGCGCGCGGCTTGGTCGGTGAAGCGCGCGGGTGGCGGCCAATGCCGGTTGCGTGCGATTGCCGTTCGATCCCCCAATCCGATTGCGACCTTCAATGAGGCAGGGGGCTCGAGCACAGATTGACGACGCTGACGCCGGCCACGATGAGGACCAGCCCGGCGATGGTCGGCAGATTCAGGATCTGGCCATAGACGAACCAGCCGACCAGGGAGATCAGCACGATGCCCATGCCGCTCCAGATCGCGTAGACGATGCCGATGGGAATTGTCCGGACGATGACGGAAAGAAGATAGAAGGCTGCTGCGTAGCCGATGATGGTCATGCCGGAGGGGATCGGCCGGGTGAATTGATCGGAAGCTTTGAGGAACGACGTGGCGACGACTTCGCACAGGATGGCGCAGAGCAGCAGGAGATAGGGCAAGAAAGAGTTCATCCAGCGACGCCTTTTCAGGGCGGCCGATCGATCCCTTCCGGAACGATTCCGCCGGCTTCCGATCCTGCTTGCGAAACTAGTCGGGAGTTTCTCCGCGCCGCAAGAGGGCCGGTGCCGGGTCCGGAAAACGGACAAAAGCCTTTTTTGCGTCTTTTTCTTCAGAAAAAGAAGCCTTGTTCTTTCTAGCAATCTCATTCTTCGTCAAACTGCGTAACGCCTTTTAGGCAGCGCGGCGCGAAAGGCCGCTGCCGGCGGCCGCCAGAACGGCGATGATCACCACGCCCTGCACCATGTCCTGCACGCCGCCCGGGAGCCCCGCGATCTGCATGGTGGTGACGATCAGGACGAGCATCACCGATCCGAGGAGCGTGCCGAGCGCGGTCGCGCTGCCGCCGAAGATGAGCGTGCCCCCGACGACGACCGCGCCGACCGATTGCAGAAGATATGGCCGGCCCATGCCGAGAAAGGCGCCGCCCGCATGGGCCGAAAGCAGGGCGCCGTCGATCGCCGCGAGCGCGCCGCTCAGCATGAAGGCGATCGTGACGATGCGGCCGACGCGCGCGCCGGCGAGGGAAGCCGCCACGTCGTTCTGACCGAGCGCCATCAGCGTGCGCCCATAGCCCGTGCGGCCGATCAAGGCCGCGCTGCAAGCGGCGAGAAGCCCCGCCAGAAGGAGGATCATCGGCACGCCGGCGATATGGGCGCTGGCGAGCGTGCGCAGGATCGGGCTGATCGCGAAGGTGGTGAAACGCCGATTGGCGAGCAGGGCCGCGGTATCGAGCACATAGCCCACCGCCAGTGTGGCGATGATTGCCGGGATCCTCAGCCAAAGGATGAGCAGCGCATTGATCGCACCGGTTGCGAGGCCGACGGCGAGCACGAGCGGCAGCGCCGCGAGAAGCCCTGCATCGCTGCCGCCCGAGACGATCATGGTCAGGAAGGCCGTGAGCGTGATGACGCTCGGGATCGAGAGATCGACATTGCCGCCGCCGGTCGCCACGGCGAACATCTGGCCGATCGCCGCCACCGCGAGGAACGAGGCGGAGCTCGCGACACCCGAAAGGCTGCTCAGGCTGAACCGCGCCGTGGCAAGGGAGAGCATCGCCCAGAGAAGGAGAATGCCGATCGCCGAGAAGCTCCAGCGATGCGCGCGCAGCCAGGCGAGCGGGTGGCTCATGCGCGGCGCGCCTCCAGCGCGCGCAAGACCAGGATCGCGATCAGGAGGCCGCCCTGAACCGCGGCATCGTAGTCCGTGCTGACGCCGAGGAAGCCGAGCAGGCTGCCGATGAGAGAGAGGCTGAGCGCGCCGCACACCACGCCCACCGGGGCAATGCGCCCGCCGATCAAGGCCGAGCCGCCGATCACCACCGCGGCGACGCTGAGCAGCGTGTACGAGCTGCCGGCATTGATGTCCGAGGCCGTGTTGATCGCCGTCATCGCGAGGCCCGCGAGCAGAGCGAACGAACCCGCGATCGTGTAGCGCAGCAGCGAAGCGGCGAGGGGAGACCAGCCGCATTGCGCGACCGCCCGCGGGTTGGCGCCGAAGCCGCGCAGCACCACGCCCATGCGCGAGGCATTGAGCAGGGCCGCGAGGACCGCCGCCAGCCCCACCGCGAGCAGCGAGGCCGGGATGGCGGCGAGGTGGAAGCCGGAAGCAGCCGAGAGCCAGCCCGGCGCGCTGCCGCCCGGCGTCGGCTGCAACGCATAGCCCACGCCTGCCCAGACAAAGGACGCGCCGAGTGTGGCGACGATCGCCGGGATCCCGCGCGCCTGGATGAGCGGGCCGAGCGCGGCATAGGCGCCGAGGGCGAGCAGCAATGTCGCGACGCCGAGCAGCGGATCGCTCACCAGGAAGGTGGCGCTGAGCACATTGATGAGCCCCGCGAAGGCACCGACGCCGAGATCGATCTCGCTGCCGCCGACCACGAACATCTGCCCGAGCGCCACCAGCACCAGGGGCACCGCGGCGCTCAGCAGGAGATCGATGCCGAACATCGTCGCCGCGTTGTGGTTGAGCGCCGCGATCACGCCAAAGATCAGCGCGGTGGTCAGGAACGGCACCAGCGCGAACAGGGCTTCGCGGGAGAGCGGGCCTGATCCCGCCGGCGATGGTTTCGCCTTCGCCGCGGCTTTGCCTGGCGTGCCCAATTGCTGCTCGGCAAAGGAAGCGCTGACGATCGTATCCTCGGAGAGCGTGCTCGCGTCCAGCACCCGCCGCGCCACCCCTTCATGGAAGAGAAGGACGCGGTGGCATTCCAGGAACTCGATCGTTTCCGAGCTGTACCAGATCACCAGCTTGCCGGCGGCCGCGGCTTCGCGGATGAGGGCATAGAAATCCCGCTTGACCGCGACATCGACACCGCGCGTCGGATCGTCCAGCAGCAGGATGTCGGCGGCGGCGATCAGCGCGCGCGCCATCAGCACCTTCTGCTGATTGCCTCCGGAGAGCTCGAGAATAGGCGAGGCGCGCCGTTCGGGTGGCAGCCGCACGGCATCCAGGAATGGCGCCGCCGCGCTCCGCTCGGCCATCGGTCGTAGCCACGAGAGGAGGGCCCCCGCGGCGATCCGCCCGACCGTCGCGTTGGCGATGACATCCCAAAGCGGGAACACCCCCTCCGCCGCGCGGTCCCCCGCGACGAAGGAGACCGAGCCGCCGCAGGCGATGCCGGCCGAGGACCGGCCGGCTGCGCCGGCGCGCTGCAGCGCCCGCAGGAATTCCCGCTGACCGCTGCCCTCGAGCCCTGCGAGCCCGATGATCTCGCCGGCACGGAGCGCGAGCGGAGAAAGAGCCCAAGGCGCGGCTGCCTCCACCAGAACGGGTCCCGCCGCGACGCTGCTCTTCGGCTGCGTCCGCTCGAGATCCCGGACCGCCTCGCCGGCCATCGCCGCGATCATCTGCGGCACCGCGATCGTCGCCGTCTCGCCATCCAGCGCCAGCCTTCCGTTGCGCATGACCAGCACACGCTTCGCCACGGCGGCGACTTCGTGAAGCTTATGGCTGATGAAGATGACCGCGACGCCGGCAGCGGCCCGGGCGGCGATGAAGTCCTGAAGCTCGCGGCTGCGGCGCACATCGAGGGAAGAGCTCGGCTCGTCCAGGATCAGGAGCCGGAGCTTGGGATCGACCGCCGCGCGCGCGATCTCCACCATCTGCCGCTGCGGCAGGCTCAGCGCGGCGACAGGGCGGCGGACGCGGATGCCGTTTTCGGGAAAGATCGCGGCAAGGCTCGCCTCGGCAAGCCGCTCATAGTGCCGGCGCCAGGCAGGGCCGGGCCCTCCCTGGCCCGGCTGCTCGACATAGAAGTTTTCGGCGATCGTCAGGCTGGCGCAGAGCGAGAGCTCCTGATGAACGATGCGAATGCCGATCTCCCGCGCCCGCTCGGGCGAGAAGTGGCGGGGATCGATCGCCGTGCCCCCGATCTCCAGCCGGCCGGCATCAGGCAGTGTGATGCCGGAAAGGATTCGCATCAGCGTGCTCTTGCCGGCGCCGTTGGCGCCGATCAGCCCGACGATCTCCCCCGCCGCGACGGAAAATGAGAGATCCTGGTTGGCGCGGGTCGGGCCGTAGGCTTTGCTGATGCCCTCGAGGCACAGCATCGGACAGGCAGGCCCGGGCACGAGCGCGGGTTCGATCATCGTCGGGGTGGTGCCGGAACAGGACGATCGCCGATCATCCGGTGGCTGATCGTCCCATTCCGGCGCCGATCCGGCGGTCCACGGCATCCTGTGGGGCATCCTGTGGCCGGCGGAAGCCAGGGAAATCTAGTTCGCGGGCAGCAGATTCTTTTTCACCCATGCGTTGGTGTAAGTCGGGCTCACGATCGTGCCGGGCTTCATGTCGGCATATTGGGCGAGATTGGCGGCCGTGACCGTCGCCACCGGCATGATCATGTAGTTGGGCGCCTTCGCTCCCTTGAGGATGTCGAGCGTGAGCCAGAACGCAGCCCCGCCGATGCCCGGCGTCGTGTTCATCGAGATGGTGGCGTAGCCGTTCTTCTTCGCCTGGTCCGCCCACCAGTGGATGAAGTTGGAGCTGCCGCCGCCCGCGATGACCGGCGGCTTGTTCGCATAGGGACCGCCGAACTGCGCGAAGGCCTGGGCGATGCCGTAATCATCGCCGCCGCCCTGTCCGAGGACCGCATCGACATGCGGCAGGCTTGGCAGCACATTCGCGACCGCAGCCTGCGCGACCGACCCGGTCGCCTGGCCGTAGACGGTGGCGACCACCTTCACATCCGGGAATTTCTTGAGCGCCGCCATCTGCGCCGAGTACATGTCATTGTCCGGCGCCGAGCCCTTGACCCCGCGCACGACGATGATGTTGCCCTTGCCGCCGATCATTTTCACGATGTCGTCGGTGAGCGTCGTCATATAGCCCTTGAAGTCGAAATTGAGCTTGTAGGAGCAGGGCGCGCTGACGATCGAATCGAACGCCAGAACCTTGATCCCCGCCGCGCAGGCCTTGGCGATGATGCCGTTGAGCGCGGTCTCCGATGCCGCGTCGATGACGATGGCATCGACATGCTTGAGGATGAGGTCGCTCATCTGCGACATCTGCTGATTGACGGAGCCGTCGCCGTTGAGGATGACATAGTCGGAGATCAGCCCCTCCTTCTTCGCCTCATCCGCGGCCGCCTGGAACGCTTCCACCATCTGGTGGCGCCAGGTATTGCCGTAATAGGCATTGGAGAGCGCGATCACCGGGGCCGCGGCCTGCGCGGCGGGCGCGAGCCCGGCGAACAGGGCGGCGCCCGCCAGGCTGAGCAGGAAATGCCGCATTTTTGGTTTCATGTCCGTTTTCTCCCTCTGCAGCGAATATCAGGGTCTTCTGCCCGTCTTTCGTCGTGAGATCTTGGCTTTATCAGTCGCGCGCATTCTCCCGCAGGCGGAAACGCTCGATCGCCGAGGAGAGCACCATGGCCTTCGTGGCGGCGCGAAAGGCGGCGTAGTGCGGGGTTTCGAGATGGGCGGCGAAGGCGGCTTGGCTGTCATAGATCTCGTAGAGGACCACTTCATCCGCGCCGCCGCCATGGTCCCCCGTTTCGGCTTCATTCGTGAGCACGTCGAAACGGCGGCATCCCGGCTCATCGGCGATGGAAGCGGCCGCGTTGCGCCCGATATGGTCGAGGAATTCGCTGCACCGGCCGGGAGCGATGCGGAACCGCACCAGGATCACGTATCCATTCGCTCTGCTGTCCATTGGGCCGTCCATCGCCGCCCCTCCCTCCCTGCCGGCTTGACGTCCTATGGAATCATGCCATAGACCTTTCATACCATCAAGCGGGGTGAGACGAAGCCGTGGCCTTCCAGCCGGTCCTCAGGCGCCGGCTCTATCAGCAAGTGGCCGAGCGCATCGAGCAGATGATCCGCGACGGCGAGCTTTCAGAGGGCGAGGCGTTGCCGGCGGAGCGCGAGCTGATGGAGCGTTTCGCCGTGGGGCGGCCCGCGATCCGCGAAGCATTGCTCTCGCTTCGGCAGAAGGGGCTGATCGTGCTTGGCAACGGCGAGCGCGCCCGCGTCTCCCACCCCGATGCCGATCAGCTGATCGACGCGCTTTCCGGCGCGGCGGGGGTCTATCTTGCCAAGGAAGAGGGCGTTCGCCAGTTCCAGGCCGCCCGGCAGCTGTTCGAGGCGGCAATCGCGCGGCAGGCGGCCCGGATCGCGACCGGCGATGACGTGGCCCGCATGGAAAAGGCTCTGCAAGCCAATCGGGCCGCCCGCGGGCACACCTTCCGTTTCGAGATGACGGATGTCGCCTTCCATCTCGAGATCGTGCGCACCGCGCGCAATCCGCTGCTCATCGGTGTGCACCAGGCCCTGACCGGCTGGCTCACGGAGCAGCGCAGCGTCTCGCTCACCGCGCGTGGCGCCGAAGCCTCGGCCTTCGAGGCGCACGGGCGCATCTTCGCGGCGATCGCCGCGCACGATCCTGACAAGGCAGAGGCCGAGATGCAGAAGCATCTTGACTCCGTCGCCGCTTATTACTGGCGCCGGGCCAGGCTTTCCCGCGCGTCGTGACAACCGAACCGGAGAGGAGACCGCGATGCCCCGCCTGCCGCTCAAGGAGACCCTCATGCGTGAGGGACATGCGTTCGGGCCCATGGTCTTCGAGTTCTTCAGCGCCGGCATGCCGGCGATCATCGCCACCACGGGCGCCGATTTCGCGCTGTTCGACATGGAACATACGGGCCTTGAATTCGAGACGTTCAAGCATCTCGTCGCCGGCTGCCGCGGCATGGGCGTGGCCCCGCTCGCCCGTGTGCCCGCGAACGAATATGATTTCATCGCCCGCGCGCTCGACATGGGCGCAGAAGGCGTGATGCTGCCGATGGTCGAGAGCCGTGCCGAAGCCGAGCGCATCGTCGCCTCGGCGCATTATCCGCCGCGCGGACGCCGTGGCGCGGCCTTCGGCATGGCGCATGACGCCTACCTGCCCGGCACGCCGGCCGAGAAGATGCGCGCCGCCGGTGAGCGGACGCTCGTCATCGCCCAGATCGAGACCGACAAGGGTCTTGCCAATGTCGAGGAGATCGCCGCGACCCCGGGTGTCGATGTCCTCTGGGTCGGGCATTTCGATCTCACCAACTTCCTTGGCATTCCCGGCGAATTCCAGCATCCCGATTATCTTGCGGCGATCCGCCGCGTGGTCGCCGCGGCCAAGGCGAACGGCAAGCTGGCCGGGTTTCTCGCGACCGACGAGAACTGGGCGCGGGACTATTGGGGGTTTGGCTTCCGGATGATCGCCTACGGGATCGATCACGCGATCTATCAGGCGGCGCTCAAATCCGGCATCGCAACCCTGAAATCGCTCGCTTGAGGTGCCCCATGGAACCCACCTTCCGCATCGGCCTGACACGCGATCTGCAGACGGGCAATGGCGCCCCCTCTTTCGGGGAGGCCGCGCTCGGGGCTCTCGGCGAGCGTCCCTGGGAGTGGGTCGCGGAGGATGTGAAGGAGATCACGCCCGAGATCGCCGCGCGCTATGATGCCCTCTGCGTCAATATGCCGCGCGTCACGGCCGAGAGCGTCGGGCGGCAGGATTGCCGTCTGCGCATCGTCGCGCGGCATGGCGTCGGCTATGATTCCGTCGATGTGCCGGCGCTGACGAAGGCCGGAATCGTGCTCACCAATACCCCGGTGGCCGTGCGCCGGCCGGTTGCCACGATCGCCATGACCTATGTGCTGGCCCTTGCCCAGAAGCTCCTGGTGAAGGATCGGCTGACGAGGAGCGGCGGCTGGAATCGGCGCACCGATCACATGGGGCAGGGGCTCACGAAGAAATGCCTCGGCATCGTCGGTGCCGGGAGCATCGGGAGCGAGACGATCCGTCTCGCCCGCGCCTTCGACATGCGGATTCTGGCCGCCGACCCTTATGTGGAGGCCGCCGCCATCCAGGCGCTCGGCGCCGAGAAGGTGCCACTCGAGCGGCTGATGGCGGATGCGGATTTCGTTGTCGTCAGCTGTATTCTCAATGAGGAGACGCGGCACCTGATCGGCGCCGGAGAGATCGCGCGGATGAAGCCCACCGCCTATCTGATCAATGTGGCGCGCGGACCGATCGTTGACGAGGCCGCGCTGATCTCCGCCCTCTCCGCAGGCCGCATCGCCGGCGCCGGGCTCGACGTGTTCGAGCAGGAGCCTGTCGATCCGGCGAACCCGCTGCTGGCGATGGAGAACACTTTGGTGACGCCGCACGCGCTCTGCTGGACCGATGAGTGTTTCGACGCCATCGCCACGAGCGCGCTTGCGGATATCGAAGCCGCGCTTTCGGGGCGGCTTCCGCGCTTCGTCGTCAACCCCGAGGTGCTGACCCATCCGCGCGTGCGCGCCTGGCT
>DATJLS010000064.1:0-2147 GCA_035509315.1 Acetobacteraceae bacterium | reverse complement strand
CGGGACATAAGGTCTGGATTTGACAAGCAACGCGGATGGGGCTGGCGGCGAGAGCCGCTCCCGGCACAATCAATCCGATGGCTATGGTGAGTACGTGGGTCGCGCGCATGATCCCTCCCCAAATGTTTTATCGAGCGCGGATCAAACTCGCTCACCTTGATGACCGTTCTGACACAGCGCTGTTGCTTGGTCTGACCCGCAACGCCTCCCTGGCGGGGCGGTGCGGAATGAATGCCAGGTTCCCCAACCGCGGCACACATAGAGTGCCCGTAGCACCACCGGCCGCCGCGCGCAACTTGACGCGGCCCGGCGTGGTTCTTCGCGCAAAATGCTCTACGATCGGACTGATTCGGGGCAGGGACGGGAGCGGATATGGCACGAAGGGCGGGCAGCGCCGATCTTCCCTTGCATGGCGGCCGGGTTCCAGCCTGGCTTGCGGCCCGAATGACGCGGCTCGGCGCGGTGATGGCCGATGCCATCGTCCTCCACTATGGCCGCGATGAGTTTCTCCGCCGTCTCAGCCATCCCTTCTGGTTCCAGTCGTTCGGCGCGGTGATGGGGATGGATTGGCACTCCTCCGGCATCACGACGAGCGTGATCGGGGCTTTGAAGCGCGGCCTCGCGCCGCGTGCGGGCGAGCTTGGCATTCACGTCTGCGGCGGCCGGGGCAGGCATTCGCGTCAAACGCCGAGCGAACTCATCGCGATCGGCGGCCGGGCCGGTTTTGATGGCGTGGCCTTGGCGCAAGCGAGCCGCCTCGTCGCGAAGGTCGATAGCGCGGCTGTTCAAGACGGCTTCGATCTTTATCTGCATGGCTTCATCGTTAGCGACGACGGCCATTGGGTCGTTGTGCAACAGGGTATGAATGGAGATCGCAAGCAGGCCCGCCGTTATCATTGGTCGTCGGAAGGCCTCACGAGTTTCCTCAATGCGCCCCACACAGCGATCGAAGGGATGGGGCAGGGCGAGATCATCAACCTCACCGACCGCCGCGCCGATGCCTCACGCCGTGGTCAGCTTGATCTTTTGCGATCCCTCGGGCCGGACCGCATCGCGCGCGAAGTTTTGGCGATCGAGACGGGCGGACGGCAGCCCCGGGAGCAGGCCGCCGCCGAACAGCCGCTTCTGCCGCATCTCATTATGCCGGCCCATCATGATGTGCGTCCTGCCGATGTCGTCGTGCGGCGCTTGCATGGCACTCTGGCCGCGGCGGCCGATCGCGGCCCGTCTGACTTTTCAGAGCTGCTTCTCGTGCCGGGGGTTGGCGCCCGGACCGTGCGGGCCTTGGCGATGGTTGCCGAGGTTATGCACGGCGCGCCCTGCCGCTTCTCAGATCCCGCCCGTTTTTCCTTCGCGCATGGCGGCAAGGATCGCCATCCGTTTCCGGTGCCGCTGCATGTCTATGATCAAACCATAGAGGTGCTGAAATCGGCTGTCCGGAAAGCGAAATTGGGACAGGACGAGGAACTCGCCGCGATCCGCCAGCTCGATGCGCAAGCCCGGCTGCTCGAGCGGCATGTGTCCGGTCCTCCGGTCGCGGATCTGATTGCGGAGGAGCGGCGGCGCTCGCCTTCGTTTGGAGGCCGCAGCGTCTTCGGATGGGAGGGCGCGGGCGGCGAAAGCGCGAGGCGTGGCTCGATGGCGAAATCTTCTACGCGCTCAACAAGGCCACAATCGTGATTTGAAAGCTGGCGGCGTCTTTGACAGCGCCGAGACACCCCCTGCATCCTGGGCGAGAAGCCGCCAGCGCCCGAGGTCTTCATGCCCGCTCTCACCGCGCGGGCGGCTTTGCCCCCTCACGTGGCGCCCTTCGAAGCCGCATGACGCCGCTGAAAGATTCCGAAGCAGAAAGAGCGGTCAGCCGCCGGGCTAATTGTTTGATCCCTGACTTTGATGGTGCATTCTTATCGCGCGAATCAAAGGATGCGCTATGGGGCAGGTTCTACACGGCAGCGCCACAACGACGGAGACGGTCCGTCGAGCGATACAAAATAGTCAAGAGAGCTTGAGAGCCCTCGCCAAGCGCTATGGAATCAATCAAAAGACCGTCATAAAGTGGAAGAAGCGGAGTTCCGTCGCCGATCTTCCGACCGGCCCGAAAGAACCGAAATCCACCGCCCTGTCGATTGAGGACGAGGCGATATCAA
>DATJLS010000063.1:0-42504 GCA_035509315.1 Acetobacteraceae bacterium | reverse complement strand
CGGCAGCTGCAGCAGTTCCAGCACTTTTTCGGCGCAGGCGGTCATGCGCTCGTGTTCCGCGGCGCTTTCCTCGGGGCGGCAGATGCTGACCAGCTCGACTTTGCGGAACTGGTGCTGGCGCAACATGCCGCGCGTGTCGCGGCCCGCGGAGCCGGCTTCGCTGCGAAAGCATTCCGTCAAAGCCGTCTGACGCAACGGCAGTTTTCTCTCCGCCAGGATTTCATCGCGCGCGTAGTTGGTGAGCGGCACTTCCGCGGTCGGGATCAGCCAGCGGCCGTCGGTGGTGCGGAAAAGGTCGTCAGCGAATTTCGGCAGGTTGTTGGTGCCGAACACCGCAGCGTCGTTGACCAGCGACGGCACGGCAGTTTCCTCATAGCCGTGCTCGCGTGTATGAAGATCGATCATGAACTGGCCGAGCGCGCGCTCAAGCCGCGCCAGCGCTCCGCGCAGCACGACGAAACGGCTGCCGGCGAGCTTTGCCGCCACGGCGAAATCCATCATCCCGAGCGTCTCGCCAAGCTCGAAATGTTGCCGCGGCGCGAAGCCGAGATCGCGCGGCGCCCCGTGCTGGGCCAGCACGACATTGAACCGCTCGTCCGGTCCCTCCGGCACCTCCGGATCGAGCACATTGGGCAGGCCGGCGAGCAGCGACCGGATCTCCGCATCGCGCTTTCCCGCCTCCGCCTCGAGCGCCTCCATCTCACCGCGCAGGCTGGCGGCCTCTGCCTCCAGTGTGGTGCTCTCCTCGCCCTTCCGCCGTGCCTCGCCGACCAGGCGGGAGAGCGCGTTGCGCCGCGCCTGGCGCTCCTGCAGCTCTGTCAGGGCGGCGCGCCGATCGCCGTCGAGCGTCAGCAACGTCTCGGACATGGGCGGCAAGCGCCGCCGCGCCAGGGCGGCATCAAAAGCGCCGGGATCGGCGCGAACGGCCCGGATGTCATGCATCGGTGAACCCTAATCGGCTGCCGGCTTCGGCTCGACCCAGCGGGCGGCGAGGATCGAAATCTCGTAGAGCACGATCAGCGGCAAGGCGAGCCCGGTCTGCGTGAAGACGTCTGGCGGCGCAAGCACCGCGGCAATGACGAAGCAGCCCACATAGGCGTAGCGCCGTTTCGAAGCGAGGGTGCGCGCCGAAACCAACCCGACCCGGGCGCAGAGCGAGAGCAGCACCGGAAGCTGGAAGGTGATGCCGAATGCGAAGATCAGCTTCATTACCAGGTTCAGATACTGGCTCACCGTCGCGAAAAGCTCGATCTGCATCCCGCTGCCGCTCGGCGGCGTCTCGAAGCTCAGGAAGAACTTCCAGGCGAAGGGGAAGATCACGTAGTAGGCCAGCGCCGCCCCCATCACGAACAACACCGGGCTTACGATCAGGAAGGGCAGGATGGCCCGCTTCTCGCTGCGATAGAGGCCGGGCGCGATGAAGAGCCAAAGCTGGGTCGCCGCGACCGGGAAGGAGATGAAGGCGCCGGCGAAGATCGCGACCTTCACGTAGGTGAAGAACGCCTCGTAGAGCACGGTGTAGATCAGCCGCGGCTCCTGGCCCTTGCTGCGCAGGATCTCGGCGAGCGGCGCGGCCAGGAACTCGTAGATCCGCCCCGAGAAGTGATAGCAGACGAGGAACGTCACGAAGAACGTGCCGAGCGACCACATGAGCCGCCGCCGGAGCTCGAGCAGATGGTCGAGCAGCGGCATCGGCTTGTCGTTGATGGTATCGTTCTCGTCGTGCGGCACGGGGGATCCGGTCGTTTCTTCAGGGGTGGTTCAGGAACGCCGGCCAAGCAGATCGGGCGGCACGAAGGCGGGGGGATGCATCACGGCCGCCACCACTGCGGGCGGCACGAAGGAAGGCGCCTCAGCCTCTTCACCGGTCTCCTCGCGCGCCGACCATCCTTCGGCCTGCGGCGGTGCGTCACTCATCGTTTCCGTCCGCTCGAGCACAGCGGTGTCCCCCTCGGCCATCGGCTCGGCGGCCGTGAAGCCTTCCGACGAATAGGGCGCTGCGGCGCTGCTGGCGGCGAAGGGGTCTTCGGTGAAGGTCTTGCGGAGGCTCTGGTCAGGGTCGATCGCCCGCTCGACCGAGCCCTTGATGTCGAAATTGCGGATCTCGTCGATATGTTTGCGCACATCCTCGAGATCGGCCTCACGCATCAGGTCATTGACATGGGTCTGGAATTCCGCGGCCATGCCACGGGCCTTCTTGACGAGTTGCGCAACGGTCTTAAGCGCGGCCGGCATGTCCTTCGGGCCGATGGCGACCAGCGCCACCACCGCAATCAGCGCAATCTCGGACCAGGAGAAGTTGAACATGTCTCGAGCCTGAAGTCGCGGCCTCTGCTAGCAGGAATCCCACCCGCTTGGAACCTCATGGCGATCAGGCGGGCGAAGGCGGGCTCGCCAACAGATCCTCCCGCCGCGGCAGCTCGGCAAGGCTTGCCAATCCGAAGGTGGCAAGGAAATGCGGCGTCGTCCCCCAGAGCGTCGGGCGGCCGGGCGCCTCCTTGCGCCCCTGCGGGGCGATCAGCCCTGCCTCGAGCAGCACGTCCAGCGTCTCCTGCGACAGGCTCGTTCCGCGCAGCGCCTCGATCTCGGGCCGCGTCACCGGCTGATGATAGGCGATGATGGCGAGCGTCTCCATCGCCACCCGGGGCAGCCGGCGCGGCTGCTGGATCACCTTGCGCAGGCTCGGGGCAAGATCGGGCGCGGTGCGGAACTGCATCCCGCCGGCAACCGGAACAAGCTCCACCCCTCGCCCGGCATAGCGGCGGGCGAGCGCGGCCAGCACCGCTTCGGCCTCCTCGCCCTCGGGCAGGATCTGGCCGAGCGCCCGCGCCGAGACCGGTTCGGCCGAGGCGAAGATCAGCGCCTCGGCAAGCCGGAGCGCCATCTCGGATGGCTCGGCCTCCGCCGTTGCGGCCTCAGGCATCTCCGGAAGAGGTTCGTCTTCCATCGCTCAGCCCGCTCCGCCAGCTCGGTTCTCGCCCGTTCCGTTCCCGCCGTTCCCGCCGTTCGCCCGCCCGACCAGCACCGGCCCGAAGGGCCGTTCCTGGCGTAGCCGGAGCGCCCCGTCCCGGGCCATCTCGAGGCTCGCGAGCAGGGTGCTGGCGAGCGCGGCCCGCCGCTCTTCCGGCCCACCCACATGTTCGGGCAGGAATTGCTCGAGGCTCACCCAATCCGGCAGGCTGCCGAGCAACCGCTCGAGCCGCCCGAGCGCATCCTGCACCGACCAGATCGTGAGCGGCGCGGGTTGGTAGCGCACGGCCTGCTGCGCCCGCCGGAGCGCGCCAAGATAGGCGGCTAGGAAAGACGACATGTCGAGCCGGAAGCGGGAGCGATCGATCTCGACGAAGCTCTCCGGCATGCCGCGGGCGAAGACGTCCCGCCCGAGCAGAGTCCGCACCCCGAGCCAGAGCGCGGCGGCCCGCGTGCCCTCCAGCATGGCGAGCCGCGCCGCCAGCACGTCCGCCGCCCGCTCGCCCTCCTCCGCCTCGGGGCTGCCGGCGGGCAATAGCAGGCGCGATTTCAGCCAGGCGAGCCAGGCCGCCATCACCAGCCAGTCCGCCGCAAGCTCCAGCCGCACCGCCTGAGCGCCCTCGATCACCGCCAGATATTGCTCGACCAGGGCGAGGATCGAGATGCGCGCGAGATCGAGTTTTTGCGCCCGCGCAAGCTCGAGCAGGAGATCGAGCGGTCCCTCGAAACCTTCGAGACGGAGCAGGAGCTGCCCCGAATACGCGGCCTCGGACACGCTCAAACCCGATGGCCGGCGAGGGTGAGGACGAGGTTCGCCGCCGCCGGCAGCAGCCGGTCGAGCACGGCACGGATCGGGTCGAACGCGATCCCGGCGCCCTGCAACAGGGCCGGCAGCAAAAAGAAGGCCAGGAGCACGATCAGGATGCCCACCCTCTCCACCCGTGCATAGGCCAGCGCCAGCGGCGCCGGCAGCACGCCAACGACGATCCGCCCGCCATCCAGCGGGGGAATCGGCAAAAGATTGAAGAGGCCGAGCACGAGGTTCGCAAGAATGAAATACTGGCAGAAAAGGGTCGCGAGGTCCGAGGCGAGTCCCGGCAGGATGCCCGGCAGATAGAGCGCGAGCGCGCCGAGCCAGGCGAGGAAAAAATTCATCGCCGGCCCGGCTGCCGCCACCACCGCCATGCCGCGGCGCGGATCGCGGAACTTCCACGCGCCCACCGGCACCGGCTTCGCCCAGCCGAAGAGGAACAGAATGCGATGAAAAACGAGAAGCTGGCTTATCACCAGGATGCCAGGCAGCAGGATCGTGCCGACCCGGTCGATATGGCGGAGCGGGTTGAGCGAGAGCCGCCCCGCGAGCTTCGCCGTGTCGTCTCCCATCGCGAGCGCGGCATAGCCGTGCGCGGCCTCATGCAGCGTGATCGCGAGCACGACAGGCACGCCCGCCAGCAGGATCCCGATAATGATCGCGCTCACGCCGAAAGAAGCCTCGCGCGCTCCGCGGCAAGAGACGCGGCATCGAGCGTCGCCCGCTCGGAAGCCGCCATGGCGCGCGCCCGCGCAAGCCGCGCCGCCGTCGCTTTCGTGATCTCCGGCACCGCGCGAAGCACGGCTTCGTTCGCCTTGCCTTCCCCCGCGCAATAGAGCGCGAGATCGGCGCCGGCGGCGAGCCCGGCCGTGGCACGCGCCTCGGGCGGGCCGGCAAGCGCGCCCATGGCGAGATCGTCCGTCACCAGAACGCCGGTGAAGCCGACCCGGCCGCGCACGATCTCGCGAATGATGGTCTCGGACAGCGTTGCCGGCCTTTCCGCGTCCCAGTGAGGATAGAGGATATGGGCGGTCATCGCCCACGGCAGACCGGCATTGTACACGAAGGGCGCGAGATCGGCGCCGAGATGCGCGGTCTCGACGCGTGGCAGCGCGAGATGGCTGTCCACTGTCGCGCGCCCATGGCCGGGAACATGCTTCATCACCGGCTGGCGGCCGGACGCGAGCAGCCCCTCGGCGAAAGATCTGCCAAGCCGCGCCACCATTCGCGAGTCGGAGCCAAACGCACGGTCCCCGATCGCCGTATTCGCGCCCGGGAGGCCGAGATCGAGCACCGGCGCGGCGACCACGTCGAACCCCGCCTCCCCGCACATGATCCCGATCAGCGCGCCGGTGAGCCAGGCCGCACGGATTCCGGCCGCGCGGTCCCGCGCGTAGAGCCGGCCGAACGCGGCGGCCGGCGGATGCGCCGGCCAGTGCGGCGGACGAAGCCGGGCCACGCGCCCGCCCTCCTGGTCGATCATCAGCACCGATTGGGGTGGGAGCGCCTGCCGCAAAGCATCCATCAGCCGGGCAAGCTGATCAGGATCCTCGATATTTCGCGCGAACAGGATCACCCCGGCCGGGGGATGCTCACGCAGCAGGGAAGCCTCGCCGGGCGCAAGAACCGGCCCGGCCAGGCCGACAATGGCGGCACGCATTGGGGCCGGAAACGGTCAGAAGGCGGCGATGTCGCAGGCCATGCCCTTGGCGCGGACCGAGGCGCAGAAGCTGGTCGCCTGAGCGATGTTTTCGAACCCGCCCGTCCGCAGCCGCCAGAAGACATGCCCGTCCAGCTCGACCTTGGAAACCAGCGGCTGGCGTCCGTCGAGCAGATCGGGCAGCGCGGCCTGAAGCTTCCCCCATTCGCTGATCGCGTTTTCCTCGGAGCTCAGGGCGGCGAACTGGACCTCGGTGCCCGTGCCGGTGCCGATCGCAGCCGGCGGCGGTGGTGTGGCGGACACGGAGGCAAGCTGGATCGGCGGCGGCGAAGGCGGCGGCAGCGGCAGGCCATTGGCGGAGGCGGGCGCCGAGGGCGCAACCGTGTTCGTGCCGCTGATATTCGTGCCATTCGGGCCGAGCGCGGCGCCGGCAGGCGGCACCGATTCACCGTCCTCCGTCACCTCCGTGGGCACTGAAGCCGGCTTGGCTGCGGGCGGGCTCTGCAAGGCTTGCAGATCGGGTGTCTCGGGTGGCGGAGCGAGCGCGGGCTGGCCGCTCGAATCGCCGCCACCGAGGATCGATTCGTTCGTCCCCGTCACCTGCATCCCGCCCGGGTTGGCCGGTTTTTCCCGCATCGCGCCGGACGGCGCCGACACGGTCGGGATACCCGTGCTTCCCCCGCCCACCATCGACCAGATCCCGACCAGCACCACCAGCGCCCCGCCGATGCCCGCGGCGATCGTCGCAAGCCGTCGCGTGGCCGGGTCCAGGCCGCCCGAGCGCCGGGCCACACGATATCCAGGTGCGGGAATCTCAAGATCGTCGCGCACGGCTCAGCGCATCTCCTCGACCGGGGTTACCCCCAAGATGTTCAGACCGGCCCGGATCACCACAGCGGTCGCCGCCACCAGCGCCAACCGTGCGTGTGTCTCGGCCGGCCGGCCCGTATTCAGGAAGCGGAAGCTCGAGTCTTCTCTTCCCCGGTTCCACAAGATATGAAAATCGCCGGCTAGATCATAGAGGAAAAACGCGATTCGGTGCGGCTCCCGTGCTTCGGCGGCAGCCTCCACGGTCCGCGGGAAGGACACCAGCCGGCGTATCACGGCAAGCTCCGCCTCGGCCTCCAACGGGTCGAGCGCCGTCTTCGCCAGTGTTCCCTCCGCCACCGCCTCGGGCCCCAGCATCTCCGCCGCCGCACGCAGCACCGAACGGCAGCGCGCATGCGCGTACTGGACGTAGAAGACGGGATTCTCCCGCGTCTGCGCCACCGCCTGGTCGAGATCGAATTCCATCTGCGCGTCCGCCTTGCGCGTGAGCATGGTGAAGCGGACCGCGTCGCGCCCGACCTCCTCGATCAGGTCGCGAAGCGTGATGTAGCTCCCGGCGCGCTTGGACATGCGCACCGGTTTCCCGCCCCGCACCACATGCACGATTTGGCAGAGAACGACCTCGAGCGGGACATGCCGCGCCGAGAGCGCGCCCACAGCGGCCTGCATCCGCCGCACATAGCCGCCATGGTCGGCGCCCCAGATATCGATCAGGATCTCCGCCCCGCGCCCGATCTTGTCGGCGTGATAGGCGATGTCGTTGGCAAAATAGGTGTTCGTGCCGTCGGCTTTGCGAAGCGGCCGGTCCGTCTCGTCGCCGAACGCGCTGGCGCGGAAGAGCGTCTGCTCGCGCGGCTCCCAATCCTCCGGCAGCTTGCCTTTCGGCGACTCGAGAATGCCCTCGTAGATCAGCCCCATCTCGCCGAGCTTCGCGATTGCCTCATCCACCGCACCCGCTTCGAGCAGTGCGTGCTCGGAGGTGAAGACATCCGGCACCACGCCGAGCAAGGCGAGATCCCCGCGGATCGCCCGCATCATTTCTTCCACGGCGAAATCGCGAACCAGGGCGATCGTCCCGCGCGTCGGCGGCTCGCCCACCAATGTGTCACCGTAACGATCCGCAAGTGCCGCGCCGACCGCGATCAGATACTCGCCGCGATATTGCAGCCCACCCGGCACGATCGCGGAAAATTCCTCGGCCGGAACGGACCGGCCGAGCGCCTCGAGATAGCGCCAGTAGGCGGCCCAGGCGAGCGCCTCGACCTGCGCGCCCGCATCGTTGATGTAATATTCCTTGGTCACGTCATAGCCGGCCTTGGCGAGCAGGTTGGCAAGCGCATCGCCCACCACGGCGCCACGGCAATGACCGATATGCATCGGCCCCGTCGGATTGGCCGAGACATATTCGACATTGACACGCCGCCCCGCACCCCGCGCGCTCCTCCCGTAAGAGGCGCCCGCGCGCAGGATCTCCGAGATTTCTCCGCGCAACACCGCGGGGCGAAGACGGAGATTGACGAAACCGGGACCCGCTGGCTCGGCAAGCGCAAAAAGACTGGAATCGGCGAGAGCCGCAGAAAGGGCGCCGGCGATCTCTCGCGGCTTCAGGCCGAGGATGCCCGCGAGCGAAAGGGCCGCATTGCTCGCCATGTCACCATGCTCGGGCGCCCGCGTGGGCGCGACCTCGATCCGCGACGTCGCCGCCTCCGGAAGAGCGGGATAGGTCTCATTCACCGCGCGCAACAATTCGGTGCGCGCTCTCGCGAACAGATCCTCTGGCATGGGGAAAATTATCCTGGAATGGAAAGATCGGTGAGGCGCCGATGCTCCTCGAGCGCGAACCGGTCGGTCATGCCGGCGATATAGTCGCCCACAGTAATCCCGACCGGGCCCGCCCGCCTGCCCCATTCGGCGGGCAGGAGCGCGGGATCGACCGATAGCAGCGAAAAAAGCTCGCTCACCAGCCGGCGCGCCTTGCTCGTCATGCGGTTGACCCGCCAGTGCCGGTACATCCGTTCGGTCAGGAAGGATTTGATCGCCCCGTTCGCGCCCGCGCCCGCCGGGCCGAAGGCGATCACCGGCTCCCGCGCCCCCCGCACATCGTCGGCGCATTGGGGTGCGAGGGACGCAAGGCGCGCCCGCGCCTCGGCCACCACATCGCCCACCAGCGCGTCGATGACGCGGCGGATCGTCTCGTGCCTGAGCTTGCGCGGCGCCATCTCCGGGGCCAGCGCCTGCGCCGCGGCGAGCGCGGCGCCCACCACCGGCAGGCCGGCAATATCCTCGAAGCCGAAAAGGCCCGCGCGCATTCCGTCATCGAGATCGTGGCTGTGATAGGCGATATCGTCGGCCAGCGCGGCGACCTGCGCCTCGGCGGAGGGGTGGGTATCCAGCCAGAGCGGCTGCATCTTGTCGTAAAGGGCGACATAGGGCGGCGGATGCGCGAGCGGCCCGTTATGCTTGACCAGCCCCTCGAGCGTCTCCCAGGTAAGGTTGAGCCCGTCGAAGGCGGCATAGCGCGCCTCGAGCAGGGTCACGACGCGCAGGCTCTGGGCATTGTGGTCGAAGCCGCCCACCGCGCCCATGCTCGCATCCAGCGCCTCCTCGCCGGCATGGCCGAAAGGCGGATGGCCGAGATCATGCGCCAGCGCCAGCGCCTCGGTCAGGTCCTCGTCGAGATCGAGCCGGCGGGCGATCGAGCGGGCGATCTGCGCGACCTCCAGGCTGTGGGTAAGCCGGGTGCGGAAGAAATCGCCCTCGTGATTGACGAAGACCTGCGTCTTGTACTGGAGCTTGCGGAAGGCGGAGTTGTGCACGATGCGGTCGCGATCGCGCTGAAAGGGGCTGCGCTCGGCCGCCTCGGGCTCGGGATGGAGCCGGCCGCGGCTCAGCTCGGCGCGAACGGCATAAGGGGCGCGGGGCATCGGCGCGGCTTAGCATCCCCCGCTTCCGTCTCAAACCGGGGCGCGTCCCTGCCAGCGCCGAAGCGCGACGAGCGTCCAAACCCCCTCGACCAGCCCGAAGGGCCAGGCGCCCTGGAGAAATCCGTAAGCCGAGCCCAGCGCGCAGGAGACCGCGAAGCCGAGAATGAACCAGTGGCTCCTGTTCTCGAGCGCGTAGCAGACGAGCATCGCCGTGACGGCGAAGAGGCCGAAGATCGTGAGCGTGTTCACGCCATTGCCTTTCGATAAAATTCACGGAAATGAACAGCCCTCGATCGTCTCGGGGGTTTGCTCCTCCAACCGCATTGGCCTTCGGCGCGAGTCGGTCACCTCCCCTTCCATCGGCGGCGAAAACCTCTATCTGCGAGCCGTCCCAGAGCGAGGGGACGAGAAGATGGGAGCCGGAAGATGACCGCAACGGAAAAGCTCGAACATCGTTCCCTCGGGGCGGGCGGCCTTCGGGTCTCCGCGGTCGGGCTCGGCTGCATGTCGCTGTCGGGAATTTATGGCAGCGCCGAGGATGCGGCCTCCGGGGACCTGATCCGCCATGCGATCGACGAGGGTGTCGATCATCTCGATTCATCGGACATGTACGGCTGGGGCCACAACGAGACGTTGCTCGGCCACGCCCTCAAGGGTCGCAGGGACCGGGTCGTGCTCGCCACCAAGTTCGGCCAGATCCGCCGGGAGGGTCGGCCGAACGGCGTGGACGGCAGGCCCGACTATGTGCGCTCGGCCTGCGAGGCGAGCCTCAAACGCCTCTGCACCGAAGTGATCGATCTCTACTACCAGCATCGTGTCGATCCCGCCGTCCCGATCGAGGAGACGGTCGGCGCGATGGCCGATCTGGTCCGGCAGGGCAAGGTCCGTTTCCTCGGCCTTTCCGAGGCGCGCCCCGAAACCATCCGCCGCGCCCACAAGGTCCACCCGATCGCCGCCGTGCAGACCGAGTATTCGCTCCTCTATCGTGCGGAGGCCGAGGAGACTCGCGAGACCACCCGTGTGCTCGGCATCGGATTCGTCGCCTATTCGCCGCTCGGCCGCGGCTTCCTCACCGGTGCCATCCGCGCGGTCGCCGATGTCAAAAGCGACCGCCGCGCCGATTTCCCGCGCTTCCAGGGCGAGAATTTCACCCATAACCGGGCGCTCGTGCAGCAGGTCGAGGCGATGGCGGCCGAGAAAGGCTGCACCCCGTCGCAGCTCGCGCTCGCCTGGCTGCTCGCCCAGGGACCGGACGTGGTGGCGATTCCCGGCACGCGCCAACCGGGCCGGCTCGACGAGAATATCGGTGCGCTCGCCGTCCGACTCTCGCCCGAGGAGGTCGCCCGGCTTGCCAAGGCCGTGCCGGCGGGGGCTGCCGCCGGCACCCGCTATCCGGCCGCCGGCATGCAGGGGGTCTATCTCTAACCCTTTGTCGGCCGCCGGCGGGGCGGCTTCAACCAAGCCCACGCCTGGCCTATATTTCGGGCATGGACGAGACCCCCTTCACTGTTTCCGACCGCGCCGCAGAACGCATCGCCGAGCTTGCCGGCAGCACGAACACGGAACCCGCCGCGTTGCGCGTGGCCGTGCTCGCCGGTGGGTGCAGCGGCTTTCAGTACCGCTTCGCGCTCGAATCCGGCCACCAGCCGGAGGATCTGGTGATCGATCGCGGCGGCGCCCGGGTCGTCGTCGATCCGACCAGCCTCGAACTGCTCGCCGGCGCAGTGCTCGACTATACGGACGAGCTGATGGGCAGCCACTTCACCGTGCGCAACCCGAACGCCACCGCTTCCTGCGGGTGCGGCAGCAGCTTCTCGATCGACTGAGCCGGCCCGAAAGCGCTCTATTCTTGCCGGCGCCGCATTCAATGGATCTCGCAATCAGGACAGGCAGTGCAGCTCGCGACCTGGAACGTCAATTCCGTCCGTACCCGGGTCCGCCACGTGGCGCGCTTCCTCGAGGATCGGCATCCCGATCTTCTTCTCCTCCAGGAGCTGAAATGTGAGGCGGAAAGCTTTCCTGCCCTCGAATTTCGCGCCCTCGGCTATCACGCCGAAATCGTCGGCCAGAAGGGCTATAACGGCGTCGCGGTGCTTTCCCGCGAGCCCGTCACGGTCCGCCATCGCCGCTTGCCCCGCCTGCGTGAAGGCGCCGAGGAAGCCCGCTATCTCGAGATCGCCGCCGGCGAGATCACGGTGATCAATATCTATGCCCCGAACGGCAATTCCGGCGGTGCCGCGGGCTTCGCGGCAAAGCTTGCCTTTCTTGCCCAGCTTGCCCGGCGCGCGGAGGCCCTGCTCGGCGAGGATGTGCCACTTGCGATCGGCGGGGATTTCAATGTCGCGCCCGAACCGGTGGACGTGGCGGAAGGCGCCCTGCCGCCGACCGACGCCCTGGTCCGCCCGGAGAGCCGCGCCGCCTTCCGCAGCCTCCTCTGGCTCGGTCTTGCCTGCGCGGTGCGCACGCTTCAGCCAAGAGGGCCGGCCTATACGTTCTGGGATTATCAGGCCAATGCCTTCGACCGCGATCTCGGTCTGCGCATCGACCACGTGCTGCTCTCGCCCACGCTGGCCGAGCGGTTGCGCGCCGTCGAGATCTGCCGTGCCGAGCGCGCCGCCGAGCAGCCATCGGATCATGTGCCCGTGATGGTGACGCTCGACTGAAGGGGAAGGATGATGCCGCGCATCGCCTGGCTTTTCGCCCTGCTCAGCCTCGCCGCGATCATCGGCGGCAGCCACCCTGCCCGCGCCGACTCGCCCGATGCCTATTGCCGGCAGGCCGGCACGGACGACACGCTGCGCGAGATTCCGGACCCGCTCGTTCCCGTGGCGGTACGGCTCTTCGGCCTCTCGGCCATGCCGCCGGAGCAGGTGCGCCACAGCACCTACTATCGCTGCATGTCGGGTCACGTCTTCGTCTGCAATCTCGGCGCCAATCTTCCCTGCGGGAAGGCCGACACCTCCCGCGATCTCACCGGCGCCAATGAATGGTGCGCAGAGAACCCGAATTCCGATTTCATTCCGATGTACGTGACGGGACACGACACGATCTATGGCTGGCGCTGCGACGGACCCAAGGCCGTGACCACCGGAACCGTCTTCCATGTCGATCCGCGCGGCTTCGTCGCCGAGATGTGGAAGGAAGCGGACCCGTAAGGCCAAAGACGGGCTGCCGTCCGCCGTTCAATGGCCGCCCCCACCCGCGCCGGCCCGCGCTGGCGAGAACAGAAAGGTGAAAGGCACCACGCCGAAGGCGATCACCGCACAGCCGATGAAGACGTCGTGATAGGCGAGGAAGGCGGCCTGTGTGTTCAGCGTCTGATAGAGCCAGCCCATCGCCTCGGCGCTGATCTGCGCCGAGCCGCGGCCGAGCCCCGCCAGGGCCGCCGAGACCTGGGCGAAGGTCGCGCGGAAGGCCGGGCTTGCTGGGCTCAGATGTCCGGACCCGACGAGATAGGCCATGTTAATCTGGGTGCGTTCGACCACCGCCGCGGTCGAGAGCGAGATTGCCGCCGAGCCTGAGAAATTGCGCACCAATACGTAGAGCGCCGACGCATCGGTGTTGAGATTGCGCGGCAGCGTCAGATAGGCGCTCGTGCTGATCGGAACGAAGAGAAAGCCGAGGCCGGCCGTCTGCGCCATGCGCATCAGCACCAGCGTGCGGAAATCGAGATCGGGCGTAAGGTAGCTCGCATAGAGGAGCCCGAAGCCGAGAATGATGAATCCGGTCGCGATAATCAGCCGCGCCTGCACCCGGGGCATCAGGACGCGTGTCACGATCGGGATGAACAGCAGGATCACCAGCGCGCCCGGCGTGAGCACGAGGCCGGCAAGCAGTGCCGTGTAGCCGAGATGCAGCTGCACGAGCTGCGGGATCAGCACGCCGCTCGAATAAAGTGTTCCGAACAGGGCCACGACCATCAGGCATCCGACCGCGAAATTGCGGTCGCCGAAGACGCTGAGACGGACAATCGGCCGCCGCGCCTCGGTGAGCCAGAAGATCGCGCCCACCCAGCCGAGGGCCGCGGCGAAGGCGAGCAGACGGATTGTCGGCGAGCCGAACCAGTCGGCGTCCTCGCCGCGGTCGAACATGACCTGGGCGGCGCCGATGCCGAGCGCGATCAGCAGGAGGCCAGGCAGATCGACACGCCGATCCCTCGCACGCTCCCGCAGCACCCAGGGCGGATCCTCGACCAGGCGATCGACCAGGAAGAACGTGACGATCCCGACCGGGATATTGATGAAAAAGACCCATCGCCACGAGTAGGAGTCGGTGATCCAGCCGCCGAGGGTGGGGCCGATGATCGGCGCGAAGACCACCGCGATCGCCACCACCCCGAAGGCGCGGCCACGCAACGCCGGCGGCATGACATCGAGGACGATCGCCTGCTGGTTCGGCTGCAATCCGCCGCCGAAGAATCCCTGCATCAGGCGGAAGACGACGAGCTCGCCGAGCGAGACCGCGCTGCCGCAGAGAAACGAGCAGACCGAGAACATGATGATGCAGAGCAGGAAATAGCGCTTGCGCCCGATCACTCGGCCGATCCAGGCGGAGATCGGCAGCACGATGCCGTTGGCGACGAGATAGGAAGTGAGCGTCCAGGTCGCCTGATCGTAACTCGAGGAGAGGCTCCCGGCGATGTAGGGCAGGCTGACATTGACGATCGTCGTATCGAGGATTTCCATGAAGGCGGCGAGCGTCACCACCACCGTGATCAACCAGGGATTGTGCCGCGGCCGCCAGGCGGCATCCGCCGCCTCGTGGGCGTCACTCATCTGAGATGCACGACCGGCTCCACGGAGAGCCCGAGCGGCAGCGGATCCTCAGGCCCGAGCCCGCCGGTGATGACGATCTTCACCGGCACGCGCTGCACGATCTTGACGAAGTTTCCGGTCGCGTTCTCGGCCGGAAAAGCGCTGAAGACCGAGCCCGAGCCCTGCTGGATGCTGTCGATGCGGCCGGTGAGGTGCAGGTCGGGATAGGCATCGACAGAAATGGCGACACGCTGCCCCGGCCGGATATGGGCAAGCTGGGTCTCCTTGAAATTGGCGATGATCCAGGGCTGCGTCTTGACGAGGTTGAACATGGTCGTGCCCGGCTGGACATAGGATCCGAGCGTGACGCCGCGATCGGTGATCCAACCATCGGCGGGCGCGGTCACCCGCGTATAGGAAAGATCGACATTGGCCCGCTCGAGCGCGGCCTCGGCCTGCCCCACGGCCGCCTTGCGCTCCGCCACAAGCGCCTCCGCCGCCGCAATCTGAGCTTCGACATCGTCAGCCTCGGCAACCGCGGCCTCGGCCTGATCGCGTTTTCCCCGCGCGGCGTTCGCGGCATCCACGGCATCGTCGCGGGCCTGCTGACTGGTCGCCCCGACCGGAAGGGCAAGCTGGCGATGCGCGTTCTCCGCCGCCTGGGCGTAATCCGCCGCCGCCGCCGCCGCCGCCGCCTTCGCCTCGGCAAGCTGGGCAGGGTAGGAAGTCCGGGCGATCGCCAGATCCTGCTCCGCGCTCGCGAGCTGGCTCCAGGCCAGGTTGAGGCCTGCCTCGGCCTGATCGCGCGCGGCGATGTAGGTGCGCGGGTCGATCACAACCAGAAGATCGCCCTTATGGACGAACTGGTTGTCTCCGGCATGCAGCGCGACCACGTTGCCGGCGACCTGGGGCGCCATCGCCACAGGATGCCCCTCCGTATAGGCGTCGTCGGTCGTCACGGTCCCTGCCCCGGAGAGCACGGTGTAGTAGAGACCGGCCGCGACCACGAGCACGAGGCCAAGACTCAGCACCAGACGCCGGATCCTGGTTCCGGTCGTGCTCCGGACCGAGCGCGTCGATCGGAAGTCCGCCGGCTGCTGCGTTCCCTCCATGGCGGGGCAGAGACCCTTCTACGAGGCGTGCGGCGCGGACATCAGCCCGGCCCGTCGACAGAACCTGCCGGCTCGCCCCGGCATGGCATGCACCCCGCGCCGGATGACAGGAAATGCCTCTCCCCCGCCGCTGTCACCGGCTTGCATTTCCTTGATCTAGGAGCCTTGGCCGCAGACTGCAATCGTTGCGACTTCCTCCCCCGGCATTCCCTTTGCGACCATTGGCCGGCAAGCTTGGGCCCGATGAAGCGCGCGATCTTCGCCTTTTTCCTTTTTCCCCTGGCCTTTCTCGGGGCTCTTCCGGCCCTGGCCGCCAATCCTTCCAGCACTCCCTCCGGACGCCAAAAGGGGCATCTCGTCCTCTACACCTCGCAGCCGGACCAAATTGCCGCCGAGACCGTCGCCGCCTTCCATGCTGTCGATCCCGCGGTCGATGTCATCGTCTTCCGCTCGGGCACGACCCAGGTGATGAACAAGCTGGAAGCCGAATTCCTGGCCGGACACCCGCAACCGGATGTGCTGCTGATCGCGGATGCGACGAGCATGGAGCGCCTCCGCCAGCAGGGGCGCCTCGCGCCCGATCCGGGGGTCAATGTCTCCGCCTTTCCCAAATCGCTCTACGACCCCAATCGCACCTGGTTCGGGACCAAGCTCATCACCACCGGCATCGTCTACAACACCAGGGCGCCCTTCATTCCCCGATCCTGGTCCGACCTTCTGAAGCCGGCCGCCAGGGGGGAGGTCGTGCTGCCAAGCCCGCTCTATTCCGGGGCGGCGCTGATAACGGCCGGCGCCTTCGCCCAGGACGCGAAGCTCGGTCCGGACTATCTCACTCGCCTCGCCGCCAACGGTGCCAGCGCCGTCTCCGGCAATGGCGGGGTTCTCGCCGCGGTCGCGGGTGGGGAAAAAATGTTCGGCCTGCTGGTCGATTTCATGGCGCTCGCAGCGAAGAAGCAGGGCTCGCCCGTCGGCTTCATCTTCCCGAAGGAAGGCGTGCCTGCGGTCACAGAGCCGGTGGCGATCCTGAAAACCGCGAAAAATCCCGCGGCCGCGCGCGCCTTCGTTGCCTTCCTGCTCTCGGTGCGCGGACAGGCGCTGGCGGCGCGGCAAGGCTTTCTCCCCGCCCGACGCGGCGTCGCCCCGCCACCCTCCTATCCGCCCATGTCGGAAATCCGTCTCCTGCCGGTGGATCTCGCCGCAATCCTCGCCCATCGGCGCGCAATCGAGGAAAATTTTTCCGACGCTTTCGGCGGGTAGCATGGACGAGCCGGCCGAGCGCGCCGCAACCCTCGCGCTCACGCCCGTCCTTCTCCTGCTCGGGCTCGCGGTGCCGGCCGCACTGCTCGCCGCGAGCGCGGCAGAGCCCGACGCCTGGCATCATCTCCTCACCTCGCCTGCCTCTCTTCGCGCCATCCGTCACACGCTGATCGCCGGCGGGGCGAGCGCACTCCTCGCCGAGCTTCTCGGCGGCGGCTTCGCCCTGCTTGCCGGGCTCACCGACCTGCCAGGCCGGCGCACGCTTTCCTTCCTCTTCCTTCTCCTGATGATCATTCCCGCCCAGGTCAGCGTCATTGCCTGGATCGCGCTCACCGGTCCCGCAAGCCCTTTGCTCGCGCCTCTCGGGCTCGCGCCGCGCCCCGGCGGTCCGCTCCCGCTCTATGGACCCGGCGGCATCATTTTCCTGATGGGGATCGAGCACGCGCCGATCGTCTTCCTCATCGCCTCATCGGGCCTGCGCGCCATCCCCGCGGTGATCCCCGAGGCAGCCGCCGCTTCCGGCGCGAGCCCCCGGCAAACGCTCAGGCGCATTCTCCTGCCGCTCGCCCTGCCCTCCTTCGCCGCCGGGCTTTCCGGCGCTTTCGCCGCCGGCATCGGCAATTTCGCAACCCCGACGCTGCTCGGAATCCCCGGGCATTACATCATGCTGACGACACTCATCTTCCAGCTTCTCTCGGGCTTCGGCCCAGATGAGCTCGGCAGCATCACGATCCTCTCGCTGCTGCTCGGCCTCATCGCGCTTCTGGCGGCGGCCGCCGAACAAGGTCTCGCCCCGGGCGCCGTGCTTGCGGGCCCCCGCCGCTCCACCCCGCCCTTCCCGCTCGGCGCCTGGCGAATTCCGGCCGAAGCGCTCTGCTGGCTCGTCCTTGCCATCCTGCTTTTTCTTCCCCTCGCTTCGCTTGTCGCCACTGCGGCAACCCGCGCCTATGGCCAGAATTTCAGCCTCGCCACAGTCACGCTGGCACATTTCCGCACGGTCCTCCTCGCCGAGCCGGCAACACGACGCGCCTTCCTCAACTCCACCCTGCTCGCGCTCCTCGCCGCCACCCTGCTCGTCCTGCTCGCCGCCCTCGGAGCGCATCGTGCCCGAGGGGGCGGCCGGACGGTCCGGCTCTCCCTTGCTGCGGCCGAGATTCCCTATGTCCTGCCCGGAAGCGCGCTCGGGATCGGCTGCATCCTGATCTTCCTGAGGCCGATCATGGGCTTTTCCCTTTACGACACCTTCGCGATCCTGCTCATCGCCTATCTCATGCGCTTCTTCGCCCTTGCGAGGCGGCCGGTGCAGGCGATGCTCGGAAGCTTCGATCCCTCGCTCGAGGAGATGGCGGCGAGCCTCGGCGCCCCCTACCGGACCCGCCTTGTCCGCATCCTCCTGCCCGCGCTGGCGCCGGGCCTCGCGGCCGGCTGGCTCCTCGTCTTTCTCGGCGTCTTCTCGGAACTGACCGTCTCGGCGCTGCTCTGGTCCGAAGGCAACGAAACGGTCGGCGTGATGATCTTCAATCTCGAGCAAGCGGGCGAACTCAGCGCCGCCGCCTCGCTCTCCGTCATCGCAGTGCTGGTGACGCTCGGCCTTCTCGCCGCTGCCTCAATTGCAGCCCGCGGCCGCGCGATTCTTCCCTGGCAGTCGTGAAAGATTGAAGAAAAGAAATGAAGTCTCAAATTTTAAGAACTCTGTTGTTTTCGCCCCTTGATATTTCGCCTGCTCGAGCCACGGTCAGGTCTCCGGCAGACGCGGGAGCCTCTCTCCGGTCTCGGCTCGCAGCTTCGCATAGGCTTGGCGCGCCCGCTCAAGCCGGCCTTCCGCCGCCTTTTCCGGCTTCCGCCGGGCGGTTTCGGCCCAAGGGTCTCGCACATGCTCCTCACAGGCAAGGAAGGCGGCGGTTGCGGCCAGTTCGAGCTCAATCGCGCCGATCTTCGCGGCCCGACGAACGAAATCTGCCCGAGGATCATGGGGAGGTGTCGGCGCGTCTTGGGTCCGATAGATCGAGTACCACCCGCCCCAGTCTGCCTGCTTTTCTTCTTCTCGGACGTTGCCGAGGGCAGCCGCGATCTCCATTCCTCGGGCGAGATCGTCACTAAACGGGCCGTAATGGCGGTACTCGAAGCGGAATTCGCTCGGAAACCCCGCCAATTTAGTGAGATAGGCGACTTTCTGCAGCCTGGTTCGGCCAACCAGTTCCCCCCCAGCGTCACGCACGATCTCGGCGGCGAGCAAGTGCGGATTACGGATCGCCACAATTGGCTTCCTTCAATTCTGTTCCTATTATGTTCTTTACCATCTCCGTCCCGATTCCGTCATCCGAAAAATCGTAGGCTCGACAGATTTCGAAAGACTCGGCGCCTGCAACGATTGCCGAAAGTTCGGCCACATCGCGGACCGAATTTCCCTGACGCATGTGGATCTGGTTCATCGGCGTGCGGCCCGTGTCGAAGCGACGATAGGGAGATCTTTCGTACTCATCCACAAGCACCGGGCGTCTCGCAAGGGGGACTCCCGCCTGCTGCTCTTCGAGAGCGCTTACGACATTGCCGCAGATCAGCTTGACCCGGCCAAGCCGTGCCTTCCGATCCACCGCTTCCTCCCTGGGCAGAGGGGGCAGCGCTTCCTCCACCTGCCGCCGGATATCGATGCAGGATGGCAGCTTTCGGTCGCGCATTCGCCTCGCGAGGCTGGCCACAGGCTGATCGGCAGCCTCGACCAACTGCGACAGCGCACCCCAGAAGACCGTATCATCGAGGTTAAGCGTGCGGTCGGCGTTCTCGGGATTCGCCACGAAGCGAAGGATTGGATGCTTTTCAGGAAGACCGACAGCCGTTCCGTTCCCCTCTCCCTGCAGTTCAAGGATCCGACTCATCAATGCAAAGAAAGCCGCCTCTACGCCGCGAGTCGCCTTATGGCCGTAAACGTTCTGATAGAGATGAAGGATCGCGAGCACATAGCTCTCTGCCGTCTGTCGCGCCTTGTGGCTGAGCACCAGTGTTTCGACCGCGCCCGTCTGTCCATCTTCACTCCCAGTCTTGACGGAGCCAACTTCGAGATTGGCAATCAGCCAAGTTGCATCAACGTCGCTGCTTTGCACGCCGGTCATCAAACGATCGCGCTGCATGTAATCGAGCCGATCGGCGTCGAACTGGCTGGAAACGACCGATGCATAGAGATTGCTTGGCTGCTTGGCCTTGACCATGTCGGCAACTTCGTCAGCAAAGCTGGGGCCGAGACCGCCGGGCCCGCCGAGGGCGGCCCGGATCTCATCGCTGCGGATCAGGCGGTCGCTCATGGCCTCATGGTCCACCAGCGCCAGCCCGAAATGCTTGCCGAGACGCTCAAAGGCGTGGCTGAACATGCCGTGTCCCACGTCATGCAATAATGCTGCCGCCATTGCGACGCGCGCCTGATGAGCATCAAAGTCCCGACCAATCGCAGTGACGCTGCGGCGTATGGCACCGACAAGCAGGCGCGCGGTATGGAATACGCCGATGCTGTGCGCGAAACGCGTATGCGTGGCACCTGGGAACACAAGCTCGGAAAAGCCAAGCTGTTTGATCCGACGTAGACGCTGGAAAGGACGAGTCTCAATGACTCGCCAGAGCACTTGTTCCAGTTGCCTCTGATCAGGGTCAGCCGCGGTCCCGAATTCAATCAGGTCGTGGACAGGATCACGAATACGTTCCGGTTTACTCATACGTCCTTGATCTCAGTCGCACGTATCGCAGAACGACGCCTGACTCCTTCCCTCTCCCGCTACGCCGCGCGCTTGAGCCTCAGCTCCGCCCAAATGGCCGAGAGCGATGAGACGAGATGCTCGATATCCGCATCCGAATGGAGCGGCGTCGGCGTGATGCGCAACCGTTCCGTGCCACGCGGCACGGTCGGGTAATTGATCGGCTGCACGTAGATTCCATAGTCTGCAAGCAGGAGATCGCTGATCCGCTTGCAAAGCGCCGCATCCCCCACCGGCACCGGCACGATATGGCTCGGGTTCCGCATATGGGGCACGCCGGCTGCATCCAACCTGCGGCGCACCTGCTCCACCCGCTCGCGATGGCGCGCGCGCTCGGCGCCACTCTCCGCAAGATGCTCCACGGCGGCGAGCGCGCCCGCCGCGATTGCCGGCGGCAGTGCTGTCGTGAAGATGAAGCCGGAGGCGAAGCTGCGAACGAAATCGCAAAGCGAAGCGGAGCCGGCGACATAGCCGCCGATCACGCCGAACGCCTTGGCGAGTGTCCCCTCGATCACGCCGATCCGGTGGGCGACGCCTTCCCGCTCGGAAATGCCGCCGCCCTGCTCGCCATAGAGCCCGACCGCATGCACCTCGTCGCAATAGACGAGCGCGCCATGCGCCTCCGCCACGTCGCAGAGCGCGGCGATCGGGGCGATATCGCCATCCATCGAATAGACCGATTCGAAGGCCACGAGCTTGGGTCGATCAGGCGCGATCCCGGCAAGCTTCCGCCTGAGATCCTCGGGGTCGTTATGCGCGAAGATGTGCCGCTCGACCCGGCTGTGGCGGATCCCCTCGATCATCGAGGCGTGGTTCGCCTCGTCCGACAGCACCACCATGCCCGGCATGCGTGCCGCGAGCGTGCCCAATGCCGCCCAGTTCGCGACATAGCCGGAGGTGAAGAGAAGAGCCGCCTCCTTGCCGTGGAGCGCGGCGAGAGCGGCCTCGAGCCGCACATGATCGTGGTTCGTGCCTGCGATATTGCGTGTGCCTCCGGCGCCCGCCCCGGCCCGGTCGAGCGCCGCGTGCATGGCCGCCAGCACGGCAGGGTGCTGGCCCATTCCGAGATAATCGTTGGAGCACCAAACGGTGACCTGCGCGTCCCCTCCGCCGCCCCGGTGCAGGGCGCGCGGGAAGGCGCCGGCCATCCGCTCAAGATCGGCGAAAACCCGGTACCGCCCTTCACCGCGGAGAGTGTCCAGTTCCCTGCGGAAAAAGGCCTCGTAATCCATAGGTTCCCTCCCACGCGCGGGCGCCGCCCGCGCAGATGGGGCCGGTGCGCCCGACCGGCAATAAGCCCGGCACGGAGGGAGGACAATATGTCCATCTCCCGGCGCGCGGCGCCGGGAGCATTTCGTTATACGATTTTCGTCGTCCCGGGGCCGGCAAGGAAGGCAGCCACCTCCGGGACGGATCTGAGCAAGGCAAGCTCGGCCTCGCTCGGCAATTGCGGCCGATCCCGCTCGCGGTTCACCATGCAGAGAAAGCCGAGGGGCTCGCCCTCGCTCGCGCGGAACTGGTGCCAGGTCCAGGCCGGAATGGTGACGAGATCGAAAGCCGTCACCGCCCGCACCTCCTCGCCGAGCAGGCAATGGCCGCGCCCACGCAGAATCATCACGCCATGCATGTGCTCATGCCGCTCGAGCGTCGAATAGCCGCCTGCCGCCATCTCGAAATAGCGAAGCTCGCAGTTGAGCGCCTCTTCGGTGAAGAGGACCTGGCGCGCAATCGCACGGAAGGGCGCGCTGCCCTCCTCCTTGTAGGGACGATTCTCCACCCCCTCCCAGCGAAACTCGGGCAGGAATGTGCGCAGGCGCGCGCTCGGCTCATCGCTCATCTCGGCAATCCTTGCTTATCCCGGGCCTTGCTCATGCCGGGCGACCGCTTCGGTGAAGGCGAGCGTCGCCTCGGTCAGGCCGGCACCCGCCGCGAGCAGGCTGCCGCCCAGAAGCAACATGGTGTCCGGGCCATAGAAATCGAGGATTTCCGGCACCCGCTCGCGGGTCATTCCGCCGGCCGGCATCGGCACGCTGGCGGCCAGGCGCGGATTGAGCGCGGTGGCATTGCCGGCGAGCGCGCGGCACATCTCCGGCGAATAACCGAATCGCCCGCCGAAATTGGGAAAGATCACGGCGTCCGCGCCGAAAAGACGAAAGAGCTTGCCGATGAGGAGCGCGGGAGAGACGCGCGCCGCGCCGCCGAATGTCGGGTGGGCGAAGAACGCGATGCCCGGCCATTCATGGGCCAGAACCTGCAGCGTCGCCACGCCGGCGATCACCGGCGCGATCAGCACGGCCACCAGCCCTTCCTCGCGGGCGATGCGCAGCTGGCGTCGCATCCGGTCGAGATCGCCCGAAAGGCTCGGCAGATAGCGTGTCGAGTGCCCGCTTGCTTCCGAAGCGCGGCGCACTGCGGCGGCAATCGCCGGAACGCGTACCGCGAATGGCGCATAGGGCTGGTCGGCGATGCCGTGATCGTCCTTGATGAAATCGATCCGCCCGCGGGCAAAGCGCCCGGCAAGCTCCGCCAGGCGCTCGGGCGCCAGCCCCTGCGGCTTGAGCGCCGAGCAGGTCATGGCACGCCCACGCGCCCCCACGAACCGGCGCAACCCGGCAAGCCCGTACCGAGGTCCCCCAAAGGCCGCCTCGAGCTCTTGCGGCAGAAGCACATCGTGCAGAAGAACGTCCTCATGCAGCGAGGTATTGCCGAAGACCATGTTCAGGAGCTGACCGGCATCCGCGCCGATGGTCGCGACCGCAAGCCCGATGCGCACCTCGAAGAGCCCACCGCCGAGATCCCGGATCCCTTCGACCGTCCCGGCGATCTCGCGAAGAATCGCGGGATCGTCGATCGCGTCGAGCGGCATTTCCACGCTCTGCTCGATCGCGATGGCCCGGGCGCGTCCCTCTATCGACTGACTCTCGCTCCGGACATGAAAGACGGCTTCGACCCGCGCAACGGCCATGTCCACCGTTCTAGGCGCAAGACCGGATGCGTTCAATTCACCCCGGCCCCGGAAAGCCTCAGTGCCATTGCGAGAGCTCGACCGTCACCCCCTCGGGCCCATCCAGGAAGACGAGCCTGCGCGCATGGAAATCCAGGATTCCGCTGCGCGTCTCGAACCCGTTCTCACGGATCTTTTGAACCTCGGCCTCGATATCCTCGACCGCGAAGCAGATATGATTGAACCCGATCTTGTGCAGATCACGGATATGGGGATCGGCCAGGCTCGCCGGGTGGCGATAATGCAAAAGCTGGATCTCGGTCCGCGGCGTGGCGTTCTCGAGCACGAGGGTGACATGGTCGGCTTCGATCCCCGGCACCCCCATGTAGGAGGCGAAGGGCTCACCCGCGATCACGACCGAAATCGCTTCCCGAAATCCGAGCACGCCAAAGAATCGTCGCGCCCGCTCGAGATTGCTGACGACGATCGTCACATGGTCGAAGCTCCGCACCATCACCGACCTCCGCCTCCGCGCCGCGTTTCCTCGTCCCGGCCGCGCGCAGACGACCCTATCGGCCTCTCATTTCGAAAGTCAACCGATCACGCCGCCGCCAGCACAGCCCGCACGCCGCCCAGCGCCAGCGCCTCCAGCGCGCCGGCGACGGCGGCCACGAACCGCTCGTCCCGCGCGAGATCAGCGGCATCCAAGGCCGGAAGCCACAGCACCGCGCGCACGCGCTCGACGCTCGTGCCCGCGCGGCTCGCCCTCCGCCGCAATGCCGCTGCCTCCGGATCGGAAAGCGCGATCGCGCTGCCGTCATCGGCGCGGCCCTGGCAGAGACGGATGAAGGCGGCCAGCGCGAGCGCGATGCGTTTCGGCACGCATCCGGATGCGAGCAGCATCCGCGCGGGCGCCAGCAGCCGCTGCGGCAACTTCTGGGACCCGTCCGCGGCGATCTGCGCTGTCCGGTGCCTGAGCGCGGGATTGGCGAAGCGCGCAAGCACGGCCCTTGCGTAGCCGGCCACATCAACGCCGGCGGGCATCGACAGGCTCGGCACCACCTCCGCCATCAGCGCCGCGACCGTGGAAGCGAGCGCCGGCTCGGCGATCGCCTCCGCCACCGTCTCCCAGCCTGCGAGCTGTCCGAGATAGGCGATGGCGGAGTGGCTGCCATTCAGCAGCCGGAGCTTCATCTCCTCCCATGGCCGCACATCGGAAACCAGTGTCGCCCCGGCTTCTTCCCAAGCCGGGCGGCCGAGGGGAAAGCCTTCTTCCAACACCCACTGCGTGAAGGGCTCGGCGATGACCGGCCAAGCGTCCTCGGCCCCCAGCGACGCGGCGACCCCGGCACAGTCGGAAGAGGTCGTCGCCGGCACGATCCGATCAACCATCGTCGAGGGAAAGACGACCGCCTCCGCGATCCATGCCGCGAGATCCGGGTCCGTGAGGGTCGCGAACTGGCTCACGACACGCCGCAACGCCGCGCCATTGTGCGGCAGATTGTCGCAGCTCAGCACCGTGAAGGGCGAAATATCGGCCCTTCTCCGCGCCGCCAGCGCGGCCGCCAGGAAGCCCGGTACGCTCCGCGGTCGCTCCGGTGTGGCGAGGTCGGCCGCGATATCCGGGTGCGCCATGTCCAAATCGCCACCAGCGGCCCGGCAATACCCTTTTTCCGTCACTGTCAGCGAGACGATCGCAACCTCAGGCGCGGCCATCCGCGCCACCAGCGCTGCCGGGTCTTCCGGCGCCACGACCAGCCCCGTATGGGCTCCGATGACGCGCGGCGCACGCTCGGTCCCGTCACGCAGGGCCAGGGCGTAGAGGCAATCCTGCGGAGCCAAAGCGTCGCGCACGTCCGCATGCCGCAGGCTCGCCCCGAGAATGCCCCAGCGCGGATCGCGTGCCAGCACGGCATCGGTATAGGAGGCGAGATGCGCGCGATGAAACACGCCGACGCCGAGATGGACGATGCCGGTGCGGAGCGCGGCCGGATCATGGCCCGGCCGTGCCACCTCCCGCGCCAGATGCGGCAGCGCTGTGCGCGAAAGCCGCATCACTCTCCGGCAAGCGCCGGCCTCGCGGCGCTACCCGAAGCGAGCGCACGCGCCGACTCTTTCGCGCCCAAGGGAGGGTCGCCCGCGATCTCCGTCTGCTCGGCGACGCGGATGCGCGGATGTTGCGCCGATTGCTCTGTTGCGCGCGCGATCCAGAAGCCACGCCTGCCGGAACTCGCCGCCATCAGCCCCGGCGCGCCAGGGCCGAGATGCAGATCGCGGCTGACCGCGGGTGCCGCCACCGAAAGCATGGCGCGGTCGAGACAATCGATGATGGCCGCAAGGAAAAACAGGCTTGCCATCTGCCAGCACGGCCTCGCGAGCATGGAACGTCTCCTATTCGGAATCGGGCGGCTCTTCAGAGCTCCGGCGCTGCCGCGACCGCCGGATCCGCGTAGTCCGCATTCGGCACCAGCGGGTACCAGCCCGGCCGGCCCGGATCTCGGTCATAGGGATAAGAGCCGAGCCGGCGATAAAGCTCGGCATAGGTGCCGAGCTTCTCCCGATCGAGGGTCACGCCGAGACCGGGGTCTCGCGGCACGGCGATCGCACCATCCCGGTAGGGGAGCTTGCCGCCGGCAATAATGTCGTCCTTGAGGTGATGGTAATGCGCATCGGCGGCGAAGCCGAGATTGGGCACGACCGCGCCCATGTGCAGCATGCTCGCGAGCTGGATGCCGAGCTCGCCCGAGGAATGCACGGCGACGCCGAGGCCGAACGTGTCGCAGATCGCGGCAGCCTTCACGCAAGCCCGGATGCCGCCCCAGAAGGTCGTATCGAGCAGGATCACGTCCACTGCCGGGTCGCGCACATTGGAGGCGAGCTGCTCGAAATTCACCACCACCGTATTGGTGGCAAGAGGAACCGGTATCTTCTCCCGCACCCGCCGCATCGCCGCCATCCCGTAGCATGGGTCTTCCAGATAGTCGTTACGGAGATCGGCGATGCCCCGGCCGAAGCGGATCGCCTGGTCCGGCGTCAGCACGCCGTTCGGGTCGTAGCGCACCGCATCGCCGGGCACGGACTCCGCCAGGGCGCGGAAACATTCCTGCTCATAATCGGGCGGAAAAACGCCGCCCTTCAGCTTGTGTGTGGCGAATCCGCAGCGCGCCTTGAGCGATTTCGCCTCGGCCACGAGCTGCTCGGCCGTGCGGATCTCGCCCTGCCCGCTCTTCCCATTCGGATAGCGGAAGAAGAGATAACTCGCGAACGGGATCGTCTCGCGCACGCGCCCGCCGAGCAGCTCGCTCACCGGCAGGCCAAGCCGCTTGCCCATGATGTCGAGGCAGGCAAACTCGACCGCGGCGTGAAGCTGCGTGCGGTTGTTGTAGAGCGAGGCCGTCGGGTTGCAGATCGCGAAGCGCAGGCGCTCGAGCGCGAAGGGATCGTGGCCGAGCAGATACGGTTTCAGGCCGCGAAAGGCGAGTTCCGCGCTCTCCCCGCCTCCGCCCATCTCGCCGAGCCCGGTGATGCCCTCGTCGGTCTCAACCTCCACCACCGTGCGCACGAAGCGGCCCCAATGCGCGCCATTGCTGTGGCGCAGCGGTGCCTCCAGCGGGACAGTCACCGTTGTTGCCCGAATGTCGGTGATTTTCATGCCGCCCCCTTGAGCGGGGCGAAGTCCGGCTCGTTCATCAGGTTCCCTCCGACCAGGCGCCTTCTCGCAGGCGGTTCCCGCCTCTTTCCAGCCGCGCCGGCTCAGCCCGGCTTGGCGCGCACGGTTCCCGCCCGCGTGGGATCGAGGCCCAGATCCTGAATGGTGGTGAAAACTTCGCGCAAATGAAGGCGCAGCGCCGCTTCGGCGGCATCCGCGTCATGCTGCGCGAGCGCCGCCACGACGGTCTCGTGCTGGGCGATCAGGCGTGGAATCTGGTCGTGCATGGGCAGACTGAGCCGCCGCACGCGGTCCATGTGCAGCTTGCCCTGCTGGATCAGCCACCAGACACCGGGCCGCCCCGCCATCTCCGCGAAGCCGGCATGCAACGCCTCATCCAGCGCATAGAAGCCCTCGGCATTGCTGCTGCGCGCGGCCAGTCGCTGGCTGGCGAGATTGGAACGCAGCGCCTGCACGCCGGCAAAGTCGATACGCGCCGCGACCTCGCGGATGATCGCGCATTCGAGATGCTCACGCACGAACTGCGCCTCCTTCACCCGGTCGAGCTCTATGGGTGCGACGAAGCTGCCGGATTGCGGCACGATGCTGACCAGCCCCTGCTCCGCGAGCCGCAACATCGCCTCGCGGAGCGGCGTCCTGCCGATGCCGAGCCGCGCCTGCAGCTCCGGCTCGGAAATGCGCGCGCCCGGCGCCAGCTCCCCGCGCACGATCATGCCCTGGACGGCCTCGTGCGCCTGGTCGGATAAGAGGCTCCGGCCTCCGGTCTTCTCGATGACTTTCCCGATGGTCACGAAGCCACTGATATATTAGTATATGACTCGATGTCAAACGGGAGGAAGCGCGATGCGTGCCTGCGTGATCCACGGCGCCGAGGATCTCCGCATCGAGGACCGGCCGGACCCCTTCCCCGGGCCCGGCGAAGTTCTGCTCGCCATCCGCGCCGGCGGAATCTGCGGCTCGGACCTGCATTATTTCTTCGAGGGGCGAAACGGGGACTTCATCGTCCGCGAGCCGCTCATCCCCGGCCACGAGGTCGCGGGCGAGGTCGCCGCCATCGGCCCGAATGTCCTTCGCATCGCGCCAGGCGATCATGTCGCCATCCATCCCGGCCGCGCCTGCGGCCATTGCCGCGCCTGCAAGGAGGGACGCGGCAATCTCTGCCGCAATGTCTTCTTCCTCGGCAGCGCGAGCCGATACCCCCACATGCAGGGCGGCTTCGCCGACCTCCTGATCGTCCGGGAAAGCCAGTGCCACAAGGTCTCGCCCGGGCTTCCCTTCACCATCGCCGCCTTTGCCGAGCCGCTCGCGGTGTGCCTGCACGCCGTCTCGCGCGCGGGCCCGCTGCTCGGCCGGACCGCGCTCGTCACCGGCGCCGGCCCGATCGGGCTTCTCACGATGCTCTGCCTCCGCCGTGCCGGTGCTGCGCACGTCACCGTGACCGACGTGCTCGATCCGCCGCTTGCGCTTGCTGGGCGCCTCGGTGCGAATCAAACGGAAAATGTCGCGGCCCATCCTGAGGCGGCGGTGCGCGAGGAAGGCTATGATCTCGCCTTCGAATGTTCCGGCAATCCGGCCGCGCTTGCCGCCGCGCTGCGCCAGGTGCGGCCCGGCGCGGTCATCGTTCAGGTCGGCACGCTGCCGCCGGGCAGCGTCGGCATTCCAGGCAATCTTGTCATGGCGAAGGAGATCGATTTCCGTGGCACGATGCGCTTCGACACTGAATTCGCCCACGCCGTCGAATGCCTCGATCGCGGGCTGATCGATGTCCGGCCGTTGCTCACCGGCACATGCCCGGCAAGCGATGCCGTGGCAGCCTTCCATCTCGCGCGCGATCGCAGCAGCCACGCCAAGGTGCAAATCCTCTTCGAGTGAGCATCGCCGTCCTGGCACGTTTTAGTTCAAATGATATAGAATGAATTCCGGTCCCCGCCTTGGGAGAGCAAAATGATCCGATTCTATTTCCACCCGACGCCGAATCCTGCAAAAGTCTCTCTTCTGCTCGAGGAACTTGGCGTTCCCTATGAGGTGATTCCCGTCGATACGAGGAAGGGCGAGCAGCACAAGCCGGAATTCCGTCGCATCAATCCGAACGGCAAGGTCCCCGCGATCGTCGATACCGAAGGCCCTGGCGGCAAGGAGGCGCGAGTCTTCGATTCGAGCGCGATCCTGCTCTATCTCGCCGAGAAGCACGGCAAATTCCTCGGCGCACCGGCGGACCGGCCCGAGCTTCTCTCCTGGCTCTTCTTCATCGCGAGCGGCCTCGGCCCCTTTTCCGGCCAGGCCGTGCATTTCCAGCACGCCGCGCCGGAAAAGCTCGCCTATGCCATCAATCGTTATCGCCGCGAGGCTGACCGGCATTACCGCGTTCTCGACGAGCATCTCGCCGGCCGTGCCTTCATCCTGGGCGAGACCTATTCCATCGCCGATATCTCCGCCTGGGGCTGGCTCGACCGTGCCGCGTACGTGCTGCCGGGCGAGACCGATTCGCTGGACGCATTTCCCAACCTCAAGCGTCTCGTCCACACCGTCGAAGCCCGCCCCGCGGTCGCGCGTGCCCGCGCGATCGGCAAGAGCCACGGTTTCAAGACGGAAATGGACGAGGAAGCGCGCCGCGCGCTCTTCCCCTCGAACTACCCGCCGGTCACTGCCTGAAGACCCGCCGCCCGCGCGGGTGCTGGCTATTTCCGCGCGGGCGGAATCCCGCCCGGCCCGGCGAGCCGCCAGGCCACCGAAAGAATCCGGGTGCTCGCCCTCAGCGTCCCGCCGATCGAACCGGCCACCTTGGACCGCCCGCCGCCCCGCCGCCGATAGGGCACCGGCACTTCGAGCATGCGAAACCCCGCCGCGGCGGCGCGGATCTGCATCTCGACATTCCACCCATAGCCCATCTCCCGCATCCCGAGCGCCGCAAGCGCTCCGCGCCGGATCGCCCGGTAGGCGCACATATCGGAATAGCGCACACCGTAGCGCCGGCCGATGATGAACCCGATCAGTCGCCCGGCGAGAACCTGATGCCATAGCATCGCACCAGCGTCTCGCGTTCCCCGTGTGCGCGAGGCGAGCACGAAATCGTGCGTGCCGGCGAGGATCGGCGCCACCAGCATGCCGAGCAGGTCGCCGCGATCGGCCCCATCCCCATCGAGGAAGACGATGATCTCGGCGCCTGCATCCGCTGCCGCGACGCCGGCGGCACAAGCGCGCCCATAGCCGCGCCCGGCCATCACCACGCGCGCGCCTGCCTTCTCCGCCCGAACCACCGTCTGATCGCGACTCCCTCCGTCCGCGACGATGATTTCCCGCGCCACGTCCCGCGGGATCTCCGCCACCACCGCCCCGATCGTCTCACCCTCTTCGAGCGTGGGGATGACGACCGAGACACGCTTCTCGTCGCTCACGAGTTCCCGCGCCCCCTGCCGATCCCGCTCATCGTCCCATACCCTTTTCTCGAGAATGAGGATTGTGGCTTTCCCATGAATCAAAGGCTCGGATGCTGCAACTGCGAAGGCCGGAAAGAGTGTTGCCGGGAATCGACGCCAAAAAGATTAAATTTGCCTCAGTCATCCAAGCTAGCCAAATGATTCTAAAAGAGACTCGCTTTTTGTGATAGAATGTCTCAGTGAATTTGGAGGCATTCCATGCGTTTCGTCCTGGTTTTCGCCCTGTTCGCTCTCCTTGCCGGCTGCGGTTCCGAAGAACCTGGCCGCGTTCAGGGCGGCGCCGCGACCGGGGCTGCCACCGGCGGGGCGATCGGCCTCATCGGGGGTCCGGTTGGTGTCGTCGTCGGCGCCGTCATCGGCGGTGGTGCCGGCGCCCTCACCGCCGCCAATACGAACCCAAAGACCGTCGATCTTGGCAACCCGCCCTGAAGCGTGATGACCGAAGGTGGACAAACCGTAGGTCTGAATCACCCGAGAAAACAATGACCGAGAGCGGGATGAGGGAGCACGAGCGAAGGCATCCCGCTCTCGTGTCCCAATCCTCTGCGTGATGATCCGAGATCGTCACGCCCCAAAAAGATTGTCGATGATCGCGCCCGCGAAAACGCGTCTTCGATAACCCGCGCAGACTGGGCGCGGGAAATTTCGGCCGCCGTCGGGAGGGCCGATGACAGCGCCTCGTTTGTGGTAAGAAACAAAGACGCGGCATTTCTCCGGGAAAGGCGATCATGCATCAGCACGAGCAAGCTCCCACCGATGCAAGCGCGGTCACCTGCGCGCCTTTCGGGACTCTGCCGGACGGACGGACGGTCGAGATCCATAGCCTTCGCAATGGGAACGGAATCACGGTGAAGTTCCTGAGCTATGGCGGGATCATCACCGAAATCAATGTGCCGGACCGCCGCGGACGATTCGCCAATATCGTTCTCGGGCTCGGGAGCTTGCAGGAATACCGGGCCCACAGCCCTTATTTCGGCGCCCTCGTCGGTCGCTACGCCAACCGCATCGCCAAGGCCCAATTCACCCTGGACGGGAAAACGTATCATCTTCCGGTCAATAACGGCCCCAATTCGCTTCACGGCGGTCCGGACGGATTCGACAAGCAGGTCTGGACGGTGCGGCCCGAGGAAGGAAAAAGCGGTGGCGCGCGCGCCTTCCTTTCGCACACCAGTCCCGACGGGCAGGCCGGCTATCCCGGCACGCTTCAGACGACGGTGACCTATACGCTCGACGATGCGAACGCCTTCCGCATCGATTATGAGGCCGTCACCGATCGGAAAACGGTGATCAATTTCACCAATCATTCATACTTCAATCTTGCCGGCAACGGCTCAGGCTCGGTCGCGCATCAACTGCTGCAGATCCATGCCGACAGCTATACGCCGACCGGCGAAGGCCAGATCCCCACAGGGGCGATCGATCCGGTATCCGGCACACCTCTGGATTTCCGCAAGCTCACGCCGATCGGCGCCCGCCTCGCCGACCCGTTTCCGCAACTGCTCCTGGCGCGCGGCTATGACCATAACTGGGTGTTGAACAAGCCGAGCCCGAATGGCTTGAGCCTCGCCGCACGCGCTTATGACCCGGCGAGCGGACGCATCTTGGATGTCGATACCACCGAGCCGGGCATCCAGATCTATACCGCCAACCACCTCGATGGTTCGTTCGCGGGCTCCTCCGGCACCTCCTATCGGCAGACCGCGGCCTTCACGCTGGAGACCCAACACTTTCCGGATTCTCCCAATCATCCGAGCTTCCCGTCGACAGAGCTCACACCCGGCGAGGTGTTCCGCTCGACGACGATATTCCGCTTTTCGACCGACGGATGACGTTCGGGATCAGGCGGCCGGAGACTCTGCGCCGGGGATGGTCACGCCGATCATGTCGGTCTCGCGCACCAGGGCGGCAAGCCGGTCTTCGCTGAAATCCGCCGTGCCGGCAGGACGAAGCGGCAGAACCATCCAGCGATAATCGGCGGTGGAATCGACGATACGGATCTTCGTGTCCTCGGGCAGGAGAGTGCCCCATTCGGCGACGAGCCCGCGCGGATCGCGCACCGCCCGCGCCCGATAGGCCACGGATTTGTACCAGAACGGCGGATAGCCGAGCACGGCGCGCGGATAGCAGGAGCAGAGGGTGCAGACCACGAGGTGGTGCAGGCCCGGCCTGTTCTCGAGCACGCCGAGCGGCGGCGCCCCGCGCATCGGGATGCCGAGCGTCTCGGCGGCCCGCGTGCCGTCGGCGAGCATCAGCGCCCGGTATTCGGGGTCGGTCCAGGCTTTCGCCACCATGCGCGCGCCCTGCGCAGGCGCGGCCTGATCGGTCGCGGCAATGCGTTCGGCGATTTCCTCCGGGCTTGCGAGCCCCTTGGCCGCGAGGAGGAAACGCACCGCGCCGAGCAGACGCTCGGGCTCGAGCGAGAGAAGGTTCAGGCCCGTTGCAGCCATGGCTCGTAGATCTCCACCAGGATCTCGTCGCCCACCCGCCCCTCCTGCCAGATCGGCGCCTGCTCGAAGAGCACGTGATAGAGCGGAAGCCGTGGCGCCGGCCGCGCGAAGGCCAGGTCTTCCGGGCTCGGGAAATCCCCGAGATGGCGGACAATGCGGCCAACGCGCCCGCGCAGATAATGCGGCGTGCGGATATGAACCTTCCCGCGCGTCTCCGGCCAATCGTCACGCACGCGCACCATCGTGCCCGGGGTAAGGCGCACGGTCATTCCTGAGACGCTGGAGCGGGATGCGCTCGCTCTGCTCCCGTATCCCGTTCTACTCATTTGTTTTCTCGCGTGATTCAGACCTGGGGTGATCCCACCTCCGGTCATCACGCTTTAACGCGGTTGTGAGTTCTTCCTCGGTGATCACGCCGCGGGCGAGAAGATTGTCGGCAATCGAGCAGATCCAGCGCTGATAGTAGGAGAGCCGGTGATACTCCACCTCCGGGATCGCCTCGATCCCGCGCCGTAGCTCATCCACAGTCATGATGCCCTTGGCGCCGAGGATCTGGCGGATCGCATCCACCGCCTTGTCGAAACCGGTGAGCGCATGGGCGCCCCGGTCGATACCCTCGCAAAGATATTTCGCCGCGCCGCCGAGATCGTGATGGGCGCGGGGCGTTTGGAGATCCATTCCGTCAACTTATCAGGGCACGGCCTCGCCGGGAAAGGTGCCCCAGAAATCGGCGCGCGGCAGGTAGCCCCGTTCTCCGTCCACGCTCACCTCGCACCAGGCATCGCCCGCCTTGCAGCGCCGGATGACGCCGATCACGCCCATCTGCAGCAGGGCGACCGTCGCCGCCTGGTCGCTCGGCTGGCGGCGCAGGATCCTGTTCCCGCCGGTGACAACGAAGGTGCGGGTTCCCGAGACCGTTGCCTCATGCACCCAGCCGCGCCCGCCATCGGGTGCGAGAACGAGACGCCAGACATCGAACTCCCGCTCGACTTCCACCGGAAGGCCCTCGCGCTTGTATACCCATTCGATCGGATACTGGAAACCCGGCCCGACACGCATGTTCACCTCATCCGTGAGGAGCGAGATGAAGCGCGGGATCGGCAGGCCCGTATTGGTCCCCTTCAGGGGATGCGCCGGTTCCCAGAGCGAGGCCGGCTCGAGCAGTGCATTTTTCCCCGAAGGCGTCGCCGCGAGGACGGAGATCGCCGTCAACCCTCCAGCCAGGAGGGTCAAGGTCAAGAGGAATGGGGGGAAAAAACGAATCGCCGACCCTGCAACGTGCGCGCGCATGCGGAAGCGGTGCCGGGGCGCGCGCGCCGGGTCAAGTTTCGGATCGCTCATCCCACAGAAATGAACTGGCCTTCGCCCACGGCCTCGAGAAAGGTGGCCACCCCGGCCACCTCGACATCCGCGAAGAGCGGTTCCTTCTCCAGCGCCTCGGCGCGCAGGCCCGCTTCGCAGGCGATCATGCGCACGCCAAGCTCGGCCGCCGCAGCGCGCAGCGTCTCGAACCCCGCAACACCGCGGTCGCGGATCACCGTGTCACGCGCCGTATCGGCGAGCCCGGAGCAGTCCGCCAGCAGCGCAAGGCAGCCGCGATTGGTTGCGAACAGCACCACCCTTCGCCCGAGCGCGGCCGCCCCGCTCGCCAGCACGAAAGCATAATGCGCCCGCTCGTGCCGGCCCGAGAGCAGCAGGATCCCAAGCGTCTTGTCAGGCGGCACAGGCGGCGGACGGCGCGCGCGCGTGAGCGGAGAGATCGCGGATCTCGCCCGCCGGGCCGCACAGAAGGCAGGCCGGGTCGCGCCGGAGGCGTACGGTGCGCATCCGCGCCGCGAGCGCGTCCCAGATCAGGAGCCGCCCCGAGAGACCTTCGCCAATGCCGAGAATCTCCTTCAGCACTTCGGTCGCCTGAAGCGTTCCCATCACCCCGGTCACCGCGCCCATCACCCCGGCTTCCGAGCAGCTCGGTACCATTCCTTCGGGCGGCGGCTCGGGATAAAGGCAGCGATAGCAGGGCGCCTCCGGGCCTGCATGTGGCCTGAACACCGAAAGCTGCCCCTCGAAGCGCAGCACCGCGGCCGAGACGAGCGTCCGCTGCGCAAGGAAGCAGGCATCGGCGAGCAGGAAACGGGTCGCGAAATTGTCCGATCCGTCGCAGACGATATCGTAGTCCTCGATCAGCGCCAGCGCATTCGTCGCGTCGATCCGGCGGGCATGGGCCTCGATCGTGATGCCGGGATTGATCGCGCGCGCCGCCTCGGCCGCGGATTGAGCCTTGCCGAGGCCGAGCCCATCGGTCCGGTGGGCGATCTGGCGCTGGAGATTGGAAAGCTCGACCCGGTCGTCATCGACGATTCCGATCCTCCCGACCCCGGCCGCCGCGAGATAGAGAAGAAGCGGCGAGCCGAGCCCGCCCGCGCCGACGACGAGCACGCGCGCCGCCCGCAGCTTCGCCTGGCCGATGCCGCCTACCTCCTTGAGCAGGATATGGCGGGAGTACCGCTGGATCTCGTCCTCGGTGAAATCTTTGGCTGTAACCATTTGATTTAACTACCTCAGTTTTTGGTTGTCCCGGTGTCGGGACAACCGCTCAATCGCGGCGCTCGCGAGGCGCTCTTGGCTGACGGCCTGGGTGTAGAGCTGAATCATGCTCAGGGTCCGATGTCCGGTGATCGCTGCAATTTCATGGGTTGAGCCCCCCGCCTCCGCAAGGTTCGTCGCCGCCAGCTTTCGGTGCCCGTGGACATTGAGGCCGGTGAGACCGAGCGCCCTGAGGGCATAAGGAAAGTTGTTGGACAGGCGGTGGGCGTCCCATGGCATCCTCCGGTCGTCGGTCAGGATGGTCATCACCGCCGGATTGCGGTCCCGGCGCCATTGCTCAAGCTTGGCCCGGAGCATCGGGTGGCAGGGGATGACAAGTCCGGCGCCCGTCTTGCCCTGCGTCAGCCGGATGCGCTGCCCGTCATACGCGGACCACGGGAGCGCCACGAGGTCTCCCCGGCGCTGGCCGGTGTAGATGGCCAGCACCACGGATGCGCCGGGAATGCTCTGGCAGCCCGGCGAGCGCCCGGTCCGCTTCCTGGAGTGTCCAGGCGCGCCAATGGCCGCCTCGAGCTGGCGGATTTGATAGGCCGGGGAATATCCAGCCACTCCCGGTCCACGGCCCAGCGGAACAGGAGGGAGACGACGGTGGTGAACATGTTGGCCGCCGCGGCTCCGCGCTCGCTGGCGATTCCGTCGCGAACGAGAAGGATGTCCCGTCGGCGTACGTCTGACACTCTGAGGTGGCCGGCCGGCGCCAGTTCGCGGAGATAGATGCCGTATCCGACCTGAGTGTGAGGCTTCAGTCGCGCCCATTCCGGGCTGCCCTGGTAGGCGGCGATGAGGGCGGCGACGCGATCGGCGTGCCTTCCTTTTGATTTCATCAACGATCCCCCAGAACACCATGCCGGCGTCCGTGGACACTGTCCCGCCGTTGAAAGAAGCGTCAAGCGCCTCACGGTCCCAGCGCGGCGAGCGTGGCCCAAGGGCATGGTTGGGGGCCGGGATTCTCCCCTCCCGCACCAGCCGACTCAAGGTATCCGGCCGCACAGAGAGGTAGGCGGCGGCCTCGCTCGGGCCAAGCCACCAAGGGGCGCGGAATCAGGCATCGGCGGTGGCGGCCGCGAAGCCATGCCAGCGAATCAGAAGGCCGGTCCAGGGCCCTTCATGAGGTCCATGGTTCTCGATCCAGAAATTCCGCATGCCTGACCAATCGGGGAAACCGTCCGATCGCGCGAAATCGTCGAGAGCTTGTCGGCCCTTCAGGCGCGTGTCCGCGTACTCGATCAGGACATTGGTGACGTCGATCGAGATGGGCCAGATCGAGGCGCACACGGCCGTCCCGACCAGATAGCAAGCCTTGGTCCTCATGCCGTAATAGAGCTGCATGACCTCGCCGGGTCGCACATGACGGCGGCGGCCGGCGCGTATCGTCTGGCGCTTCTCGCCGGTGACGATCGGCCGCACGAATTCAGACTTGAAGGAATAAGCGACCATCAGGAGGATTCACGCGCGAACGCCCGCCTCAAGCCAAGCCGCAATTCGCGCTGACTGTGCGCCTGGCTCAGCAAGGCGGCGAATTCGGCGGCGGTGAGTCGGATTTCGGGGCGCGCCATTAAATTTCTCCCCTGCCCCACCTTGGCACGGTCGATCTCGGCGATGCCAAGGCGCGCTTGGATCACAGGGGCACCTCCCGCCATTCGCGGCCGTCGAGGAGAGCCCCTCCCGCGTTTGGCGTCCGGCCACCCCATTGCTTGAAGAAGAAGGGAACGCACGCGGCCGCGCATTGGTCCCGGGCCGACCGAGCCCAATCCAAATGCATCGGCCGCGCGCCGGGTCCGGATTCGCCGCCGCAAATGACCCAGCCAACGCGATATCCGGTCCAGCGTGTCACGATGTCGCCGAACGGGTTTTCGCGGACGCCCGTTAGGGAAGGTCTGAATAAGTCTTCCCGTGGCCAACTGGGCCATTGAAAAGACTTACGATTTTTTGGCTGGCTAGGACTTATTCAGACCTTTCTTAGGGCGTTCAGGCCGTAGATGCCGTCGCAAAGATCGTTGAAGTCGAGTGAGTCCAGCAAGGGCGCGGCGCGCCACCACCGGCGCCGGAGGATGCCGGCGCAGGGCTCGACGGAGGAGACCAGCCGCATTCCACCGACGCCGATCGGGCGCGCCAGAAATTCCGCCTGTTGCCACCTCGGGAATGGCTGATGGCGCTCGGCGCTCTGTGCGCCGGAGGGATGGAGGAGGCCGAGGCGAAGGCGAGGATCGAGGCATACGAGCCGATGCTGGCGGAGCGCTTCCACCCGCATGTGTTTTGCGCTTCGAGCCTCGAGGCGGTGGCGGCGGCCTCGTCGTTCTGGCCCTCCTATGGCGAGGTCGCGGAGCGGCTGACCGAGTGGCTCAGGCAGAACCCGGGGTGGCCCGGTGGACCGTCCGCGATCGCCGATGGAACGCGCCAGGATTGCTCGGAGATGGACCATTCTTGGCTTGAGTACTGGCGGAAATGTCGCACCCGGGGCTTTCCGCTGGAGCCTGGAGAGTCGGTGCCGAAATCCGTGTGGGAGGACATGCCGAAGCGCCCGACGGCGTCCGATTGCAAGCGCGCGCCGAGGGTGTGGGAGTTCATCAAGAGCGGGGGCGCATGATGGAGCGTAAACGGCGGCACGAGAAGCGGAACGCTCGAGCTGCTGCGCCAGCTTGAGACGGTCAAGCTCGAGCCCGAGCACGCCGGCCAGCCGGCGCCTCGGCCTATCGCGCCCGCGCATCTTCGGGAAAATGCGATGAAGACGGGAACGATCATGTTGGTGCACGAGCGCCCTTTCGTCGTGCTCGCGCAGGCCGGCACCATCTGCGCAATCGCGCCGCTCGTGCTGGATGCGCGTGAGAGAATGGCCGGGGACGTGGATATTGAGCCGCGCCTACGGATGCGCACGGCCGAAAGCCGGATCGTTCCTGGCGGCCTGCAAGCGATGGGCGAGCTGCCCTCTCAGATCGCGGAGCAATGCGCTCAGGCGGCGCGTCGTGTCGCTCTGACACAGCGGATCATCGAGCGTCACACGCTGACGCACGACTGGCACCGCGAGGCGGCGAACGAGGTCACCGCGCTCCGGTGATGCCGACCCGGCCGCCCGTGCACCGGCCGGCATTCGCGCCGGAGCCGGGTGCTCATGATCGCGAGCGCGGCTCGGCGGCTGCGCGGGGATATGATCGGCATTGGCGCAGCTTTCGGGAACAGTTCCTCGCCGACCATCCGCTGCGCAAGGATTGCGAGGACAAGGGGCGCGTGACGGCGGCGACTGACGTTCATCACCTCATCAAGTTGCGCGATCGCCGCGACCTTCGCCTTGATTCACGCAATTGCATGGCTCTGCGACAGAATTGCCATTCGGCACGGACCGCGCGCGGCGAACAAGACGGCGCGCCCTTCCATGGCCACCCGCTATCGGGGGGGAACTGCAAGCAGGTACGGATAGCCGTTATTGATCCGTCGGCTGCTGCCCCACACGCTTGAAGAGAAGCCTGCTGGCAGGCCGGATTTGAGCTGGGCGGTGGTCAGACCCGTGCCGCCAGGGTTGCCGGCACCCGTACCGGACGTCTGGCCGCTGGTCTGCGTGTCCCAGTAGGAGTCCGTAACCGTGCCGGCGTTGTTCCCGACCAACCCGCCGACCTCACTGCCCGCGCCGCCGGTGACCGCGCCGGTCGCGTAGGTGTCCTCGATCGTGCCGTCGTAGTTCCTCCCGACCAGTCCGCCGACATAGCTGCCGGCGTCGCCGCTGACAGCCCCAGTCGTGTAGGCATCCTCGATCGTGCCGTCGTTCGCCCCGACCAGCCCGCCGACATTGCCGCCGCTGCCGGTGACCGTGCCGGCCGCGTAGGCGTCCTCGATCATGCCGCCGTTGTATCCGACCAGCCCGCCGGCGTCGCCGCCCTCGCCGCTGTCGGTGACCGTGCCGGTCGCGTAGGCGTCCTCGATCGTGCCGGCGAAGTTCACCCCGACCAGCCCGCCGACCTGGCTGGGAACGGCGGTGTCGGTGACCGTGCCGGTCGCGTAGGCGTCCTCGATCGTGCCGTCGTTGTAGCCGACCAGCCCGCCGACGGCGTCGCCCACGCCACCAGTGACCATGCCGGTCGCGTAGGCGTCGGTGATGGAGCCATCTGTGTCATTCTCGCCGGCCAGTCCGCCAATATAAGCGGTGCCGGCGGTATCGGTGACCGTGCCCGTTGCCCAGGAATTGCTGATCGCGCCGTCGTTGTAGCCGACCAGCCCGCCGACGAGAGCAGTGGTGGTGGTGTCGGCACCCGTGTCGATGACATTGCCCCGCGCGGAGGAATAACTGATCGTCCCGTTATTCTCCCCGACCAGCCCGCCGATGTCGTCCTGCTCACCGCTGCCGCTGACCGTGCCGGTGGCGTGGCTGTCCGAAATCATGTCTCCGGTGCCGGAGGCCCAGCCAACCAGCCCGCCGATCAAGTCCTGATTCCCGTCGCCGCTGACTGTGCCGGTCGCGTAGGAATTGGTGATCGAGCCGAGACCGAGGTTCCCGACCAGCCCGCCAATGTAGTCGTCGTCATAGCTGCCGCTGACCGCGCCGGTGGCGTGGCTGTTCAAAATCGTCTCTTCGCTGGAGGCATCGCCGACCAGCCCGCCAACGCTGCTGCCGCCGGAAGGACCGCCACCGGTGACCACGCCGGTCGCAAAACTGTTCGAAATCGTCTCTTCGCCGAAGGCCTCGCCGACCAGCCCGCCGGTAGAGCCATGGCCGTTGGTGACCGCGCCAGTCGCAAAATCATTGAGGAGGGTGCCGTTCTGATCCTGCCCGACCAGTCCGCCGACTTCGCCTTCATCAGTGGACATCACTGCGCCGGTCGCAGAGTCGTTCGTGAGGGTTCCGCCGGAGTTGTACCCGACCAGCCCGCCGATATTGCTGGATCCGGATCCGGTGATCGCGATGTTCGTAAAGTCGTTCATGAGGGTGCCGGAATTGGAGCCGACCAGCCCGCCGACATCGCCCAAGCCGGTGACCGTGCCGGTGGCGTAGGCATCCTCGATCGCGCCGCCATTCTGCCCGACCAGGCCGCCCACTTGGCCGTTGCCCGTCACCGATTCATTGACCAGGCCAAGATTGCCGATTGTGCCGCCGCTTCCAACTTGGCCGAAGAGGCCGACAAACATATCCGTGCTATCGGTGATTGTCAGGTTGCTGATGGTATTGCCGAGGCCGTTGAAGGTGCCGGTGAAGCCGGTGCTCTCGGCGACCGGGGTATAATCGGAGACATTGTCGGCATCGATGTTCTCCGCCAGAGCGTAGTCACCGCCTGGGTTGTCGTCGATCGTCGAGAGATCATTCGGACCGCTCCCGCCGACGGTCCAGATCAGCGTGTAGGCGGCGCCATTGATGTTGAGTGCTCCAAGGCCGACATCGGTGAACTGAATATCGCCACCTGAGAGGAAGTTCAGCGCTCCGGTGCCGCTGCTCGTGCCGCCCATATTGTTGTTGGTAACAATATCGAGCGTCCCGTTGCCCTTGGCGGTGATGGCGGCATCGACATTGACGCTATGGAAGGCCGAAAGCGTCAGTGCTGCTGAAGTGCTCCAACTGATCGGCGCAATGATATTGATGTCCCCCGGGCCCGGCGTGGGAATGCCGATGCCCGAGGCGCCTTTCGCGCTGGTCTCGATCGTGATGTTGGCGCCGAAGCCGAGGCCGAGATCGATGGCGAGCGCCGAGATCGGGCCGATCGTCATGTCCACCGGGTCGATGACCCAGGAGCCGCCCTGGCCGGCATCGATGGTGGCGCTGCCGAGGGCGAGGGACTGGCCCGAGGTCTCGATATGCCCGCCCGCGCCGCCGGCGCCGGCGGCGAGGATCTTCGCCCCCGAAGAGATGGTCGTGCTGGAGGACTCGTTGGTCACGCCCGGCTCGATGCCGACGAGGACGGAGCCGCCGGTGGTGCCGGAGGCGTTGAGCTCCGCGGTGGGATCGAGTGTCGTGGTCTTGCCGTCCGCGACGATCTCTCCGCCCGTGCCGTCCGCGTTGGCGGCAGTGACGGCGCCGGAGACCTCGACCGTGCCGTTGGGCGCGGTGAGCCAGACCTGGCCGGCGACGGTCTTCGTTCCGGTGGCCTGGATCAGCCCGCCGCGATTGCCGGCGAGCGCGTAGACATTGCCGCCGGCGGAGGCGAGCGCCGCGGCGGCGGCCTTGATGGTGCCGGCGTTGGAGGCATTGCCGGTGGCGGTGACGTCGGGGGCGACGTAGACGCCGGAGGGACCGTTCTGAGGCTGCAACAGGACCTGGTTGCCGGCGGCGAGCGAAGCGGTGCCGTTGGGGGCGGAGATCGTTCCGGTGTTGGTTGCCGACTGGCCGATCAGCACCACGTTGCCGTTCTGCGCGGTGATGCTGCCTTCGTTGGTGACGGTGCCGTTGGAGGTGCCGGAGAAGGTGAGCGTGCCGCCGCCCATGAACTGATCGTTCGAGACGTCGCGCGTCGAGGCGACGAAGCTGCCGCCGGTCAGCACCTTCCCGCCGGCGCCGACGACGACGCCGTTGGGATTGACGAGATAGACCGAGCCGGTGGCGCCGAGCGCGCCGGAGATGGTGGAAAGATTGCCGCCCGTTACGCGGTTGAGGGTGGCGCCGGAGCCGTTGTCGATCTGGACCGAGTTCGCGCCGCCGATCGAGAAGCCCTGCCAGTTGATGATGCCGCGGCTGGTCGATTGGTTGATCGTCATCGCGGGGCCGGCGGTCCCGATGCTGCCCGAGCCCGCGACATAGTTTCCGCCGCTCGGCAAGGTCTGCGCCAGCGCCGGCGTGGCGAGGCCGGAGAGCATCGTGCCGGCAAGGAGGAAACAACGCCGGCGGCCGGCGCTGACTCGGCCGAATCTCCCCCCTCGCCTCTTGCGAACTTCGCCCATGACGCCCCCGAACCGCGTGTCAAATGCGACACACAGGGCTCCAGAAAAAGAGAGGCTCGTCAATACGATTTCAACACGAACGTCAAACTTTCATCGACACATTGCGGCGAGGACACGAATACGGCCGAAGAAAACGCAATCGAAACCGTCAAATTATCGCAATCCTTTTCCCGGCGTGCAACACAATTTACCCCATTTCATTCGATGCGGACCCGGACCGGCATACGTTCTGAACAATTGGCAGGGGGAAAGCCACAACAGAGCGGTGCTGCCTTTACGCTTCGTTGCAAACCTCTCTCCCGGATTGAAACGATGCCCGAGCGGTCCGCACCCTCCGCAGGTTCCGCCGGGTCGGATGCCGGGAACATCCGCCGCTGGGGCGCTGATGGGGACGGCTTCATGACAGGAAGTCGCGGAGCGCCCAGGGAAATTAAGTTGGGCGGTCCAGGGCCGCTGGCCCTGGCGGGGATGCAAGGGGCAGAGCCCCT
>DATJLS010000062.1:0-8743 GCA_035509315.1 Acetobacteraceae bacterium | reverse complement strand
CTTCGCATTTCAGGGACCAGCAGGCCACTGAAAACAAAGAGCGAGTGTCCCGACGCATGATGACGATATTTACGAGTCGGGACACTAGTGGCGCCACCAGCCCCGCTTCTTCGGGGCGTCCACCGGCTCGTCCGCGCCGATGACGATTGGCTTGACCGCCGGCTCCGCTGGCCGGTCATCGACCGGCGCCGCGGCCATCGCCGGCGCCACTGCCTCCGGCGCGGGCAGCGAGGCGGAAGCGCGTTCCGGGGCGGGTTCGGGCGGCACGGGGGCTGGCTCGGCTGGTTCCTCCGAATAGGCGATGGCGGGCGGCGGGGCGGCCATGCTCTCGGCCTCCACCTCGAGCGCGTCGAGAAAATCGAGCGCAGCGTCGGCGAAGGGGTTGGCGGGCGTCGGGCCGATCGGATGCGGCAGGGCCGGCTGACTCTCGGGCGGAACGGCGGGCACGCGCGCGCCGCGGCCACGGCCTTCCCGCCCGCCTTCGCGCGGGCCGCGCCGGCGCGGATGAGCAGCTGCTGCCTGCGGCCGGACCGGCGGCTCGGCCAACGGGCTCTCCGGCGGCGGCGTGATCTCCGGCTGCTCGGCCTGCTCGGGCGGAACCTCCTTTGCAGGGCTCGACACGCCATCCACGGAGAGGGGGGATGGCGCCGCTTCCTCGCGATGGCCGCGGCGGCGGCGGCGGCGGCGGCGGCGGCGGCGATCGCCTTCCTCGGTTTCCTCGCCCGCCTGCGTTTCGGCCTCGCCCTCCTCGGTCAGAGCGGGCGCGGGCTGAGGCACCGGCGCCGCAGGGGAAGACACGGGAGACAAAGTGGGAGGCGAAGCGGGTGGCGGCTCGGCCGCCGCCGCGGGGCCGGGGATCGGCGCGGAGACGGGGGCGGGAACGGCGGCCGTGGCGCCGCGCAGATGCTCGATCCGCATGAAGGAGACCGGCTGGTGCTCGTCGAGCGCAAACTGGAGGGTTATGCCGTGCCGTGCTTCGATCTCGGCAAGCCACGCGCGCTTGTGGTTGAAGACATAGAGCGCGACAGGGCCGGAGACATGCACCATGAGCTCTCCCGCGCGACGGCGCGAGGCATCATCCTCGATCAGCCGCAGCAGCCGGATCGCCGCGCTCTCGATGCTGCGGACATGGCCGGTTCCCTCGCAATGCGGACAGAGAAGGAAGCTCGTCTCCGCAAGTGAGGGCCTGAGCCGCTGGCGGCTCATCTCAAGGAGGCCGAAATGGCTGATATGACCGACCTGTACGCGGGCTCGGTCGCTCTTCAGCGCCTCCTTGAGCCGGCGCTCGACCATGGAGTTGTGCTTGCGGCTCTCCATGTCGATGAAGTCGATCACGATCAGGCCGGCGAGGTCGCGCAGCCGGAGCTGTCGCGCCACCTCCTCCGCTGCCTCGAGATTGGTGCGCAACGCCGTCTCCTCGATATTGCGCTCGCGCGTCGAGCGGCCCGAATTGACATCGATCGCAACCAGCGCCTCGGTCTGATTGATCACGAGCGAGCCGCCCGAGCGCAGCGGCACGGTCGGGCTCATCACCGCATCGAGCTCGGCCTCGACATGCTCATGCGAGAAAAGGCCGCGGCCGGCTGGATCTTTCCAGAGCTGCACCTTGCGCGCATGGGTCGGCATCAGCATGCGCATGAAATCCCGCGCTGCCTGCCAGCCCGTCTCGCCATCGACCAGAACCTCCTCGAGATCGCGCGAATAGACATCGCGGATCGCCCGCTTGATCAGGCTCGCCTCTTCATAGATGAGCGCCGGCGCGACCGACTTCATCACGGTCTCACGTATCTCGTCCCAGAGTCGGAGCAGGTATTCGCAGTCTCGCCTTATTTCGGGCTTGGGCCGGTTGGCGCCGGCCGTGCGGACGATGAGCCCCATGCCGGAAGGAATCGAGAGCTCGGCGACCGCCTCCTTGAGGCGCCTGCGATCGGCGGGTGAGGTGATCTTGCGCGAGATTCCGCCACCGCGGGGCGAATTTGGCATCAGGACGCAATAGCGGCCCGCAAGCGAGATGTAGGTGGTCAGCGCCGCGCCCTTCGCGCCGCGTTCTTCCTTGACGACCTGGACCAGCAGAATCTGGCGGCGATGGATGACTTCCTGGATCTTGTACTGGCGGAGGAATTGCGCCGGCATCCGCTGCGGGCGGAAATCCTCGCTGCTCTCACCCTCGCCGCCCACCGTCTCGGGCGGAAGGACCTCCGCGAAACCATCCGCTTCGATCCCACCCTCTTCGGGCCCAGGTTCCTCAAGCCCAGGTTCCTCAGGCCCAGGTTCCTCAGGCCCAGGTTCCTCGCGTTTGAGCGCTTCGCGATCCACCTCGCCGAGATCCGGCTGCGCGACGCTTCCTTCCTCGAGGCCGGTCTCTTCCGGGGGTGAGATTTCCGCGACAGGAGAGGTCAATGCCTCTACGCCGGACAATCCGTCCCCAGACAATCCGTTTCCGGGCCATTCATCTGCTGGCCAACCATCCATTGCCTCGCCGGGGGGCGGGTTCGAATCCGGTGCCGATTCCCCGGGGAACATTTCGGGAGTCGGGATTTCGGTGAGGAATTCAGCCGAAGCGGCCGCTTCTTGCTCCTCTTCCGCCTCTTCGGCGGCACGGGCCTCCGCCTCCTGCATCGCCAAGAGCTTCTGCCGGTCTGCAACCGGGATCTGATAATAATCGGGATGGATCTCGGCGAAGGCCAGGAAACCGTGGCGATTGCCGCCATATTCAACGAAGGCGGCCTGGAGGCTCGGCTCCACGCGGACCACCTTGGCGAGGTAGATATTACCTTTGAGCTGTTTCTTGGTCGCGGTCTCGACGTCGTAATCTTCGAGGCGGCTACCGTCCAGAACCACAACGCGGGTCTCTTCCGCGTGCGTGGCGTCGATCAGCATCCGTTTGGTCATGCGAACTGGAACTCCGGTAAGCCGCCGGAGAAGGCGCCGCGCGGGCGCGCGCTCCGGGGCCGGATAAGGGAAATGACGATGCCCGGTCGCGGCAGGACGCCGGCAGGAATCGGGCATTTGACCTGAGGTAGCGGGACTGGCTTCCCGGGAAGCCGAAAGCGGGATGCGTTCGCTCGCGCTTACCCATCCCGCCCGCGGTCATTGTTTTATCGCCTGATTCCAACCTGTGGTGATTCGACCTTCGGTCATCAGGCTCCAACACCGCCTGGCTGGGGACCGCGCCGCTTCGGCTTTCGCCCGGTTCCGCCCGACGGGCGGCAATGCACACTCGTCCGATCCGGGAATGGGCAGGCTTGCTTGCTTCGCGCGAGGAAATGGAGCGGTCGAAACTCATCGGTCCCAGGAAGACGGGAGGACAGGCGCCGACGGCGGCTCTGCCCTTGTCAGGCTAAGCAAATAGGCACCCCGTGGAGGCCCGGCAACGGGAAACTCCTCGGGAAAGCCGGGTCGCGGCACTCAACGCCGCCTTCCGCAGGGACTCCCGCTCAGCGGTAGGCCCGACGACCGGCATGCCGGCGACCATGCAGCAAAGGCCGCCGTTCGGCAAGCGAGGCTTTGCCCATGCCGCGGACAAGGGTGAAGGGCAAAAGTGAAGTACGAGTCATCAACAAGAAACGTGGCAATGCCGAACTCATGTGTTAAGATCGCCTCATGGCTATCGAACGCCGCATGCTTTTGGGCCATGGGCTGGCCGCGAGCTTCCTTCTGCCGGCCAGCATGACTCCAGCCCTGGCCCAAGCCGCCGCGAGCCGTCCAGGGCAGGGTCTCCCCCTGCCGCCCACGCCGCCTCCGGGGCGGGAGATGCCGCCATTGGTGATGCTTGATCCCGGGCATGGCGGGCTCGATCCGGGTGCGATCGGGGTCGCGGGTACTTATGAGAAGCACATCGCGCTGCTTGCCGCCTACGATCTGAAGAACCGGCTGGAGGCCAGCGGACGCTACCGGGTGGCGATGACCCGCTGGCAGGATGTCTTCATCCCGCTCGAGACTCGTGTGCAGATCGCGCACGAGAATCGCGCGCATCTTTTCGTCTCGATGCACGCCGACTCGATCCTCGATCACGAAGTGCGCGGGGCCAGCGTCTATCGCCTCTCGACCACCGCTTCCGACCCGGAGGCGGCGGCGATCGCGGCCAGCGAGAACAGCGCCGATCGCTACGTCACCAACCCGCGCTTCAAGAAAGTCTCGCCCGCGGTCGCGGAAATTCTCGCCGGCCTCGTCACGCAGGAAACGGAATTCAGCTCGGCCCGCCTGCAAAAGGACATGGTGGGCTCGCTCGGTCGATCGGTCGAGCTGCTCGTCAACCCTGCCCGTCATGCCAATTTCGTCGTTCTCGAATCGGCGAGCATTCCGAGCGTGCTGGTCGAGATGGGCTTCATGTCCAATCGCAACGACGAGGCTGCCCTCTGCACGCCGCAGCATCGGACGGTGATCGCGGCGGCGATGGAACGCGCGGTGGACGCCTATTTCGCCGCCGACCGCACCGCACGGATGGCCGGCTAGCTCTCTGAGCGTCCCCGTCCCCGGCGGGAAGGAAGCGCACGCGCGCTCCGCATAGGCGGCCCGCGCAAACAAGGGGCAAACCCTTGTTCCGCTCCCCATGGAAACGGATATATGAGCGCATGAGCCCGCCCTTGACCGCTGGTGAAAGGCTGCTTCCGCCCGGACGCGGGAACGGAGGGCATGAGCCGCCACGCAAACCCCCGGGCAAACCCCCGGGCAAACCGCAGGGAGGCCCGGGGGGCAGTCCGCGTGGCAGGAAGCCGCCTGGCGGCGTCGGCTCCGGCGCCCGCGCCGCAGGCCGCTGGCTCGCCCGCTTCGTCTTTGCCCTGATCATCCTCGCCGTCGTCGGCTGCGGGGCGCTCTATGGACTCTATCTCCGTTTTGCGGCCGGTCTGCCGAGTGTCGATGCGCTGCGCCACTACCACCCGCCGGTGATGAGCCGGGTCTTCGCCGACAACGGCCGGCTGATCGCCGATCTTGCCGCCGAGCAGCGGATCTACGTGCCCTATGACGAAATCCCGCCGATGGTCCGGCAGGCTTTCATCGCCGCCGAGGATCGCACATTCTGGTACCATCCCGGGATCAACCCGGCAGCGATCATCCGTGCCGGGGTGTGGGATGCGCTGCATGTCGGCAACGGCCGGCGACCGCTTGGCGCCTCGACCATCACCCAGCAGGTGGTGAAGAACATCCTCCTCGATCAGCCGATGACGGTGGATCTCAAGATCCAGGAGGCGATCCTTGCCGTCCGCCTTGAGCAGGTGCTGAGCAAGAAGCAGATCCTGCAGATCTACCTCAACCAGATCTATCTCGGGCTCGGCTCTTATGGCGTCGCGGCCGCCGCCCAGGCCTATTTCGATAAACCCCTCGACAAGCTCTCCCTGGCGGAGGCGGCTTTCCTTGGCGGCCTGCCGAAAGCCCCCTCGACCTACAACCCCTTCACCAATCCCAAGGAAGCGCTGGCGAGGCGCAACTGGGTGCTCGACCGGATGGTCGATGACGGGGACATCGGCGCCGCCCGGGCCTCCGCTGCCAAGGCCGAGCCGCTGGTGCCGCGGGCCGCCGGCCCGGCGCCGGTGCCGCTGCCGGGAGCGGCCTATTTCTCCGAAGCGGTACGCCAGGAGCTGATCGACCGATTCGGCCTCAAGCGGGCGACGACGGGTGGGTTGATCGTGCGCACCTCGCTCGATCCCAGGCTGCAACGGGCGGCGGAGATCGCGGTGCGCGACGGGCTGATGGCCTATGACCGCGCCCATGGCGGCTGGCGTGGTCCGGTGGCCCGCATCCCGACCGGACCCGCCCTGGAGAATGGCTGGGCAACGAGCCTGGCCGCGATCGCCAAGCCATCCGGCATGTTGCAGGACTGGCGGCTCGGCATCGTTCTTTCCGAGACAGCCTCGGAAGCGCGGCTCGGCTGGCTCAAGCCGGCCGCTGATGCGCCGCCGGTCGGGCCTGCGCCGCCCGGCACGCCCGAGACGGGCGTGCTCCGCCTCGCCGATCTCAGCTGGGCGCGGGCCGTCGTGCCCGGCGGGTTCGGGCCGACGCCGAGCACGATGGCTGAGATTGTGCGGCCAGGCGATGTCGTGATGGTCACGCCGTCCGGCGGGCCGGGGAAGCCGGGCGAGCCGGCGGTGCTGAATCTCATGCAGATCCCTGAGGTGGAGGGGGCGCTCGTCTCGCTTGACCCGCGCACCGGCCGGGTGCTTGCCATGGTCGGCGGCTGGAGCTTCGCACAGAGCCAGTTCAATCGCGCCATCGATGCCGAGCGCCAGCCCGGCAGCGGCTTCAAGCCCTTCACCTATCTTACCGCGCTCGAACAGGGGATTCCGCCGAGCCAGCAATTCCTCGACGCGCCCATCGTCATGTGGGGGGCGGACGGGCTATGGCGCCCGAGCGACTTCGACCCCGGCTTCATGGGCCCGATCTCGATGCAGGTGGCGCTCGAGCAGTCGGTGAACCTCGCCACGCTGCGGGTGGCCCAGACGGTCGGGCTTGCCAATGTTGCCAAGACCGCCGAGGCGTTCGGCGTGGTGGACAAGTTCCCGCTCTATTATCCGGCGGTGCTTGGCGCGCTCGATACCACGGTGATGCGGATGGCCGGCGCCTACGCCTCGTTCGACGAGCTCGGCCGGAAGGTGACGCCGACTCTGATCGACACGATCTCGGACCCTGAAGGCAAGGTGATCTGGCGCGCCCCGGATCTGAGCTGCAACAACTGCGCGGGCGGCGGCCCGGGTGATCCGCCTGATCTCGTCCGCGACCAGCCGCGCATCGCCGATGCGGCGAGCAGCTTTCAGCTCGTGACCATGCTGCGCGGCGTTGTCCTGCGCGGCACGGGCACAATCGCCGGCCAGGGGATCAATCGCCCGGTCGCCGGCAAGACGGGCACCACCGATGAAGACAATGACGCGTGGTTCAATGGGTTCACCCCGAACCTCGTCACCATCGTCTGGGTCGGATTCGATACTCCGCGAAGTCTCGGGCCGAATGTCGTCGGCGCCACCGCCGCCGGACCGATCTGGAACCATTTCATGAAGGTGGCGCTCGCCGATCGTCCGGTACTTGATTGGAAAATGCCGCCGGGCCTCACCATGCAGAGCTTCGATACCGTGGACGGCGTGGCGACCGATGCCTTCAAGACCGGCCAGACCACGGCGACCGTGGTGGCCGGGGATGGCGGCGGGCCTTCAGGTCCGGCTGCTCCCGATGCTGCGCAGGCGACGAGCTCCAGTAGCACTTCGAACATGGATGCCGGGATGAGCAGCGGCCTCTATTGACCTCACGGCCGAATTCCGCGCATCCACTCACTATGTCCGCCGAAACCGACGCATTGCACGAGCAGATCCAGCAATCGCTGGTTCTGCTGAGGAGGCATCTTTGACTGGGATGCCGCGACCACCCGCCTTGCCGAATTGAACGCACGGGCGGAAGACCCCGCCCTGTGGGACGATCCCGCCGCTGCTCGGGCCCTGATGCGCGAGCGGACTCGTCTTGCCGAAGGGATCGACGCCGTCCGCCGCATCGAGACCGAGGCAGAGGAGGCGAAGGAGCTCATTGCGCTCGCCGAGGCGGAGGGCGACGCTTCCGTCGCAAGAGAGGGCCAGGCGATACAGGAGGCCCTTCTCGCCGAGGCGAAGCGGCGGGAAACGGAGAGCCTGCTCGCCGGCGAGGCGGACAGCAACGACGCCTATGTGGAGATCAATGCCGGGGCTGGCGGGACGGAGGCGCAGGACTGGGCCGAGATGCTGATGCGGATGTATGTCCGCTGGGCCGAGCAGCATGGCTACAAGGCCCAGCTTCTTGAGGAGAGCCCGGGCGAGCAGGCGGGCCTCAAATCCGTGACGCTGCAGGTTTCGGGCCCCTTCGCCTATGGCTGGCTCAAGACCGAGGCTGGCGTGCACCGACTGGTGCGGATCAGCCCGTTCGATGCCAATGCGCGGCGGCAGACGAGCTTCGCCAGTGTCTGGGTCTATCCCGTGGTGGACGAGACGATCGAGGTCGAGATCAACGAGGCGGACCTCAAGGTGGACACGTACCGCTCCTCCGGCGCCGGCGGCCAGCACGTGAACAAGACCGAGAGCGCGATCCGCATCACCCATATTCCGAGCGGGATCGTGGTCGCCTGCCAGACGGACCGCAGCCAGCACCGCAACCGCGCGACCGCGATGCAGATGCTGCGCGCGCGGCTCTATGAGCGCGAGTTGCAGAAGCGGGAGGAAGCAGCGGCGGCAGCGGCCAGCCAGAAGACCGATATCGGCTGGGGCCACCAGATTCGGAGCTATGTCCTGGCCCCCTATCAGCTGGTGAAGGACTTGCGCACGGGGGTCGAGAAAGGCAACCCGTCGGCCGTGCTCGACGGCGATCTCGATGAATTCATGGCCGCCTCCCTTGCCGCGCGGGTCGGCGCGGTGCGGAGCGAGGCGAGCGCCCAGGCACGTTGATTCGGCAGCACGGAAACGTCCCCGCCTCGGCTCTACATCGTGCCGCCCGGACTTATATCGAATGCCATCGCGCCCCGTCTGCCTCTGATCACTCGGCGATCTCTGTCCGATGTGCGCTCGGCCGGTTCTTCGGCAAATGCGGCTCAAGCGCCGCCCAGGCCGTATCGCTCAGCCATTCCGATGCGCTCATGTTGATCCTCCACAATCTAGTGGATCGACTCTAACGTCCGTTTCCCGCGCCGCACCTTTTCGATGATGGCGTCTGGGTCGGCGGTCCAAGCGAAGGGCTTTGGGTTTTCGTTGGTCTCGGCAAGGTAGCGGTTGATGGCGGCCTGGAGATCGACGAT
>DATJLS010000061.1:0-10571 GCA_035509315.1 Acetobacteraceae bacterium | reverse complement strand
CGATGCCGCAGGCTCGCCAAGGACTTCGAAGCAACCATCGCCAGCGCAACTGCCTGGACGCTGATCGCTCACGTCCGCAGGCTGACCAGAACCCTTGCAAGAGCCTGATAGACAACGTCGCATTCCGAGTCAGACACTTAGGTTTCGCGCCTCCGATGATCCTCGTCTGTGTTGCCGCGCTCTGCGCCTTGGTCGCCGCTTTGCCGCTCCTTCCCCAGGCAGCGGCGACCATCGGCAGCAGCCCGCTGGGGCATTAAGGCGGGCTGAAGAGCCCACGCCCAATCCCTCCCGTCCGGCCTTTCTCTCGGGCTTGCCTGGCCCGCGCTCCTTCCGCGCTCGCAGTCGGCCTCAGGACGGCGGATAGGCCAGGATCCTAACCAGCAACGGCAGCACCACGCCGACCACCACCGAGGCGCCCAGGACCGCAACAAACATCCCTAACATCAGGGCGGCAGCCGCTTTGTCTAGCTTGCTGCCCGGCTTGCTCTCAGGCTCCTCTCCGGGAGACCACCCCACAGAATCAAACGGCATAGCCCGCCTCCCTCGCCGTGGCGCCAATTCGCGCGCATTTCGCTTCTCCGCATCACGATGAGGAGGAGCTAAAGGGAAGTTTTTACTCGCCGATGTCGCGTTGCCGTCATGGTGTTACGTGCGAAATGTTCGATCGTGCCGGTCTCGGAAGCCTGACCGAGGGTCAGGAGATTACCTTCGATGTCGAGCGCGGCCAGCAGGGCACGCGCACAGCAATCGACCTCAAGACCGCCCGAGCCGTCAGGCCGATCGGATTGAGATAAGGGCCTGTTTCGAATGGGGCGGACTTTTTAGTGACCGCTGAAGTCTCAATCCTTCGCCATCATCTCCCGCATCATCGCCAGAGCCTCGGCAAGGTCGGCCACGACCTCCTCGCGGAAGCCTGCTTCCGGCGCCTCGGGATCATCCCAGCAATGGGCCAGAACGAAGCCGCCCTCCCCCCGGCTCAGGCCGAAGACGACATTGCCGTTGGGATCGGTCACCACGATGCGCCCGGTGGCAACCATGCGGCACGAAAGATTGCACGGCATAAGGGCCGCCTGGGCTTGAACGATGGCTAGATCCGCATCGGTGAGTGGCAAGGGCTCTTCCATGGGCGATTCCTCCTCGTTCTTGTCGCATCCTTGTCGCATGAGGTGTTCGGCAGCGACCTCCTTCACTTGCTCCCTTTGCTAGGTCGACTGCCCAAAGGACATGACAGGGACACAAATTAAAATCATTCCGGAAATTTTACGAATTGAGCGCTTAAGTTATTGATTTTCTGGCGCGCCCTGGTGGACTCGAACCACCGACCCACAGCTTAGAAGGCTGTTGCTCTGTCCAGCTGAGCTAAGGGCGCCCGTGAGGAGGAGACATATACCGTGTGCAGGCCGATGGTCCGCCGGTCAATGCGTCCAGGCCTCGCGGCGGCCATAACGGAAATTCTCGGCATAGGATTTGGGGCGGAATTTCCGCTCCGGCGGCGTCTCGATCTCGAAGGAGAGGCCGTACTTCTCGGCGAAGGCGATCGCCTCCTCGCGCGTATCGAACGTGAGCCGCACCTGCTGCTCCGTGCTGCCCCCGCCGATCCAGCCCATCAGCGGATCCGGCACCTGCGGCTCCTCCGGCTCGTACACCAGCACCCATTCGCGCGTGCCGGCCCAGCCTGACTGCATCGCCGTCCGGGGCGGCTGAAAAATCCGCACCATTCTCGCCATCGGTCTTGCTCCCGCGGGCTCCCTTGGCCCCACTCCCATGGTCGGGGCGGCCGGATTCGAACCGGCGGCCTCGTGTACCCAAAACACGCGCGCTGACCAGGCTGCGCCACGCCCCGCAGGGCCGGCAAGCTATGATCTCGCCCGCTCTTCATCAAGGCGCCAATCCGTGCCCCCCAGCGGTCGCATCAGGGCGTCGTCCCCAAAGCCTGGCAAAGCACGCGATCGCCCACCTGAATGCCGAGCTTGCTGGCAATGCCGCCCTGGAGCTCGAGCGTCGCCACCACCGGCCCATGGCTCGAGATCACGGCAAGGCTCCTCGGCACCGTGTTCTCGGCAATGCTGTCGATCGTCCCGTCCTCGGTGATGAACACCATGTCGAGCGGGACAAGCGTGTTCTCCATCCACATCTGCGACTGGATCGGATGGCCCCAGAGGAACAGCATGCCACCATCCGGCGCGACGCTTTTGCGGAACATCAGCCCAACCGTCTGCTCTCCTTCCGTCCGCGCGAGCTCAACATCGAATGTGTGCCGCACCTCGCCCGTGGCACTGCCCTCGCCGCCCTTGGAAACAATCACGAGCTTCTCCTTCGGCAGCTCCTTCTGCGCATGGATCGGTTCCTCTGCGCCCTGCGCCCAGGCGGGAAGGTGCGTGGCAAGCAGCAGGGCAGTGGAGGCTCCGAGCAGGCGGCGACGTTGCATGCGAAAGAACTCCCTTCGGCCGGGCGGAGGATCCCCCAGGCCCAAATGCTTCCTTCCTTAGGGAAGGACCGTCCTGACGATCGAGGCATCGAGCGCCTCGTAATCCTCATAGCGGATCGTCGCGTAAAGCTCGGCACGCGTCTGCATGCGCGGCAACATTGCCCGCGTCTCCCCGTCGCGGCGGATGGCTTCATAGAGCTCGGCCTGGGCGTGCGCCGCCACGCGCAGGCTGCTCACGGGCCAGATCACCATCCGGTAACCCATCTCGCGAAATTCCTCCGCGGTAATGAAAGGCGTGCGGCCGAACTCGGTCATGTTGGCGAGCAGCGCCACCTCCGGCATGCGCTCGGCAAAGGCGCGGAACATCGCGGGCGAGGTCAGCGCCTCGGGAAAGATCGCGTCCGCGCCGGCGGAAAGATAGAGCTTCGCCCGCGCCACCGCCCCTTCGATTCCTTCGCTCGCCGCCGCATCCGTCCGCGCGATGATGTAAAGATGCCGCCGTGCTTTTGCGGCCGCTGCCACCTTCGTCGCCATCTCCTGCGGCGTGGCGAGCTTCTTGTCGTTGAGGTGGCCGCATTTTTTGGGCAGGATCTGATCCTCGATATGCACGGCCGCCGCGCCCGCATCCTCGAAGCTGCGGACCATGTTCATCACGTTGAGCGCCTCGCCATAACCGGTATCGCCGTCCACGAGCACCGGCAGGCCGGAGGCCCGGGCGACCTGACGGACGAAGAAGCAGACATCCTCCACCGTGATCACGCCAAGGTCGGGCAGCCCCATGGATGCGCTCATCGCCGCGCCCGAGAGATAGACAGCGGAAAATCCCGCCGCCCGCGCCTGCAAGGCGGCAAGCCCGTTCTGGGCCCCGGGAATGCCGAGGATCCCGCCTTCTGCAAGGAGGGTGCGGAACCGCTCGCCCGCCGGCGAGGACGGCAGATCGGCCGCGACCATATAGGGCATCCTCTTTCTCCCCCGACTCAGAAAAGGACCAGCGTGACGAGCAGGAGCGGCAGGGCAAGCACCAGCAGCGCCGCGCCGCAATAGCCGAAAAACCCCGGCATGCGCACCCCGCGGCGCGCGGCGATCGCGCGGATCAGGAGATTGGGCGCCGCGCCGATATAGGTGAGCCCACCGAAAAAGACGGCGCCGGTCGAGATCGCCACCAGCGTGCGTGAGAGCGAGCCCGTGAGCGTTCCGGCATCGCCGCCCGCCATGCCGAAGAAGACAAGATAGGTTGGTGCATTGTCGAGAAATGCCGAAAGAACGCCGGTGAGCCAGAAATAGGCGGCGGGAATCGGCGCCCCGGCCGGGCTCTCGACCATTCGGAGCAGACCGCCAAGAGGCCCTGCCAAGCCCGCATGCAGCATCGCCAGCACCGGGCCGATGGTGATGAAGATCGCCGCGAAGAGCCACGCCACCTCCAGGATCGGCGCCCAGGAGAACATGTTGCGCTGGCGCACCGCGCGTGGCGTGATCAGGACGGAGACCAGGGTTGCCGCGAGCGAGACGAGCACGCTCAGCACGCGCCCGAGGGAAAGCCGCCCCCCAAAAAAGGCGAGCGAGCCGTCCGGCCAGGTTCCGAACACGACGACAGCGAGCGCGACCACCAGGATCAACACCAGATTGGGGACACCGCGCAGCCTGAGCGGCCGGGGTTCTCGGACCGGCGCCGGCCCTTCCCCCGCGGCAAGCCTTCGGTCGAGCAGATAGAACCCCGCAAGCAGCGGCCCGGCCAGCAGCAACAGCGCCAGCCAGAGAGTCCGTAGTGGCCAGAAGAACGGCACCCCCTCGAGGAACCCGACATAGAGGGGCGGATTGCCGATCGGGCTCAGCACGCCTCCCGCATTGGCCACCAGCACCACGAAGAAGACAACGAGATGCCCCTTGCGGCTTCGATGCGCATTGGCGGCGAGCAGTGGATGGATCAGCACCATCGCGGCGGCCGTGGTGCCGACGATGCCGCCGAGCAGCGTGCCGAGCGCGAGCAGCGCCGTATTGCCGGCCGGCGTTCCCCACCATGGCCCGCCCACGACGAGGACACCACCGGCGGTCGTGTAGAGGGCAAGAAGCAAGGTGATGAAGGGCAGATAATCCTCGAACACAGCCCGCGCGAGCGCATCGGCCGCCGCGCCCGGCCCGAAAATGAGCGTCTGAGGCACCAGGAGTGCGAGGATGCAGCCGGAGATGACCCAGCGAACATGGCGGTGCCAGAGGCGCGGCGCGAGCATCGGCCCGAACGCGATCGCAAGCAGCAGGGCCGCGAAGGGAATCCCCCAGGCAAGGGATGGAGCGCCCGGCTTTGCCCCGCCTTCCTCCGCCGCGGCCGAAACCGGCAGCAGAACCATGGCAATGACACCGGCCCATGCCCATGTGCTCATCCGGCGGATCATTTCGCGGATCGGCCAACCCGGCCTTGTCCGCGGCGGCGGCTGCCAAAGGCTCGGCAACCCGCGGCTCGGTTGCCAGCCTCTTGGTTGCCAGCCTCTTGGTTGCCAGTCCGGGACCCTCCCAGTAACGTCCGCTGCGCGTAATGGAGAGTGCTTGCGATGGAAATGACGGGCGAGCGGCATATTCCTGCGCCGCGCCGGAAAGTGTGGGATGCGTTGAACGACCCCGACGTGCTCAAGGCCGCGATCCCGGGTTGCGAAAGCCTCGAAAAACTCTCCGATACCGAGATGAAGGCAACCGCCTCCGTCCGCATCGGCCCGATCTCGGCGCGGTTCAACGGCAAGGTCGCGCTCTCGGACCTCGATCCGCCCAACGGCTACACGATCGGCGGCGAAGGTCAGGGCGGCGTGGCAGGGTTCGCCAAGGGCGGAGCGACGGTCCATCTCGAAGATGACGGGGACGGCACGAAGCTGCGCTACGACGTCAAGGCACAGGTCGGCGGCAAAATGGCCCAGCTCGGTGCCCGCCTGATCGACGCCACGGCCAAACAGATGGCCGATGCCTTCTTTGATCGTTTCGCAGCAGCACTAAGCCCGCCCCCGGCCGCGCTGGCGGAAGCCGCCGCCGGGACCTCATTGCCCGCCGAGGCACGGGCTTTGGCAGGCGGGGCCCAGCCCAAGCTTTCGATCCAGCCCCTGGGTATCCCGATGGTCGTATGGATCGCCGGGGTCATCTGCCTTGCCATCATCCTGCTGCTCTTCGGAAGCTATCTCTAAAAGTGAAACCCGCATCCGTCAGCGCCACCAGCGCCCTTCTCGCCGAGCACGACTACCTCGCCGACCGCGCTCTTGCCACCACGGTTCATCTCGCGCTCTGCATGCAGCGCCCGCTCTTTCTCGAGGGTGAGCCCGGCACCGGCAAGACCGAGATCGCGAAAGTGCTGGCGGCCGGGCTCGGACGAAGGCTCGTCCGCCTGCAATGCTATGACGGGCTCGATCTCGCGGCGGCCGCCTACGAGTGGAATCATGCCCGGCAGCTGATGACGATCCGCCTTGCCGAGGCTGCCGGAGAGACCGATCGCGAGCGGCTGGAGAGCGATATTTATGCCCGCCCCTTTCTCCTGGAGCGGCCGCTCCTTTCGGCGATCGACCCCGACCAGCCGCCCGCGGTTCTGCTGATCGACGAGCTCGACCGCGCCGACGAGCCGTTCGAGGCCTTCCTGCTCGAGCTGCTCGCCGATTTTCAGATCACCGTTCCCGAGTTCGGCACGATCAGCGCCGGCACGCCCCCGGTGGTAATCCTCACCTCCAACCGCACGCGCGAGGTGCATGACGCGATCCGCCGCCGCTGCCTCTATCACTGGGTTGATTACCCGGATGGCGCGCGCGAGCGGGCGATCCTCGCGCGCAAGGCGCCCGGCGTCCCGGAGCGGCTTTCCGCAGAGGTCGTGGCCTTCGTCCAGAAGTTGCGCGGGGAGGATCTTTTCAAGCTGCCCGGCGTGGCCGAGACGATCGATTGGGCAGGCGCGCTCCACGCCCTCGATCAGCGCGAGCTCAATCCCGAGCTGGTGGACGAGACATTGGGCGTGCTGTTGAAATATCAGGATGATATCGCGAAGATCCGGGGCGCCGAAGCAGCGCGCCTGGTGGCCGAGGCGCAAGAAGAGGCGGCATGAACGAGCTCTCGCCGCCGCAATCCGGGGGCGGTCGGCTCGCAGCCAATGTCATGCATTTCGCGCGCCTGCTGCGCCGCGCCGGCCTGCCCGTGGGCACGCCCGAAATTCTCGCCGCCCAGCGGGCGCTCGGCTTCATCGATCTCGGCGCGCGCGAGGAGATGCGCACCGCGCTTTCGGCCACCATGGTGCGAAGGCGCGAGCAGCAGGAGATCTTCGACCGTGCCTTTGCCCTCTTCTGGCGCAACCCGGAGGCGCTCCGCCAGGATGCTGCGCTTGGCCTGCTCCAGGCCGAGAAGCCGAAGCCGGAGCGGCCCATGCCGGGCAGTCGTCGGCTTCAGGAAGCATTCTCGCCCCCCCGGAACAGACCCCCGCGCGGCGAGGAGCCGCCGCCCAGGATCGATGCCGCGCTTGCGGCGAGCGAGAGGGAACGGCTTCAGACCCTTGATTTCGAAGCGATGAGCGCCGCAGAGATCGCGGCGGCGAAAGCGGAGATCCGCCGCCTTGCCCTGCCGCTCGATATGCGCCGCACCCGCCGCCGCCGCGCCGATCCTACCGGGCCGGAGATCGATCTCGCCGGCACGCTCCGCGCAAGCCTCCGCCAGGGCGGCGAGATTCTCCGCCTCGCCCGCCGCCGGCGCGTGACCCGTGCGCCGCCGCTCGTCGTCATCTGCGACATCAGTGGGTCAATGGCTCGTTACGCGCAGATCTTGCTGCATTTCGTCCATGCCGTGGTGAACCTCCGCGAGCGCGTGCATGTCTTTCTCTTCGGCACGCGGCTCTCCAACATCACCCGCCAGCTCCGCCATCGCGACCCGGAGATCGCCTTCCAGATGGTCGCGCATATCGTCCCCGACTGGTCGGGCGGAACCCGCATCGGCGAGGCACTGGCCACCTTCAACCATTTCTGGGCCCGCCGCGTCCTCGCCCAGGGCGCGGTCGTGCTGCTCGTCTCCGATGGGCTCGACCGCGACGGCGCGCACGGGCTTGCCGAGAACATGGACCGGCTGCACCGCTCCTGCCGCCGCCTGATCTGGCTCAACCCGCTCCTGCGCTGGGAGGGGTTTTCACCCCGTTCCCAGGGCATCCGCGCAATGCTGCCGTACGTGGACGAATTCCGCCCGGTGCACAATCTCGAAAGCCTGCGCGAACTCGTCACCCTTCTCTCGAAGCCGGCGCCGGTGGCGCGCGGCGGGGTGGCCGAGGAATGGAGGATTGCTTCATGAGCGAAACCTTACCGAAATCGCCATCCGCGGACGATGCCGAGGATGTGCTGAGCCTTGCCGCCGCCTGGCGGGCGGGCGGCGAAGATGTCGCCCTGGCCACCGTCACCGAGACCTGGGGCAGCTCGCCCCGCCCCGCCGGCAGCCAGCTTGCGGTGACCCTCTCGGGCAAGATGGCGGGCTCCGTCAGCGGCGGCTGCATCGAGGGCGCGGTCGCCGATGCCGCCGCCGCGACCATCCGCACCGGCAGGCCGCAGCTTCTCGATTTCGGTGTCAGCAACGAGCGCGCCTGGGAGGTCGGGCTTGCCTGCGGCGGCAAGGTGAAGGTGTTCGTGGAGAAGCTCGCGTGACACCGGCGCTCGTCCAGGCGCTGGCGGCAGCCAGGGAAGAGCACCGCCCGGTCGTGCTCGCGACCCGCGTGGCACCGCCCGAGCTTGCCGGCACCCAGCACCTGCTGCCCGATCCCGCCGTGCCGGCCCCGCTGAATGAAGCGGCCGCGGCGGCGCTCGCCGCCGATCAGAGCCGCACCGTCGCGATTGGCGGCGAGCAGTGGTTCCTCCACGCCCACAACCCACAGGCGCGGCTGATCGTCGTCGGCGCCGTGCATATCGCCCAGGCGCTGGTGCCGATGGCGGCCGGGCTCGGCTTTGCCCTCGTCGTCGTCGATCCGCGCCGCTCCTTCGCCTCGCCTGAGCGCTTTCCCAATGTCATCGTGCTGTCGGACTGGCCGGATGAGGCGCTCGACGCACTCAAGCCCGACACGCGGAGCGCGATCGTCACCCTGACCCACGACCCCAAGCTCGACGATCCGGCGCTCGACCGGGCACTGAAATCCCCCGCCTTCTATATCGGCGCGCTGGGCTCGCGCCGGACCCATGCCGCGCGGCTGCAAAGGCTGCGCGCGCTCGGCCATGGGGAAGCCGAGCTTGCCCGCATCCATGGGCCGGTGGGCCTCGATATCGAGGCGGTGACCGCGCCCGAGATCGCGCTTTCGATCCTCGCCGAGCTGGTCGCCGTCCGCCGCGGCGCGGCCACGGTGAGGAAAGCGGCGGCGTGATCTTCGGCTCCCTGTCGCTCGAAGAGGCAAAAGGAGCCATTCTTGCCCACAGCCTGCGCCTTCCCGGGCGGATGCTGCGCAAGGGCACCCTGCTCGACGAGGCGGCGATCACCGCGCTCGGGGAGGCCGGCCTTCGGAGCGTGATGGCCGCGCGGCTCGAGCCGGGGGACGTGCCGGAGGATGTGGCGGCGGACCGGCTGGCGAACGCCCTCCTCTCCCCGCTTCTTGGCCGCTCGCGCGCCGCGACCGGCCGCGTCAACCTCCATGCCGAAGCGCCGGGACTGCTGCGCATCGACACCGGCAAGGTCGAGCGGCTGAACCTGCTGGACGAGGCGCTGACGCTCGCGACACTGCCCGATCATGCCGTGGTTGCTCCGAGGGAGATGGTCGCCACCATCAAGATCATTCCCTTCGCCGTGCCGGGGACAACGCTTGCGGTCGCGGAGGCCCTCTCCCGGCAGGAGAAGCCGTTGCTGCGGCTTTTCCCCTTCCGCCATCTCCGCGTCGGGCTGGTGCTGACCGAGCTTCCGGGGACCAAGGAGAGCGCCATCGCGCACACGATCGGCGCAACGGAATCCCGCATCGCGGCGCTCACCGGCACGCTCCTGCCGCCGCTGCGCACGCCGCATAGTGCCGAGCCGGTCGCCGCGGCGCTGCGCAAGCTGATCGCCGATGGCGCGGATATCCTGCTCGTGGCCGGCGCCTCGGCCGTGGTGGACCGGCGCGATGTCGGGCCCGAAGGCATCGTTCAGGCGGGCGGGCATATCCTTCACTTCGGCATGCCGGTCGATCCCGGAAACCTGATCTGCCTCGGCGAGATCGGCGAGAGACCGGCGCTGGTTCTCCCCGGTTGCGCGCGCAGCCCGAAAGTCAACGGCATCGATTTCGTGCTCTCGCGCCTCTTCGCCGGCGAGAGAGTGGGCGCCGCCGAGGTCGCTTCGATGGGAATCGGCGGGCTGCTCAAGGAGATCGAGACGCGGCCGATGCCGCGCGATGCCGCCCCCGCCACGCCGCGCATCGGCACCGCGCCGCGCGCCCGGCCCGCCATTGCCGCCATCGTCCTCGCGGCCGGCCGGTCGCGGCGCATGGCGCCGCACAACAAGCTGCTGCTGCCGGGCCAGAACGGCAAGCCGATGATCGCCCGGGTGGTGGACAACGTGCTTTCTTCCGCGGCCCGGCCGGTACTGGTCGTCACCGGCCACCAGGCGGAGGAGATCGAGCGGGCGCTGGCCGGCCGGCCGGTCCGGTTCGTGCATGCGCCCGACTATGCCCAGGGTCTCTCGGCAAGCCTCAGGGCCGGCATCGCTTCGGTGCCGCCCGAATGCGCGGGCGCGATCATCTGCCTCGGCGATATGCCGCTCGTCACGGGAAGAATGATCGACCGGCTCCTCGCCGCTTACGACGCCGAGGAAGGCCGCACGATCGTGCTGCCCAATTTTCGCGGCAAGCAGGGCAACCCGATGCTCTGGGATCGGCGCTATTTCCCGGAGATTCTCGAGATCACCGGCGATAACGGCGCGCGCTTCCTGCTGGCGCGGCACATGGAGGCGGTTGCCGAGGTCGAGATGGGAGACGACGCCGTGCTGCGCGACGTCGATACCCAAGAGGCCCTCGACGCGATGCCGAAACGGTTCTAGTGCGGGACGCGTTCGGGTCGTCTCGCTCTTAGTGTCTGACTGAGAAAGGGTTGAGTGATTTCAGCGGGTTGTGATTCAATCGGATTGCGAGCCGCGACGGAACCAACGATGCCCTGGACTGAAATCACTCGCCTGCAGTATCGGCGGGAAGGTCTGCGTTATGCAA
>DATJLS010000060.1:0-79241 GCA_035509315.1 Acetobacteraceae bacterium | reverse complement strand
CGATGCCGCAGGCTCGCCAAGGACTTCGAAGCAACCATCGCCAGCGCAACTGCCTGGACGCTGATCGCTCACGTCCGCAGGCTGACCAGAACCCTTGCAAGAGCCTGATAGACAACGTCGCATTCCGAGTCAGACACTTAGTCTTTTTCAGCCATTGGCGAGCCGCCCGATCTCCTCCACCAATCGCATTCGCACGCCGGCATTCTGCAGGAGCGACAGGCGGCTTTCCATCTCGAGCGCCATCGGGCGCGGGAAGTAGCTGTCGCGTTGCAATCGCGGCGGTGGCGGATCGGCGATCTGCTGCACACGGACTTCCGTGCCATCCTCCGGAAAATAGAGCGTGGCCCCTTGCAGCGGGCGGACGAAAAAGGGCAGCCGGGCCCGCAGATGGTCGGCCAGCTCGAAGCGGACCAGGGCAAAGCTCGGCAGAGCCCCCCATCGCGTCTCCAGCCCCGGATCCCAGCCGGTGCCTTCCTGCAAGCCGGTGAGATACGAAGCGAGGGCGACCAGTTCGGTCCATGCCGTTTCGCGATCCGCCGGCGAAAGCACGAGAATGTCGGAGATCCCGATCTCCTCGAATTTGCTCGCTCCGACCAGCGCGGAGAGGCGGTCGCGGCTCGCCTCGATGGTTTCGCGCGCGCTCACGGGAATCGTGTTCGATCCAGTGCCCGTCTGACGTTTGATCTCGTTCAGCGCGAGCGAAAACCAGGATCGCGTCCAGGCCGCGTCCTCTTCGTTCCGCCAGCCGGAAGTCAGACGTTCGAGCGCATGCCAACCGTTCCACGAGCGGATGGTCGCGAGCAGATCGAGCATTCGTTCCTGCCGGTCCTGGCCCGCCGAGACGGATCGCGGACGGTAGCGCGTAACGATGTCCCCGCCGAGCTGCAAGCGCTGGGTGAACTCGTCGGCGAGCACAGCAATTGCTTCGAGCACATCGAGACATCCCCGCCCGATCACCTCCGCGTGCCCCGCGGGCGAAGCGGGCAGGCCCGCTTTCGCGGAAGCCGTGGCAGGCGAACCGAGCGGGCCGGCGCCGGGCGCGAACATGCCGGTTGCCGCGAGGTCGGCAAACGGCGCCTCGAACGCATAGGAAAGATTGACCCAGTAGGGCCGCCCTCCATGGACCACGAAATCTCGTGCGATCGCCCGGATGCAAAACGCATAGGCAACCCCGAGTTGCCGCCCCAGGGTGCGGAAGAAATCGTCCTTGCCCGCTTGCGAATCCGGCGATGCCGCGGATCCTTGCGGGGAATCGGGCGCAAGACACTCGCGGTATCCATAGGCTTCGTCGCTGAACCGCCCGAGCTTAGAAGCGGGTTGCGCGGGCCAGATCACGAAGGTCGGAACGGCTCCCTGCTCGCCGATGGTCGCGTTGATCCGTTCCGCCATGCTGCGGCACCAGACATGCGCGCAGGGTGCCGTTGTCGGCGAATAGCTGCCGGCTGCGGCGCAGATGCGGCGCGTATCGCCCATCAGCGCGTAGTCGGCCTCGACATCGCGAGGAAGATAGACGATCCGGCCACTCACGGTTTCGCTCGCCGTTTGCACCCCGCCGATCCGTTGCAGCAGCAGGTGAAGCGCGAGGCTCGGCGTCCCGCCCTGGCTGAGCGCATCGTCCTCGGGGACGATCCTGATCAGGGATTTCGGCTGGAACGCAATCAGCGACGGCTCCTCGCCAGTCGTGAAAAACAAGGGCCCGAGATGGTCCCAGTCCTTCAGCAACCGGCCCAGTCCCGTGGTCACGCTGTCGAGATATCGCTGGATGAGATCCTCGAGAGTCGCCTCGGGACTCCAGGCGGAGTCGCCTATCGAGCCGGCGTCGCTGCCTGATCGCCGCTCGGCTTCCTTGAGCAGGCTGTCCGATTGCGAAAGGAATTCGACCAGCCTCTTGAAGAGCGGCGCAAGCTCCCGGGTGGAGAGCGCCGGCTGGAGCCGGCTGTCCCATTTGCCCGGATCCGCGGTCAGGGCGATCGCCGCTTGCGTCAATGTCCCGATGCAGGACTGGGCGACGCGCGCCTCATCCGGCGAAAGGGTGAGAGCGATCCCCGCAATATCGATGACTGGCATGGCCACGCCCTCCCTCAAGCGCGCACGAGCGCGGTGTTGAGCCAGGCTTGGCGTGGATTGGCGCCGACATAGGGCATCATGATCGTGCCGCCCGGCTGGGTGTGTGGATTCCAGCCGGGCGGGGCGAGGAAGATCGTGGTGCCGCGCTTCTCGCTATAGATCGAGGCGCCATAGGTCGAGATATTCCAGAGGGTGGCCTGATGCGTGGCGAAGTCCGCGCCGTGGCGGCCGCCGATCCCGGTCAAGCCGGTGGCCGGCCAACCTTCCAGTTGGAAAAACGTGTTGTATGAATTGGTATTGAGCAGGCTCCAGGCCGTCCGTCCGACGAGGAAAGCGACGATATAGGGGCATGGCGCTGGCGGGGCCGGCGCGGTCTCCTGGTTCACGCCTGCGGGATAGGTATAGGCGGCGCCGATATTGGTCAGGCCCCGGGCGCCCGTGTAATGGGAATGTGCCTTCGCGGCGCGCGCGTTTCCGCCGAGCGCGCTGGCGAAGGCGTCGAAGAATGACTGCGGTGCGGCCGGAAGCGCGACCCCCGCCAGATCGGGCGCCGCGTGAATCACGACGAAATGCGCGCCAAGGGAGAGGAGATCGAAGAACGCCTCGACATTCGCCTGATCCCAGCCGCCAACGCCGGGTCCGCCCGCGTTGGGATCGAAAAAGGGTTGCGCCTGATAATCGATGAGACGGAGCTTGACCTGATTCCCAAGCATGCCGTCGAACGCGACCTGAGGAACATACATGACATAGGAATTCACCCCGGGCGCGGCCCCGGCGGCCGGAGCCGCGGGATTGGCGATATAGTCCCGGATCATCGCCAGCAGCGCCTGATCGCTGGCCACCCCCGGCAGACCGCCTCCGGGCGGATTCCAGATGGTCCACCATTGCGTCAGCATCGCCGTGCGTTCGGCGTTCTGAAGAAGTGTCACCCGATCGGAGAGAGGGGCAAGCGGCGGCGCCGCGGGCGGCATTGGAACTGCAAAAGCCCCAGGCCAGGGACTGAGATAAGGCCCGGAGACGGTATTCGACATCTGCAGGCCCGATCCGAGATTGGCAAGCCCGATCAGCATCGGGAGATAGTCGCGATTGCTCGGCGCGAAGAGACTATCGACAAACACATTCATCGCGGGCGCGACGGGGGGAAGTGCGGAACCTATCGGCATGGGGATTTCTTCCCGGTTGTGTCCTCGCAGGCATCGGCTGCGAAGGAAGCCCGCCGTCATCGGCCGGCACCTTGCTCGCGCGCTGCATCTCCAAGACGCGCAAACCGGGAAGATGTGAAAGGCGAGAGCCGAATGGGCTCCCCCGCTCCCGCCATTCATTTTCGCGCGTGATTCACGCCCCCGGTGATTTCACCTCCGGCGATCACGCTCCAGGAAAATATCGTTCTCTTATGATAACAAACTGCGCGGCGTCCCGTCGGACCCCAGCGTTTGTGCCTCTGCCGGCCTACGGGCTCGTTTTCGTTCGCTGCAGACGCGCCAGCTCCTGCTTGAGCCCCCGGATCTCGAGAGCGGCCTCGGCGCAGATATCGCGCAGCTGGCGATTCTCCTCCTCGAGGAGCCGTCGCGCGGGATCGGCTTCATCCCCGACCTGCTTGTAGCGCGCGCGCCAGCGGTAGAAGGTCGCCTCGGCGATGCCGTGCCGCTTCAGCACATCCTCGACTTTCGCGCCATGCTCCACTTCCATCATCACCTGATGGCGCACATCGTCGCTGTATCGCTTCCGCGGCATTTCCACGTCCTTCGACGTTGCTCGTCCGGCAAGCCCACCCACTCGGCATCCGCACCGATGAGAGTGACCGAGAGCCGCTCTCGCGGGCATCTCCCGCTGTCTCTCGCTCGCGGCGCCGGCTTCACGCGAGGGCTCGCGCACGGCCTCTCAACCGGTATGACCACCACCGGCCGGGGGCGGTTCCTGCGGTGGTTCCTGCGGCTTGCTCCCCTCCCCGCCATGCGCTTCACCCCCTTGCCCGGTGGGCGCGGGCGGCGCTTGCCCGGGCACGAGGCGCGCAAGGGTTGACAGCCCGCCCACCGTCTCGTTCGTGGTGGCGCTGAATTGCTTGCGGATCTCCTCGAGCGCTGCTTGCGGATTGGTGTCTGCCAGCAAGTTCAGCGCCTTTGTCGCGATCGCATTGTTGATCGTGTTGAGGGTCTGCTGTTGGGCCACGATGTTCTGCATGGCAAGGCCCACGGCATGCGCCATCTGGCTATATATGACGGCCACCGCCTGCGATGGGGCCGGGCCGAGCACCTCCGCTGTCAGGCCCGACAAGGCAAAGCCGGCGCCCGCAGTCCCGTTGGGTTCAGGGCTCGTCTCGGGCGGCATGACATCCTCCTTTCGCTATCGTTTCCACTGCCCGGGATGCCGCAGCTTGGGGCTGGAGCGTGATGACCCGGGATGGAATCGCCGTCGGTCTCGATCGCGCGGCAAAATGACCGAGAGCGGATTGAGTGAGCGCGAGGGCGTAACGATTTCGCGCCGTCTCGCTCTAGCGCCCGAGCTTGGGCAGGGTTCGCAGCTGGATCAGCGTCTCGGCGAGGGCATTGCCGGAAAACAATTCATTCGTTCCGCGCACACCCGCCGCAAGAGGGACGCCGAAGATGAGGCTCACCGCCTGCGTCGCCACCGTGCCGCCGATCATGCTCGCCTTGCGTTGCGCGGCCACGGCATTCTGCATGCTGAGGCCAACGGCGTGCGCCATGCTTTGGTAATCGGAGGCCAGCGCGAAGGCGGGCGCATCGCCCAGCACCTTCGTGTTCGCTTGCGCCACGCTGTCCGTGACTTGACCATTCATGGGAGTGGGGTCGGCCATGGATCCTGTCCTTCTGGCAAGACGCGGCCGGTCCGATACCGGAACCGGCCGCGCGGGGCGTCATGTCTTCCGTCAGGTCTTGAGCGTCTCGATCGTCGCCTTGAGCTGGGCCAGCATTTCCGCGAGCGCGTTGCCCGAGAAGATTTCATTGGTTCCCCGGGCGCCCGCGGCAACCGGCAGGCTATAGAGGAGATTGACGCCCTGAGTCGTCACGCCGGTATCGATGGTGGACATGTTTTGCTGGTTGGCCACCGCATTCTGCATCGATAGCCCGACCGACTGCGCCATCATCTGATAGAGCGTGCCGATGGCCTGCGCCGGCGCATCACCCAGGACCTTGACGTTCGCCTGGGTGACACTGTCCGTGATCTGGCCGTTGACGAGTGTGGGATCAGCCATGGTTGCAAGTCTCCTTACGCTTCACGATGAACAAAAGTCCCTCCCGCGGGGCAAGGCCCCGCGGGCCGTCCGCGCAGCCGGCTCTTCTCGGTCGCGGCTGTTGCGAGACGTCTCCCGACCCGATGGCTTCTGCGCATCGGCCGGTCTCACCAGCTGGCTCCGACGATTCTTCGTGTCGGAAGCGTTGCCGACACATTGCCGGATCCAACAATGACTACGCCTGGGTGCGTCGCACCGGCCGGAAGCGTGCCGGATGGGGCGGCAGGCCGAAACTGGCCGGCCGCGCTTCTGAGATCCTGTATGGCAGCCAGCAGGCGCCGGCGGAGATCGGAATCCGCGGAATCCCTGAACTGGCCTGCCACTTCCTCGAGCGCGGCGCCAAGCTGATCGAGCGCGGCCCGGAACCGGTCGATCGCCTCGTTCCCACCACCAGAGGACATATTCTCGCCCATGATGCGGCCCTCCTGCCAATGGCCTGCCAATGTTCCTGCTTCCTTCGCCAAGCCCTCGGTCGCTGCGGCGAGCGTTCCCAGGCCCGGAGCGGCCCCCTGCGGCTCCTGAGCAGCGCGGCCCGGCAAGGACATCGGGCTCGCTATTCTCGCCTGCCCTGCGCCCGGCCGGGATTCCGCGCGCTGGAAGCGGCGCGCGATCGCCATGAGAGCGGCGATCTCAGTCAAAAGCGAGTGGCGGCCGAGAGTCTCTTTCGAGGCTCTCGCAGCCTGCGCCGGGCCAAGTGTGAGAAGCCGCACGGCCGCCTGCGCCGTGGTGGCCCTTCCCAGCGTATTTCCCTGGCGTTGCTGCGCCGTTGCGTTCTGGATCGAGAGGCCGGAAGCATGGGCTCCGGCCAGATACTGGCTCGCCATGCCCAGTGACGCAGCGTCGCCCAGCACCGAGACCCCCGTCTCGGCGACGGCATCGGCAATCTGGCCATTTGCGAGTCTCGCGTGCGACATGGCTTTCCCGGACTCAGATCATGAACGGGGGAAGGAGCCGGCCATCGCGGCCGGCTCGCTGCCTCTGGCCGGCTAGCCCGCGCCGGTGATGCGCGGCGCCGGAGTCGGGAACGCGCGCAACACCGTCTTCAATTGCGCCAATGCCTCGGCCAATGCGTTGCCCGAGAAGATTTCATTGGTGCCGCGGGCATCCGCCGCCACCGGCATGCTATAGAGCAGATTGACGGCCTGGGTCGTGGTGGCGGTGCCGAGCAGCGACTTGCTCTGCTGATTCGCCACCGCGTTCTGCATCGAGAGGCCGGCAGTGCTTCCGGAGACCTGATACACGGTCGCAAGCGCCTGGGCCGGGGCGTCGGCCAGCACTTTCACATTGGCCTGGGTGACGCTGTCGGTGATCTGGCCATTGACAAGGGTGGGATCAGCCATTGGTTTTCTCCTCTCGTAGGATATTTTGGCGTGCAGGCTTCGCGTTCCTGTGGAACGGCTTCTCTCCGAAGGCGCTAGCTCTTGGAGCGGGATGCGTTCGCCTGCGCTCACGTATCCCGCTCTCTACCATTTGTTTTTCCGAGTGATTCACGCCTCCGGTTTTCCTACCTTCGGCGGTCACGCTTTGGTCATGGCTTCCCGCAGCGCCTTCAGCTCTGCGATCAGCTTCGCAAGTTGGTTGCTGGCCGCGACGGTCTGGACGGCACGTGCATCGACCGCTGTCGGTTGGGCATAGAGAAGATCGACGCTGCGCGCGGTGACGCCATTGCTGAGGGTATTCATCCGCTGCTGGTTGGCGACCGCATTCTGCATCGACAAGCCGACGGAATGCGCCATCACCTGGTAGACCGCCGCCATGGCATGGGCGGCCGAATTCCCGAGCAGCGTCGCGCCAGTCTGCGATACCGCGTCGGTAATCTGACCTTTGACCCGGGTTGGATATGCCATGGAGGGTTCCATCGCCTTGGTTCCGTCAAGCGGCTTTCCACCGCTTGCACCAACAGGACGGAGAACCCTTCGCGTTTGTGAATGGCCGACGGCGCGATTCTCGGAGGTGCCGGAACGTCGGAGCGACGGCCCAGGGAAGCACGGCATCACGGTTTGAAGGGCTGACCTCGAGGACCGCCCTTGCCGGTCTCGGCTTACACCATCCTACTCATTCCAATGGATGCGACGTCCAATGGATACGACGGGCGCCGAACAATGGCGCCAAATGCGAAATTGAAGAGACTTGTCTTTCACCCCTTGGCGATCTGCGCGATGATCTGGGCAATCACGGCGGTGACATCGGCCGTGAGCCCGACCGTGCCGACCGCCGTCGCCGCCGCCTGCCCGCTCGTGCCAAGTCCCGTGACGGCTGCCTGCCCGCTGCCCGCCGCTCCGCTCACCGCCGTCAAGCCGCTCCCCACCGCGCCCGCCACCGCGCTCTGGCCGGCGGACGTCGCGCCCGTGACCGCGGCCTGCCCCATCCCGACAGCGCCGCTCACCGCGGACTGGCCGGACGAGATCGTGTGCGCGAGCACGCTCGAGTTCTGCCCGAGCGCGGTCGTCAGCGCCGAGAGGGCATTCGCGTTGGCCGCGACCTGCTGCATCATCGCGTCGTTGCTCGTGACGGCCATCTTGTTGATCATGTTGTTGGCGACCACGGCATTCTCCATCGCGAGAGCCGAGGATTGCGCCGCGAACTGCATGACAAGCGCCATGGCGGAAGCCGGCGCCTCGCCAATCGTCTTGAGATTGTTGTCCGAGACCGCCTGAACGATTTCCGGCGAAGGCATGATTCCCATTCTCCTCTAGAGCGTGACGGCCGAAGGTGGACGCAACCGTTGGCCTGAATCACGCGGGAAAACAAAGACCGGGGGCGGGATGGATGAGCGCAGGCGATCTCATCCCGCTCTGGGGATGTGCGTTCCAAAGGCCACTCTGCTCCGGTTCTCGAAAGCCGCGCCGGCCGGCGCCTGCGGCGCCTCCCACTCATCGCGGCGCATTCTCAAACAGTCTCTCAGAGACCCATTGGCAAGACGGCGATGGAGCGACCAGGGCAATTTCCTTCTGAACGCCGCTCTGGGCACCCGATCTCCGCAGCCTGCGCCACACCGTGCCAGCTCTGTTTCCTCGAGCGTGGCGCCCCCAGCTCGTCACGCCCTTGCCCTGTCGTCCTGATCGATATCCCGCCCTTCCCTTGGGCTTTCCCCTTAATTTCCTTTGAGCCCTGGCGGAACGCAAGGCGATTCCAGCAGAAACCATGATGATCTCGTCACCGCGGCAGAGTCCCAAACCGCTTCTCAGGACTGCGGTTTGGCAAGCGCGCCAAGCAGTATGTCGATCGCGCGCTCGCCAGCATCGTTCTTCAAGAACTGCTCCACCGCCTTGAACATGACGGAGCGATGGATCGCCCATCCATTCTGCTGCTCGACAACTGCATTCTGCATCGCCAACGAAAGCGAGTGCGCCGCATCCACATAGAGCATGCCGATCGCGACGCTCGTTGATGCGCCGCTGAGCGACAGATCATCCAAAGCGGAACCAAACCGGTCACGAACCCGTGAGTTTGCGGGCGGATTTGATATTTGATCTCCGTTGTCGTTCGCACCCATCGCGTTCAGCTCCTTCAGCAAGAAGAAATCTATCGTGAAAGGAGAATAGACATACGAAATTTTCAAGTAAATAACTATTTCGTTGCGGATTCTCTCATATCGAAGACTCACCTTGATTGATCGTATTGAGAGGTCCTGAGGGAATTACACGCACAATACTCTCGATGGATGCTCGCATCTTCGGTGAGAGCCGCACCCGATATCGTGCGATGCCGTTCTCTGCATCATCACAATTGATCTGCGCCGCCGTCTCTTAGCGTCGGGATGGCGCGCTCCTGCGGCGGGCGGTCGCCGGCGATTGGGACAGCGGGAAGGAAACCCTCTTGAGCGCGTCCGCCATGCGCCGGCCAATGCCCGACGCAGAATTCCGGCCTTTGGCCGAATCGCTTGTTCCCGCCGAACGATCCAACAAAGAAGACAATGCCCTGCTCTTTGAGCACGAACGACTCAGTCGCATTCATATCATCGCGACTCATATTTGGAACACACATCGCGATTATCTGAACGCTTTGAGCCTAAGATGGCTGCGAGGAAATATCGCGGAAGCCGAAGACGCCGTGGCCGACGTTATCTACAAGGCCAGTGTCAAACTTGCTTTTGCAAAGATCGATCTGGTCAACGAACGCGCCTGGTTGACGCGCATCCTGCACAATCGCTGCATGGATCGTCACCGCAGCCATTCTCGGGAGCATCCCCTCCACAGTTCCGAGGACCACGAGCAGGGAAGCGGTGAAGCGCGCGCGCAGACCCAGCCGTCCGGCGAGGATCTGATGCTCAATGCCGAGCTTGGTCAGATGATCGAGCGCGCGCTTGCGGAACTTCCGCCGGCGCTGCGCCATCCGGCGATCATGCGGCTCAGAAATGATGAGTCCTACGCGCAGATTGCCCAATCGTTGCAGATCACCCAGGCGAACGCGCGCAAGCGAATCCAGCTGGCAAGGCAGATGCTGCAGGAACGTCTGAGCACCTACCTGAACGGCCAGTCCCCCGTTCCGCTCGGAACGCATTCAAAATGACAAAATGAAGCCTCTCTTCGCCGATGCCTGTACGATCCAGGCAGCACTGCGGCGCGTCCGGTCGCGATTTCCGCCATGGCCGAAGATGAAATCACCGAGGGCGTGAATCGCGCGCGTGACGGGGCATCCGGGCCGGTGGGGTTGGCCGGGACGCCTCCCTGCTATTCCGGAACCGGCACGTCAAATCCGTTCAAGGTCACGGAGACGAGGCAATAGAGTCCGACCAGATAGATCAGCTCGGCCGCGCTTGCCTCGCCGAAAGTCGCCACCGCCTGGCGCCAGCTCAGCTCGGTCAGGCCGCCGCCGTCCACCAGGGCAGACGCGATATCATAGGCGATCGCCTGCTCGCGCGTCAGATCGCTCGGCCGCTGTCCCGCGACGATGGTCGCGATCGTATCGTCCGGCAGGCCACGCAGCTCGGCGGCAAGGACATGCGCGTAAAGCTCGTAGGCCGCATGGAATTTCGTCCCTGTCACCAGGATCGCCACCTCGCGCACGGCGCGCGGCAATGTGGGCGAGAAGGAGAGCGCCTTTACCAGCTCCCAGACCGGGCCGCCGAGCTTCGGCCAGCGCAGCCAGGGGTTCCATGGGCCGATCAGCGCGCCGTCCGGCGCGATCGCCTTGAAGCCTCGGAAATTCTGCTCGATGCCCTTGCGCATGTCTTCGTACAAGGGGCGCTGCTCTTCGGTGAGCGCGGCGGGCGGAATGAGCGGCAGACGCATGGGAACCTCCGCAAGGTGGCGGGACGGCGCCACCGCGGCGCTTCCCTTTGGGCTTCCCCCCGGGGCTTTGCGGACCGCTCCGCGCCGGGGTTCCCGCGAACATGTTCGGGGCACCCCGATTCCCCAGAAGCCATATTGATCTAGCCCTTGCCTTCTGCCATGCCCGGTCCGTCCGGAAGTGTGTCACGCGCGAGATAGTTTGTTTGTGACGGGAACGCAAAGGAAACGCCGGCCGCCTTCACGATCTCCAGGATCAGGAAGTTGAGCTCCTCGCGCACCTCCGCGAAATCGGCAACCCGTGTCACATCGAGATAGGCGAAGATCTCGAGATTGACGGAAAAATCGCCGAATCCCACAAGACGCACCCGACCCCCCTCATCGATCACCCGGGGATGGCGGGCGAGCATCCCGAGAATGCCGGCCTCGATCTCCTTGAGCTGCCGTGCGGTCGTCTCGTAGCGGAATCCGAGGATCGGATTGAACAGGAACTTGCGGCGGCGGGCGACGTTGATGATCCGGATCTGAGCCATCTCGGCATTCGGGATGGTGACCAGCACGTCATCGACGCGACGGATCTTGGTCGTTCTGAGGCCGATCTCCTCCACCGCCCCCATCTCCTCGCCGATCTGGCAATAATCGCCGACATGGACGGGACGGTCGGCGAACAGCGTCAGCCCGCCAATCAGGTTCTCCAGGGTGGGGCGCACCGCGAGCGCGACCGCGAGGCCGCCGATTCCGAGGCCGGCGAGCAGCGGACCGAGGGGAACGCCGATGAAATCGGCAATGAAGAACATCGCGAAGAGGACGACGGCGATATTGATCAGAGTTCCGACGACATTGATGAGCTGGCCGTCGATGCTGGTGCTGCGCACGCCCAGGGACGCGATCATCCCATCCTGGGCGCGGCGGATCGCCGCGACCGCGAGCCAGGCGATGCTGACGTAGAATACCAGGTTCACAAGCGTGATCAGGGTTTCCAGCGTGTCGCCCCAGATTTTCAGGCCGTAGAAGGAGAGAAGGAGCATCACGGCGCCGATCGCGCAGGTCGCGACGGGCGCGAGGATCTGGCCGTAGCGCCGGATCACCCGGGTTTCACGATTGTCATGACGAATCCCCCAGAGCGCGATCCGGACCATGACGGCGAGCGAGACGAGCGCGAGCAGGACAAGCCCGATCCACTGCCAGACGGCCTGGCCCAGCACCGGCTGCAACAAGGGAGGCGGAAGCGCCCGGATCAGCGATCGGGGAATGAGCGGTCCGGGAGAATAGCTCCATGCGTCGACAGGCGTGAGATATTCGCCGCCATGGCCGATCTCCTGCTTCGTGGCCTGGTAAAGCCTGCCGGCCATCCCTTCCGTTCCGTTCGAGAAGACGAAATCACCGGCGCGTGGCCCGCTCGGGATCTTCATGAGGACGATCGGCGTTCCTGGCACGCGCCACTGGGCGATATGGTCTCGCCGGACCTCGGCGAGGCCAGGCGCGTTGGCCAATCTGCCCTGCGGAAGTTTCTCGAGCACGAAGGCCAGCTCGGCGGCAGAGGTCACGGCTGCCATGGTCTGGCGCGGTGACGGCAAGTTCCCGATGTCGAATGTCGCGATCATTCTGAGCACGGCGGGGCGCTGCTTCCAGGTCAGGCCGTGCGCCAAGAGATCCTTGAAGGCGCTCTCGGTGTTGGTGCGCAACGCGGCGATCGTTGCGCGCGGGCTCGAGAGATCCGGCATGGAGAGCAGGAACGGCTGGTCCTTCGCTCGATCGGCGGCTCTCGCAGGCCCGGGCACGGCAAGCCAGGCGAGGATCGAAGCGGCCAGCAGGTGAAGGATGTTACGCCTCATGAACGCCCTGCGGACAAGTGTCGCATTTGAATCCGCAAGCCTAAATCAATACAGGATCCAAAGGATATTCACGATCCACCCGCTGGTGCCGCCCGGCCTTGACGGTGCCACACCACGCCGGCATGAGAAAGCCTGCGGAGGTGGTGCAATCCGGGTGATTTGCCTTGGCATCGTGCGGGGCGCCATATGGGAAATTTGCGCCATCCGGTGGCGGGCGCATAGGCATCGTCTCGCGTTCCAGTCTCTCGAGACTGGATCGATACGGAGAGGAGCAAGATCGATGATTGTCCGGCTCACGGCATCTGCAGCCCTTGCCATGGTTCTCTCTCTGCCGATTGTCATCGGGGCGGGTGGCGCGCGCGCCGATGAAGCGGCCGCCAATGCCTGCGCGGCGCAGTTGCCGAAGGATGCGCAGGCGATCTTCGATGCGACCCTTCCCCAGCTCACGGCGAATGCCGACCTGCGCTCGCTGGTGACAGCCAATACCCGAAAGCTCGCCATGGCCGGCACCATCAATCGCGGCAGCGCCCGCCAATCGGCGGTCGCGGCGGGAAAATGCCTTCAGCTCGTGGGTGGATGAGCACTGCGCCGGCGCCGGCCGACCAGCGGACGAAAAAATTCGTTCTTTTTCGAATTCCGTCGCAAATTGAACAATTGAGTAGAGTGTACGGCGCCGAATGAAAGTCAAGATCGGCCATGCCGAGTGAATATCTCCTTGCCGCCCCGGTACTCGGAATCGTCTGGCCCTCTCTGGCCGTGGCGCTCTGGTGGGGCGCAGTGAGCGCCATCGTCAAGCCTCTCCTGGATGAGAAGACCCCCTGCGCCGACGGAAACGAAACTCCAACGCCGTGAGGACACTCAGAGGTTCTGCGCAGCCTGGCCCTTTGTCGTCTCGAGCGGGCCGCGCCCCATGCGTGCCTTTGCCGCCCTGATCACCCCGCGCGCCCAGCTCTGCTGATGCGGGTCCACGTAATGAAAGAGGGCCGTTGCGCGCAACCTGTCGCGGTCGCAGGCCTCGTTGGCGTGGATCGACCGATAGCCCCAGAAGAAATAAATGCTTCCCGGCCGCAACCTGATCCGCACCATGCCAAAGCGGTTTCTTCGCGCGGCCGCGCGGAGGAATGCTTGAGAAAACGGGTTGTCAATCGCGATCTTGTCCAGCATGTTCCCAAGATACGAGGATCGTATCGCCCTCGCATTGGGCAGAAGGACGAGATCTCCCGACATCCCCGTTTCCGGAATCGCGATGGGAATAAGCGCGGTCAGGATATACGAATCGTAGTGGAACCGGTTGGAATGACGCTGTCCGCTCAAACCGTGGAGACATCTCAGCACCTGATAGAAATCCGGCTGCGGTGCGCGTCTGCCCGTCCCCAGCTCATAGATCCGCCGGCAGAGGCTCCTGAACTCGGCCGAACGCGGAAGCTCGCTCAGCACAGTCCCACGTACGGCATCCGCGCCCGCGAGCCCGACATATTCTCCGCCCGCCGCGCGCACCCGGAATTCCGCGAACGCACGAAGTGACGCAAGCTCCTCATCGGAAAGATAATTCTCGATCGCGCCGTACCCACGCTGATCGATTTCTTTTGTGATGCGAGCGATGTCCTGCTCGACGGTGGCGCTCTTCCAGCCCCCGTGCATGCTTGGCCTCCACTGCGGGACCGCCACAGACGCGGCTTACGCCCGTCTGCTTTCCAAGTCGGACGAAAGAGTCTCGGATGGTATCGCGGCTATCCTGACAGTGCTTGCGGGTTCGGTCCAGTGCCGTCCCCCCGCGCGATCGTCAGAAGTCCGAGAGCGGAATGGGTAAGCGTGAAGGAGCGCATCCCGCTCTCGCCATTTGTTTGCCCGCGTGATTCACGCCTCCGGCGACGCCACCTTTGGCGATCGCGTTTTAGACGCCGAGTTTCTTGAACCACGTTCCGATCGCGATGAAGACGATCAAGCCGATCACGAGATAAGCCATGGATGTTTCCCTTCCCTTCGCTATCCCGGAAAGGGCAGGATCGAACGAGAGCCGATTTCCGGGATCCGTTCTTGATTTTTGCTAAGTCTTTGATTTCATGGCGCGTCCGGGAAGATTCGCGTTCCCGACCCTCGGATCCGTGGTCCCAGAGGCACCATCTCCGTCTGTTTCCGCTGCCCTCCGCACAGCTCCGTAAAAGGGTTGTAAATCAAGCCTTGAGCCTGCATTCCGCTTCCGCTCGCCTACGCATCTTTTGCCCTGTCAATGTCCTGTTCTGGGTTGCCGACAGGACGTTGTCGTCGTGGCACCCGGATGTGACCGCTGCATCAATGAGTTAACGGCTCCGTCATCGGGTTGATGCAACAATCAGGCTATCACCAAACCGCCGGTCAAGATCATGAAGAGCACTGTGGAATCGGCATGGCGGCAACGCGCTGCTGGTCAGCGTCATGTCAACCGCGACAAAGACTGCCTCGGGCTCGCGCCGATCGTGAACCCGACCGGCATGGCCTGGGTCTTCGACGATCGCCCGCGCGGGATTGATCCGCGGACGAAAAAAGCGCCGGTCGAGTCGCACGGTGATAATTGGCGCGCCTGCGAGCCATTCGCCCGCGATGCCCGTACCGAGGCCAGGTGCCTCAAGGGGGGGGACGTGAGAGGCGGCAAGGACCTCGCGGCGGAGAAGGAAGCCAAGGCTGAACGGAAGAAGAGGGCGATTCTCGACCGGCTTGTCCAGGACTGCGAGAAGACACTTGAGCGCCGGCCCAGACTGCGCGGTGGCGCCGGCACGCTCTCAGAGACTGTTTGAGAATGCGACTGTGGTGGTCGTCCGGCGCCTGCGGCGCCCCCAACTTGGAACGAACCGACTCATCACAGCGCATTCTCAAACAGTCTCTCAGCCCGCTATGGGGCCCAAGAAGCAGTCCAGGTGCGACTCACGCTCGCTGCCATCAATGCGACGGAAAAGGCGGCCGGAGATCTCGGAGAAGCCGACATTCGCCGGCCGCGCTCGATGCACGGGGTCAGCAACCTGCGGACCCGATTGGGAACGCTATCACGCTTTTTTGATTGGTGTCACGACGCAGGCGACGTCCCGGCCAATCCTTGCGCCCAGATTTTCCGAGCCCGCAGGCCAAAGACCCCTCCCCAATGCGCGCACTATCTGACATTGCCCGCGCTCGCGCGGCTCTGGAAGGTGGACGCCAAGGCTGAGCCAATCTGGTGCGATCTCGCCCGATTCCTGATTGCCGTCCCATGCCGGCGAGGCGATGCCGTTCGGCTTGAGCGGTCTCACCTGGATTTGACAGCGGCTGAGTGGCGCCAGCCGCGCCAGATGACGAAGAACCGTGAGCCCCGCCGGCTGCACCTGCGCGCCTTGGCGCTGGAAGTTCTCAATGCGCGGCGGGAGGCGCTCGCCACGGCTCATCAGGCAATGGGCGACCGCGCGAACCAGCATAGTGTCCGGATCGACGACCTGTGGCGTATCTGCTTTGTGTGGAACGAAGGCGCCCATGAGGTGGAGATATGTCGACCCTCACTGAGGAGACCGTGATGCCGCGCTTTCATACTCACCCCGGCGAGGTACTCCGTGAGGAGTTCATCAAGCCGCTCGGGCTCAGCGCCAATGCGTTGGCCCTGGCGCTGCATGTGCCAGCCACCCGGATCGGGAACATCCTCTGCGCCGAGAAGCCGCGCGCCGTATCGGCCGATACCGCGATCCGGCTTGGCCGCTATTTCGGCACCACGCCCGAGTTCTGGCTCAACCTCCAGGCCGCCTGCGACCTTTCGGTCACACTGGCTGCACGCGGCCCGGAGATCACGCGTGACGTGCACCCGCGGAACGTCCGGCGCTCGACAGATCAGATCGCATCGCCAGCAGACTCGGCGTGCGGCTCGTCGGCTTACCAGAAAGCACTCTGACCATGCCCAAATCACCCGTGCTCAGGCCCCGCAACCCCCTCGCCAAAGCATTGCGCGATCCGCGCTACCGCCAGCGCATCGTGAAGGCACAGAAGGGTCCCGGAAGCTACCGCCGCCATGCACGGCAAGACCTTGCGCCCGGCAAGCGAGAACAGGGGGTCGAGGAGTGAGCAGTCTTTGAGACCGCGTTCTTATCGCCGGCACCAGGCGACACGCCACATGGTCAGGCGGCTGAGCGAAGACCGCAACCAGCACTACGGCGATCTGGGCTGCCCCTGCTGGCATGATCCGAAGGCGATGGCGCGATTCCGGGAGCAGCCGAAAGTATGCAGTTGCCCAGGCTGCAGCAATCCTCGGCGGTGGGAGAAAGGCACCGGGCGCCTGACCATTCAGGAACGTCGTTTCGTCTCTGAAGCATGAAGGAACGGCCCCGGCAGGTTGGCGACACCCCGGGGCCTGATCGACCAGGAGAATGTCAGTACCCCTGGATCCCTGCGCTGAAAGGGATCTGCGTGCCACCAGAAGTTTTATTGCAGAAACGTGATCGAGCCGGCCAAACCCTTGTGGATGCTATAAAATTCCTTTTCCCCGGATGAAGATTCGGCCGCTTGTGTGCCGGCAACCCTGCAAGAGTGGGGCTGGGGTTTTCTCCGGGAGCAAGGAACGCCTCCGGATTTTCTTTGCTTCCCGGTCGATGGCGGTGCCCGCAAAGTGTGGCCCGATGCAAACGCAACAGCTCAGAGAATGAGGGTTCTGGAATCGTGCTGCCGGAACATTGCCGCTCTGTGGCCGACAATTGCGCCGGGCATGGAAGGCTGATCTCAGGCTTAGAGCCAATGGCAGAGGCCAGCGCATTGATGATTTTCTAGACTCGTCGCTTTCTTTTCGTGCACGTGCGATCCGCGGTGGTCGCCGCTTTTTCCCGGAAAAATGAGCCCTATCGGAGGCGGGGCAACCGCCGCAAGAAGCCGGTGAAAGCGATGCCCAAAGACTCTTTGCAGCCCTGAGCGGAAGGAGAAGACCGTGTGCGTGCTGCCACACAAGCAGTCCGCGCCCAGGCCCATCCTGAAGAAGTGCGACAAGTCGGAAACTGGACTGGCCGACTCTACGCTGATCGGCTCTCAAAAATTCTATACTATACGATATCGAAATGGTTCCGATTTTGTTCGTAAGGGACTGACACGCGCCGCAGGTCGTTCCCCGGCCCAGCGCCTGTCGCACTCTCCGTTTCTCGACCATCGCAGCTGTCCCTCGCAGCCTGCGGCGCACGTCCTTCTCAACCGCTGAGGCGGCTTGGGTCGTGCCTGGGAAGCACTTCGATGCAGCTTATGGAGCTCCGGCATCAGGGTGTGCGGCCGTGGATCCACGCCCTTCCACCCCCGGCTGCGGGCGCCCCCCTGGCGTTCGCAGCCTTCGCCGGCGAGGGGCGCGTGGGCCCGCTTTGGCGGGAACGGGCTCCTCGGCATTGCCGATCGCTGCGGAACCCTGATCCGACTCAGCTCCAGGCCGATCCCCAGGGCAGCACGGGCGCTCCGAGAAAGGCGGCCTCTCTTTTCTCGGACATTGCGTTTGCAATCCGACGCCAAAAATAGCATGGTCGCGAACCGGCACTTTTCGGGCTGGGTAGCTTGTACTTGTTCCCGCGACACTGTCGCCTCCGGCGCGTCCTCACTTTGGAAAGCATTTCGGCTCGCATGTCGCGGGCTGCCGGGCGCATGGAGACATGCGATGGTGCAAGGCACGGTCAAATGGTTCAATCCCGTGAAGGGCTAGGGCTTCATCCAGCCGGATGACGGCTCGAAGGATGTCTTCGTCCACATCTCGGCGGTCGAGCGCGCCGGACTCGGCACCCTTACCGAGGGCCAGAAGATCAGCTTCGATGTCGAGCGCGGCCAGCAGGGCAAGCTCGCGGCAACCAACCTCAAAACCGCTTGAGCCGCAGGCGCGATGGCATGGCTGGCAACGAGGCGCCAGCAAGAACATCTCGTCCAAGATCGGCACCATGATCCCGATGGTGAAATTTCGCCTTCGGTCCGACTGTCCCCGGCCAACCGCCCGATAGCCGCTCAACCCGGTTCGTCGCTGACGCTCCAGCCCTTCACACGCAAGCGCCGCGTCGGCCGCAAGTCGGGCGCCCGATCGGTGCCGAGGCCCATTCTGGGTCGCAATTCCCGATAGCGCACTTCTCAACAACGGCTCATACTTCTTTTCGGCACGGGAAGGAATCGTCCACGATGTCGCTGGCCCGAAGGGCTGAGACGGCCGCCGTTCGTGCTGGCTTTGGAATATTGCGGAAACTTGGCCCCGCGATGGCATCCGATTTCGGCGGCGGGGTGACACGGGCATTCGGGCCATTGCTGGCTGTCTCGCGTGTCGCCGACGCCAACCTGCGCCGCGCGATGCCGGAACTGGATGCCGCTGCGCGCCGCCGGATCATCCGCGGCGTGTGGGAAAATCTCGGCCGCGTCGTGGGGGAGCTGCCGCACCTGCCGGTGCTGAACCGCACCCCTTGCGGACCCGGGTGGGAGATCGAGGGCGAGCACATTTTGCACGCTCAGACAGTGCGGGGTGGCCCGGCAATTTTCTTCACCGGCCATCTTGGAAACTGGGAAATCGCACCGGCGGTCGCGGCTGCGCTGGGCGTGCCCGTCGCGCCGATGTACAGGCCGGCGTCCAATCCGGCGGTCGATCGCATCATCTGCGATTTGCGCCGAAAAGCATTGGGCGACAGCATTCCAATGTTCACCAAAGGCGCGGCCGGGGCACGTAGCGCGCTGGCGCATCTTGGTCGTGGCGGCTGCCTGGGCCTCGTGGTTGACCAGAAGCAGAACGACGGGATCGCCGTGGATTTCTTCGGTCGGAAGGCGATGACGGCTCCGGCGCTGGCCGCGCTGGCATTGCGGTTCCGCTGCCCCGTGATCCCGTTCTATGCACAGCGCGTGGGCTCGGCACGGCTGCGCATCGTCTGCGAGGAGCCGCTTACACTCCCCGACAGCGGCGACCGGCATGCTGATATTGCCGCATTGATGCGCGCGGTGAATGCGGCATTGGAACGTTGGATCTGGGCGAATCCTGAATCCTGGCTTTGGTTGCACCGGCGCTGGCCGAAATCCGGCTGAAGGCAAAGATCGTCCGGGGCTACCCGCAGTCAGCGCATGAGCGCGCTGCGGCCGGGGAAATGCAGCTCTTTGACATCTTGGGCTGCGAGCGATCGCCGAGATATCGGTGTTTATCCGTAACGTTTCCAAGCGGACCATTGACCCGGGTGCCGAGTGGCCAGTTCCCGATCAACCCGTGCCAGCATGACGGAGACACCACGCAGCTCTGCAAGCGGGTGACCGTACTGCACGGCCTCGCCGAAACTTTGGATGTGCTGTCGCAGGACCAGAAAATCGAGCGGCACGCTCTCGCTTTCGCGGCGAATGCAATGCGCAATGCCGCCATGAAAATCGGGGGTATCGCCGCGGCCGGAATGGACCCTGGGGCCAACTGCCGAGGGGGACCGCCCTCCGGCGGCTGATCGACCAATCGTCAGAGTGGGGGAAGCTGCCATGAGGCGGCGGCCCTAGAGCTATCCCGCTATCAGGCGTATGGCGGACCGAATTGGTTCAGCGTTTGGGTGCAGAGCGCTCATTAACCACCTACTCCTTGACCAGCAACATTCTATTGATTTGTTGTTAATTCAATGAAATCTGAATCTGAGCTGCGTTGACTCAAATCGTTCCGCAAGGTTTTGTTCCGAAAGAGGCAGTCGGGCTCTTTGTAATTCGTGCTGCCTCTTTGGAGGGAAAGTCTATGTTTACAACTCAGAAAGAATTTAATGAATGGTTGAAACGTAAAGTTGAAGAATGGAAAGCACTGGCTGAGCAACTAGAAAAAGAAAGGGGCCAAGATCGCTTTTCAGAGCAAGTGCGTGGATGGATTAAAGAGGTCGAAGACTTCCACATCCTTTCTTGAGCCTCATCCCATCCAATCCTGGCTGACCCGCTTACGTCCTATCCGGCTTGGACTGAGCCAGCATCAGGCCGGGTTCGGGCACCGGCGGCTTGCGCATCAGCACAAAGCCGGACGCTATCGAGATAGCGCACCAGATGCTCAGCCGTGATCTGAGCCATCAGCTCATCGGCGTGGTGAAAAAGACGTCGGCTATCCCGCCTGAGACCATAGGCGAGGCTATAGGCGAACTCCTGCGGGGTCGCGGGCTTGAGATGTTCCAGATCGTTTTGCATGCGGAGAGTGTGCCGATCGGATAGGAACAAATCAAGAACTTTGTGCAATAAGCGTGCGCTCGCCACCAACCCAGGAAAGGGCGAAAATGACTCCGATGCCTCACTCGTTAGACGGATTCTGCGTTTAGTTTGCTGACACAGTGCTGAGAATATCAAATTTGGGATGACTGGTCTTGGGGCTAAGATATTGATTTGATTGGCGCGCCCGGAGAGATTCGAACTCCCAACCCCCAGATCCGTAGTCTGGTGCTCTATCCAATTGAGCTACGGGCGCCAGCGGCGGGGTCTAGCCGATGCCCCGGCCGGCGGCAAGGTCGCCGGAGCGACCGATCCCGGTTAGCCCATGCCCGCCTGACGCCGTTTCTGGAGATTGTCGAAATAGACCACGAAGGCGATCAGCAGCCCTTCGATCACCATCTGCCAGAAGGAATTGATCCCGAGCAGATTGGCCCCGTTGCCGATGGTCGTGAAAAGCAGCGAGCCGATGAAGCAGCCCAGAATCGTCCCTCGGCCGCCGAACAGGCTCGCCCCGCCGACCACGGCCGCGGCGATCGCCTGCAGCTCCGAGCCGGTTGCGGCCGTCGGGCTGCCCATCGAGAGCCGGGCAACAAGCAGCAGGCCGGAGATGGTCGCGAACAAGGCCGCCAGCGCATAGGCGATCGTCGTCACATGGATCACCCGAATCCCGACTCGCCGCGCCGCCTCGGCATTGCTGCCGATCGCGTACATGTATCGTCCGAGCCGCGTATAGGCGAGCAGGAAGTGCGCGCAAATCCCGATCACGGCCATCAGCAGGAAGAGCGTCGGCACATGCGCCACGGAAGAGAGCGAGAAGGCTTGCAGTCCTGCAGGCATTCCCGAAATCGTCATCCCTCCGGAAAGCAGCAGCGCCAGGCCCCGATAACCCTGCAGGCCGGCGAGCGTGACGATGAAGGGCGGAATGCCGAGCCGGTCGATCGCCCAACCATTGACGATTCCGATCACGATCCCCATCACCAGGGTCAGGACGAAGGCTACCAGCAAGCCCTGTCCCGCATTCGCGATCAGCATGCTGAAGACGACGCCGCTCAGCCCGGCGACCGAGCCCACCGAAAGATCGATCCCGGCAAGGATGATCGGGAAGAGAGAGCCGAAAGCGAGGATCGCGTCGATCGAGACCTGGCGCAGGATGTTGATGATATTGCCCTCGGTCCAGAAATAGGGCGACACGATCGCAAGCAGCACCCAGACCAGAACCGTCAGCGCAAGCACATAGGTCTCGAGCGGCAGCCGATGCCTGAGCTCGGCCAGGAACGTTCCTTGAGCCTCTTCCTCCACCGGTCTCGTCAAGGTGCCCTGGCTCATCCCTCGTTCATCTCCGCAGGAAGCTTCACATCCGATCCCCGCTTGCCGCGCGCGGGAACGGGCCCCACCCGCTCCCGCGTCGCCAGCGCTGATCTTATGTCCTACTGCATGTCCTACTGGGCGCCGAGGAACGGCGACAGCACGTATTTGCCCGGATCGAGCAGGCCCACCATTTGCGGGCTGTCCATATTGTCCTTGGTGACCACGCTCACTCCGCTATCGACATATTTCGGAAAGACGACGCCGTGCGCGGCGGCAAGCGCGTACCAAACGCCGGCATAGCCCATCATGTACGGGTTCTGAACGATCAGCGCGTCGATGATGCCGGTGCGCACGAACTTGATCTCCGTATCGGAGGTGTCGAACGCAACCAGGCATACCTTGCCGCCGAGCCCTTTCTCGGAGAGCGCCGTGCCCGCGCCGTCACCCTCGAGCTCGTTGTCGGCGAACATCGCGACGAGATCGGGATGCCGCGTCAAGAGATCCTCCGAGTCCGCAAGCGCCCGGTCGGCCATGTTGTTGCCGACGCGATGCTCGACGATCGTGAGGCCTGGATATTTCTTGAGCTCCTCGACGAACCCCTTGTCGCGGTCGTTCAGGGACTGCGCGCCGGCCAGTGCCGTGAGATAGGCCACCTTGCCCGAAGCGCTCCCCGTCCGCGCCTTGACGCAGCGCGCGATCTCGTCGGCCGCCTTCTGTCCGCCGGTCTCGTTGTTGGTGGCGAGGAAGGTCACGTACTGGTCGGTATTGGCGTTGGAATCGATCACGATCACGGGGATTCCCGCCTTGGTCGCCGCGGCGATCGGCTCGGCGAGCGCCTGGGCATTGGTCGCCGCGATCACGATGCCGGCGGGCTTGGCCGAGATCGCGTTCTCCATGATCGAGACCTCGCCCGCCGCATCGAGCTCGCTCGGCGCGCCGAGCGTGGCGATCTGCACGCCAAGCACCTTGGCGGCCGCGCGCGCGCCGTCGAACACCGTCGCCCAATATTGCGACGTCGTCGCCTTGACGATCACGTCGATTTTTGTTTTCGAGAAATCCTGGGCCCTGGCCTGCATCCCCGCCTGGGCCATCGTGCAGCCGAACGCGGCAGCCGCGATCAGCAGGATTTTTCTCATCTGTACCTCCCTCCTTTGCCTGGCCGCTCCGGCCGGCTGTGAAACCCGTCCGGCGGCCGCTGCTCAATTGGCGGCTTCCGTGAACCCTGTCATGTATTTGATCAGCTCCTGCTGTGTCGTCTCCTTGGCATTGGTAACGTGAACGATCCGTCCCCGATACATCACCGAGACCCGGTCCGCGACCTCGAGAATCTCGATCAGGTTGTGGCCGATATAGATCACTCCGGCCCCTTCGGCGGCGAGGCGGCGGGCAAGCCCGATCACGTGCTCGCGCTCCATCACCGCGAGCGCGGCGGTCGGCTCGTCCATGATCACGACCTTGGCCTGCCAGTAGAGCGCGCGGGCGATCGAGACCGCCTGCCGCTGCCCCCCCGAAAGCCGCGAGACGGTCCGCGCCTTGCGCGGAATGCGGCTCTCGATCCGCGCGAGCAGCGCGTCCGTCTCGTTCTTGATGCGTGTCTTGTCGATCACCGGAATGAGGCCGAGGAACCGCCGCACCGGCTCGCGGCCGAGAAAGATATTGGCGCCCACCGAAAGCTCATCGGCGAGCGCGAGATCCTGATAGACGGTCTCGACCCCGAGCTCGCGTGCCTTGCCAGGGGTCTCAAGCCGGACCGGCCGTCCTTCCAGCCGGATTTCCCCGGCATCCGGGCGATAGACCCCGGCAATATGCTTGATCAGGGTGGATTTGCCCGCCCCATTGTCGCCCACCACCGCCAGGACCTCGCCTGCGCTGAGCGCGAGATCGACCCCGTGGAGCACATCCACGGGCCCGAAACTCTTGACCAGTCCTTCCACTTCCAGAAGGGCTGCCACCCGACGTTTCTCCCCCCAAGTTTTGGCCGAGAGTAGAGGCCCAGCTTCGGCCCGCCGTCAACCGGCCGCATTCACGATTTCCCTCACGCCATCAAAGCGACTTCGCGGCCGCCATGATCTCGGCGGCATGGCCGTCCACCTTGACCTTCCGCCATACCCGCGCGATCCGCCCGTCACGGTCGATTAGGAACGTGCTCCGCTCGATTCCCATGTATTTGCGGCCATACATCGATTTCTCGACCCAGGCGCCATAGGCTTCCGCCGCCTTGCCCTCGACATCGGAGGCCAGCGGAAAGCTGAGCTTGTATTTCGCGGCGAAGGCCTCGATCGGCTTCATCGGGTCGCGCGAGACGCCGATCACCGCAATCCCGATCTTGCCGAGCGCCGGCAGGGCTTCCTCGAAGGCGCAGGCCTCGCGCGTGCAGCCGGGTGTGTCCGCTTTCGGATAGAAATAAAGAACGAACGGCTTGCCCTTCATGGCGCCGAGGCTCACGTTTCGTCCGCCGCTCGCGGGCAGCGTGAAATCGGGCGCCCGATCCCCTTCGCCAAGGCTCATGTGTTTCGCTCCTCAATCGAACTCTCGGTGACCGGCCCCACATGCCGCTCGAACAGAAGGCGCACGGCGCGGCCCTGCTCCTCCAGGGTGGCCAGCAGCCCGGCCACGTCAAGCACCGCTTCTCCGCTCGCCCGCACGGCATGGAGAAGAGCCGTCGCCACCGCCTCGGGCAGCGCCGGCGGCGGTGGCGCGCGGCCGACCGCAACGCGCAGGAGACCCACCACGGTGCGATAGAGAAGTTCCGCGCGCAAAAGCAGCGCCGCCTCCTCGCGGCTCAGCACACCGGCCGTCTCGAGCCCGGCAAGCGCAAGGCGCGTTGTCGTGTTCCAGAGGTGCGGCCGCGTCGGCGCATGAATGAGCTGCAGCACCTGGGCGATGAACTCCACCTCCATCAGTCCGCCCGGCCGGAGCTTCAGGTCCCACGGGCTCGCCGCAGGCAGCTCGCGCGCCACGCGCGCCCGCATCGCGGCCGCATCGGCGCGGATCCGCTCCGGCGGGCCCGCCTCTTCGAGCGCCTTCCGGATCGCCGCCGCAACCTCGGTGCGGAATTCGCGCGACCCTGCGACCACGCGGGCCCGCGTCAGCGCCATCCGCTCCCAGGTCCAGGCATCGCTCGCATGATAGCGGCGAAAACTGGCGAGCGAGACGGCGACAGGCCCCTTATTGCCCGAAGGGCGGAGCCGCATGTCCACCGCGAAGGCGGGCCCCTCCGCGCCCGGCGCGGAGAGCGCTGCGATGAAGGCATGAACCGCGCGGATGAACCATTCGCTCGCCGGCAGCCGGCGCGCGCCGCGGCTCTCGCTCACCTCCGCCGGATGATCATAGATCAGCATCAGGTCGAGGTCGGAGCCCGCCATCATCTCGCGCCCGCCTCCCTTGCCGAGCATCATCACCGCCATCCGCCCCCGCTTCACGCGGCCATAGCGGCGGGCGAAATCGGCGAGCAGGCGCGGCAGCAACGCCTGCAGGGTGACATCGGCCAGCGCGGTGCGGGCGAGGCCGGCTTCATCGGCATTTGCCCGCCCCTCCAGTGTGGCGACCGAAATGCGGAACCCTTCCGTCTGGACGAAGCTCCGGATCTCGGTGAGCGCCTCTTCCAGCCCCTGGACCGGAGCGAGCCGCGCCGTGAGCCCCAAACTGAGCGTGTCGCTCGGCCCCGTGCTTTCCGGGGCGAGCAGCCCCTCCAGTCCGGCCGGGTGGCGGGCGAGATAATCGGCAAGCGGCGCCGCGGCACCGAACACGCCGGCGATCCGCCCAAGCAGCGCCGGATGACGCTGAAAAAGCGAAAGGATCTGCACGCCGGCCGGAAGGCGGGCAAGGAACTCGTCGAACCGCGTGAGGGCCGTGTCCGGATCGCGCTGCCGGGCGAGGGCGGAGAGAAGCTGCGGCAAAAGGCGAAAAAGGAGCTCGCGGGCACGCTCGGAGCGAAGCGCGCGCGGCCGCCCGGTCTGCCAGCCCTGCACCGCGACCGCGACGCGCGCCGGATCGGCGAAGCCGAGCGCGCGAAGCGCCTCGAGCGCGGCCGGTTTCGGTTCGTCCTCCCCGCGCAGGTCGAGCGCCTGCGGCAGCGTCTGCACCTCCCGCACCGGTTCGAACATCTCGCGATAGCGTCCCTCGACCCGCCTCAGATGACCGAGCAGCCGTCGCCCCATGCGCTCCGCATTCTTCCCTCCCATGAAACGAAGGAAGCGCGCCACACCCTCTTCCGTTTCGGGCAGGCTGTGCGTCTGCCGATCCGCCACCATCTGCAATCGATGCTCGACCGTGCGGAGGAAGCGATAGGACGCGGCAAGTTCCTTGGCTGCCCGTGGCGCAAGGATGCCGGCGCGCGTCAGCGACGCGAGCGCGGGCAGAGTCGCCGGCACGCGCAGGCTCGGATCGCGTCCTCCCCAGACGAGTTGCAATGTCTGGGCGACGAACTCGATCTCGCGGATGCCGCCGGCGCCGAGCTTGAGATTATGGCCCGCGAGCCGCGCGAACAGACTCTCCGCAGGCTCTTCCAGCCGGCGCGGCGGCGCGAGGCGCGAATCGATTCGCCGGCGCATCGCGTGGATATCGGCGATCGCCGCGAAATCGAGATGCCGACGCCACACGAAAGGGCGGATCTCTTCGAGGAATTGCGCGCCGAGCATGCGGTCCCCGGCCACCGGGCGCGCTTTGAGCATTGCGGCGCGCTCCCAATTCTGCGCCATGCTCTCGTAATAAGCGAGCGCGGCGGGCAAGGCGACGGCTGGCGGCGTGGCCGCCGGATCGGGACGGAGGCGAAGATCGATACGGAAGACGTAGCCGTTCGCGTCGCGCGCTTCCATCAGCGTCGCCAGATCGCGTGCGAGCCGTGCATGAACGAAGCCGGGTGTCGTGTCGGGGCCGCGTGCCGCCTCGGGGTCGTAGAGCAGAACGAGGTCAATATCGCTCGAGTAGTTGAGCTCGCGCGCGCCGAGCTTGCCCATTCCAAGCACGACGAAGCCCGAGCCGCGATCGGGCACCGCCGGATCCGGCAGCCTGATTTGTCCGCCGCGATGCAGGGCGAGCAGGAGATGGCGCGCGGCGAGCGAGAGTGCCGCTTCCGCGAGATCGGAGAGCGCGCCCGTGACCTGCTCGAGCCGCCAGAGCCCTCCGACATCCGCGATCGCCGTGGCGAGCGCCACTTCGCGCTTGGCCTGTCGCAGCAGGGAAGCAAGCCGCGGCCGCTCCATGGCTGGATCGGAAGCGGTGAGCCGGCCGAGTGCGGCGACGACGACGGTCTCCGGACCGGTCTCGGCGAGCATGCGCAGGCACGCCGCCTCGCGCACGGCAAGGTCCGCGAGATAGGGGCTGTTGCCGCCAAGCGCCCGCAAGAGCGCCTCGCCCTCCGGACGGGCAGCCAGCTGCGCCTCGGCCTGGCCGAGGGCGGCGAAACGCTCGATCAGCCGCTCGGCCGCGCCCTTGTCTGCCGGGAACGGCCAGGCCAGCGGCAGGCGAAAACCACCCTGCATGACGGGCGAGGCTCACCGTGTTGAGACGCCCGGGTCAAGCCGCGGCCCATTGCCTTCACCTGCTCTGCGATATCGTGCTCGGGGGGGCGCTGCTCCTCGTCGCGGCAGGCTCTCTCCTCGCCTGGAAGCTCGCGGAAGGACCGATCAACCTCGCCTTCCTGATCCCGCGCGCGGAGGCCGCCTTCAATGGCGGGCCGGACTCTCCGCATCTGACCATCGGGGCCGCGGCGCTCGGCTGGCAGGGATTCCGCAACGGGGTCGAGAGTCCGCTCGATCTCGTCTTCGCCGATATCGTGCTTCGCGGCGAGAATGGGGCGGGCATGGCCGAGATCCCGGTCGCGGAGGTGTCGCTCTCGGTGCCGCAGCTCCTGATCGGGCGCATCGTCCCCCGCCGGATCATCATCGAGAACCCCAAGGTGCGGGTGCTGCGCAATGCGCAGGGAAGGCTCGCGGTCTCCTTCGGAAGGCGCCGCGAAAGCGTGGCCCCCTCTTCCGCCACCACCAGCCTGCTTCGGGAAATCGTCGCCGCGCTCAATTCTCCCCCGGGCATTTCCCCGGGCATTTCCCCGGGCACTCCCCGGGGCCCGCTCCACAGCGGCGCGAGCGCCCCGGCGCGCCGTTTTCCGGCCCTGAGCCAGCTCCGCATCCTGGCGATCCACGGCGCCGAGCTTTCGGTCGTCGATCAAAAGCTCGGCGCCACCTGGTACGCGCCAACAGCGAGTCTCACGCTTTTCCGAGGCGCCGAAGGCGGCCTCACCGGCAATGGCGAGATCACGGTCGCCGTCAATGGAAGACAAGCCGCGCTTTCGCTTCAGGCGAGCCTGCACAAGCAGAGCGGGCTCGCGGTGGCGGCCAGTCTCTCGCCGATCCGCCCGGCCGAGCTCGCGACGATCCTGCCGAGCCTCGCCCCGCTCGCGGCCGTGAATGCGCCGGTGACGCTCGATGCCGATTTCACGATGGCGAGCGAAGCCGCGCAGCCCGAGCTCCGGCTCCGCGGCGCGCTGGGCGCGGGAGAGGTTTCGTTCGGCGGCGGCACGGTGCCGATCGATGGCGGCGCGCTCGCGCTCACGGCGAGCCCTGAAGCCGCCGCGTTGGACACGCTCATGCTCCATCTGGCCGGACCCAACGGCACGCCGGGCCCGGCGCTGACGGCGAACGGCTCGGCCAGGCGGACGAAAGCTGGCGGCTGGAACGGCACTCTCTCGGTCGGCACGTCGGGCGTGAAGATGGCGGATCTCGCCCGCTACTGGCCCCCCGAGATCTCCAAGGACGGCCGTGCCTGGGTCACCGGCAACATCACCGCCGGAACGGCCGACAAGGCCGATCTCGCGCTCGGCTTTACTGCGGCGGCGGATGGCGGCGATTTCGATATCACGCATATCGACGGCCATGTCGCAGGAAGCGGGCTGACCGTGCATTGGCTGCGCCCGGTCCCGCCGCTGACGGATGGCGCAGCCACGCTCTCGATCACCAGCCCGGATTCCCTCACCATCGCCGTCGCGCACGCGAAGGAAGGCGCGCTCACCGTCACGAGCGGGAATGTGCGCTTCACCGGCCTCTCCGCACGCGAGCAGGACGGGGCGATCGCGGCGCAGATTGCCGGCCCGTTGCCTGCCGTCCTGACCCTGCTCGAAGAGAAGCGGCTCCATCTCCTCGCGCGCCGCAAGCTGCCGTTCACGGATGTGGCAGGCAGCACCGAGACGGCGCTCACCGTCTCCCTGCCTCTCGATGACCGGGTCACCATGGACCAGGTGCGGATGCGTGCCGATGCCACGCTCTCCGCGGTGCACCTCGGCGGGGTCGTCGCCGGGCACGCGCTCGATAACGGAACGCTCCGCCTGACCGCCGACAATGACGGGCTGACGATCGCCGGCAGCGGTGCGGTCGCTGCGATCCCGGCACAATTTTCCTACGCGCTCGATTTTCGTGCCGGGCCGGCGAATGGAATCGCGCAACAGGGAAAGCTGGAGGCGCGGGCAAATGCGAAGGCCCTTGCCGGGCTCGGAATCGGCGGGTTGGACGACGTGCTCACGGGCCCGATCGATCTCACCGCGGATTTCTCCGAGGCGCGGAACGGCGCCGGCACGGCGGCGGTGAAGGCCGGGCTCACGGACGCGGCGCTGACGCTTGCCCCGATCGGCTTGGCCAAGCCGGCGGGAAGCAACGCCGCGGCTCATGCGACGATCACGCTCACGACCAACCGGATCGATGCGATCCCGAGCTTCGGCCTGACGGGGGCCGGCCTCTCGCTCTCCGGCACGGCGAGCTTCGCCGGCGGCCGTCCGATTCTCGTGCGGATCGCGCACGCCACGATCGGCCGGACGGAGGCGGCAGGCTCGGTGCGCTTCCCAAGCGATGGGCAGCCGATGACGATCGTGCTTTCCGGCCCGACACTCGATCTGTCCGCTCGCTTCGCCCATCAGGCGCACAAAGGGGCGGCACGAAGACCGACAGTCACCGCGAAGCCGGCACGCGGACTGCCCTGGACACTCGATGCCACGTTCGGACGAGCGCTGCTCGCCGGGGACCAGCCGCTTTCCCATTGCCGCCTGCACGCCGAGAGCAACGGACTGCGTATCACCACGGCCCGGCTGACCGGCGATCTGGCCTCCGGACGTCCGCTCACGATTGCCATCACGCCCGAAGGCGGCTTCCGCCAGCTCACGATCACGACCGATGACGCCGGCGCGCTGCTCGCCGCGACCGATATCAGCCAAGGCGTGCGCGACGGTTCCCTCTCGATCTCCGCGCGCTATGACGACACCCTGACGGGATCGCCCCTTTCCGGCAATGCCGAGATCGACGATTTCCGTGTCCTGCGGGTGCCTGCCCTCGCCCGTGTCCTGCAGGCCATGACCCTTTATGGACTTGCCGAGACGATCGAGGGGCCGGGCCTCCGGTTTTCGAAGCTGATCGCGCCGTTCGATCTCGCCGGCGATCAGTTGGCGTTCGGTGAGGCGCGGGCATTCAATCCTTCGCTCGGGCTGACGATGACAGGAAGCATCGATCTCGCAACCCGCAGCGCGAATCTCTCAGGCACGATCGTGCCCGCCTATTTCTTCAATTCCCTTCTTGGCCATATTCCCTTGATCGGCCGTCTCTTCAGCCCCGAGAAAGGCGGCGGGGTCTTCGCCGCCGCCTACACGGTCCATGGCCCGCTCGACGATCCCGCCGTGCATGTCAACCCGCTCTCCGCGGTGACACCGGGCTTCCTGCGCGGCCTCTTCTCGGTGTTCAATGAGGAGAAGCGGTGAGAAAGCGGGCGATCGCGCCCTCGTAATCCTTTTCTCGCGCGATTCCGGCGAGCAGCGAAGGCGAGGCCGCGCAGGCGAGCGACCGCGGATCCGCGCCCTCGCGCAACGCCTTGAGAGTGGCGTGAACGGCGGACATCGCGGCCGAGAGCGTGAGATGGGGCTGAAGGGAAACACGCACGCCGTGCGCGGCGAGCGTTGCGCGATCGGCAAGGTCGGGCGGTGCGCCGCCAAGCAGGATCGGCGGCGGAACGGCGGCGGCGATCGCGGCAAGCTCCTCGCGGGTGCGCAGGCCGGCGAAGAAGACGGCATCCGCACCGGCCGCGCGATAGGCCTGCGCACGGGCGATCGCGCCGGCAACACCGGCAAGCGAGACGGTGGTGCGCCCGGCGATGATCAGCGCGGGATCGCCACGCGCGGCGAGCGCGGCACGCACCTTCCCCACCCCTTCCTCGAGGGAGACAAGCTCCGGCTTCGCCTCGCCGAAGCCGCGCGGCAATCTCGTATCCTCGATCGTGACCAGCGCCACTCCGGCATTCTCGAGCTCCTCGATGGCGCGCTGCACATTGAGGGCATTGCCATAGCCATGATCGGCATCGACGATCAGCGGCAGCGCCGCGCCGCGGCAAATCCGATAGGCAAGAGCGGCGAACTCGCTGAGCGTGAGAAGGATGAGATCGGGCGCGGCGAGTACCGCGAGCGAGGCGACCGAGCCCGCAAGCATTCCGGCCTCGAATCCAAGCGATTCGGCGATGCGGGCCGAGGCGGTATCGAACACCGAGGCCGGATGCACGCATTCCTCGCCTGCGAGCACCGTGCGCAGCCGCTCCCGCCGCTCCTGCCACCGCATCCGCGTTCCCCTCCTTGCCCGCCGGACGAAATATCATGCCGAGCCGGGAAGGGGCCGCGAAGAGGGGGAGTGGGCGCGAGAGCGGTGATCGCGCCTTATCGTGCGTCCCATCCTTCCGATGCGCATCCGGGTGAACCATGATAAGCGAGGGTATGGCTGGCGCGCGGAAACGGATCGGCCTTCTCTTCGGCGGACGCTCCGCCGAGCATGACGTCTCCTGCCTCTCCGCCGCCAATATCCTGCGCGCGCTCGATCCTGATCGTTACGATGTTGTTCCAATTGCCATCACCAGGGACGGGCGCTGGCTTCTGGCCGATCGCGGCAACGGCGCTGGCACGGGCGCTTCGTCGCTGGAGATCCCGCGGGACGCGCCGCAAATCGCCCTGATCCCCGGCGGGGGCGGAGCATTGCTGATTCTTGGCGGAGACTCCCGCGCCCCGCAGCCTCTCAGCCTCGATCTCGTTTTCCCGGTGCTCCACGGCCCGAACGGAGAGGACGGGACGATCCAGGGCACGCTGGAGCTCGCCCGCGTCCCCTTCATCGGCTCCGGCGTCATGGGCTCGGCCGCCTCCATGGACAAGGACATCACCAAGCGCCTGCTGCGCGAAAGCGGGGTCCCGGTCGCGCCATTCCTCGTCGCCTCGGCGCAGACCCTCCCCGGCTATCACGAGGCGGCCGAAAGGCTCGGCGCGCGGGATCTCTTCGTGAAGCCCGCCAATATGGGCTCCTCGGTCGGCGTCTCGCGCGCGCGGTCGGAAGAAGAATATCGCCGCGCCTGCGCGCAGGCTTTCCGTTACGATATCAAACTCATCGTCGAGCGAAGCGTGGCCGGAGCGCGGGAGATCGAATGCTCGGTGCTCGAATATCCATCCGGTGAGCTTCGCGCCTCGCCCCCGGGTGAGATCGTCCCTTCGGACTCCCACGAATTCTATACCTACGATGCGAAATATATCGATCCCGACGGCGCGCGCCTCTACGCGCCGGCGGATCTTCCGCCCGCGCTGGCGTTGCGCGTCCGGGCGCTCGCGCTCGATTCGTTCCGGGCGCTCGCCTGCGAGGGGCTCGCCCGCGTCGATTTCTTCGTCACCCCCGACACCGTCCTCGTCAACGAGGTCAATACGCTCCCCGGCTTCACCGCGATCAGCATGTATCCAAAACTCTGGGAAGCGGAGGGCATGAAACCCGAAACGCTGATGGACATCCTGATCGCCCATGCCCTCGCCCGCCATGCGCGGCGAGGCACCCTCGCCTGGGAATGAACCGCGCAAAATCGTCCGCCCACCGCTACCATTTGTTTCCCGCGTGATTCACGCCTCCGGTTTTCCCACCTTCGGCGATCATGCTCTAGAGCGGTTTGCGTTCGCATTGGCTCACGCAAATCGCTCTATCTATTTGTCTTGCGAGCATCTTCACGCGATCAGCCGATTCCGTCCGATCGCGATCTGCTCTAGGCCGCAGCTGTTTCCGGCCGCGTCTCGAGATGGCAGGCGACAGAATGCGTGGCCCCATCCCCGTTCGGCACCGTCCTCAGAAGCGGCTCCTCCGTCCGGCAGCGCGCGAAGACATGCGGGCAGCGCGTGTGGAAGCGGCAGCCCGAGGGCAGATTGACCGGGCTCGGCACATCGCCTTTGAGAATCATCCGCCGGTGCCTTGCTCCCGGCTCCGGCACCGGCACCGCCGACAGCAGCGCCTGCGTATAGGGATGGAACGGTTGGGCAAAAAGGCTCCGCCGGTCCGCGATCTCGAGGATGCGGCCGAGATACATCACCGCCACGCGATGCGTCAGATGCTCGACGATCGCGAGGTCGTGGGTGATGAAAAGCAGTGAAAGCCCGAGCGCGTCCTGCAAATCGGCGAGCAGATTGACGATCTGCGCCTTCACCGAGACATCGAGCGCCGAGACCGCCTCGTCGCAAATGATCACCTCCGGCTCGGTCGCGAGCGCCCGCGCAATCCCGATCCTCTGCCTCTGCCCGCCCGAGAATTCGTGCGGATAACGCCCCGCCGCATCCGCCGGCAGCCGCACCTTCTCCAGAAGGGAAGCGATCCGCGCCGAGAATTCCGCGCGCGTGCGCGCGAGCCTGTAGTTGGCGATCGGCTCGGCCAGGATCTCGCGCACGCGAAGGCGTGGATTGAGGCTGCTGAAAGGATCTTGGAACACCACCTGCATCCGCCGCCGAAGCGGCCGCAAGCGGCCGGCGGAAAGATGGTCGATCCTCTCCCCATCCAGCCGCACCTCGCCCGCCGTGGGCTTGACAAGGCCCAGGATCGCCCGCCCCACCGTCGATTTGCCGCAGCCCGACTCCCCCACCAGCGAAAGCGTCTCGCCGCGGCCGATCGTGAAACTCACATCATCGACCGCATGCACCTGCAGGGCAGGCTGGCCGGGATATCTCCGCGGCAGCGGAAAATATTTCCTGAGCCCCGTCACAGCGATCACGGGCGGTGCGTCGCTCGTCACGCCGGCCCCGCATGGTGGCAGGCCACCGCCTGCCCGGCCGCTTGCAAACGGAGCGGGGGCGCCGCGCGCCGGCAGATCTCGCTCGCGCGCGGACAGCGCGGCGCGAAGGCGCAGCCGGCGATCTTCCGGCGCAGATCAGGCACCTGGCCCGGGATTTCGGCGAGCCGCGTGCGCGCCCCGTTGATCTCCCCGTTCGCCACGCCCCCATTCGCCGCGCCGAGCCGCGGCACCGCACTAAGAAGCCCCTGCGTATAGGGATGAAGCGGCGCGGCAAATATCGCCGCCGTCGGCCCCTCCTCCACCGTCCGCCCGGCATAGAGCACCGCGACGCGGCTCGCCATTTCCGCCACCACGCCGAGATCATGCGTGATCAGCATGATCGCGGCCCCCACCCGCGCCTTGAGATCGCGCATCAGATCGAGGATCTGGGCCTGGATCGTGACATCGAGCGCGGTCGTCGGCTCGTCGGCGATCAGGAGCTTCGGGTTGCAGGCGAGCGCCATGGCGATCATCACGCGCTGGCGCATCCCGCCCGAAAGCTGGTGCGGGAATTCGTGGAGCCGCCGTTCCGGCTCGGGGATTCCGACCAGCGCCAGCATCTCCGCCGCGCGCGCCAGCGCGGCCCGCGCGCCGAGCCCCTGGTGCAGCCGCAGCGTCTCGCCGATCTGCCGCCCCACGCTCAGCACGGGATTGAGCGAGCTCATCGGCTCCTGGAAGATCATGCTGATCTCGTTGCCGCGGATCTTCCGCATCTCGCTTTCGGGCAGCGCCAGGAGATCGCGCCCGGCGAAACGCACGCTGCCCGCGATCCGCGCCGGCGGCTCGGGCACCAGCCGCAGGATCGACATGGCGGTGACGGACTTGCCGCAGCCCGATTCTCCCACCACTGCCAGCGTCTCGCCCGCCTCGATCGTGAGCGAGACACCCTCCACCGCCCGCACCACGCCCTCGCCCGCACGGAAATGGGTCTGCAGCCGCTCGATCTCGAGCAGCGCCATCAGCGTGCCTTTCTCACCGTCGCGCCTCGCCGCGCGGATCGAGCGCATCGCGCAGCCCATCCCCGAGCAGATTGACCGCGAGCACCGTCACCGAAAGAAAGAAGGCAGGAAAGAACACGATGAACGGCTTGACCTGCCAGAGCGCCCGTCCTCCGGCCATGATATTGCCCCAGCTCGGCACGACCGGCGGCGTGCCCGCGCCGATGAAATCCAGGATCGCCTCGATGATCATGGCCGAAGCGCAGATATAGGTCGCCTGCACGATCACCGGCGCCAGCGTGTTCGGCACGATATGCCGCCAGATTAGGCGCGGCGTGCGCGTGCCCGCGGCGATCGCCGCCTCGACGAAGGGCTGCTCGCGCAATCCCAGCACCATGCCGCGCACCAGCCGCGCCACCTGCGGCACCTGCGAGACGGTGATCGCGATGATGACATTGCCGACCGAGCCCTGCGTCAGCGCCATCAGCGCGATCGCGAGCAGGATCGAGGGGATCGCCATCACCCCGTCCATGATGCGCATCAGCACCGGATCGAGCGGGCGGACGAACCCTGAGACGAGCCCGATCGCCATTCCGCCCGCCGAGGCGAGCGCGGCCACCGCGAAGCCGACGATGAGCGAGACACGCGCTCCGTACAGGACGCGCGAATAGATGTCCCGCCCGAGCATGTCGGTGCCGAACCAATGGCCGGCGGAAACCCCGATCAGCATGTTCGCCGGATCGAGCGCCTCGGGATCGACGGTCCCGAGCCAGGGCGCGGCGATCGCGAGAAGGATCATCAGCCCGATCAGCACGCCGCCGATGGCGATGCCCGGATGGCGCAGCGCGAAGCCCACGACGCGACCATGAATCCGGATCGGCGGCAGGATCTCCGGCAGAACCGAAGCTTCTTCCGGCAACGAAATCTCGCTCACAGCCGGATCCTCGGATCGAAGACGCTGTAGAGCAGATCGACGATCAGGTTGACGACGACATAGGCGAAGCTGAAGAGCAGCACCACGCCCTGGATCACCGGATAATCGCGCTGCAGGATCGCATTGGCGGTGAGCGTGCCGAGGCCCGGAATCGCGAACACCGTCTCCGTCACCACCGTCCCGCCGATCAGGAGTGCCACGCCCAGCCCCGCCACCGTCACCACCGGGTTGGCCGCGTTCTTGAGCGCATGCACGAAGAGCACGCCACCCTGCCCCACGCCCTTGGCGCGCGCCGTGCGCACATAATCCTGCGCCAGCACCTCGAGCATCGCCGCCCGCGTGATGCGCGCGAGCAGGGCCACATAGATCGCGCCGAGTGCCAGCGATGGCAGGATCAGGCTCCCGAGGAAGGGCCAGAATCCCTGGCTCAGCGGCGTGAATCCCTGCACCGGAAGGATCCGCAAGGTAAGACCGAAGACATAGGCGAGAAGATAGCCGATCACGAAGACCGGCACCGAGAAACCGAGCACCGCGAAGACCATGATCGCGCGATCGATCCAGGTGCCCTGCTTCCACGCCGCGATCACGCCGAGCGGAACCGCGAGCGCGATCGCGATCAGCATGGTCAGAATCATCAGCGCAAGCGTCGGCTCGATCCGCTGGCCGATCATTCCGCTGACCGGCTGGCCGGTGAAGACGGAGGTGCCGAGATTGAAATGCACCACCTGCCAGAGCCAGTGCGCGAAACGCACTAGGAAAGGCTGGTCGAGCCCGAGCGAGGCGCGGATATGCGCGATCTGCTCGGTCGTCGCCTGGTCACCCGCGATGATCGCCGCAGGATCGCCGGGGGCGAGATAGAGCAGCGAAAAGACCGTGAGCGCCACGATCCCCATCACGGGGACCGTGGCCAGCACCCGGCGGACGACATAGCTCAGCATCGTCCCAGTGTCCTGCTCTCGAAGTGAGTCCTGCCCTCGAAGTGCGTCGCCTTTCGCGACGAACGGCGAGGATAGGCAGGCCACGGAAAATAAAGAGCAAGTGTCCCGCTTCCGTCCGCATTCCCATGCGATGGGCTTCGAAATCGGGACACTGGGAAAACCCTAACCAGAGGCTCCGCAGCCTGGACCTGGCCCTTCCGTGCCGCGCGGTGAAAACCGCAGGGTTCAGGCGCGTCGTACATTCCACGGATAGGGCGAGGCGCCGATGCTCACGCCGGAGAGCGTGCTGCGATAGGCGGTGCGGATATAGAACTGCCCGAGCGGCACCGTCGGCACGTCATGGAAGGCGAGCGCCTGCATCTTCGCCGCGACCGCCTGCCGCGCATCGGCGCCGTTCGCCGTGAGCCAGTCATTGTTCAGCGCCATCATCTCGTCGCTCTGGTACCATCCGAACCAGCCCTTGAGGCCCTGGCCGAGAATGATCGGGTTGACGGCAGGATTGTAGAGCGAGACCCCGAGCCACCAGGTGTGAAAAATCGTCCAGCCGCCCTTGTCGACCGGCGCCTTGCTCGCGCGCCGCTGCACCACCGTGCCCCAGTCCGTCTCGACCAGATCGACATTGAGGCCGAGCTTCTTCAGTGTGGCATAGGTGATTTCCCCGAAAGGCTGGATCGAGGGAAAATCGGTCGGGTTGATGATGACGATCTTCTGCCCCGCATATTTCGCCGCCTCGATCAGCTTCTTCGCTTCCCCGAGGTCAGGCCCCTTGGCCATGGGATCGGGGTTGGGCGGAATGCCATAGGTCGTGCCGAGCGGGAAGAAAGAGTGGCAGATCTCGAAATTCTTGGGATTGTTCGCGGTCACCGCGCGCATGTACGCGGATTGATCGACCGCCATCATCACCGCCTGACGCATCAGGACATTGTCGAAAGGCGGAAAGAGAGAATTGAACCGCAGGCAGCCCAGATACCCGGTCGGGTTGCCGGCTCCGATCACGATATCCTTGTTCGTCGCCAGAAGCGGGATCAGGTTGGGCAGCACGAGCTCCCACCAATCGACCTCGCCCGATTGCAGCGCCGCCACCGCCGTTCCGGGATCGGGAATGACATGCCATTCGATCCTGTCGAAATTCACGATCTTGCCGCCCGAGGCCCAGCTCGACTTCTCCGGACGCGGCACATAGTCGGCGAACTTCGAATAGACCACCCGGCTGCCCGAGACATACTCCTTCGCCTCGAACCTGCACGGGCCCGAACCGATCACCTGATCGATCGTGATCGCCTTCGCCGCCGGTTGCGCCGCGATGTGCTCCGGCATGATCACCGGCACGTTCGCGGCCGGCTTGGCCAGCGCGGCATCGAGCAGCGGAAACGGCGTCTTGAGTCTTATATCGAAGGATTTGTCGCTCTTCGCCACATAGCTGTCGACCGCTTCCGCGAGGTCCTCGCCGAACGGATCGACGCTCGCCCAGCGCTTGATGCTGGCGATGCAGTCGGCCGCACGCACGGGCGCGCCGTCATGGAACTTGAGCCCGTCTCGCAGGGTGATCGTCCAGGTCCTCTGGTCGCTCGAAACGCTGTGGCCGGCTGCCATTTGCGGATGCGGCACGAGATGCTCATCCACCGCATAGAGCGTGTCCCAGACATAATAGCAATGATTCTGCGTCACCGCCGCGGTCGTGGTGATCGGATCGAGAATGGTCAGGTTTGCTTGCGGGATGAATTTCAGAACGCTCGCCCCAACGCTCGTCCCGCCGGCCGAAATCGCCGGCCGGGGCAGGGAAGCGGCCGCAGCCATCCCGCCCGCCGCCCCCAGAAGGGTACGCCGCTTTATCGCCATCGACGCCTCCGTCGGATTTTTTGCTCTCCCGTGCTCAAGGCTAGGGGAAGGTCCGAGCCCGGGCAAGCGAGAAACCGTTTCACGAAGAGAGCGGCGGCGCCGTTCCTTCCGGCAAGGCCGCGCCGAACGCATTGAGCGTCATCGCCACCATCGTGTAGTAGCCGACCAGCCCGACAAGCTCGACCATCCCCTTCTCGCCGAAGCGCGCGAGCCCGCGCCCGAACAGCGCTTCCCCGATCCCGTAATTTTGGCAGAGCACGCGGGCAAGAGCGTAGGTCAGCGCCTCGTCCTCGTCGGCGAAGACCGGCTCGGCGCGCACGGCGATCGCATCGGCAATCGCGGGCGGAAGCCCCGCCTTCTCCGCGAGCGGGCGGTGCATGTACCACTCGAACTGCGCCGTGGTCGCGCGCGCCGTCACCAGGATCGCAAGTTCCCGGAGCTTCGCCGGCAGCTCGGACTCGAAACGCAGAAAGGCCCCCAACCGCTGCGCGGGATCCGCAAGGCCGGGGCTCTTCAGCCAGAACGGCACCGGTCCTCGCACGCTCCCGCGCGGCCCGGCCACGACCGCGTCATAGACAATCCGCTGCTCTGCATCGAGCTTTTCCACCTCGATCGGCGCCAGCCGGCTCATTCTCCGCTCCTTCCCATCCGCTCTACCCTCGAGGGCTCGGGCACCCTACCATGGCCCCCTAAGAGCTCGTTTGAGAATGCGACTGCGGTGGTCGCCCGACCCGCCTTTCTGCGCTTCCGGTGCTCACGGCCCCCAAAGGCCGCTCCGCTCCGGTTCTCGAAAGCCACGCCGGACCAGCGCCTGCGGCCCTTCCGCAAAACCGCAAGCCGCATTTTCAAACGAGCTCTAAGAACCAACGCCAGGAACCAAGAGGAAGCCATCTTGCTCGAACGCATGCTCGCCGGCTTCATCCGCGAAGGCCGCCTTACCGTTCTCACCGCCGGCGGCCGGGCGCTCTCCTTCGGCGCGCCCGCGGAAGGCGTCGCGGATGTCACAATCCGTTTCCGCGGCCGCGCGAGCTTCCTGCGGGTGGCGCTTCGCCCCGCCCTCCATTTCGGTGAAGCCTATATGAACGGCGATCTCGTGCTCGAGCAGGGCACGCTCGCCGATCTCTTCGCCCTCGTCGGGCGCAATCTCGGCAACCGCGAGCACGCACGGCGCGGCCCTCTCGCCCGCGCCTTTCGGGCGCTGGCCCGAAGGCTTCAGCAGCACAACCCGATCGCCGCCGCGCGGCGCAACGTCGCCCACCATTACGATCTTTCCGAAACCCTGTTCCGTCTCTTCCTCGATTCCGATCTCAATTATTCCTGCGCCTATTTTCCGCGGCCCGATCTCTCGCTCGAGGAGGCGCAGCGCGCCAAGCAGCGCCATATCGCGGCCAAGCTCCTGCTCGCGCCCGGCCAGCGCGTGCTCGATATCGGCTGCGGCTGGGGCAGCCTCGCCCTCGCGCTCGCCCGCATGGAGGAGGTCCGCGTGGACGGCGTCACGCTTTCGGCCGAGCAGCATGCTCGCGCCACCGCCCGCGCCGAAGCTTCGGGCCTCGCCGATCGCGTCTGCTTCTCGCTCACAGATTATCGCGAGGTCGAAGGTGCTTACGACCGGATCGTTTCGGTCGGCATGTTCGAGCATGTCGGCTCGCCGCATTACGAAGGCTTCTTCGCCGCGGTCCGCCGCCTTCTCGCCCCCGGCGGCGTCGCCCTGATCCATTCGATCGGACGGATGGATGTTCCCGGCCTCACCGATTCCTGGACACGCAAATATATCTTTCCGGGCGGCTATGTTCCCGCGCTTTCGGAGGTTCTTCCGCATGTCGAGCGGGCGGGACTCTGGGCCACGGATATCGAGATCCTGCGCCTGCATTATGCCGAGACGCTCCGCCACTGGCGCGAGCGCTTCCTCGCCAAGAGGGCCGTGATCCGCGATATCTACGACGAGCGGTTCTGCCGCATGTGGGAATTCTATCTCGCGGGCAGCGAGATGGGCTTCCGCCATGGCGGGCTGATGGTCTTTCAGCTCCAGCTCGCCCGTCGCGTCGATACGGTGCCGCTCACGCGCGACTATATCCGCGCGACGGAGTCCGCGCTCCCGGTCTGAGCAGCGCCATCCCCGAGACGATGCCGGAAATCCCGCTCCGCCCCCGCCCGCTCGCGCTCGCGCTCGGCTGCTACCAGGTCGTCTCCTGGGGCGTGAGCTTCTACCTCCCGGCCGTCATCGCCGCCCCCGCCGCGCAAAGCCTCGGCGCCGCGCGCGTCGCGGTCGTCGGCGGCATCTCCTGGGCGCTCCTCATCGCCGGCGCCATCGCCCCGCGCATCGGCAGGCGGATCGACCGCAGCGGCGGCCGTCCCGTTCTCGCGGCCGGCAGCCTCGTCATCGCCGCCGGCCTCATCCTGCTCGCCCTCTCCCCCGATCTCGCGCTCTGGTATCTCGGTTGGACCGTTCTCGGCATCGGCATGGCGCTCGGCCTTTACGATGCCGCCTTCGCCACCGTCGGCTGCCTGCTCGGTGCGGAGGCCGCGCCGGTCATCACCGGCATCACGCTGATCGCGGGATTCGCCAGTACGATCTTCTGGCCCCTCGGCACCTTCCTCGCCACCGCGATCGGCTGGCGAGACCTTCTGCTCCTCTATGCCGGGCTCGAGCTTGCGCTGAACCTCCCGCTCGTCCTCGTCTTCGTCCCCCATTTTATTTCTTTATCGCATCAAATAGCGCCGCCCGCCGCGCAGTGTTCGCCCGAACGGGCCGCATCGTTCCGCAGCTTCTGCCTCGCGGTCTATTTCACGCTGCGCTGGCTCATCACCTCAGCGATCGCCGTCTATGTCCTCGTGCTCTTCTCGGGCATCGGTCTCACCCGCGCCCACGCGGTCTTCGCCGCCGCCCTGTTCGGGCCGAGCCAGGTGGCCGGCCGCATCCTCGACTGGGCGCTCACAGGTTGGCTCGGCATCCTCGCCCGTGCCCGCCTCGCCGCCGCGCTCCTTCCGCTCGGCATCGCCCTGCTGCTGCTCGGCGGGCCGCACGCCGCGCCCGCCTTCGCGGTCCTTTACGGGATGAGCAACGGCGTCCTCACCATCAATCGCGGCACCCTGCCGATGGCAATCTTCGGTCCCGCGGGCTACGCGGCGCGCCTCGGCTGGCTTGCCATGCCGGTCCTGCTCGCGCAGGCGGCAGCCCCTACCCTCGCCGCACCGCTGCTTGCCATCATGCGGCCAGCTTGCGTCTTCCTCCTCGCCGGCCTGCTGGCTTCGCTCGCCGGGCTCTTCCTCATTCCCCTCCGCGCGGCAAGGCTTTCTCCGTCATGAGTTCGGATCCCACCGACGGGCTTCCGCGCCTCGGCTGGCCCAGCCCGGGCCTCGCACGGCCGATGGCGTGCCCGCAATGTGGCGACCAGGGCGAAAAACCCGTTCTCGTCACGGTCGGCTGGCACACCAGGGACAATCCGGACCGATGCAACGCGGTGCTCACCTGCCCCGCCTGTGGCGTCGCCTTCTATGACGACCTCACCCCGCCCGATTACACCGACCCGAATATTGCCGAGCAGGGCCGGACCGAGTTCTATCTTCAGCAGGGCACTGGCCTCTGGCAGAGCGTTGGCCTCCTCGCCCGCATTCCCCGCCCTCCAGGCACACGCTATCTCGAGGTTGGAAGCGGCCTCGGCTTCGGGCTCGATTTCGCGATCCACGGGCTCGGCTGGCGGGGTGGCGGCTACGATCCCTCGCCGATCGCCGAAGCCGGCCGCAGGCGTCTCTCCCTGCCGATCACGTGCGATTATTTTCGCGGCACCGCATTCGGAGCCTTCGATGTGCTGATGGCCGCCGAGGTCATCGAGCATGTTCCCTCCCCGCGCGAATTTCTCCTCATGCTGCGGCATTCCCTCGCCGCGGATGGCATCCTCGTGCTCACGACGCCGGATGCGGCCGCGATCCGCCCGCAAACCTCTTCCGGCGCGCTCGTGCCGCTGCTCTCGCCCGGCCTCCATCTCATCCTGCAAAGCCAGGCGAGCCTTGCCCGCCTGCTCGCGGAATGCGGCTTCGATCATGTCCGGATCGAGCAGGACTCCTTTTCGCTCATCGCCTTCGCCTCGCGCGCCCCACTCGCGCTCCGCGCCGACCGGGCGGAGGCCCGCGCGCGCTACCGAAGCTGGCTTCGCGAGCGCGCCGCGTGCTTCGCGCAGGATCCCGGGCTGCAGATCGCCTTCGCCGGCCACGCGCTCCTCGAAAGCGTGAACGATTCCGATCTCGCGACCGCCCGCGCCGTCATGCCCATGCTCGAGCGCCGTCTCAGGGCGCGCTTCGGCATCGCGATCGATGCACCCTTGCCCTTGCCGGCAACGATCCACCAGGCCTCGCTCGACGGCCTCGTCGCTCTCATGCCGCTCAATCTTCCGGCCATTCTCTACGCCCGGGCGATCCTGCGGCTGCACGAAGGCGAGCCCCGCACCGCGATCCGCTCGCTCTTCGCCGCTGCTGCCGAGGCCGCCGGCGCGCTCCGCCACGCGCTCGCGGCCGCGATGCTCGAGGATGGGGAGACGGAGACTCTCGGCTGGACCGCCAGGGCCGAGGCGCTGCTCTGCGATGCCGAGACCGACGCTCCTGGCCTGCTCGCGCGCCTTGCCGAGCTTCCTCCGGCGCCGGGAGAGGGTGCCGGGCGAAGGCGGGACATCATGCGCCGGGCGCTCACCGGCCTTGTCAACGCCGGGCATTACGCCTCCGCCCGCGCGCTCGCCCACGCCGAGGCGCTCGATCAGGAGGAAGCGATGCCCCTTACGCCCATCCGGCGCGATGCGCTCTTCACGCTCGCCATCCTCGATATCCAGCCGGGCGGCGATCCCGTTCGCGCACGCGCGCGCTTTGCCCGCGTCCGCGCCTCCCTGGAGGCGGAAGGCGGAACCGCTTCCGGCCTCTACCGGGCCTCTCTGAACGGCGAGGCGCTGGCCGGCAAAATGTGCGGGCCGTTGGAGCCGCGTCGGGCCTGATGGTAGAAATCCCCGCGCAGTGTCCTGCCCTCGAAGTTCGTCGCATTTCGCGACGAACGGAGAGGATAAGCAGGCCACTGAAAACAAAGAGTCAGTGTCCCGATTCCGTCCGCATTCCCATGCGACGCACTTCGGAATCGGGACAGTAGGGGAAATGCCGGCGAGGGTCCGATCGACTACGCACCGTCACTCGTTGTCCTCTCGGTCTTGCTCGCCATCCAAGGCGCCTTCGTCGCCCTTGTGCTCGCGACACGCATGCATGAAGCGGCCGGGCGCGGCCGCCTCGCCCTTCTCGGCGCCTCGGCGGTCACGCTCGGCGTCTCCATCTGGGCGATGCATTTCGTGGGCATGCTGGCGCTGCACATGCCGGCGCCCGCGCACTACCTCGCCGGGCGCACGCTGCTCTCCTTCGTGGTCGCGATCCTCGCGGTCGGCGGCGCCATCGCCCTCGTCGCCAACCGCCCGCTCTCGCCGGCGTTCTTCCTTCTCGGCGCCCTTCTCATGGGTGGGGGCATCGTGGGGATGCATTTCATCGGCATGTCCGCGCTCAGTGCCGGGTTTTTGCTGAGCTACGACCCGGTCTACGTCATCGCCAGCACGATCATCGGCGTCTCCGCCTCCGGGCTCGGGCTTCATCTCGCCTTTCGCACCGGAAGCCCCCCTCGCCCGCCGGTCGTCGCCGCGACCCTGATCGGGCTCGCGATCTCGGGCATGCACTATACGGCGATGGAGGGGACGACGATCCTCTGCCTGCCCTCCGCACCGGCGGAAGCAGGCCTTTCCCCCCGCCTCTTCGCCTTGGTGGTGGCGTTCGTCGCGCTCGCGATCTCGCTCGGCTTCCTGCTCGCGCTCAATCCCGCGCGCGCCGAAGCGAAGCCCGCAGCTCCCGCCCCGGTTCCCATCCCGATTCCCGTCCCAGCGCCCTTCCCCTGGCTCGCTTCCATGCCGGAGTCCGGGCCGGAGCCACGGCCGGAGCCAGCCGAGGAACCACCGCCGCCCCGTCTCGTCCGGGCGCTGCCGGCGGAACGCCAGGGACGGACCGTCTATGTCCCCGTCGAGCGCCTGCGCGCCGTCCATGCCAATGGCCATTACACGACGCTCGCCGATGCGGAGGGTGAGGCGCTCTGCCTTCTTTCCATCAGTGCCGTGGAGGCAAAGCTTGATCCGCGGCACTTCCTCCGCGTCCATCGCAGCCATCTCGTGGCGCTCGACGCCATCACCGCCATCGAGCGTACGGGCGATGGCGGGCTCGCCTGGGTCGCCGGGGCCGCCAACCCGGTGCCGGTGAGCAGGAGTCGGCTGTCATCGCTTCGAACCCTGCTCGCCGCGCGCGCGGAAGGTCAGCTAAGCTGACGCTTTTCGTGCATCCACATCGCCGTTCGCGCCGCGAAACCGGCATCTGAGGCCGTCATCCCGCCCTCGCGCTTTTGCGCTTGGGTCTCTCCCGCGCGCCTCCGCATACTCCGGCCCGAAGAAGAACGGGGGGAGGAAATCGCCGTGATCCCAGGCCCCTTTGCCTATCACCGCCCACGCAGCCTCGCCGAGGCCGTTGCGCTTTGTGCCGCCCACGCCGAAGACGGCCGCGCGCTCGCCGGCGGCCACAGCCTGGTGCCGATGATGAAGCTCCGCCTCGCCGCGCCCGATCACCTGATCGATCTCGGCGCGATTGCCGAGCTCAAGGGTGCGCGCCGGGAGGAAAGGGGTTGGCTGATCGGCGCCACCACCACCCAGGCTGCTCTGATCGCGGATGCGGCCCTCGCCCGCGCCATCCCGATCCTACGCGAGACCGCGCTGCAGATCGCCGATCCCCAGGTGCGTTCCTGCGGCACGATCGGCGGGAATGTCGCGAACGGCGATCCGGGCAACGACATGCCGGCCCTGATGATGTGCCTGGATGCGACCTACCGTCTCGCGGGTTCCGGTGGCACGCGCGAGGTCAAGGCAAGGGATTTCTATCAGGGCGCCTATGTCACGTCGCTCACGCCCGGCGAGCTCCTCACCGCCATCGTCATCCCCCATCCTTCGGCCGGGCATGGCTATGCCTATGAGAAGCTCAAGCGGAAGATCGGCGATTACGCGACCGCGGCCGCCGCCGTGATGCTGACCCTCGTAGGCGGGCGGATCGCCAGCTGCGCGATCGGCCTCACCAATGTCGCGCCGACGCCGCTGCTCGCCGCGGACGCTGCCGCCGCGCTGATCGGCCAGAAGCCCGAGGAAGCCGCCTTCGCCGAGGCCGCGCGCCGCGCGGAGGCGATCACCGAGCCCACGCCGGATGGCCGCGGCCCGGCCGATTACCGGACGAAGATGGCGGGTGTCATGGTCCGCCGTGCGCTCGCCCGCGCCGTCGCGCGCGCTTCGGCTTAGGGGGAAACATCATGCCGAAAACCCCGATTACACTCACCGTCAATGGCGAAACTGTCGAGGCGCTGGTCGAGCCGCGCACACTGCTCGTTCATTTCCTGCGCGAGCAGCTCAGCCTCACCGGCACCCATATCGGCTGCGATACCACCCATTGCGGCGCCTGCACCGTCGATCTCGACGGGCGCTCGGTCAAATCCTGCACGCTCTTCGCGGTCCAGGCCGACGGCGCCGAGATCCGCACCATCGAAGGGATGGCCGGCGCGGACGGCACGCTCCATCCGTTGCAGGAGGGGTTCCGCGAGATGCATGGGCTGCAATGCGGCTTCTGCACCCCCGGAATGATCATGCGCGCCTATCGGCTGCTGCAGGAGAACCCGAGGCCCACGGAAGATGAAATCCGCACCGGCATGGCCGGCAATATCTGCCGCTGCACCGGCTATCAGAACATCGTCCGCGCGATCCAGTTCGCCGCCGCGAAGATCGCGGGTGACTCGCTCCAGGAGGCCGCGGAATGAACGAGATCAGCGAAACGCGCGAGGCTCGCGAAGCGAGGCTGCAAGGGCTCGGCTGCAAGCGCAAGCGGGTCGAGGATATCCGCTTCACACAGGGCAAGGGCAGCTATGTGGACGATCTCAAGCTGCCGGGCATGCTCTTCGGTGATTTCCACCGCTCGCCCTATGGCCATGCGCGGGTGAAATCGATCGACACATCCAAGGCGAAAGCGGTGCCCGGCGTACTCGCCGTGCTCACCGCCGCGGACCTCAAGCCGCTCAAGCTCGACTGGATGCCGACGCTTGCCGGGGATGTGCAGGCGGTGCTCGCCGGCGACAAGGTGCTCTTCCAGGGCCAGGAGATCGCCTTCATCGTCGCGACCGACCGCTACATCGCCGCCGACGCGGCCGATCTCGTCGAAGTTGAATACGAGGAGCTGCCCGCGCTCGTCGATCCCTTCAAGGCGATGGCCCCCGACGCCCCCATCCTGCGCGAGGATATCAAGGACAAGACCGAGGGCGCGCACGGCAAACGCAAGCACCCCAACCATATCTTCACCTGGGAGGTGGGCGATCGCGAAACGACCGATCTCGCCTTCCGCGATGCCGAGGTCGCGATCAGGGAGATGATCTCCTATCAGCGCGTGCATCCCTGTCCGCTCGAGACCTGCCAGTCCGTCGCCTCCTTCGACAAGATCAAGGGCGAACTCACCGTCTGGGGCACCTTCCAGGCCCCCCATGTCGTGCGCACGGTGGCGGCGATCCTCTCCGGCATCCCCGAGCACAAGATCCACGTGATCGCGCCCGATATCGGCGGCGGCTTCGGCAACAAGGTCGGGGTCTATCCCGGCTATGTCTGCGCCATCGTCGCCTCGATCGTCACCGGACGGCCGGTGAAATGGGTCGAGGATCGGATCGAGAATCTCTCCGCCACCGCCTTCGCCCGCGACTATCACATGACGACCGAGATCGCCGCGACGAAAGCGGGCAAGGTCACGGCGCTGCGCGTTCATGTGCTCGCCGATCATGGCGCCTTCGACGCTTGCGCGGATCCTTCGAAATGGCCGGCCGGCTTCTTCAATATCGTGACCGGCTCCTATGATTTCCCGACCGCGCACGTCACTGTCGATGGTGTCTATACCAACAAGGCGCCGGGCGGGGTCGCCTATCGCTGCTCCTTCCGTGTCACCGAGGCGGCCTATTGCATCGAGCGCGCGATGGATATCCTCGCCCGGAAACTCGGCCTCGATCCCGCCGAGTTCCGGATGCGCAACTTCATCCGCCGCGAGCAGTTCCCGTATCATTCCGCTCTCGGCTGGGAATATGATTCCGGGGATTATCACACGGCGATGCAGAAGGCGCTCGACACGGTCGGGTACCAGGCGCTGCGGGCCGAGCAGAAAGCGAGGCAGGAAGCCTTCAAGCGCGGCGAAACGCGCGAGGTGATGGGGATCGGGCTTTCCTTCTTCACCGAGATCGTCGGCGCCGGGCCTTCGAAGAATTGCGATATTCTCGGCATCGCCATGTTCGACAGCGCCGAGATCCGCATCCACCCCACGGGGGCCGCGATCGCGCGCATGGGCACGAAGAGCCAGGGCCAGGGGCATGAGACCACCTATGCCCAGATCATCGCCTCCGAGATCGGCATCCCTGCCGATGACGTGATGGTGGAGGAGGGCAATACCGATACCGCGCCTTATGGGCTCGGCACCTATGGCTCGCGCTCCACCCCGACCGCTGCCGCGGCGACCGCGATGGCCTGCCGCAAGATCAAGGCCAAGGCGCAGATGATCGCCGCCCATCTGCTCGAGGTCCATCACGACGATGTCGAGTTCGATATCGACCGCTTCCGTGTCAAAGGCATGCCGGAGCGGTTCAAGACGATGAAGGACATTGCATGGACGGCCTACAACGCGCCACCGCCCGGGCTCGAGCCCGGGTTGGAGGCGGTGAGCTATTACGATCCGCCGAACATGACCTATCCGTTCGGCGCCTATGTTTGCGTGATGGATATCGATCTCGATACCGGGGTGGCGAAGGTGCGCAGGTTCTATGCGCTCGATGATTGCGGCACCCGCATCAACCCGATGATCATCGAGGGGCAGGTGCATGGCGGGCTGACCGAGGCCTTCGCGATCGCCATGGGCCAGGAGATCGCCTATGACGAGATCGGCAATGTCAAAGGCGCCTCCTTCATGGATTTCTTCCTGCCCACCGCGGTCGAGACGCCGAAATGGGAGACCGACTTCACGGTGACTCCCTCGCCGCATCATCCGATTGGCGCGAAAGGCGTGGGCGAAAGCCCGAATGTCGGCGGCGTGCCGGCCTTCTCCAACGCAGTGAACGACGCGCTCGGCTTCCTGGGCGCCACGCATATCCAGATGCCGCACGATGCCTGGCGAATCTGGAAGGCGGCGGAGGCCCTCGGCGCCCAAGGCTAAAGAAGGGCGGCTTGAAGGAAGCGATGTGAAGGCGCCGCTCTCGCGCGAGGAGATCGGGGACAGGCTGGCCGGCAGTGGCTATGTCGCCGACCCGGAGCTTGCGACCGCGCTTCTTCTGATGGAGATGCTCGACCGGCCCTTGCTGATCGAGGGCGCCGCCGGAGTCGGCAAGACCGCCGTCGCCTATGCGCTTGCTTCGGTGCACGAGGCAAAGCTGATTCGCCTGCAATGCTATGAGGGGCTGGATCAGGCGAGCGCGCTCTATGAATGGAACTATCAGCGCCAATTGCTCGCCATCAAGGCGCGTGAGGGCGAAGGCGACGGACCGCGGCGTGCCGAGGAGATCGAGGAGGCGCTCTTCAGCGAGCGCTATCTGCTCGAACGCCCGCTGCTTGCCGCCATCCGCGAGGCGCGGCCGCCGGTCCTGCTGATCGACGAGATCGACCGCGCGGACGAGGAATTCGAGGCGTTTTTGCTCGAGCTGCTCGCCGATTTCCAGATCAGCATCCCCGAGCTCGGCACGATCCGCGCGCGCTCCATTCCCCGCGTCGTGCTCACTTCCAACGCGACACGCGAGCTTTCGGACGCGCTTCGCCGCCGCTGCCTCTATCATTATCTCGATTACCCGGAGATCGACCGTGAGGTGGCGATCCTGCGCGCCCGATTGCCCGCGATCGGGATCGATCTCGCGGGCCAGGTCGCGCGCCTGATCGCCGCCATCCGCAAGGAGCAGCTTCGCAAAGTGCCCGGCGTGGCCGAAAGCCTCGATTGGGCGGCGGCGCTGCTCGGGCTCGGCGTGCGTGACATCGCCGAAGCCCCCGAGACGCTTTACGAAACCCTCGCCTGTGTCCTGAAGACGCACGAAGACCGCGCAGAGATCGACCGCACGGTTTTCGCGCGTCTCGTCGCCAAGGTCGCATGATGCCGCCCGGCGCGGAACAGCTGATCGCAAGACGCATCGCCACCTTCTCGGCCACGCTGCGCGATGCCGGCTTCGTTCCCGGCTTGAAGGAGAGCGAGGACGCGGCGCGCATTCTCGCCTCCCCGCTTGCGCAGAACCCAACGACCCTGCGCCCGGCATTGCGTGCTCTCTTCGCCGGAAGCCACGCCGAGTGGGAAAAGTTCGACGCGATCTTCGATGCCGCCTTTCTCGAAAAGCGCCTGCGCCAGGCGGTGCGCACCGTCGGCACGCCGCCCACGCGCGGGCCACGGAGCTTGCGCGAGCTCGCCGCCGGCAACGGCACGAAGCGAGGCGCGGAAACGGGAGAAGCCGCACCTTCCCCGGAAGGCGCCGAAATCGCGGGCGAAGGAACCGGCATGCGGGGCGGCGCCTCGGCTTCCGAGAGCGCTGCCGCGCGCGATCTCCGCGCGCTTGCCGATCCTGTCATGCTCGCGGAAACCGAAGCCGTGGCAAAGGATCTTGCCGCCACGCTCCTTGCCCGCCATCCGCGGCGAAGGCGCCGCGCCCGCCATCACGGCAGGCTCGATCTCCGGCGCACCATCCGCGCGAGCCTCGGCCATGGGGGCACGCCCTTTGCGCTCGCCTGGCGACGCCCCCGGCCGCGCCCGCTCCGCATCGCCATGCTCATCGATGTTTCGGGCTCGATGGCGCCTTACACGCCGCTCTTCCTGCGCCTCGCCCTCGGGTTCGTGCGCGGCGCCGTCAGGACCGAAATCCATCTCGTCCATACGCGCCTCGTCGCGGTGGCGGAGGCGATGCGCGATCTCGACAGGATGCGCGCGCTCGACCGGCTCACCCTGCTCTCGAAAGGCGTCGGCGGGGGCACGCGCCTTGGCGAATGCTTAGCCCAGTTCAACCGGTTCCACGCGGCGCGCGCGCTGGCGGGGCGCGCCGTCTGCGTCATCGTCTCGGATGGGTACGAGACCGGCGATCCCGCCCTTCTCGGCCGCGAGATGGAGGCGCTCCGGAGGCGCTGCCGCCGCCTCGTCTGGCTCAATCCGGCCGCCCTCTCACCGGGCTATGAGCCCGCAGCGCGCGGCATGCAGGCAGCCCTCCCGCATATCCGTCTCTTCGCCGCGGCCGGCACGCTCGAAAGCCTCGCGGCGCTGAGCGAACCCTTCGCCCGGCTCTGATCGAACCACCGCCATGATTCGGACCGACGAAATTTTCGACCTGATCGGCGCGCTGAAGACCGAAGGCGCGCGCTTCGCGGTTGCGACCGTGGTGCGCACGGTCTCGCTCACCGCGGCGAAGGCGGGAGCCAAGGCCGTGATCCGCGCCGACGGGACGATCGAGGCAGGATGGATCGGCGGCGGCTGCGCGCGCGGCGCCGTGCTGCGTGCCGCGCGCGCAGCGATCGCGGACGGAAGGCCGCGCCTCGTCTCGGTTCAGCCGTCCGATCTTTTGCAAGCAGGCGGCGCTGTGGCCGGCGAGGACCGCGAGGGCATTCATTTCGAGAAGAATCTCTGTCCCAGCCAGGGCAGCATCGATGTCTTCGTCGAGCCGATGCTGCCGCGCCCCGAGCTTCTCGTCTGCGGCGCGACCCCGGTCGCGGCCGCGCTCCTCGGCCTTGCCCGGCGCTTCGGCTATCAGGCGCTGCTCGCCGCGCCCGAATCCGCGCAGCTGGACTCCGAAGCGCCGGATCTCCGCCTCACCGCCTATCGCTTCGACGATCTTCCGCCGGCCGAGCGCTATATCGTCGTGGCGACGCAAGGGAGCGGCGATCAGGCCGCGCTCGCCGCCGCGCTCCGGGCGAGCGCCCTTTATGTCGGCTTCGTCGGCTCGCGGCGGAAGATCGCCGCCCTGCGCGCCTCCCTCGTTGCCGAAGGGTTTGATCCCGCGCGTCTCGATGCGCTGCATGCGCCCGCCGGGCTGCCGATCGATGCCGTGACGCCGGAAGAAATCGCGCTCTCGATCCTCGCCGAGATTACCGCCATTCGCCGCCGCCACGACCGCGCACCGCTCTGACGCGCGGCGCCGAACTTCAATCAATCCCCGTGGAATCAATGCCCGTGGGCCGCTGCCTCGCGTTGCACGCGCTCGACCAGCCTGGCATGGGCCTCGGCAAGGTGGTCGAAGCTGCGCACGAACGTTCCGAGCCCCATCGTCTGGGAGCGAAGCTCGATGATGAGGTCGTGCAGCTCGGCCTCGGGCACCAGAGCCTCCGTCTCGTCCCAGCCGGGCCATCCCTCCTTCTCATGGTAGCCGAGGATCCGCCCCCGCCGGCCGGAGAGCACGCGCTGAACATTGGCGGTGTGGAGGCTGGGCGCGCTCACGATCACCTTGTCGATCGGCTCGAGCAGGATCGGGTCGGCCTTCGCCAGCCCCTCGCTCATGCCGATGCGCGTCGCGGTCTTGAAGGCCATGTCGGAGCTGTCCACCGAGTGGAAGCCGCCATCCACCAGCGTGACGCCGACATCGACCACGGGAAAGCCGAACGGGCCCTTCTTCGTCGCCTCCTCCGCCGCCTCGGCAACGGCGGGAATATATTGGCGCGGGACCGCTCCGCCGACGATCCGGTCGATGAACCGAAACCCCTCGCCCGGTGAGCGCGGGACGATATCGAGCTTGACATCGGCGAACTGGCCATGCCCGCCGGTCTGGCGCTTGAGCCTGGCGTGCTGATGGACCGGCTTGCGGATGGTCTCGCGGAAATGGACCAGCGGCTTGGCGGTGGTGACCTTGAGGCCGGAGCCGCGAGCAAGCCGCTCGAGCGCGGCATTGAGATGGATCTCTCCCTGGCCGGCGAGCACCGTTTCCCCGGTCTCCGGCTCGTGGGTGAGGCGGAGCGAAGGATCCTCATCCAAAAGCCGGGCGAGCGCGCCGGAGAGCTTGACCTCGTCCTTGCGGTCGGAAGTGGCGATGGCGAGCGCATAGACGGGCGGCGGCGGCTCGGGGAAGGGCAGCGCCTCTCCGCCGAGCGTGGTGCCCGTGCTCACCTGGTCGAGCCGGCCGAGCGCAACGAGATCGCCGGCCACGGCCTCGGGGACCTTTTGCGCCTCCGGGCCCGGAAAACGAAGGATGCCGCCGATCCGTCCCTGCTCGAAGCTCGCGCCGTCCCGCACCCCGCCGCGCCAGACACGGGCATAGGAGAGCTTTCCCGCATGGCCGGCATAGCTCGTCTTGAACACCTGAAGGAGAGGCGGGCCTCCAGGTTCGATCGCGAGCCGCGCGGTTGCGGTTTCCGCGGGCTCGGGCGTGTCATGGCGGAGCGCCTTCCAGAGCCGCGTCACGCCGTGGCCGCGCTCGGCCGAACCCAGCAGCACGCCGGCGATGGCGCCCGCGGCGATGTCCTTGTGCAGCCGGTCATAGACCTCGCCAGGGTTCGGCGGGATGCCCTCGAGCACCTTCTCGAGCAGCGTGTCGTCATGATCGGCGAGCGTCTCGAGCAATGTCTCGCGTTCCGCGGCGGCGGTCTGGGACGGAACGCGGATCAGCTCCGAGACCTCGCCCGGGCGATAGCGATAGGCGCGCTCCGAGGCGAGATCGACATAGCCGGTGACAATGTCCGTGCCCTGGCGGGGATCGCTCTCACGGATCGGCACCTGGCGAAGCACGAGCGGGCGCGTGGCCTCGGCCTGGAGCGCGGCTAGGCATTCTTCAAGCGGGGCGGCGAGGGTGTCGATCCTGTTGAGAAAGACGAGAAACGGGATGCCTTCGTCCTCGAGCTGGCGGAAGATGGGACGAAGCGCGGGGGCACGGGCGGGCACGGGCTCGGCAACGACCACCGCGATGTCGCTCACGGCGAGCGCGGCGGCGGTCTCGAATGCGAACTCGACCGAGCCCGGACAGTCGAGCAGCGACCAGGAATCGCCGAGATAACTCGCATGGGCAAGCCGGCTCTCCGTGGTGGTCTGGCGTACCCGGGTTTCGCCCGGGCGGCGCAGCGGTGCGCCGGTCGCGGCCATCAGCGCCTCGAAGAGGGTGGTCTTGCCCGCGCCAAGGGGCCCGATCAGGGCGGCGACGCGCGGGCCATGTCCCGCTTCCCTGGATTGCCCGTTCGGCATGGTGCTTCCTCCCGCTTCTTGCTGTCCCGGCGTTGCCCCCGAGGCTAGAGCAGATCGCGGGCCAAAGGGAACAAGTCGTGGGATTGAGTCAGCGGAAACACGTCACGCGTGGGCGAGGCGCTGCTCCCAGGCCAGAGCATGGCCGACGATGGTCGTAAGATCGTCATAGCGCGGCTGCCAGCCGAGCCGCTCGCGGATGCGCGCGGCGGCGGCGACGAGCCGGGGCGGGTCGCCTGGCCGGCGCGGGCCGATCCGCACCGGGAAATCCCTGCCCGAGGCCGCCTTCACGGCCGCAATGACCTCGAGCACCGAAGCGCCGTGGCCATAGCCGATATTGAGCGCGACGCTCTCTCCGCCATTGCGGAGATAGTCGAGCGCGGCGAGATGAGCATCCGCCACATCGCTCACATGTACATAATCGCGCAGGCAGGAGCCGTCCGGCGTCGGGTAGTCGATGCCGTGGACGATGAGCTCCGGGCGCTTGCCGATCACGGTCTCGGCGGCGAGCTTGACGAGATGGCCGGCATGGTTGCTCGCCTCGCCCGAGCGCAGCGCGGGGTCGGCGCCGGCGACGTTGAAATAGCGAAGGGCCGCGAAGCGCAGCCCCCGCGCGGCGGCGGCATCGGCCAGCATCGTCTCGACCATCAGCTTCGAGGCGCCGTATGGCGAGACGGGCTGCTTGGGCGCCTCCTCCGGGATCGGCACAAGCTCTGTCTCGCCATAGACGGCGGCGGTCGAGGAGAAGAGAAGGTGCGGCACGCCGGCTTCGATGGAAGCCTCGATCAGCGCGAGGGACTTGGCGGTGTTCTCGCGATAATAGAAGAGCGGCCGCCGCACGGATTCCGAGGGCGCGATGCGCGCGGCGAAATGGGCAACGGCCTCGATGCGGTGGCGGCGGAAGATATCTGCAAGGAGAGCCTGATCCCCGACATCGCCGACAACAAGCTCCGCAGCCCCCGGCACCAGGGCCCTGAACCCTTCCGAGAGATCGTCGAGCACCACCGCCGCCTCGCCGCGATCGAGGAGTGCCAAGACGAAGTGGCTGCCGATATAGCCGGCTCCGCCAGTCACCAACACGGGCATGCGGCCCTCCCGACGACGCCCCGAGCCGGGAGTGGCCGGGCAGAATGGGCGGTGCCCAGGATGGCATAGCGGAACGGCCAGGCCAACCGGGGCGCGTACGCCGGAGATCGAGATGGCGCATGAGGCGACCCGCCCACCTGCCACGCAAGCTCAAAGGGGCGGCCGTACTCGACGCGCTTTCCCCGCGCACGAGGATGAGCTTGCCCGAGTTCGAGCTGATTTTCAAGTCATTGATTTTGCTAATGTTTCACGTGAAACATCATGACCTTGCCCCCGACTTGTCCTCGTTCATAACCAGAATCCGTCCTGGTTTCGATCCGTCCAGGACCGGGCAGCGAACGCGTTGGGGGCAAGCCCGCGCAGGCTGGTGTGCAGGCAGCGGGCGTTGTCGCTGGCCCGCCAGGATTCGATGATCCACCAGGCCGCGGGCAGGCCCGCAAAGACGTGCTTAGAGACTGTTTGAGAATGCGACTGCGGTGGTCGTCCGACGCGTCTTTCTGCGCTTCCGGTGCTCACGGCCCTTTTGTTTTGGCGATCAATTTCATGACTTCCCCTTGGGCTTTGGCGGATCGCTGCGCTCGGGGTCCCCACGAACACGTTCGTGGGGTGCCCCGCCTCCGCCAGAAGCCATATTGATCTCAAGGCCGCTCCGCTCCGGTTCTCGAAAGCCGCGCCGGCCGGCGCCTGCGGCGCCCCCAACTTGGAACGAACCCACTCACCACAGCGCATTCTCAAACAGTCTCTTATTGAGGCATCCGTCTATTCTTGGGGAAAGGCGTTTTGAGGCCATCCAGGAATTAAGAGAGGATTTAAATTCAGATGATTTGGAGCAGTATCTTCGGTCACCAGAAATTCGACATACGGAAAACTACCAGAACCAAATGCAAATATCGCAAATTTTTGGATATAATCGGAAGCGATTTCATTTCCTTAAGAAAACTATCCGCACGATTGGCCGCAATCGGCTGATGGCGTGAAGATACTCGTCAAACAAATCCAAAAAGCCTCCGCGCGCGTTCAAGCGGTTATTCCGGCGGTGGTGCATTCCCGCTTCCAAACGATGAGCGCCGGCATGTCTGCGGCGGCAAGCCAGCCAGCCCGTCGACGGTCACGGCCGGATGGGCGAGGTAAGCCAGACGCTTGAACTCGCGCCGGCCGCGGGCGACCGAATCCAGAATGACACCTGAGGCGAAGGAGAGGAACGCGAGCACCATCAGCCCGGAAGCAAGCACCGCGGTTGGCAGGCGCCGTACCAGGCCTGTTGCCCAGAACTCGATCACCACGGGAATGCCGAACGCGAGGCCGGCCAGGAACAGCAGGGCGGCGATGGCCGAGAAGAGAAGGAATGGCTTTTCCTCTTTCACGAGCAGCAGAATGGTGCGGAGGATGCGGGCGCCGTCGGACCAGGTGCTGAGCTTGGATTGCGATCCCGCGGGCCGCCCGCGATAGACGGTCTTTACTTCGCCAACCGGCATTTGCAGTGCCAGGGCATGCACAGTGAACTCGGTCTCGGTCTCGAAGCCGCCCACCAGGGCCGGAAAGGATTTCACGAATCGGCGGGAGAATGCACGGTAGCCGGAAAGCATGTCGCTCGTGCGACGGCCGAAGAGAAGACGAACGATTCCGGTCAGGACCCGGTTGCCCAGGCGATGCCCGCGACGGAAAGAATCCGCCGCCTCACCCGTGCGCATACCCGTGACCATGTCGAGCCGCTCGTCCACCAGCAGACGAAGCATAAGGGGCGAGGCGGCCGCTTCGTAGGTCCCGTCACCGTCCACCAACACATAGGCATCCGCCTCGATATCGGCGAACATCCGGCGCACGACGTGGCCCTTGCCCTGAAGGGTCTCGCGCCGCACCAGGGCACCGGCACGAAGCGCCGCTTCCGCCGTGCCGTCGCGGGAATTGTTGTCGAAGACATAAATCGCCGCCTCCGGCAGGGCGGCGCGGAAATCCGCCACGACCTTCCCGATCGTGACGGCCTCGTTATAGCAGGGGATCAATACGGCAACACGGAACGGCATCAACGCACTTCTTGCGCCAGATTCCCGTGACTGAAAAGCAGAAGGCGGCACAGGGGGGTGGACTGGAGCGGGGAAATTCATAATCCGTTCCGGAAGCGTGGCGAAGCTCCCTTGCCGCCGGCTGTCAGAGAGAGAGGTCTCCCCGAGCGGGCGGCGAAGCTCTCTTTCCCGCTGGCGCTCATCGCGACCCTAACCCGAAGATTTCCAGTTTCCCCTGGCCCTGATCCGGGGGAAGGATCAGGCCGAACAGAGGACCCACGACACTGCGACCGAAATCCGCCGCGCTGACGAACTGAAAACGGAGGTTATGGACAGTGATGAAGTCACCCAACGCAGTGATCAGGCCAAGCCCGAGATGAGCGCCAACCAAGGCGACAAGGGTGGGGCCCGATGACCCTGCGTGAATGAGGCGTCTCTGCGGCGCCAGGAGGACGAAGAACAATCCGGCGAGCGTGGGCGAGAGGAACACCGAGATTCCCAGCGGGTTGCTCAGCGGCACGATTAGAGCGCAAACAGTGTACAGTCCTGCCGATCTCAGCATCCTGCGACGCGTGTCGGCCCGCTGCGCCATTCCAAGCGCAAACCACGCGACAAGGCAGAAGGTGAGAACGGCAATATGCCGCGCCCCGACGAAGACGACCGCGCCCATCGAGGCGAGACTTGATGCGCCGAGAAAGAATACAAACGCCGCGAGCCCGATTGTCCCTGCCCTCGTGTCGGTCGCATCGCACCGGGCCATGGTGATCGCCACCGAAGAAGAACGAGATAGATCAGAGACGGCTCGAAATAGATTGCGAGCATCGTCCACGCGAATAATCGGCACGCGAGGAGGAAGAACGGATTGTCGGAGAGGCAGAAATTGCCGGGCGCGAGCACCCATCCGTGCAAAATGTCGCTTGCTTCGAGCACATTCTGAACGCCATCCGAATTGATCCCGACAAGAGCTGGCCTTGAACAGCTGAGCCGCCTCGGCGAAAAGAATAGAGTCCCAAACCGATCCAGGACATTGCAGGATTCCAGGTCCCGGCTGCAGGCTGGTGGTGAAGACGCGACGCCGGCGCTGCGGAGCCTGCCGCGCACCTAGCCGCAACGCTTGCGGCGATCGTCCCGGGTTCATTGCAGCAAACATACTCGAAGGGAGGAGCATGGAGCCATCCGTGCCGGTTCGCGAGAGAAGAGCAAGAGAGGAGAAAGAAGGCGGAAGGCCCGCTCGCCGGCGCCTTGCGGTCGCGAATCAGGACGAAAGGGTGCGGGATCGATGTTGCGGAAGCAACATTCAGGTCGTGCGCACAGTCACCAACCCAGACAGTCACCAACCCCGAATGTAATCAATGGCGCGGAGCGCGACCGGAGAGCCGAAATGGCGGCGAGCGCCCGGACGCTTCGGGCCTATCGGCGGATCCCGTCGAGGAATCCCGCCCAGGGATAAAGCCGGCCGAAGAATCGGTTCCGGGTGTCCGGCGCCTCAGCCATTGCCTCCGTTCCCACTCTCGGGCACCCTTCCTTCTCACGCCCCGCAAAGGGCGGTTGGGGGAAACAGTCGGCCATGACCGCGCCGGAGCGAGACGCGGACGATTCGGACCAGGCAGATGAAAGCGCCGCGAGGCTGCGTGCGCTGAAGCCGATCGATTGCGATATTCATCCGCCCACGCCGGTGATGGCGGAGCTGCTCCCTTATCTCGACGATCACTGGCATGAGGTGATGGTCTCGCGCGGGATCGACGGGCTCGGGCTCGCGAGCTATCCGCCCGGCGCGGCGCTTTCGGCGCGGCCGGAGTGGCGCGGAGCGGACGGGAGGCCGGGCGGCGATCTCGATCTTCTGCGGCGGGAGGCGCTGGCGCCCTGGAACACGCGGCTCGCGATCTGCCATTGTCTGCACGGCGCGGCGGCGATGTTCAGCGAGGATATGGGCGCGGCGCTCGCGCGCGCCGTCAATGACTGGGTGGCGGCGGAATGGCTCGACCGCGAGCCGCTTCTGCGCGCCTCGATCCTCGTCAGCCCGCGCAGCGCGGAGCTCGCGGTGGCCGAGATCGAGCGCTGCGCGGCCGATCCGCGCTTCGTCGCCGTGCTGCTGCTGGCCGGGGGCGAAATGCCGCTCGGCCGGCGCGCGCACTGGCCGATCTACGCCGCGGCGGCGCGGCTTCGCCTGCCGATCGGCATCCATGCGGGCAGCGACTTCCACAACCCGATCACCAATGTCGGCTGGCCGAGCTACCTGGTCGAGGATTATGTCGATCAGGCGGTGATCTTTCAGCACCAGCTCCTGAGCCTGATCGGTGAAGGGGTCTTCACCAAGTTTCCGGATTTGCGGGTGGTGCTGATCGAATCGGGCTTCACCTGGCTGCCTGCCTTCCTCTGGCGCGCCACCAAGGAATGGCGGGCGCTGCGCTCGGAGGTGCCGTGGGTCGATCGCTCGCCGGCCGAGATCGTGCGCGAGCATGTGCGGGTGACATTGCAGCCCACGGACGCGCCGCCCGCGCCGGAGGATCTCGCGCGGGTGATGGAGCAGATCGGGGCGGAGAGACTGCTGCTTTTCTCGACCGATTTCCCGCATTGGCAGTGGGACGGCGGGGCGGTGCTGCCGGCCGGCCTGCCGGCACGGCTTCTTCCCCGCATCGCCGTCGAGACCCCGCTGGAGACCTTTCCCCGGCTCAGACATCCCGCCGTGCCGCCACGCGCGCCGGCCATTCCGATCGAGGGTTTTGCGCCATGAGCGAGCAAGTGCTGGAGCGTGCGCGGGAGAGCGAAACGCGGCTCGGCATCGTCGATTGCGACATCCACCCGATGCTGCGCTCGGAGACGGCGCTGCTGCCCTATCTCTCGCAGCGCTGGCGCGAGGAACTCACGACGAATGGGCTGCGCACGCGAAACCCGTTCGTCGCGAGCTATGCGGTGCCCAAGGCGACGCCGGCGCTCTCGCGCCGCGATTCCTGGCCGCCTTCGGGCGGGCCGCCCGGCTCCGACCTCGATTTCATGCGCGCCCAATATCTCGATCCGTATGGCATCGAGACGGGCATCCTGCAGGTGCTGATCCCAAGCGGGAAGGACCAACGCAACCCGGCGTTCGGGGCCGCGCTCTGCGCCGCGCTCAATGACTGGCAGGTGGCGGAATGGACGGCGCCCGAGCCGCGGCTCAAGGCCTCGATCATCATCCCCGCCGAGGACGCCGAGGCGTCGGTTGCGGAGATCGCGCGTTGCGCGGGGCAAAGGGATTTCGTCTCCGTCTTCATCTCCGCCCGCACCACCGAGCCGCTCGGGCGCAAGCGCTATTGGCCGATCTTCGCCGAGGCCGAGCGGCAGGGCCTGCCGATCGGCATCCATACCGGCGGCAGCAACGGGATCGCGAAAACCCCGTCGGGCTGGCCCTCCTTCTATTTCGAGGACCATTTCGGCGATGCGCTCGCCATGCAGCCGCTGCTCACGAGCCTGGTGCTCGAAGGTGTGTTCGAGGCGTTCCCAGGCCTGAAGGTGGCGATGATCGAAGGCGGGTTCGGCTGGGCGCCGTCGCTCGGCTGGCGGCTCGACCAGCATTGGGCGCGGATGCGAAGCGAGGTGCCGCATGTGAAGCATCCGCCCTCCCACTATATCCGGAGGCAGGTCTGGTTCGCCACGCAGCCAATCGAGGAGCCGGCGGAGCGGCGCGACCTGCGCGCGCTGATCGACTGGATCGGGTGGGACCGGCTGGTGTTCGCAAGCGACTATCCCCACTGGGACATGGACGATCCGCGGCTCGCCTTCAAAATCGCGCTCGACGAAGCGGAGACGCGCGCCGTGTTCCGCGGCAATGCAAGCGCGGCCTACAGGCTCGCATGACGCGTCATGTCGTCGCCTCGGTGGGGGAGATTCCGCCGGGCGGACGCAAGCTCGTCGCGGTCGGGGGACGATCGATCGGGGTCTTCAATGTCGGGGGGGCGTTCTACGCCCTTCTCAACCGCTGCCCGCACCAGGGCGGCAGCCTCTGCCTCGGCGAACGGGTGGGGCTCGTGCTTTCGGAAGAGCCGGGTGTCTATCGTTATACGCGGCCGGGCGAGATGCTGCGCTGCCCCTGGCATGGCTGGGAGTTCGACATCAGGACCGGACAGTCCTGGTGCGAGCCGCGGCGCCTACGCGTGCGGACCTATCCGGTCTCGGTCGAGCCGGGGGAGGCGCTGGTAAAGGGGCCCTATCAGGCCGAGACCTTCCCGGTGACGGTGGAAGCCGATTATGTCGTGCTCGAGGTTTGAACTTGAGATTTGAATCGAGAAAGACGCGGGAAGCCATCGATCTTGCATGATTTTCGATTGCGGCCAGCGCAAACCGAGGACGCATCGGCGATCGCCGTGCTGATCCGCTCCGCCTTTGCGGGGCTTGCCGTTATCCCCCCACCTTCGGCGCTGGGCGAGACGGCGGAGAGCGTGGCGCGCCGGCTTGCCGAGGGCGGAGGCGCGGTCGCCGAAGCGGAGGGACGGATCGTCGGCGCCGTTCTCTGGGACGTGCGCGGGGAGAGTTTCCATCTCGGGCGGCTGGCGGTCTCGCCTTCCTGGCGCCGGCGCGGGATCGGGCGTGCGCTGGTCGAGGCCGGCGGGGTGGAGGCACGGCGGCACGGGCTCAGACGGGTGGAGCTCGGCACGCGACTCGCACTCACCGACAATCGGCGCCTCTTCGCGTCCTGCGGGTTCCGCGAGACGACAAGGCACTGCCATGAAGGATTCACGGAGGAAACGTGGGTGAGCCTCGAGCGCGTGCTGGAATGACGGGACCAAGTTCCCGGGGCATCCGGGAGGCGTTCCGGGGATGGTGTGGCCCGTGCGGGGGCGCTAGATAACGGGGAAACGAGCCCCGGGGGAAATGCGCCCGAGGGCCTTCAATCGTAGAGGGACGAAACGATGGCGGCATCGGAAGCAACGACGGCGAATGGCGTCGGCGGCCACGCGGCGGAAGGCCCGCCGCGCCGGGACTTCCTCACGCTCGTCACGCTTGCCACCGCCGCCATCGGCGCCTGTGCCGTCGCCTGGCCCTTCATCGATTCGATGGACCCGGCGGCCGATACCATCGCGGCCGGCTCGCCGGTCGATGTGGATCTCAGCCATGTCCAGCCCGGGCAGCAGATCGTGGTTCTGTGGCGCGAGAAGCCCGTCCTCATCGTCAACCGCACGCCGGCAGCACTCAAGACGCTGCAGGACAAGACAATGATCGACCGGCTCAGCGACCCGAACTCGAAGGTCGACCAGCAGCCGCCCTATGCGGAGAACTGGCACCGCTCGGTCAAGCCGGAATATGCGGTTCTGGTTGGCATCTGCACCCATCTCGGCTGCCTGCCGGGCTATTGGCCCAATCCGAGCCAAACAACGCCGGTGGCGGACTGGCCGGGCGGCTATCTCTGCCCCTGCCATGGCTCGAAATACGACCTTGCCGGGCGCGTATGGAAATTCGTGCCCGCGCCCTACAATCTTCCGGTTCCGCCCTACAATTTCGTCAACGACAAAACGGTGCGGATCGGCGAGAACCCGCCGAACCAGAGCTGGACGCTCAACGAGGTGGTCCAGATTTGAGGGCTGAATTCATGCGGCTTCGGCTTCGCCGATCGCGGCGCGAAGGCCCGGCAGCACCGCCTCCGCCATCAAGGTGAGGGAGCGGCGCTCGCGGGCGGCGTTGAGGCCCGACCCGTCGAGCGAGGCGAGCAGCAGCGTGTTGAACGGGCCGATGCGCTGACGGAGCGCCAAGAGCTTCTCCGTGACCGTCTTCGGGCTGCCATGGATGACCATTTCCGCAATCAGCATGGCGGGTGTCACCGCATCGTCCGGCACCGAGGGATCGGGCTTCATTCCGGCGCCGAGGCCCCTGCGATGCAGGAGCTGCCAGAGATAATCGAAATAGTGCCAGCTCGGGCCCTCGGGATCGAAGGCGTAGTCCCGCGCTTCCGCGTCCGAATCCGCGACGATCACGTTGCGCGCGACGCGCCAGGCATCCGGGTCCGGCGCAAAACCCGCCTCGGCGCAGCCTTCGAGATAAGTCGGCCAGTGAGTCTGCAGGCTCCAGGTCGGGATGAAATTGGCGCTGACGGCGATCCAGCGGCGGAGTGCGGCCACCTTCATCGCCACGGAATTCGCGCCCACCACCGAGAGCGCAATCGGCGGATGCGGCTTCTGGTAGGGTTTCTGGATGAAGCCCACGCCATATTCGGGCATGACCGCGTTCTCGAGGCGGATCTGCCAGTGTTTCCCTTCCAGCCTGTAAGGCGGATCGCCGGACCAGAGGGCGAGGATCATGTCGATTGCCTCGCGCATCCGCTCGCCGCGCAGCCTCAGGTCCGTATGGCCGAAGAGCTCGCCGTCGCTCGCGAGCCCGCCGGCACCGATGCCGAACATCAGCCGGCCACGGCTCATATGATCGAACTGGGCGACTTCGGCCGCGACCATCGCCGGATGGTGATAGCCGAGTCCGATCACGCCGGTACCGAAACGGATGCGCCGTGTGCGCGGCAGGAGCGAGGCGAGGAACATCAGCGGCGAGGCAAGCGGCTCGGAGCCGGCGGAGAAATGCTCGCCGACCCAAGCCTCGTCCATGCCAAGCTGCTCGGCGAGCACGATCTTGTCGGCGTCCTCGCCCACCGTCTCGGCAAGCGGCCGGTGCGGCGGATGCAGCGGCATCATGAACAGCCCGGAACGCATGCCCGCTCCCTTCCCTGATTTCGGCCGATGCTATGGCCGGAAGCGGACCGGGCCAAGGACGCGCGTCAGGGCGCTTCTTCTAAAAGAGCGCGACTAAAGAACGCGACAAGTTCAGATTACCACGCTCCAGGCTTATTTTCTCGATCTATTTCATGGCTTTGACAGCTCGCTTCGCGATCCACCAGAAGCCATATGGATCTAGTTCCCGATCACTGCCAGCGTGCGCACCTCGATGCTCTCGCGCGGCGCGGCGGTTTCGGGCGTATCCGACAGCTCGAAGGCGCCGTGCGGGGTGAAGCGCGCGCGGCCATCGGCGAGGCTGTCCCAGCCCTTGATCAGCAGCACCTCGTCGCGGGTCATTTCCGGCGCGTAATACCAGAGCTGCGTCGGATTGTAGGCGAGATGATAGATTTCGCCGACCCGGTCGGGAAAAATCTGGTCGGTCGCGATGAGGTCCGCAGGGCGGACGCTGGCGGCATCGGCGAGCCCGAGTGGCGAGCGCTGCACCGGGCCGCGGATCGGGCGCCAGACATTGACCTGCACGATCCGCGTACCGGCCGCGAAGAGTCGCCCTGCCTCCTCCGGGCCGAAGAAATCCCGCACACGTTGCGGACCGCTCTTCGCGGTGTAATCGACATGAACCCGGCTTGCCGGGCCGCGCATCCCATCGGGATTGGTGGCGCCGCCGCCAGCGTCCGACCGGCGCGTGGCGTCGAAGATGACGACCCGGCTTGCGCCCACGGCGTCGCGCAGCAGCGCCTCGATCTCGGGATAATAAGCCTCCCTGACAGCCTCGTCGTCATAGAGGTCGGCGACTGCGATCGCCGACTGGCGAAGCGTGAACCCTTCGCGGTCCAGCGAGAATTTGGCGGCGAAGGGACGCATGTCACGGATCGTGACGACATGGCGCTCGGTCTCGAACAGAACCCGCGGCGCGCCGCCCGTGATGGCGGAGCTTTCGAAGACCGGCTTGGTTGCCTGGGGCCTGATGAAGGTCAGCGCGGCGCGCACGTCCTTGGCGGCGGGGGCGGTATCAAGAACGGCCTGAGACACGGCTTGCCTCCTGAGAATAACTGGCATCGCCATGAAGATTGGGCGCGGCGTGGGTGAGATGCGAGCGAGTTCGCTTCAGGTTGACTTGAATATCCTTCAAGTCTCGGCGGCACGGGCGCGCAGCCAATCCATGAGGCGCCGCACCATCGCGCCTGGCGGCGCGCCCGCCGGCCGGCAGAGATAATAAGCGGCCCCGGTCGGGTCACCGGCGCCGAAGGGAGCGACGAGGCTGCCGCGGGCGAGACGGTCATCGACCAGAGGGCGGCGGCCGATGGCGAGCCCGTGGCCGCTTTCGGCGACCTGCAGAGTCTGTTCGAGCCCGTCGAGCGCGATCGCCCCTTCGAGCGTCGGCGGAGCGAGGCCGCGGGCGCGGGCCCATTCCTCCCATTCATTGGGAGAACGGGCATTGACGATGAGGCGGGCGCGCTGGAGGGCGGCGAGCGGCGGCTCGTCCGGCGCGGGCTCGAGATAGCCCGGGGCGGCAACCGGCAGCGCCGTCTCGCCAAGAAGGAAGGTGGCGTCGATGCCGGGCCAAGCGCCCTTGCCATGGCGGATCGCGAGATCGATCTGATCACGCCTGAGATCGAGCACGCGCGTGGTCGGCACCAGCGCAAGCTCGACCCCGGGGCATTCGCGCTCGAACGCGCCGAGATGCGGGATGAGCCAGGTCGCGGCGAGCGAGGGCGGCAAGGTCAGCCGCAGCAGTGCCCGCCCGCGCGGGCGGATCATCGCCTCGGTCGCCTCCTGGAGCTGGCGGATCGCGGGGTCGATCTGCTCGAGGAAGCGCCTTCCCTCGGCGGTGAGTTGCGCGCCGGGGCCGGAGCGATCGAAGAGGGCTGTGCGCAGGAAATCCTCGAGCCGGCGCACCTGATGGCTGATCGCCGATTCCGTCACCCCGAGGCTCTCGGCCGCGTCCCGGAATCGCCCGTGCCGGGCGGCGGCGTGGAAGGCGCGCAGGGCGGCGAAGGGCGGCAGGAGAGGCTCGGGCATGATCGAAAGCCTGGCGGCGTGCTGAACCGGATTCAAGCGGCCCGCGCGGAGGACTGACGCACCCGGACGCGGCGCGTTGCATAAAGTTACTTTCATATCTCTTCCTTGTTACATGCATTATCTCTATTTTGGGGTGCACAATCAGCCAGTCTGGAAGGGCGAGGATGCGTCCCGCACGGCTTCGGGCCCGTTTGCAGGCAGAGCCGGTGCGGGCGTTCGACGGATCCGGGCCGAGCAAGAGGAGAACCAGTTCCTTGGCCAAGAGAAAATTTCGCCTGCCCCTTCTGGTCCTGGTCATCGTGGCCGCCGGGGTTGGCAGCTGGCTGCTCCAGACCCATCGCTCGGTTCACGCCTCCACCCCCTCCCAAGCGGCGGACGCGGTGGCGGCCGACGCTCAGCCCGCCGTCCCGGTCACGGCCACCAAGGCCGAGCTGCAGGACGTTCCGGTCTATCTCCGCGGCCTCGGCACGGTCCAGGCGTTCAACATCGTGAGGATCCGGGCTCAGGTAAACGGCACGCTGATCGCCGTTCCCGTGACGGAGGGGCAGGAGATCCAGAAGGGACAGATCGTCGCCGAGATCGATCCCAGGCCCTACAAGGCGATCCTGGACGAGGCCATTGCGCAGCGCGCCGAGGACCTTGCCCAGCTCGGCAGCGCGCGGCTTGACCTCGCCCGCTTTCAGAACCTGGCGGCACGCAATTTTGCCTCCGCGCAGCAGGTCGATGACCAGCAGGCGATGGTCAACAAGCTGATTGCCACCGCCGCGGCCGATGAGGCAGCGATCGAGGCCGCCCGCATCAATCTCGATTTCTGCACGATCCGGGCCCCCATCACCGGCCATGTCGGCTTCTATCAGACCGATGTCGGCAACCTGATCGAGGCCTCGGCCGAGACCAATATCCTGACGATCGCCGAGGACAAGCCGATCTCCGTGGTGTTCACCCTGCCGGAAGCCGACCTGCCGCGCATCCAGCAAGTAATGACGAGGGGCCCGCTTTCGGTTTTTGCCTATAGCAGCGACGGAACGACGAAGCTCGCCGAGGGAACGCTGCTCACCCCCAACAATGCGATCGACACCGCGACCGGCACGATTGGGCTCAAGGCCACTTTCGCAAACGGCACGGACAAGCTTTGGCCGGGAGAATTCGTGAATGCCTGGCTCCTGATCGACACCCTGCATCAGGTGGTCACGATTCCGGGCCCGGCGGTCCAACATGGGCCGGACGGTCTCTTCGTCTATACCGTCAAGCCCGACGATACGGTGGCGCAACAGGCGGTCGAGATCGGCGTGCAGGAGGCTGGCCGCGCCGTCGTCACCAAAGGGCTGCGAGCCGGCGAGAATATTGTCGTCGCGGGTCAGTCGCGGCTGATCCCCGGCGCGCGCGTCGCGGCGAAATTCGCAGAACACCAAGCGGGAAGCCGCGTCGCGCAGGATTAGGTTGGGACTGCGAAAATCAATCCGGCAAGCAGCCGCTCGCGGGGCACGATGCAGAGGCATGTTCTGCGTGATCGTGCGCCAAGCAAGCGAGGGTGAGAGGATTTCGCGATGAGCATTTCGACGCCTTTCATCCGCCGACCGATCGCGACCTCGCTCCTGACCGCGGGCATCTTTCTCGCCGGCCTCGCCGCCTATCCGCTTCTGCCCGTGGCGCCCCTGCCCAACGTCGAATTCCCGACACTGGCCGTGACGGCGCAATATCCCGGCGCCAGCCCCGCGACGATGGCTTCGACCGTGGCAACACCGCTCGAGACCGAGTTCGGCCAGATGCTGCCCGGCCTCACGCAGATGACCTCGGTCAGCGTCACCGGCAACACCCAGATCACGCTGCAATTCGGCCTCGATACGAACATCAACAACGCGGCCACGCTGGTTCTCGAGGCGATCAACGCCGCGCAGGGTTCGCTGCCGAAGAACATGCCGAGCCCGCCCACCTTTCGCGAGGTGAACCCATCGGACGCCCCGATTCTCGTTCTGTCGATGCATTCGGACCAGGCGCCGATCACCGAGGTGGACGAGTACGCGGAGAATCTCGTCGAGCAGCAGCTCTCGCAGCTTCCCGGTGTCGGCCAGGTGCTGGTGGCAGGCCAGCAGACCCCGGCGATCCGTGTTCAGGTCGATCCGGGCAGGCTCTCCTCGATGGGCCTGACGATGGAGGATGTGCGCAACGTCCTCACTCAGGCCACAGTCGATAACCCCAAGGGCAGCATCGACGGACCGCACCAATCCTTCACCATCTATGCCAATGATCAGCTGACGGTCGCAAATCCCTACAACGACGTCATCGTCGGCTATCGCAACGGCGCGCCGATCCGGATCCGGGACATCGGGCGCGCGGTGAACGGCCCGCAGAACGACGAGCTTGCCGCCTGGATAGACGGCAAGCCTTCCGTGTTCCTGCTGGTCTTCAAGCAGCCGGCCGCCAATGTCATCTCCACCGCCGACGGCGTGAAAGCGCGGCTTGCTTCGCTGCGGGCCGATCTTCCCCGCGATATCCAGGTGCAGGTGATTTCAGACCGGACACTGACCATTCGCGCGTCGATCGATGATGTCGAGTTCACGCTGATGCTCGCGATCGCGCTCGTGGTGGCGGTGATCTTCCTTTTCCTGAGAAACGTGTGGGCGACCATCATCCCGAGCGTGACGATCCCCGTCGCCCTGGTCGGCACGCTCGGCGCGATGTACCTTTGCGGGTTCAGCCTGGACAATCTTTCGCTGATGGGGCTGACCATCGCGGTCGGCTTCGTCGTCGATGACGCGGTCGTGATGCTGGAAAACATATTCCGGCATATCGAGGAGGGGATGGGACCGATCGACGCCGCGATCAAGGGCGCGGGCGAGATCGGCTTCACGATCGTCTCGATCAGCTTCTCGCTGATCGCCGTGTTCATCCCGCTCCTGCTGTTGGGCGGGATCGTCGGCCGCCTGTTCTGGGAATTCGCCGTCTGCATCTCCATGACCATCGTCATTTCGGCGATCGTCTCTCTCACGCTCACGCCGATGATGGCATCGCGATTTCTCACCGCCGAGGCCCATGGCCATGGCTGGTTCTACAATCTCACCGAGCGGATGTTCACGGGCATGCTGCGCTTCTATGAGCGCACGCTCGACATCGCCCTCAAGTTCCGTTTCGCCACGCTGATGGTCTTCCTCGCCACCGTCTCGCTCACGGTTTATCTCTATATCGTGATTCCCAAGGGGTTCTTCCCCGAGCAGGACAACGGGATCATGATCGGCATCACGGTCGCCGCGCAGGACATTTCCTTCAAGGAGATGGCCACCCTCCAGCAGAAAGTGAATCAGCTCGTCCTTGCCGATCCGGCGGTCTATTCCGTGGCAGCCGCCGTCGGGGCCGGCCTCGGCGGCCAGACGGCGAACAATGGCAGGATGTACATCACCCTGAAGCCGTGGGACGAACGCTCGGCCAATATCACGCAGGTGATCGCGCGGATCGACCGAAAGATGCAGGCGGTGCAAGGGATTCGCCTCTTTCTTCAGTCGATCCAGGACGTGCGGGTGGGCGGGATGCTCAGCCGGACCGAGTATCAATATACGCTCGAGGACCCGGATCCGGCCGAGCTCGACACCTGGGCGCCGCGAATCCTGCAAAAGGTCCGCACCCTGCCGATGCTCGCCGACGTCACCTCGGATCAGCAGATCAGCGGCACGACGGAGACGCTGACCTACGACCGCGACCAGGCGGCACGGTTCGGCGTGCAGCCGGCAGCCATCGACAATGTTCTTTACGACGCCTTCGGCCAGCGGGAGGTCGCGCAATATTTCACGGGAGACAAGGCCTATTACGTCATTCTTGAAGTGCTGCCGGACGAAAGAGGCAAGCTCTCCACCCTGCAAAAACTCTATGTCAAATCCTCGAGCGGGGAGGTCGTGCCGCTCTCGACCCTGGTCCACGAGACGACCGTGCCCGTGCAGCCGCTCGCCGTGAACCATGTCAACCAGATGCCTTCGGTCACGATCTCGTTCAATCTCAAGGGCAATGCCGCGCTGGGCGATGCCGTGGCGGCGATCCAGCGGATCGAGGCCGAGATGGGCGTGCCGGCGAGCCTGCAGGGCTCGTTCCAGGGTACGGCCCAGGCCTTCCAGGCCTCGCTCAGCAGCGAGCCCTACCTCGTCGCGGCCGCGCTGGTGACCGTCTACATCATTCTCGGCATCCTTTATGAGAGCTATATCCTGCCGCTGACCATCCTCTCCACCCTGCCCTCGGCCGGCGTGGGAGCGCTGCTGATTTTGCTCGCGTTCGGATATCAGCTCACCGTGATCGCCCTCATCGGCATCATCCTGCTCATCGGCATCGTCAAGAAGAACGGCATCATGATGGTGGATTTCGCGACCAGCGCCGAGCGTCGCGATCATTTGTCGCCCGAGGTCGCTATCCGCCAAGCCTGCCTCCTGCGCTTCCGCCCCATCCTGATGACGACGATGGCCGCCCTCTTCAGCGGCCTGCCGCTGATGCTGGAGAACGGAGCCGGCTCCGAACTGCGCAAGCCTCTCGGTTTCGCCATGGTCGGGGGGCTGGCTCTCAGCCAGGTTCTCACGCTCTACACAACTCCGGTGATCTATCTCTACCTGTATCGTTTCCAACACCGCTTCCTGACGAAGCGCGAGACCGTGCATATCCCGAAGCTCGCCGCGATCATGACGGCGGCCGGCGCAGAAGGCGACGATTAGTCAACCGAGGAACGGCCAATGATTCGTCAAAGAGACGAGGGCGGGGCGGAAGCCACGGAGCGTGATGACCGGAGGTGGGATCACCGGAGGTCTGAATCACGCGAGAAGACAATGACCGAGAGCGGGATGGGTGAGCGCGAGCGAACACATCCCGCTCGAGAGCGTGATGCCCGGAGGTCTGAATCACGCGAGAAGACAATGACCGAGAGCGGGATGGGTGAGCGCGAGCCAACGTATTCCGTTCCGGAACCCGACACGGTCTGTTCCGCACAGGGCGCGGAGCCATGCGAGGGCGGCGCCGGCGCGGAGTGCGGAATGGAAGAACCCTCAGAGGGGAGGCGGACGCTCGGCTTCCTGCTGCGGGAAGGTTCGCGCCTGATGCGCCGACGCTTCGTCCACCATACGAAGCGCGCGGGGCTCGGCCTCAACCGCTCGGAGGCAAGCCTGCTGCTGCAGGTCTTCTATGAGCCGGGCGTGAAGCAGGTCCGGGTCGCCATGCTTCTGGACATGGAGACGATCTCCGTGGTCCGTCTTGTCGATGGGCTGGAAGAGGCCGGGCTTCTCGAACGGCGGCCGCATCCCAGGGATCGCCGGATCCGCACTTTGTGGCTCACCAGCGAGGGCGAGGCCGTGGCCGCTCAGGTCGTGGAAATCACCAAGATCGTCCGCAGCGAGGCACTTGCCGGATTCTCGGACTCCGAGCGCGAGCAACTGCTCGATATGCTGCTGGTGGTCCGGAAAAATCTTCTGGCCGCGGGCGCGCTGGTCGATCAGGCAGCCGCCTGACCGTCTTCCCCCACCTTGCCTCACCCCGCTTCATTCACCCTGAGGCGAGATCGGCCGCCATGACCGGCCGGCGCACGATAACGAAATAGGCGAGCGCACAGACAACCCCGATCGCCGCCGCCGTCATCAAGGCCGGCACGAAGGAGCCGCTCGCCTGGACGATGAATCCTGTCACCATCGGCGCCAGCGCGCCCCCGACATAGCCGCCGAAATTCTGCATCGCCCCGAGCGAGGCGGTGGTATTGGCCGGCGCCGCCACCGAGGCCATGGCCCAGGCCGAGGAACTCGCGACATAACCCAGGAACAGCGCGAGCGAGATGAAAGCGAGCGCCAGCGCATTGCCGGGCACGAGCGCCGCCGCCACCGTGCACGCAGCCATGCCGAGCAAGGAGACGGTCAAAGGATAGCGGCGGCTATCGACCGGCGAGAGACCGCGCCGCACCAGCCAATCGGTGAGCCAGCCGCCCCAGAGCGCGCCGATCACACCGGCGATGAAGGGCACGGTGCTCGCGAAACCGGCGCTGCGAATGCTCATATGCCGCTGGATCTCCAGATAGCCGGGAAGCCAGGCGGTGTAGACCCAGGTGAGATAGACCACGCCGAAAAACCCGATGATCATCCCCCAGGTGGTCGCGTGGCCGAGCAGGCGACGCCACTCGCCGAGCGTGACCGGAGCGGCCTCGCCGGTCTCGTCGCCCTCCTTGCGATAGCCGTCCTCCGCCGCGGTGAGCGCCATCGAAGCGGGCTCGCGATAGAGCGCCAACCAGAGGACGGCGATGACGATGCCGGCAATTCCCATCAACGCGAACATCCAGCGCCAGCCGAGCGCCAGCATCAGCACCGTGAGCAGAGGGGCGGCGATGGCAGTGCCGAGCGTCGAGGAGCAATTGAACACGCCAGTGGCAAAACCGCGGCCGCGCACATTGAACCAGTCCCGCACCACGCGCGCGCCGGTCGGGAATTGCGGCGCCTCGCCAAAGCCCAGCACCACACGCGCGACGACAAACTGGCTGAAAGCGACGGTCAGGCCGGCCACGATCTGAGCGAGAGACCAGATGAAGATTCCGACCGCCAGCAGCCGGCGCGGCCCGAACCGATCGACCAGGCCGCCGGCCGGAAGCTGGGCAAAGGCGTAGGCCCAGAGAAATGCCGAGAGGAGCAGGCCCATCTCGGCGATCGAAAGATGCAGGTCGCGGCGGATCAGCGGGTTGCCGATCGCAAGCGTTGCACGATCGATATAATTTACCACGCCGCTGCACACCAGGAGCGCGAGCGCCGTGACCTGCATCCGCCGCACTCGGCCTGTGGGGCGAGGCGTGGCAATTCCAGCGCCGTAGTCACGGATTTCCCGCACAGTATCCAAGGCGTTTCTCCTTGCGTTTCCCTCCCGGCCGGATGTGGCGGCGCGCGGGAATTGTTATGCGGGATGGTGTTGCCGCGAAGGATGCATGGTCAAGAGGGAGAACGGGCTGCGCAGTCCTGCGCTCCATGCGTCGGAATCGGGGCAGCCTTGCCGCAACGGCGAGGACGATTGACCTGTCGTTTTCTTTAGATTTCTTGAGATCAATAAAGCAGAAGCGTGATGACCTGAAATCATCACGCTTCAGATTCGCTAGACTCGTTCGCTGAGCGCGATTGCCACCCGGCATCCCGTCTTGATCAGCGCCGAAAGCAGGCGATAGGCAGGCGCCTGTTCCGCCTCGTGCGCGAGGCCGATATCCCTGTGCTCAAGCTCTTCCGCGCGGGCCTTCGCGATCAGGGCCGAAAGCGCGCCCTCCTCCTCGGGAAGTGAAGCTTCCTGGCCGGCATAATGCGCATCGATCGCCTCCTCGACCGCGACCGTGCAGGCCATCGCCGCCCGTTCGCCAAGCGCGGCGGTGGCCGCGCCGAGCGCGAAGCCGGCAAGATGCCAGAGCGGGAGGAGCGCGGTGGGGCGCACCCGCCGCCGCGCCATGACTTCGGAGAAGGAGGCCAGATGCGCCTTCTCCTGCTCCTGCATATGCTCAAGGAGCGCTGCCTTCGTCCCGCGTCCAAGCACCGCGCGCTGGCCCGCATAGATGCGCACCGCGCCGTATTCACCGGCATGATCGACGCGGATCATCCGCGCCACCGCCTCGCCGGCCGGCACATCCCCTTCCCCGCTCATCGTGCTTCCCCGCCGCTCCGCGCCAGATAGGCGACGAGAAGCCCGAGCACAACAAGGGCATAAAGCAGATTCATCGCCGCCATCGAAAGCGGCAGGCCCGGGATCAGGAAGCTCGGCGCATCGCAGGGCTTGCTCGGCCGCGCCGGCATCGAGGCGAGAAGCTGAGCGAGACTCGTCCCATGCAGCTCCGGCGCGGCACATTCCGGCAAAGGGCTCGGCCACAATCCCCGCTCGACACCAACATGGACGAAGGCGAGAGCGGTTGAAGCGAGCAGGCAGAGCGCCAGCAGCACCAAGACTCCCCTGCCCGCCTCTCGCGGCCGTGTCAGGGAAGCGACGATGCCGAGCACCACCGCGAGGCGCCAGGGCCAGCGTTCGAGCAGGCAAAGCGCACAGGGAACAAGCCCGAGCCAATGCTGCGCGCCCTCGGCGACGACGAGCGCCGCAGCCGCCGCGATCGCCACGGCAAAGCCCGCCGCACGATGATCGATGCGCCGCATGAGGGGCGATATGAGCGTTTCCCGTCCGCGCGGCAAGGTGGCTCGATTGCTGATCGGAAGGGCCTGCCCTAGCCTCCGGCCGACAGCAAAGGAGATCGGGATGCGACGCGTTTGGGGACGGGCGACTTCGAGCAACGTGATGAAGGTGATGTGGCTGCTCGAGGAGCTCGGTCTGGCCTATGAACGAATCGATGCCGGCGGCAGCTTCGGCAAGACGGACACGCCAGAATATCGGGCGATGAATCCAAACGGCCTTGTGCCGACCCTCGATGAGGATGGCTTCATCCTTTGGGAGAGCAACGCGATCCTGCGCTATCTCTGTGCCGCGCACGCGCCGGAGACAGCTTTCTGGCCCGCCGAGCCGCGCGCGCGCGCCACGATCGACCATTGGATGGACTGGCAGCAGACGACCCTGAGCCGGTCGATGACGATCATTTTCCAGGGACTCGTGCGCACGCCGCCCGAGAAACGAAACCCCGAGGCAATCGAGGCGGCGATCAAGGATTGCTCGCGCATCTGGGGCATCCTGGACGCCGAGCTCGCTCGCCGCACCTATGTCGGCGGCACGATCTTCACGCTTGCCGATATCCCGCTCGGGGTACACGTGCACCGCTGGTTCACGATGGAATTCTCCCGCCCATCCCTTCCCCGGCTTGAGGCCTGGTACAACCGCCTGTGCGAACGCCCGCCCTATCGCACCCACGTGGCGCTGCCCTTGGCTTGAACAAGGCCTCGAATAAGGCCTCTGCGCGTGGTCTTTTCAGCCGCCGAGATAGGCGGCGCGCACGCGCGGATCGGCGGCCAGCGCGCTTGCGGCGCCGCTGAGGGCGATGTGTCCGCTTTCGAGCACGTAGGCACGATCCGCGATGCGCAGCGCCTGGCGCGCATTTTGCTCAACCAGCAACACGGCGGTCCCTTTGGCGCGGATTTGCTGGATGATGGCGAAGATCGCGAGCACGAGCTTCGGCGCAAGCCCCATCGAGGGCTCGTCGAGCACGAGCAGGCGCGGCTCCAGCATCAATGCGCGGGCGATCGCCAGCATCTGCTGCTCGCCGCCGCTGAGCGTGCCGGCGAGCTGGTGCCGCCGCTCGGCAAGACGGGGAAAGAGCGCGTAGCTCGCATGGACGCGCTTCTCGACCTCCGCCGGGTCATGACGCAGCAGATAGCCGCCGAGACGGAGATTCTCCTCGACCGAGAGCGGGCCGAAAATGTGCCGGCCCTCGGGCACATGACCAAGCCCGCTGGCGACGACCCTGTGGGCTGGCAGCCTGGCGATGTCTTCGCCGCCGAGGAGGATGCGCCCCTGACGGAGGCGGACAAGGCCGGAGAGCGTGCGGAGCGTGGTCGTCTTGCCGGCGCCGTTGCTGCCGAGCAGGGCAACGATCTCGCCATCCGCGACTTCGAGGCTGACGCCGTGCAGCACCTCGACCTTGCCATAGGCAACGTGGAGGTCCTGGACACTCAGGAGTCCCAATTCAAGACTCCCATAGGGCCTCCTCTTCGGTACCTGCGGTTTCCTCGGCTTCGGTGTCGTTGCCGAGATAGGCGTCGATCACCCGTTCGTTGCGCTGGATCGCGGCCGGTGGGCCGGCCGCGATCAGCGCGCCGTGATCCATCACCAAGACGCGGTCGGAAACACCCATCACCAGCATCATGTCATGCTCGATCAGCGCCACGGTCACACCGAGATCGCGGATGCCGCGGATGAGGCCCATGAGCGCGGTCTTCTCCGTCGGGTTCATGCCGGCGGCCGGCTCATCGAGCAAGAGTAGCTCGGGCTTCGCGCCGAGCGCGCGGGCGATTTCGAGCCGGCGTTGATCGCCATAGGGCAGATCGCCGGCGCGCCTCCCCGCTTCTTCCTCGAGCCCCACGAACTGCAGCAGGCGCCGGCAGGTGCCGAGATGCTCCTGCGCGTCGCGCCGCGCGGAGGGCAGGCCCAGGATTTCGCCGACGAGCGAGACGCGGTGGTGCGGGTCCATGCCCACCAGCACGTTCTGGTAGGCGGTCATGTTGGGGAAGAGGCGGATGCCCTGAAAGGTGCGGGAGAGCCCGAGTGCGACGACGCGGTGCGGCGCCCGGCGCCCGAGCCGCTGGCCGCGAAAGACGATTTCTCCGCGGCTCGGCCGGATCACGCCGGTCAGGCAATTGAAGACGGTGGTCTTGCCCGCGCCGTTGGGGCCGATGATGCTCAGGATCTCGCCGCGATGAACGGTGAAGCTCACACCGCGCACGGCGCGCACGCCGCCGAAATCCCGCCCGAGATCCTTCACCTCGAGCAGTGTTTCGCCCCACTTCGCCTCCGCCCCGGCGAAGCTGAGATCACCCGCATCATCCTCGGGAAGCTGGACGCGCCGTGCGATGCGCGCCGGCCAGAGCCCTTGCGGGCGGACCAGCATCAGCACGATGAGGCCGATCGCGAAGCCGAACTCGCGCCAGAGGGCGAGGAAGCGGAGCGCCTCGGGCAGGCCGCCGACGATCACCGCACCGAGCAGCACGCCCGGCATGCTGCCCATGCCGCCGAGCACGACGACGATGAGGAAGGTGATCGACTGGAGATAGGTGAAGCCGGTTGGGTCGATCGCGCCGAAACGGGCAGCGAAGAGGCTGCCGCCAAAGCCGCCGACCAGCGCGCCCATGACATAGGCGAGGAGCTTCACCCGAAGCGTGGGCACGCCGATCGCCTCGGCAGCGGTTTCGTCCTCGCGGATGCTGATCCAGGCGCGGCCGAGGCGGGAGGCGGAAAGGCGAAACGAAAAGAGGATGACGAGGAGAAGAAAAACCCAGGCGAGACCGTAAAGCAAAGCGGGCGAAGTGAATTGCAGGCCGAACAGGATGGGCGGGTCGATCCCGTAGATGCCGTTGGGGCCGCCGGTGATGTCGAGATTGGTTGCGATGATGCGAACGATCTCGCCGAAGCCGAGCGTGACGATGGCGAGATAGTCGCTGCGCAGACGGAGCGTCGGGTAGCCGATGATGATTCCGGAAACCGCGGCGAGCGCGAGGCTCGGCGGCAAGGTTGCCCAGAAGGGAACATGCAGAAGCGTTTCGAGAAGGGCCGTCGTATAGGCGCCGATCGCGAAGAAGGCCGCATAGCCGAGATCGAGCAGCCCGGCATAGCCGACGACGATATTGAGGCCGAGGCCCAGAATGCCGTAGCTCAGGATGGTGATCGCGACATCGATCACATAGTCGCTTGCCGCGAGTGGAAGGACGATGGCACCGGCGGCAATGGCGACCAGCAGCATCCTGGTCGTGGCGGCGCGCATGGCCGGGTCGGCGGCCATGGCTACATCCGCTCCACGACGCGCTCTCCGAAGAGGCCGGTCGGCTTGACGACGAGCACGCCGATCAGGACGAGGAAGACGAAGACATCGGTCCAGCGGGAGGAAATGTAGCCGGCGCCATAGGATTCCAGGAGCCCGATCAAGAGGCCCCCGGCCATGGCGCCGGGAATATTGCCGATGCCGCCCAAGACGGCGGCGGTGAAGGCGCGCAGACCCAGCAGGAAGCCCATGAAGAACGAGATCTGCGTGTAATAGAGCCCCTCCATCACACCGGCCGCCGCGGCGAGGAAGGAGCCGACGAAGAAGGTGATCTGGATGATCCGTTCGACATCGATCCCCATCAGCCTTGCGGCATCCTGATCGACCGCAAGCGCGCGCATCGCGGTGCCGATGAAGGTGTGCTGGACGAAGAGATAGAGCGCCACCATCAGGAGCAGGCTGATGACGAACATGACGGTCTGCGCGTAGCTCACCTGCACGCCGTCGATCGCGAATCCGGCGCTGCTCAGCAGATGGGGATAGGTGAGGAAGCCAGGCCCGTAGATCAGGAGAACCCCGTTCTCGAGCGCGAGCGAGACGCCGAGCGCAGTGATCAGAATTGAAAGTCGCGGGGCCGAGAGCAGGGGCTGATAGGCGACACGGTCGATCAGCACGCCGAGCGCGCCGCTGCCGATGAGCGCGACCGCGAAGGCGACGAGAAGCCCGATGGCCATGGGCAGGTGCATGCCCGCGAGCGTGACGAGCACGGTCCAGCCGAGGAAAGCGCCCACCATGAAGACATCGCCATGGGCGAAATTGATCAGCCGGATGATGCCGTAGACCATGGTGTAGCCGAGGGCCACCAGCGCATAGAAGGCGCCGATGGTGAGGCCCTCGACCGTGAACTGGAAGAATGCCTGCACCGAAGGCCGCTTCAGGGCAGGCGCATCACGAAGCCCGCGCCTTCATGCCTGCCCGCGCGATCACCGCGGGAGACCGGCCGCGAATGCGAGGCCTCCAACCCGGCTACTGCATCGACACCCACTGGCCCTGGGCGTTGAGCCGCATATAGGGGGCGAACTGGTCGTTCTTGACGGTGATGACGATATAGACCGCGACCGAACGGTCGCCCTTCTCGTTGAAGCTGATGCTGCCGGTGATGCCGGGATAGTCGCGGATTTGGGCAAGAGCCGCGTTGATCGCCGCCGGCGCGGTCGATTTCGCGTCCGTGATCGCCTTGGCGACCACACCGATCGCGTCATATTCGTACGCCGAATAGGGTCCGGGCCCGTGGCCGAATTTCTGCGTATAGTCATCGACGAAACCCTTGGCGCCGGAGAGGAACTGCGGCAGCGGCGCGCAGGTGATGAACATGCCGTCGGCGGCGGGCCCGGCGGTCTTCAGCAGCGTCGGGTCGTTGTTTCCGTCCCCGCCCATGAATGCGAGCTTGAGGTTGAGCTGGCGCGCTTCCTTCACCATCAGGCCGCCTTCGGCGAAGTAGCCGGTGAAGTAGATGACATCGGGATTGAGTGCGGCGACGCGCGTCAGCACCGGCGAATAATCCATCTGGCCGGGCGTGATCGCGTTGTTATAGACGACGTCGACGCCGAGCTTCTTGAGCGCGGCCACGGTCGCGACGGCAAGCCCCTTCGCGTAGGTCGTGTTGTCGTTGATCACCGCCGCACGTTTCGCATGCAGCACATTGGCGATGAAGCTCGCGGCAAACGGGCCCTGCTCGTCATCGCGCCCGATCGTGCGGAAGACGTCCTTGTAGCCGAGCTCGGTGAGCTGCGGGTTGGTCGAGGCATCGAGCACATAGGGGATGTTGCTGCGGTGCAGGGTCGAGAGCTCGGGCAGGGCGGCGCCGGAGCAATATCCGCCGGCGACCGCGACGACGCCACTGTCGATCATCTTCTGGGCGGCCTGGACGGCGGTCTGCGCATCGCAGGCATCGTCCTCCGCCACGATCGCGATCTGGCGGCCGAGGATGCCGCCCTTGGCGTTGATCTGGTCGGCGGCGAGCTTGGCCGCATTGACGATGTCGATGCCGGCATTCGCGTAGGGGCCGGAGAGCGGGCCCGGCACGCCGATCTTGATCGGTTCCGCGGCGCGAGCCGGCCCGGGTCCGGCCGCCAAGATCGCAGCGAGAGCGAACGCCGCCAAACCAGCCGCTCCCCGCATTCCGTTGAGACGCCCGTTGAGACGCATCGTGAGCCCCCCCTTTTTTGCCATTCAGAACGCGTGTGGCTGGTATGCAC
>DATJLS010000059.1:0-110126 GCA_035509315.1 Acetobacteraceae bacterium | reverse complement strand
ACGGGGGGAGCCGGCATGGATCAGGGGGCAGCACAGGAAGGCGGGCGGTTTTCGCCCCTGATGGTCGCCGCCATCACCGTCATCCTCCTCGCCGGCATGCTCTTCGGATACGACCAGGGCGTAATCTCAGGCGCACTCAGCGGCATCAAGAAGACATTCCATCTCGGCCCGCGATTGCTCGAGGTGATCACGAGCTGGGTCACGCTCGGGGCGTTGCTGGGCTCACTCATCGGTGGCGAGCTCGCGGACAGGGTCGGGCGCAAGAAAGCGGTGCTGACGGCGGGCGCGCTCTTCACGATCGGTTCGCTGACGCAAGCCTTTGCGCCGCATCCATTCCTGCTGGTGGGCGGGCGCCTCATCATCGGTCTCGGCGTCGGGCTCGCCGCCGTGGCGGCGCCGCTCTATGGCGCGGAGATGGCGCCAGCGGCATGGCGCGGGCGGTTCGTCTCGGCCTATCAGCTCGCCATCACGATCGGCATCTTCCTCGCCTATGAGGTCGATGCCGCCCTCACCAGCAGCAATGGCGGCTGGCGTCTCATGCTCGGCATATGCGCGGTGGCGGGCATCGCGCTTTTTCTCGCGATGCTGATCGCGCCGGAATCGCCGCGCTGGCTCCTCAAGATGGGGCGGCGGGAGGAAGCGGTCGCCCGGTTCTGCGCGACGCGGCCCGGCGTCGATTTCGCGCCGCGGTTCGCCGCCATGGAAGCGGCGCTGCGCGAGGAGAGCCACAATGCGTCCTGGGGCGAAGTGTTCGATCGACAATGGCGCCGGCCGCTGATGGTCGCGGTCGGGCTTGCGATCTATCAGCAGATCACCGGGATCAACGCGATCATTTATTACGCGGACAGCATCTTCTCCGCCGCCGGCTTTGCCTCGCCTGCCGCGCAGACGACGGCGACCACCTGGGCGATCGGCGCGGTCAATGTGGCCGCGACCTTCATTGCGATCGCCTATATCGACCGGATCGGCCGCCGGCCCCTGCTGCTCGCGGGGCTGATCGGCATGGGCGGGAGCCTCGTGATCGTCGGCATCGCGTTCTTCTTCATCAGGGGATCGGCGGCCGGGGGTGGATCGAGCATGATCGGGATCGTGACGCTGATCGGGCTCGTCGTCTTCATCATCTCCTTCGCGTTTTCGCTGGGCCCAGTGGTGTGGACAGTGATCAACGAAATTTTTCCCGGCCGGGTGCGAGGCCGGGCCGTCGCGGTGGCGACGGCGGTGAACTGGGGAGCGGCTTTCATCGTCAGCCGGTTCTTTCTCACCCTCGTCGATGCGATCGGCCGGCCGGCCACCTTCTGGCTCTTTGCCTTCTTCTGCCTGACCGGCTGGATCTGGATCTGGCGGCGCGTCCCGGAAACCAACGGGCATTCGCTCGAGCAGATCGAGCAATTCTGGATCGAGCAGGGTAGTCTCGCTCCGGTGCCCGGGCACAGCTGACACGCTGACACAAAGGGGGGGACGGAGCCAGGAATGCTGATCGCGGGGGATATCGGCGGGACGAAGACGCTGCTCGCTTTCTATACGGAGGAGAGCGGGCCGCGGAATCCGACGATCGTCAGGGAATTCCCGAGCGGCAAATTCGCCGGGCTTGCCGATGTCGTGCGCGCCTTCCTCGCGGAGGTGAAGCAGCCCGTCACGGCCGCCTGCTTCGACGTCGCAGGCCCGGTGATCGGCGGGCGGGCGCACCTGACCAACCTGCCTTGGCTGATCGACGAAGCGGTGCTGGCCCGCGAGCTCGGGCTCGCGCAGGTGAGCGTCATCAACGATCTCAAGGCGGTTGCCTACGCGGTTCCGCATCTGCAGGACGAGGATCTGCGCACGATCAATCAGGGGAAGCCCGAGCCGCTGGGGGCGATCGCGATCATCGCGCCCGGCACGGGTCTGGGGGAGGCGTTCCTGATCTGGAGCGGCAGCGAATATATCCCCTGCGCATCGGAGGGCGGGCATGCGGATTTTGGTCCGGCCGATCCGTTGCAGGCGGCGCTCCGGGAGCATCTGGCGCGCAAGTTCGGGCATGTCGCTTACGAACGGGTCTGCTCGGGCAGCGCCATTCCCGAGATGTACGAGTTCCTGCGCACGACGAAGCCCGAGGCCGAGCCGGCCAGCTTCGCGGCAAAGCTCGCCGCCGCGCAGGACCGCACGCCGCTGATCGTCGCGGCGGCGATGGAGGAGAGTGACGCCAATCCGCTCGCCCTGGCGACGATCGATCTCTTTGCTTCCATCCTCGGTGCCGAGGCGGGCAATCTGGCGCTGAAAGTCCTGGCGACGGGCGGGGTCTATCTCGCCGGCGGAATGCCGCCGCGGATCCTCTCGCGGTTCGAGGCCGGCGTGAAAGACGGGCGGTTCATGCGCGGCTTCACCGCCAAGGGCCGCTTCGCCGAGCTCCTGGGCAAGATTCCCGTGAAAGTGGTCGTGGCGCGCTCCGCGTTGTTCGGCGCGGCGCTCTACGGCCTCGCTTCGCTGCGGGCTTCGCCTTCCGCCGCGCCGAGATAGAGGCGGCGGACGTGGTCGTCCTCCGCGAGGCGGGATGAGGGCCCGGAAAGGGCGACGCGGCCGGTCTCCAGCACATAGGCGTGATGAGAGAGGCGGAGCGCCATCCGCGAATTCTGCTCGACCAGCACCACGCTCACCTTGTCGTCGCGAATGATCGAGAGGATGAGCGCGGCGATATCGCGCACCACCTTGGGCGCGAGGCCGAGCGAAGGCTCGTCGAGCAGGAGCAGGCGCGGCCGCGCCATCAGGGCCCGCGCCACCACCACCATTTCCTGCTCACCCCCCGAGAGCGTGCCCGCCTGCTGGTGGATCCGTTCCGCAAGGCGCGGGAAGCGATCGAGCAGGCGATCGAGATCGGCGCGAACCGTGTGCGGGTCCCGCCGCAGATAGGCGCCCATCAGCAGATTGTCGCGCACGCTCATCAGCGGAAAGACATGCCGTCCCTCCGGCACCATGGTGATGCCGCGGGCTGCGATCGCGGCGGGCGGCAACCCGTCGATGCGGGCACCCTCCAGCCGGATCTCCCCACCCGCGGGGCGGACGAGACCGGTGATCGCGCGCAAGGTCGAGGTCTTGCCGGCGCCATTGGCGCCGATCAGCGCGATCGCGCTGCCGGCGGGGCAGGCGAGCGAGACCCCGCGTACGGCAAGCACGCGATCGTAACGAACGACGAGATCGCGGACGGAGAAGAAAATCTCGCTCACAACGCGACAATCTCGTCGGCGCGGCCGAGATAGGCATCGATCACGGTCTCGTCCTGCTGGATCGCCGAGGGCACGCCGGAGGCGATCAGCGTGCCGAAATTGAGGACGACGATCCGGTCGCTGATCCGCATCACCGCGCCCATGTCGTGCTCGACCAGGACGACGGTGATGCCGCCCGCGCGGATATCGCGCACGATCTCCACCGCGCGTTCCGTTTCCTCGGAGTTCATCCCGGTGAAGGGCTCGTCGAGAAGGATGACGCGCGGCCTGACGGCCAGCGCCATGGCGATGCCGAGCGCGCGCAGATGCCCGTGCGGGAGGTTGCGGGCCTCTTCGTCCTCGAGTCCGGAGAGGCTGAGACGGGCCAGGAGTTTTCGCGAGTCCGCCAGAAATTCCTGTTGCTCGGCGTGCACGCCCGGCGTTGCCAGCAGCTCGGCGAGGACCGAGTGGCGGCGGCGCAGGTGATGGGCGACGACGACATTCTCGAGCACGGTCATCTCGCGGAAGACCGTGGTCTCCTGAAACGTACGCACAAGGCCCCGCGCGGCGATCGCATGCGGGCGAAGCCCGTCGATCCTTCTGCCGTCGAGCAGGATATGGCCCGCGCTCGGCTTGAGGAACCCGGCGATCAGCTTGAAGAGCGTGGATTTGCCGGCGCCGTTCGGGCCGATGACCGAGAGGATCTCGCCTGCCTCGACGCTGAAGCTCACATTGTTGACGGCGGTGAGGCCGCCAAAGCGCCGGCTTACCCCCTCGACCGCGAGCAGGCTCACCGCGGCGGCACGGCGTCGGCGCGCCGGTCGCGGCGTGCCAGGAGCAGCTGCGGCAGGCTCATCAATCCGTTCGGCAGGAAGAGCATCGCCGCGATCATGAAGATGCCGTAAAGCAAAGCCTGGAAGCGCTGAATGGCGGAGAGGAGCTGAAAGGCGATCACGAGCAGGAAGGCGCCGACGACGGGTCCGGCGACCGATTGCAGGCCGCCGAGGAAGCAATAGAGCATGAAATTGACGCTGTCGTTCACCGTGTAGCTGGTGGGGAAGATATTCTGCTGGAAGGCCGCGAACATCGCGCCGGCGGCACCGCCCATGCCGGAGGACGCGATGAAGGCGAGCAGGCGGTAGCGGGCGATATTGATGCCGAGCGAGGCGGCGAGCTCCTCACCCTGGCGGAGCGAGCGGAACACGGCGCCGGCCGGCGAGACGGCGAAGCGCCAGGCGACGACGATCCCGATGAGCAGCAGCAGCGCCGAGGCGATATAGATCGCGAGCGACGAGGAAAGGAGGGCGGGGCGGGGGATGGAGGTGATGCCGGAGGCGCCCTCGGTGAAGCTGCCGCCATTGAGGAAGGCAAGGCTCGCCACCTCCGTGAGGCTCAGCGTGATCATCGCGAAATAGACGCCGCGCAGCCGCAGGATCGGCCAGCCGACCAGGGTCGCGACAAGCATCGCGGCGAGCACGGAAAGCGGCAGGGCGATCCAGAACGAGGTGTGATAGCGCGTGCAAAGGATCGCGACGACATAGCCGCCGATCAGCGCGAAGGCGCCCTGGGCGATGTTGATCCGCCCGATGGCGAAGGTGAGCCAGACGCCGATGCTGCCGAAGGCGAGGAGGGCGGCGGTGGTGAGCACCGTGAGCCAGTAGCCCTGGCCGGCGAGAAGGAGGGGAATGGCGATGAGCATCACCGCCGCGAAAAGGATGAAGCCGGCGAGGGCAGGAAAGCGCTGCATCATCCCCAGGGATGGCCCATGATGCCCTGCGGGCGGACGATCAGAAACAAAACCAGGGCAACGAAGATCAGCAGATAGGTCTCCGATCCCGGCAACAGCGCGTAGCCGACCGATTCAGCGAAGCCGAGCACCAGCGCGCCGAGCAGCGCGCCGCTCACCACGCCGGCGCCGCCGATCATGATCATGATGAAGGCCTTGATCGAGATATCGACGCCGATCCCCGCATTCACGCCCTGGATCGTCACCAGGAGGCCGCCCGCGAGCCCTGCGAGCCCGGCGCCGATCGCGAAGCCGAGCATGGAGGTGCGATCGACATCGACGCCCATGAGCAGCGCCGCGTCCCGGTCCTGGGCGAGGGCACGCATGGCCCGCCCGGGGCGGGAATATTGCACGAAGAGAAGCAGAAGGGCGATGAGCACCAGCGACATGACGACGACGAGAAGCCGCTGATAGGGCAGGAAGCCGCCTTCGATCTGGAGCACGCCGGAAATCGTCTCGGGGACGCCGTGCTGCTCCTCGCCGAAGAGGAAAAGAGCCACATTGTCGAGCAGGATCGCGGTGCCGACGGCAAGCAGCATCGTGTTCTCTTCCCGTGTCGCGATCCGCATCACGCGGCGGAATAGGAATTTCTCGAAGCCGGCGCCGATCAGCGCGGGGACGAGCGCCGCGACGAGGAGCCCTACTGCGAACGGCAGATGCCAGGCGCCATAGACGTAATAGACCATGAAGGCGCCGATCATGAAGAGCTCGCCATGGGCGAAGTTGAGCAGCCTCATGATCGAGAAGATGAGCGTGATGCCGAGCGCGATCAGCGCGTAGCTGGCGGCAAGCACGCAGCCATCGATCAGGATCTGCGCCATCGCCCCTTGCCGCCCGTTCCGGCGCCGGATTGTTGCGGCGCCGGCTCCTCCCTTCCCGTCAGGCGACGCTGCCGACGAAGAGCGTCTCGAAGCTGCCGTCCTTCACTTCGTTCACCACCATCGGCACGCCGATCTGCCGCTTCTGGCCGAAATAGGCATCGCCCACATAGCGCAGCGTGCTCGCCGATTTGAGGAAGGGGTTGGGCATCGCGAAACTGCCGATCGCGGCCTTGTAGACCGAGCTATCGCCGATCGCCTGCGGCCCGGCCTTGGCGATGGTGTGCAGGATCATTTCGAGGGCATAGACCTTGGTGCCGGCTTCGTCGTCCCACTGTCCGGCGGCCTTCGTGTAGGCCTTGACGAAATCCTCCATATAGGCGGAGCGGATCTCGGGCGTCGAGGCGCCGCCCACCGAAATGAAACCTTCCGCATACTTGCCCGCGCCTTCGTTCAGAATCTTGATGTCCTGCGCCGTCTCGGTGGAAAGGAGGCCCTGATAGCCGAGCTCGCGGGCGGACTTGATGAGAAGCGGCGCGGTCGCCGGGGCGACGCCGGAGAACACGATCAGGTCCGGCTTCTTCTTGACGATCGGCGAGACGATGGGGAAGAAATCGGTGGCGCTCGCCTGATAGGTCGCGTCCTTCACCAGGACGTCGAGGCCGAGCTTTTCGGCGGCCGCGACGCCGGCCTGCTGCTGGTTGAGCGGATCGGGCTGGTTCGCGGCGAGGAAGGCGATCGTCTTGATGCCCTTCGTCTGCATCAGATATTTGTAGATGATCGGCCCCGCCTCATAGGAGGCGATCATGCCCAGGATCGCGTTTTCCGCAGGCGGCGTATAGAGCGTCTTGTTGAAGGCGTAAGGAATGTAGATCGCCTTGTTACGCTCCATCACCGGCTTGATCGAGAGCGCGGTGGTATCCACGTTGGGCCCGATGACGTAGCGCAGCCCATCTTCCTGGGTGAGTTTTTCCGCCGCCGCGACGGCGATCTTCGGGTCGAGCTGGTCGTCCATCGCAACCACATCGATGCCGTACTTGTCATCACCGATCGGGAAACCGCCTGCTTCGTTGTACATGTTCGCGGTCGCGATCGCGCAATATTTGTTGTGCAGGCCCCAGGCGGCATCCGGTCCGCTCATCACGCCGAGCACGCCGACGCGGAAGGTTTTCATGGCGGCGATCGCCGGTCGGGCAAGGCCCGCCGCGGCGACCGCCGCGCCGCCCGCGGCGGCCAGCAAATGACGACGTTTCAGTGCCGGTGTTTTCATCGTTCGGTGCCTCCCTGTCCCTCGCCCGTTCCTGGCAGAAGGCCGCTCCCCCCAAATTCGCTCTTGTCGGCGGGGCTCTTCGGTCGATGGCCCCTCATTCCGCTCGTTGCGCGAAGGCTAGCACCGCTTTGTGCGGGTGCGCAATTATTGTATGCAAGTTGACCATCGAATTGTATATCCTCGCCGGCCGCGCCGCGGCGCGGAGAAGGAAGCGCCGATGCGGATCCAGCTCATCAACCCCAACACCACCGAAAGCATGACCGGGACGATCGCCGCGGCCGGGCGCGCCGCCGCCAGCCCCGGCACGGTGATCCTGCCGGTGACGGCGGCGACCGGTCCGGTCTCGATCGAGGGCCATTACGAGGAGGCAATTGCCGCGATCGCCGTGCTCGAGGCCGTGCGGGCGGGCGAGGAAGCGGGCGCGGCGGCGCATGTGATCGCCTGCTTCGGCGATCCGGGCCTGCTCGCCGCCCGCGAGATCGCGCGCGGGCCCGTCATCGGCATCGCCGAGGCGGCGATGCATCTCGCAAGCCTGATCGCGACCGGCTTCTCGGTGGTCACCACGCTTGCCCGCACCCGCATCATCGCCGAGCATCTCGTCCTGGCCTACGGGATGGAGCGAAATTGCCGGCGCGTGCGGGCGACGGAGCTGCCCGTGCTCGGCCTCGCCGACCCCGGCTTCGATGCACGGGGCGTGATCGCGGCGGAATGCCGCCGTGCGCTCGCCGAGGACGGGTCGGGCGCGATCGTGCTTGGTTGCGCCGGGATGGCCGACCTTGCCGCCGACCTCTCGGCCGAGTTCGGCGTGCCGGTGATCGATGGTGTCGGCGCCGCGGTGAAGCTCGCCGAGGCGCTGGTCGGGCTTGGTCTCGCTACGAGCAAGCGGGGCGATCTCGCTCCGCCCGGGGTCAAGCCATATCGCGGCTTCCTCGCCCATATGGCCCCGCGCCCGGCGGACGCGCAGCCGCCCGCCCCCGTCGAGGCGCGAACAATGAAGCGAGATCCAGCTCTCGCGGGGCCGGACGCGGCTTGAGCCCGGCTTCCAGCCGGGCGAGATGCGCCGCCATCAGGCTCTGGGCCTCGCGCGCCTTGCCGGCGGCAATCGCGGCGAGCAGCGCGCCGTGGTCATGCTTGGAGCAAGGGGGCGTGCCGACGCTCTCGTAAAGCGCGAGAATCAGGGCCGTGCGTGAAACGAGTTGACCAACGAAGCCGGCCAGCGTCCGGTTGCCTGCAATGGAAGCGATCAACCGGTGAAACTCGCCGGTGAGGCGGAGTTCGGCCGTGCGGTCGCCCGCTTCCGTTGCCACTTCCTCTTCCTCGATATTGCGCCGCAGGGAAGCGATATCCCCCGCGCTGGCGCGCCGCGCGGCAATCGCGACCAGCGGCACCTCGATCGTTGCGCGGGCGGCAAAAACCTCGCGCACCTCGTCGAAGCCCGGCCGCGCGACCGCGGCGGAGCGGTTCGGAAGTTGCTCGAGCAGCCGGTCATGCACGAGGAGCTGCAACGCCTGGCGGACGATGGTGCGGCTGCAGCCGAAGACCGCGGCCAGCCGGTCCTCGGTCAGCCGGGTGCCGGGTGCCAGGCGATGATCGGTGATGGCGGCAAGAATCGCGCGATAGACGACGCGATCCGCCGCACCCCGCATTGCCTTGGGAATTCCTTTGGCCGTCCGCCTCGTGGCGGCGCCGGATCTCTGCTCGCCGTTTCTCGCCGCCATGCGCGCTGCCCGCCGTTCATGCGGACGGCGTTATAGATCAAGATGGCTTCGGATGAAGGCTTCCCTTCGTCAGGCCCTTGGCGGATGGTTTTCGTGCCAGTGGCGCGCGATGTCGATCCGCCGCGCGAGCCAGACACCCGGCCGGCTCAGCACATAGTCGGCGAAGCGCGCGAGCGCCGCCGCCCGCCCCGGCCGGCCGGCAAGCCGGCAATGCAGCCCGATGCTCATCATCTTCGCCTGTCCCTCGCCGCCTTCCTGCCAGAGCATATCGAAGGAATCCCTGAGATAGGCGAAGAACTGCGCGCCGGAATTGAAGCCCTGGGCGGTCGCGAAGCGCATGTCGTTCGCATCCAGCGTATAGGGGATGACGAGCTGCGCGCGCGCCGGCCCCGCGACCCAGTAGGGCAGGTCATCGGCATAGCTGTCCGAGGAATAGAGGAAGCCGCCATGCTCCATGACGAGATCGAGCGTGTTCATGGAGCAGCGGCCGAGATAGAAGCCGAGCGGCGCCGAGCCCGTCACCTCCTCGTGCAGCGCAATGGCCTGGTGCAGATGCTCGCGTTCGGTCTCGCGCGGCATGTCCTTGTATTCGATCCATTTGAGACCGTGCGAGGCGATTTCCCAGCCGGCTTCCCGCATCGCGGCCACCTGCTCGCGCCCGCGCATCAGGGCGGTGGCGACCCCGAAAACGGTGACAGGGATGCGCCGCGCGGCGAAGAGCCGCCAGAGCCGCCAGAATCCGGCGCGCGCGCCATACTCGTAGATCGATTCCATGTTCCAGTGGCGCTGGCCGGGCCAGTTCGTTGCCCCAACGATCTCGGAGAGAAAGGCCTCCGAATGCGGGTCGCCATGGAGGATGTTGTTCTCGCCACCCTCCTCGTAGTTGATGACGAACTGCACGCAGATCCGCGCGCCCCCCGGCCAGCCGGGGTCGGGCGCGCTTCGTCCGTACCCGGTCATGTCGCGGGGATAGGCGGTCATGGGCATGGCCTCCGGTGCGGTGCGCGCTCGCCCGGAACGCTATCCTGGGCCGAGCAGGGTGGCGAGGGTGAGCGCCACAATCTCGGTTGCCTTGTGGAGGTCCGCAAGCGGCAGGCGTTCATTGGCGCGGTGCGCGTTCGCCTCCTCGATCGTGCGCGGGCCGGCGCCATAGAGCACGACCGGCACGCCGGCTGCGGCGTAATGACGCGCATCGGTATAGAGTGGCACGCCCGTCGTTCCGACCGGCTCGCCCATCAATCGCGTCGCATGGCCGCAGAGGATTTCGGCGAGGCGCTTGCCGCCGGGAAGCGGGACGAGGGGTGTGGCGAGAAGGATCCGCTGCACTTCGATTCGTGCCCCGGGGAAAGCGGCGGCCGATGCTGCGATCTCCGCGCGCAGCGCGCTTTCCACCGTCCTCGGGTCTTCTTCCGGAATGATGCGCCGGTCGAGGCGGAAGCTTACCCGGTCGGGCACGACATTGGTGTTGATCCCACCGCTGATGAGGCCGACCGTGAGCTGCGGACTGCCGATGCCGGGGATGGCGGAGATGTGCGCGGCAAGCCCGCCACGCCCCCGATAGAGTGCGGTGAGGATCGCGCTTGCCGCCTCCAGCGCATCCACGCCGCTCGCGGGCCGCGCCGCATGCGCCGATTTGCCATGCACCGTGACTTCGAGATGCAGGCAGCCATTGTGGGCGGTCACGACTTCGTAGGAAAAGCCGGCGCCGATCGCAAGATCGGGCCGCGAGATGCCTTCGCGCAGCAAGAGCGCCGGGCCGATTTCGCCGCCCGATTCCTCGTCATAGGTGAAATGAAGCTCGACCGTGCCGCCGAGCTTCCGGTCGAGCGTCTTCAGCGCCAGGAGCGCCCAGGCATAGGTTGCGAAATCGGATTTCGAAACGGCGACGCCGCGCCCGTACATCCAGCCATCGACGATTTCGGCGCCGTAGGGATCGCGCGTCCAGCCCTCGCCCGGCGGCACCACATCGCCATGCGCATTGAGCGCGACGACGGGACCATCCGCGCCGAAACGCTGCCGCACCACCAGATTGGTGGCACTCCGCATTCCGTGGGTGCGCGCGAGGTCCGGCGGGACCGGATGGCGCTCGACGGAGAAGCCGATCCCTTCGAGCAACGAAGCCGCGCGTTCGGCGTGCGGCGAGCAATCGCCGGGCGGGTTGTCGGAAGGCTCCCTGACCAGGGCGGCGAGAAACGCTTCCTGCCGGGCGCGCTCGCCAGCGAGAAAGCGGGCGATGGCGGGGGATTCGGTCATCGCACCCCTTTCACGACGGATCCAATCATTCCCAAATCACAATCATATGAGGCGAAGAACGCTTCTCCGCCCAACCGGGCCCCGCTGCATGCACATCGTTGCAGCCCGGAGCACGGACGGCACGGGGAGAAGGGCGTGGAAACACCGCAATTTATTCTCCCGCAAGCACGGTTGGGGGGATGGCAGGAACTGGCGGAACGGGTGACCAGAGAGAAAGCTGCTCATCCCCGTTTTCGCATTGGCGCCTCCGCAGAGCTGTGGCAGTGTCCCGCCTCCTCCCGTCTTAGCCATGCGTTGGTCCTGGTGGGAGGGGCTGGCCCCGCCGGCAGGAGGATGGCTCGCTTTCCGAGCCTTTGGCAAACGGGCGGCACGGAACCGGACACCTCTGCCGCGAAGTGGATTAGAGAGCGTCTTGTTACGCGCGTAGCTCTTTTCGCCAAGAGGCGATCTCGCCTCCGGCCTACTGTCATTCCGGCAGAAGGGCCGAGTACTTCCCATCGCGCAGCAAGGATCGAGGAAGGAGTGAGAACGATGGCGATTCAATTGGGGCAGATCGCTCCCGATTTCGAACAGGAGAGCACCGAGGGCCGGATCCGGTTCCACGAATGGCTCGGCAATTCCTGGGGCATCCTGTTCAGCCATCCCAAGGATTACACGCCCGTCTGCACGACCGAGCTTGCCGAGGTCGCGCGGCTGAAGCCGGAATGGGCGAAGCGCAACGTCAAGGTCATCGGCCTTTCCGTCGATCCTGCCAGCAGCCACAAGGGCTGGGAGAAGGATATCGAGGAGACGCAGGGCCAGAGCGTGAACTTCCCGATCATCGCCGATGCCGATCAGGCGGTCTCCAAGCTCTATGACATGGTGCACCCGCTCGCCGATCCGACGGTGACGGTGCGCAGCGTTTTCGTGATCGATTCGGCGAAGAAGGTGCGGCTGATCATGACTTATCCGCCGAGCGCGGGGCGCAATTTCCAGGAGATTCTCCGGGCAGTGGACAGCCTCCAGCTCACCGATCGGGAGAAGGTGTCCACCCCGGTCAACTGGAAGCCGGGCGAGCCGGTGATCATCGCGCCGAGCCTTTCGGACGAAGATGCCAAAGCGCGTTTCCCGCAAGGATGGAAGACGCTGAGGCCTTATCTCCGGATCGTCGAGCTGCCGAAGACGGCCGGGGACGCGCCGGACAAGGCGGCCGAATAGCGGGTCGTCCGCCGGGGGCGCGACGGTCTCGGGCCATCGCGCTCTCGGCTTCGTTTTTTTCCGATTGATTTCAAAGTCTTAGAGGATTGCTTCGCAGCCCGGTCCCGGCTGTGGCGTCCGGGTCGGCACGCGGGTGGGCATCCCAATCGCGCCGAAACCGTGGTGACCGGAGGCGGGATGGTCAGCGACGCCGGGTCTGTCATGAAAGCTTCATAAATCTGCAATAGTGGCGTCTTCGGGTCTCCGTAGGTTCGTTGGGATGAACGATGCCTCACGCCAGCCTGTGCTTGCATCCGCGAAGATGGACGTGGAGCTTGCCGCCACAGCGCCCGGGCAAACGCGGATCGCGATCCGCGACCTCGATTTCTTCTATGGCGGGACCCAGGCCCTCAAACATGTGCGTCTCGATTTTCCGGAGCGGCAGGTGACCGGGATGATCGGACCCTCGGGCTGCGGAAAATCCACCCTGCTCAGGGTGCTGAACAGGATGTACGATCTCTATCCGGGGCAGCGGGCGACTGGCGAGGTGCTGCTCGACGGCAAGAACATCCTCGATTCGGATATGGACCTTACGGTGCTCCGCGCGCGGATCGGCATGGTGTTCCAGAAGCCGACGCCTTTTGCGATGTCCATCTTCGACAACATCGCCTTCGGGGTCCGGCTGCATGAGCGGCTTGGCCGGGCCGAGATGCGCGAGCGGGTGGAATGGTCGCTCACCCGCGCCGCCCTTTGGGACGAGGTGAAGGACCGGCTGGGCAGTCCGGCGGCCGGGCTTTCCGGCGGGCAGCAGCAGCGGCTCTGCATTGCGCGGACGATCGCCGTTCGCCCGCAGGTCATTCTGCTCGACGAGCCGACCAGCGCGCTCGACCCGATCAGCACGCTCAAGGTCGAGGAACTCATGGACGAGCTGAAGCAGGATTTCACGATCGCCCTGGTGACACACAACATGCAGCAGGCAGCGCGCTGCGCCGACCAGGTGGCTTTCTTCTATCTCGGCGAGCTGGTCGAGGTAGGGCAGGCCGCGGCGATGTTCACTGCGCCGCGCGAGAAGCGCACGCAGGAATACATCACCGGGCGGTTTGGCTGAGGACGCCGCGATGTCCGAACCCGCGGAGCACATCGTCAGGAGCTACGAGCAGGAGCTGACGCGACTGAGCGATCTGATCGCCCGCATGGGGGGTCTGGTCGAGAGCGAGGTGGCACTTGCGGCGACCGCGGTGGTCGAGCAGGACGCGAACGCGGCGACGCGCGCCGTCGAGACGGATCCGCTGGTGGACGCGCTGGAGCGCGAGGTCGAGCAATTCTCGATCCGGATGCTCGCTCTTCGCCAGCCGGTGGCGAGCGATCTGCGCCGCATCGTCGCCGCGCTCAAGATCACCGCGGGGCTCGAGCGGATCGGGGATTACGCGGTCAATGCGGCCAAGCGGAGCATGGTGCTCTCGCACGTCCCGCTCTCCTTCAGCCTCACTCCCATCGCCTCGATGGCGCGGATGGTGCAGGAAAACCTGAAGACCGTGATCGACGCCGCGAGCCAGAACGATCCGGAGAAGGCGATCGAGGTCTGGCAGTCCGACCGGATGATCGATGATCTCTATACGGCGATCTTCCGCGAGCTGATCACCTACATGATGGAGGATCCGCGAAATATCACGCCCTGTACTCATCTTCTCTTCATCGCCAAGAATCTTGAGCGAATCGGCGATCATGCGACCAATATCGCCGAAACCGTGCATTTCGCCGCGACCGGCGAGGTCCTTCCCGATGAGCGGCCGAAAGGCGTGAGTTCCGCCTTCGCCATCGACCGCCCAGAGGCCTGAAAGGAGACCCGGGATGGGAGAAGCACTGAACGGGTTGGGCAAGCCGCTCGTTCTGGTGGTGGAGGATGAGGCGGCGCTGGCAACGATGCTGCGCTACAACCTCGAGAGACAGGGATTCCGGGTCGAAGAGGCGGGGGACGGGGAGGAGGCGCTGATGCGCATCTCCGAGGCCAAGCCGGATCTCGTGCTGCTGGACTGGATGCTGCCGGTGATGTCTGGGATCGAGGTCTGCCGCCAGATAAGGCGTCGGCCGACGACGCGGGACCTGCCGGTGATCATGGTGACGGCGCGGAGCGAGGACCAGGATGCGGTCCGCGGGCTGAATATCGGCGCCGACGACTACATCACCAAGCCCTTCAGCGTGGAGGCGCTGCTTGCCCGTATGCGGGCGCTGCTGCGGCGTTCCGGCGCGGTGCCGGCCAAGGGGCAGCTCCGCTTTCATGACATCACGCTCGATCTCGCGCAGCACCGGACCAGCCGTAACAATCGCCCCGTGCATCTTGGCCCGACCGAGTTCCGCCTGCTCGAATTCCTGATGCAGCATCCCTGCCGGGTCTTCTCCCGCGAGGAGCTGCTGGACGCCGTCTGGGGCCCGGACATCCATGTCGAGCCGCGCACCGTCGATGTGCATATCCGAAGGCTCCGTCGGGCGCTCAACGCGCCGGGCGAGCAGGACGTTGTGCGCACCGTGCGCGCCGCGGGCTACGCGCTCGATACCGAGCCCGTCTAGAGGGAATTGCGTTTGCACGGGCTCACGCAATCCGCTCTATGTGTTTGTTTTGGGAGCATCTTCACGCGATCAGCCGTTTCCGTCTGATCGCGATCTGCTCTGGTGCCCGATCGCAGAGAAAAGTGACCCGCGGAGCGAGCGTTTTTCGGCGCGTGAATCGGGCACTGAGACAAAGAACGCACCGAGACAAAGAACTCTGTGCCGGCTTTCCATGAAAGCTGGCATCAGGCTCATTCCGTAAAGCAGAAACCCGGCTTCCGGTCAGGCTTTCCCAAGGCATGCTTCCGTGGGGTGGTCTCGACCGTGCGGGCGGCGTGGCGCATGATGCGTGCATTCGGCGGCGCAGGATCGCCCGCGCGTGCTTGCGGAGGAGTAGAGTCATGTATTCCGATGTCTCGCTGTTCATCGACGGAACCTGGAGCGGCGGCGCCGCCGGCAAGACGATCGCTGTGATGAACCCCGCCACCGGCGAGCCGGTCGGCAGGGTCGCGCATGCCGAGCAGACCGATCTCGACCGCGCGCTTGCCGCCGCAGCCAAGGGTTTCGAGACCTGGCGCCGCATTTCCGCCTACGACCGGGCAAAGATCATGCGCAAGGCGGCCTCCCTGATGCGCGAGCGGGTCGAGGCGATCGCGCGCATCATGACCATCGAGCAGGGCAAGCCTCTGGCGGAGGCGCGTGCCGAGACCGCGTTCGCCGGAGACATCATCGAATGGTTCGCGGAGGAAGCCCGCCGCGCCTATGGCCGTGTGGTGCCGGCGCGCGCGCCCGGCATCTATCAGCTCGTCGTCAAGGAGCCGGTGGGCGTGGCCGCCGCCTTCACGCCATGGAACTTCCCTGTCAATCAGGCGGTGCGGAAGATCTCCGCTGCCCTCGCCGCCGGTTGCGCGATCATCCTCAAGGGCCCGGAGGAGACGCCCGCCTCCTGCGCCGAGCTGGTGCGCGCCTATGCCGATGCCGGCCTGCCCGAGGGTGTGATCAATCTCGTCTTCGGCGTGCCCGGCGATATCTCAGGCTACCTGATCCCCCACCCGGTGGTGCGGAAGATTTCCTTCACCGGCTCGACCGCGGTCGGCAAGCAGCTCGCCGCGCTCGCCGGGGCGCACATGAAGCGGGTGACGATGGAGCTTGGCGGGCATGCGCCCGCCATCGTCTTCGAGGATGCGGATGTCGAGGCGGCGACGAAGATCCTCTCCGCCAACAAATTCCGCAACGCCGGTCAGGTCTGCATCGCGCCCACGCGCTTTCTGGTGCAGGAGAAGGTGTATGACGATTTTGTCGACCGTTTCGCCACGGTCGCCAAGGGGTTGAAGGTGGGGGACGGGCTCGACCCCGCGGCCCAGATGGGTCCGCTCGCCCATGAGCGCCGTGTGACGGCGATGGAAGGCTTCATCACCGATGCCGTGCAGAAGGGCGCGGAGCTGGTGACGGGCGGCAAGCGCATCGGCAACAAGGGCTATTTCTTCGAGCCGACGGTGCTGACGAATGTGCCGAAGACGGCGCGGGCGATGAACGAGGAGCCGTTCGGCCCGGTGGCGCTGATCGCGCCGTTCCGTGACTTCGATGAGGTGGTCGCGGAAGCGAACCGGCTGAATTACGGGCTCGCGGCCTATGCTTATACAAGCTCGGCGAAGACCGCGACGGCAATCGCGAGCGCGGTGGAGACGGGAATGATCTCGATCAACCATCACGGGCTCGCGCTGCCGGAAGTGCCGTTCGGCGGGATCAAGGATTCGGGCTATGGCTCCGAAGGCGGGCTCGAGGCGATCGAGGCCTATCTCATCACCAAGTTCGTCTCGCAGGCGAGCGCCTGAGGGAACACGCGGCGGGCGGAAGCGTTTTCCGCCCGCTCCTGCCCTCGATCTCCTGCCTCGATCTAGGGCATCGATCTAGGGCCGATCGTAATCACGGACACGGCAGGGAAGGGGCGCGGTTGCCCAGCTCGGCACGAAGACGCCGACGCTCGCCAAGCCTGGGCGGCGGGCTTGCGTATCTGCTCCGGTCACATGTTCCGCCAGGCGCACGCTTCTGATCGGACCGGCGCGAGCAAGACTTTCGAATCTCCTGACGCTCGCGGCGGCGAAGGTTGAGCCGTAGCCCGATGGCGGGACGGGCAGCCGCCGCGGCGTATGATCTTTTTCCTTTTACTTCATACGTTGCCTTCGCTACGGTCCGCGGAACGTTGCGGAGAGCCTCCATGTCCTCTTTCGTCACTCGGATCTTCGGCGACGGCAATGTCGGTGTCGCGCGCAATGTCGCGGGCATCTACACCATCCTGGCAGCCTTCAACATCCTTGCCTGGGTCTGGGCGATCGTTGCCTTCCATCACTATCCGGTCCTGCTCGGCACCGCCTTCCTCGCCTACAGCTTCGGCCTCCGCCATGCCGTCGATGCCGACCATATCGCCGCCATCGACAACGTCACGCGCAAGCTGATGCAGCAGGGCAAACGCCCTGTCGGCGTCGGCTTCTTCTTCTCGCTCGGTCATTCGACCATCGTGTTCGCCCTCTCCGCAGCCGTTGCTTTCACCGCGGTCGCGATCAAGAACCGGTTCGACGCGATCGAGAATTTCGGCAACATCGTGGGCACGATGATCTCGGCTGCTTTCCTGCTTGCGATCGCATTGATGAACATCCTGGTGCTGACCTCGATCTACCGCACATTCCAGCGCGTCAAGGAGGGCGGCCGTTACGACGACGAGGACCTCAACCTGATCCTCGCCAAGCGCGGCTTCTTCGGCCGCCTGTTCCGCGGCCTGTTCCGCCTCGTCGATCATAGCTGGCAGATGTATCCGATCGGCGTACTGTTCGGGCTTGGTTTCGATACCGCGACCGAGGTGGGTCTGCTCGGTATCTCGGCCGCCGAGGCCTCGAAGGGACTCAATGTCTGGTCCATCATGGTCTTCCCGGCGCTGTTCGCTGCCGGCATGTCGCTGATCGACACCACCGACAGCGTGCTCATGCTCGGCGCCTATGGCTGGGCCTTCGCCAAGCCAATCCGCAAGCTCTACTACAACCTTACCATCACCTCGGTTTCCGTGCTCGTCGCGTTGATCGTCGGCGGCATCGAGACGCTCGGCCTGGTCCAGGGCGAGATGAACCTCTCGGGGCCGTTCTGGGACGCGATCGCCGCGATCAACAACAATTTCGGCACGCTCGGCTACATCATCATCGGCATTTTCGTGGTGAGCTGGATCGTCTCGGTGTTGCTTTACCGGCTCAGGCGCTACGACGACATCGAAGTCACCCTCGCGAAATAAGTCCCGCCCTTCCGTCTGCGGTTCCCTCGCGAGCGAGGTCCGATGAGCCACGTTTCTCGTCATCTTCTCTTGCCATCGCTTTCGCTCGCCTGACCGGGGTGCTCCGTCAAACCTGCCCGATCGCATCGCGCTGCTGGGCCGCGCGCGCTGCGAGACGCAATTGTGCTATTTTCGCAAAAGGCTCTATTCGCAATATCCCTTGAACGCGGGCGCGGAAGGCCGGTACGCTCCGTCCGAGTGACTGGCCGGCCGGAGGGTGGGTGCGGCATGGAACGGGTCACCATCACGATCGACGATGAGCTTTTGCATACCGTGGATGCGCTGATGCAGCGCCGCGGCTATGCGAGCCGCTCCGAGGCCGTTCGCGACATGATCCGGGCCGCGGCGGCGCGAGAGATCGTCGCCGAAGGCAGGACGCTCTGCATGGCCGTCCTCGCTTATGTTTTCGAGCATGAGACGAGAGGGCTGGCGCAGATTCTGAGCCGCGCGCTGCACGACCATCACGATCTCGTGGTCTCGACGACGCGCGTGCCGATCGATCACGAGAGCGCGCTCGACGTCTCCGTGCTCAAAGGCAAGCTGGCAGATGTCCGCGCGCTCGCCGATGCGATCACGGTGGAGCGCGGCGTTCGTCATGCCAGCCTGCACGTCGTGCCGGTGCGCGAATCAGGCGCGCGGCACGATCACGGTCCCGGCACGACGCCCCATGCGCATATCCGCGCCTGAAGTGGAAAAACCTTCCATTCCCCTCATTGTTTTTCCATGGAGGCGGGTTCCCTCTCCGGCCTCGGCCTGAAGACGCCGCTTTCCCAGGTTCCGAGCAGCGCGAGAGAGCGATCGAAGAGCGCAAGATCGGCGCGCACGCCGGGGACGAGCGCACCCGACGAGATCGCCCAAGGCCCGTGCCCCGCGCGGAGGCAGGCGGAGGGAGTCGCCGTCGCCATCCGCAGCGCCTCGGCCGGGTCGAGTCCGAGCAGCCGATGGGCATTGCGCACGGCTTCGGCGAGCGAGAGGTGGGCGCCACCCAGCGTGCCCGCCTCATCGACCAGCCTCCCTTCCTTGAGGCGAATGGGCGTTCCGCCGATGAGAAAGGAATCGATCGTCGCACCCACCGTCGGCATGGCATCGGAGACGAGGAAAAGACGCTCCGTTTCCTTGGCGGCCAGCGCGAGGCGCACGGCATCCGGATGGACATGCAGCCCGTCGACAATGATCGAAGCGAAGCCCTCGCGATCGGCGAGCGCGGCGCCGGCCGGACCGGGCGCGCGACCGGTGATGGGCGGCATGGCGTTGAAGAGATGCGTGAACCCGATGAGACCAGCCGCGCGCGCCCGCGCAATCTCCTCGACTGTCGCTTCGGTATGGCCGGCCAGCAGCACGATGCCGGCGGCGGCAAGCCGGCGGAGCGTCGCCTCCGCCATAGTCTCGGGCGCCAGCGTGAGCGCGAGAGGGAAGGGATGGGGAGCGGTGAGAAGATCGAGATCCTCCGCGCTCATCGCGCGGATCGCGCGCGCGGGATGGATGCCGCGCCAGTGCGGATTGAAGAACGGGCCTTCGATGTGCAGCCCGAGAATACCGGGGACACCGCGCGCCATGGCCGCGCGCACGGCATCGAGCGCGGCCGCGATCTCCGCCGTGCTCCCGCTCATCAGTGTCGGCAGGATATGGGACGTGCCGAGCGCGCGATGCGCGGCCGCGATCCGTGCAAGCCCCTCTGGCGTGATGTCATCATTGAAGAGAACACCGCCGCCGCCATTCACCTGCAGATCGACGAGGCCGGGCGAAAGATAGGCGGCACCGGCAGGGCGAACGGCCGCGTACGATCCAGGAACTTCCGATGGCGGAATGATGGCGGCAATGTGCTCATCCTCGATAAGCACCGCCTGCCCGGAGCGGAGCTTCGTGCCATCGAAGAGAAACGGAACGAGGATCGCCCAACATGTCATGGCGCGCGTCATGCCGACGGATGATCGAGAGAGGCGAGCGCCGCGCGCAGGTTTCCGCCCTGTTGCGCGAGCGCGCGGTCCGCTTCCTCAGGCGTGAGGCCACGGGCAAGGAGCAGCGCGCGCTTGATGTTCCCCTGTGCGCGGCCAAGAAGCGAGGCGGCAACCTCCTCGCCCGCGCCGGTCAGTTCGCAGACGGTACGAACTGCGCGCCGGGCGAGCTTGGCATTGGTGATTTGAAGATCGACCATGCGGCCGCGATAGACATGGTTGAGCAGGATCATCACGAGGCTCGAGAAGAGATTGAGGACAACTTTCTGCGCCGTGCCGGCCTTGAGCCGCGTCGATCCGGCGATCACTTCCGCGCCGGTTTCAATCAGCACGGGATATTCGGAAGCTTCGAGCAATGGCGTGTCCGCGCTGTTGGCGATGCCGATCGTGAGCGCGCCGGCGCGCCGCGCGGCGCTCAGCAGCATCACTGTGTACGGAGTCGTGCCGCTGGCCGCGACGGCGAGCACGACATCCTGCGCGCCGATTGCATGCTGCCTCACTGCTCTCGCCGCAGATTCGCCATCGTCCTCAGCATTTTCTATGGGGCGAAGCAACGCCTCGACCCCACCTGCCGGCAAGACCAGGACGCGCTCGGCCGGCCAACCGAAAGTCGGGCCGAGTTCTGCGCCGTCCTGCGCGGCAATTCGTCCCGAAGTGCCCGCACCCGTGTAGATAAGCCGTCCGCCGGCAGCAAGCCGGTCGGCTGCTGCGCGGCAGGCGCCGGCCAGCGGGCCAAGGGCGGGCCGCACGGCGGCAACCGCGGCAAGCTGGGATTCCCAGAGGATTTCAAGAACCGTTTCCGGCGGCCAGGCATCGAGATCGGTGAAGCGCACATCAGCGGATTCGGTTGTTGCATATGTGAGATTCGCAACCGTGAGATTTATAGGCATGATTTTTCTTCAAAAGGTCTGGCCGAATCTCGAAGCTTCCTTTAAAAGGCCGTTCCGGCGCTGGATTTGGGAAGGCGCCAGTTCTCTCCAACGAAAATGCGGTGACACACGTGCTGAGGCGTGGGTTCCCCAAACAATGAGGATGCGATGTCTAAAGCGTTCATAGCCCAAGTACTCCAAGAATCCGCGGAACTTTCGGGGGTCGCGGCCAATCGTGCCGCGGGCGAACTGATGGGAGCGATCGTTCGGGAGCTCAAGAAAACCGGCAAGTTCAAGCTGCCGAGCTTCGGAACCTTCACGGTGCGCAAGACCAAGGCGCGCAAGGGCCTCAACCCGCGGACCGGCGAGGCCATTCGCGTCAAGGCTGGCAAGACGGTCCGCTTCAAGGCCTCGCCCTCGCTCAAGAAAGCGGTCTGATCGCGCCGGGAGCGGAGGGCGCGCAACGCCCCCCACCCTTCGCGCGCGTGCCATATTAAGAGTGATCGGATCATGTAAGCACACCGTACTACCGGTCCTGTCGATGGGCGATCCCAAGGATCGGATCGCGCCTGCGGGTGCGCCGCCACACCCGCAGCTCGTCTCATCCAATATCATATTTTGGTATATTCCCCGGCCCGGCGAGCACGGGCCTGCGGTGAGCATGGCACGTCGATGGGGCGCGGATCGATGCGGCCCAGGTTGATGAGAGCGGGGGCGGTTGGCGGGCAAGCCGGAAGGGTGTAGGCGGCAAAAAGGGCCTGTGCCCGAGCGCGTGGCAACGGGCCCCAGGGCGGTAAGGGAGGACCGGCGATCCATGGACACGATCCGTCTGACCATGGCCCAGGCTCTGGTGGGTTATCTCGCCGCCCAGCGCACCGAGGTCGCGGGTGTGGAAATGCCGCTTTTTGCCGGCATATGGGCGATTTTCGGTCACGGCAATGTCGCCGGCCTCGGCGAAGCCCTTGCGGCGGCCGGCGAGACATTGACCACATTCCGCAGCCATAACGAGCAGGCCATGGCCCATTCCGCCATCGCCTTTGCCAAGGCTTCCGCGCGCCGGCGGATCATGGCCTGCACGACCTCGATCGGCCCCGGCGCCACCAACATGGTGACGGCGGCGGCGCTTGCCCATGTCAACCGCCTGCCCGTGCTTCTGCTGCCGGCGGATGTCTTCGCCTCGCGCCGGCCCGACCCGGTGCTCCAGCAGCTCGAGGATTTCGAAGACGGCACGGTCTCGGTCAATGACTGTTTCCGCCCCGTCTCGCGTTATTTTGATCGCATCCTCCGCCCCGAGCAGATCCTTGCCGCCCTGCCGCGCGCGATGTCCGTGCTCACCGATCCGGCCGAGTGCGGTCCGGTGACTCTCTCTCTTTGCCAGGACGTGCAGGCCGAGGCATTCGACTGTCCGCGCGCCTTCCTCACCCCCCGCGTCTGGCGTATCCGCCGCCCCCCGCCCGATCCGGCCGAGCTTGCCGACGCCGCCGCCGCGCTGCGCACGGCCAAGGCGCCGCTGGCCATCGCCGGCGGTGGGGTGGCCTATAGCGGTGCCGCCGCCGCGCTCGACCATTTCTGCCGGACGCATGCGATCCCTTTCGCCGAGACCCAGGCCGGCAAGGGCACGCTCACCTCGGCCCATCCGCTCAATCTCGGCGCGATCGGGGTCACCGGCACGGCGGCGGCGAATGCGCTTGCCCGCGAGGCGGACGTTGTTCTTGCCGTCGGCACCCGACTTACGGATTTCACCACCGGTTCGCATGTTCTTTTCCGGCCCGAACGAAGATTGATCGGCCTCAATGTCCAGCCCTTCGATGCCGCCAAGCAATTCGCGTTCCCCCTCATCGCCGATGCACGGGCGGGGCTTGCGGCGCTGGATGACGCCCTCGGCGATTACCGCGCGCCGGCTGGATGGGAAGCACGGGCAAAGGACGGGATCGCCGCCTGGCAGGAGACGCTCCTTCGCGTGAGCGCGCCTTCCAACCGTCCACGCCCCTCGGATGCCGAGGTGATCGGCGTGGTGCGCCGCGTCGCCGGGCCGGAGGGTGTCATCGTCGCCGCCGCCGGCGGTCTTCCGGGGGAGTTGCACAAGCTCTGGCAGAGCCATCTGCCCGGCGATTATCACCTGGAATATGGCTATTCCTGCATGGGCTATGAAATCGCGGGCGCGCTTGGCGTGGCGCTTGCCCGGCCGGAGGCCGCGGTCTTCACCCTTCTCGGCGACGGCAGCTATTTGATGATGAATTCCGAGATCGCGACCTCGGTCATGCTCGGGCTCAAGCTCATCCTCGTCGTGCTCGACAATGGCGGCTTCGGCTGCATCGACCGGCTGCAGCGTGCAACCGGCGGCGCCTCCTTCAACAATCTTCTCGCCGATGCCCGCCATGTCACCTTGCCGCCCATCGATTTCGCCGCCCATGCCGCGAGCCTCGGCGCGATCTCAGAGCGGGTGCGCACGATCGCAGAGCTTGAGGCGGCCCTCGTCCGCGCGCGCGCCGCGCCGCGGACCTTCGTCGCGGTCATCGAGACGGATCCGGCAATCACCACCCAGGAAGGCGGTGCCTGGTGGGAGGTGGGTGTGCCGGAAGTCTCGACCCGAGCGGAGGTCCGCGCTGCCCGCGCCGCCTACGAACAGCATCTCACGGCCAGAGCGTGATGATTTCAGATCGTCACGCTCTCGCTTTGTTTTCTCGATCAATTCCATGTCTTCCCCTTGAGCTTTGGCGGATCGGTCTGCGCCGGGGTCCCCGCGAACACGTTCGGGGCACCCCGCCGACAAGTCGGCAGGGACCCCGTCACGGGGTGCCCCGATCCACCAGAAGCCATATTGATCTCGCGAGCTGATCAGAAAGAAAGACAATGAGCGATCGGTCCGTCGATGCGCGGGAGGCCGCGCTGCTGGATGCCATGCGCGCGGCCGGCAAGGAAGTGCTCGCCTATCTCGCCGCGCCTGCCCGGCTTGAGATCGGGCGGAAAGGGCCGCAGGATTTCGTCAGCGCCGCGGACGGCGCCGTGGAGCGCCTGCTGAAGGAGCGGCTGCTCGGGGCGTTCCCCACGGATGATTTCCTTGGAGAGGAAACCGGTGGCAACGGGTCGGGCAGCTTCGGCGCGCGTCTCTGGGTCGTCGATCCGATCGACGGCACAGCCAATTTCGTTCGTCTCATGCCGCATTTCTGTATCTCGGCTGCCTTCCTCTCCGAAGGCGAGATGACGCTCGGCGCCATTCTCGACCCGGTGCGGAACGAGCTCTATTTCGCCCGGCGCGGCCGCGGGGCAACGCGCAACGGCGCGCCCATCACCGTCGCGTCGACCCGCGCGATGAACGAGGCGATGGTCGAGATCGGCTGGTCTCCGCGCATCGAAAATGCGCGCTATCTCGCCCTGCTCGGAAACGTGCTCGCCGCCGGCCCTTCCGTGCGCCGTGGCGGGTCGGGCGCGCTCGGCCTTGCCTATGTCGCGGACGGACGATCGGATGCCTATGCCGAGCTGCACATCAATGCGTGGGACTGTCTCGCGGGCCTTCTCCTGGTCCGCGAGGCCGGCGGCAGGATCAGCCCCTTCCTCGCCTCCGGTGGGCTCGCGCATGGCGGGCCCATCCTCGCCGCAACGCCCGGAATCGCGGATGCCATGTCCGGTCTGACCGGCATCCCTCTCGAAGCGGGCTGACGGCCCGGCTCATTTTTCGTGCCGCTTGATGACGAGCGGCCCCGGCGCCTGGCAGGTCGGCATGATCTCCATGCGGTTGACGTTGAAATGGGGCGGCAGCCCCACCACCCAGGCAACCGCCTCGGCGATATCCTCGGGCGTGAGCGGCGTCGTGCCCACATAGATGGCGGCCGCGCGGGCCGCGTCGCCGAATCGCACCGCGCTGAACTCCGTGCCGCCGACAAGGCCGGGTTCGAGGTCGGTCACGCGCACATTCGTGCCGACGAGATCGGCGCGCAGATTGAGGCTGAACTGCGTGACGAACGCTTTCGAAGCACCATAGACATGCCCGCCCGGATAGGGATAGCGCGCGGCGGTGCTGCTGAGATTGACGATATGGCCGCGATTGCGTTCCGCCATGCCGGGCAGGAAGGCGTGGGTGAGACGGATGAGGCCGGTGACATTGGTCGCCACCATCCGCTCCCAGTCCGAGAGCTTCGCCTTCTGCGCGGGATCGAGCCCGAGCGCGAGGCCGGCATTGTTGACGAGCACATCCACCTCCCGCCAGCCCGCCGGCAAGCTGCCGGGCAGCGTGGCGACCGCTTCCGCATCCGTAATATCGAGCGCGAAGGGAAGAAGGCGTTCGCCAAGATCTTTCTTGAGCGAGGCGAGCCGTTCGTGACGCCGCGCCGCCGCGATCACGCGATGTCCGTCGGCGATGAAGCGGCGGGCGACGGCGGCACCGAAGCCGGCGGAGGCGCCGGAGACGAAAAGCGTGAGAGGCATGAAGATTCCTTTGCGGCGAACAATGCGATGATGCCCGGGATTGCCCTTGCCCTTGCCCTTGCCCGTCAGCCCCGCGGCGCCGGCGGGCGGGGCGGATTCAGTTCGGCAGGTTGAAATCGACGGCCACCGGGCAATGATCGGACAACCGCTCGCGCCAGACGGGCGCGGTCTCGCGGTAGACGAGCACGCGGAAGCTCGCTTTCTCCATCCAGCCTCGGGCTTCATCACCGGCCAGGATCTGGTCGATGAAGGTATCGTAGCGCCCACCCCAGCACGGGTTGCGAACGCCTTCGGTGGCGACGGCGAGCGGCGCCGCTTTGTCGAGCCCGGCGAGGAAATCCTCATCCGGCCCGAGCACGCGGTTGAAGTCGCCGATGATGAGGAAGGGCGTTCTGGCGCGGCGGCGCGCCGCGATCCAGTGTTCGAGCACCGGAAGTTGCTCGCGCAGAACCTTGCAGGCCGGCCGGTTCTCGTCGAGCGGAACCTCCCAGCAGCCGCTCTTCAGATGCACGGCAAGGATGCGCAGATCCACCCCGCCGAGATGAAGGGTCACGTCCGCGCCGCTTCGCAGCTGCTCCGGCGCATCGGGCGGATAGGGATCGAGGGCGGTGAGGTCCGGGTTCGCCGTGAAGGCGATGCCGCGGCGGATCGCCAGCCCCACACGCTGCACCACCTTGTCGGACGTGAAGTGAAGCGCATAGCGGTCCGGCGTGAAGATTTTTGCCGCCACCGCCGGCCCATCCACCTCTTCCATGGCCACCACATCGGCATCGAGGATGTTCGCATAGGCGCGCAGCCGCGCGATATCCTCCGGCCGCTTGGGCTTTACCGAGGCGGGCAGGGAAGGATCGCCGGCCGGCCGGAGCGTGAGCCACTCCATGTTCCAGCTCGCGACCGTAAGCACGGAGGCAAAGGCCGGAAACGGCAACAGCAGGACAAGCAGCAGCACAAGACGGCACATCAGCTCACCCGAATGGTTGAGAGAGGAAGATCGAACGGCTATAGAGGGTGAAGACCGAAGGTGGAATCATCGCAGATCTGAATCACACGGGAAAACAAATGGCGAGAACGGGATTGAGCGAGCACGAACGCATCCCGCTCCGGCGTCGTATCTGTCGTGAAATCATGAATCTTCTCCAAGAATTTGCTTCGCGCTTCGTTTGTCCGGCCGCTTCGCACGATCACCCATCCGGCTGCCCGGATCATCACCCATGCTGCCAACGCTCTCTCTCGGCCATCGCTTGCCGATGAGCGCGATTGCTGACGCGCTGGTCGATGCAATGTAACGATTTATGGTTTCTCCGGATTCATTTCTCCGGCTTCTTGGGCACCCTTGCCTCTGCGTTCGCCTGAGCGGAGCATGAGGGCCACCCGATCGGATGCCCGCTCATATCGGGCCAGACAGCGAAGGAAGCCATAATGGCGTGACGGGCGGGACGGCCCGCCCATCTACCGGAGCGCGCGCGATGACCCTCACCAGCTGGATTGCCTTCACGATCACCTATCTCATCATGGCGGCCACACCCGGTCCTGTCATTCTCCTCGTCGTCTCCTATGCGCTTGCGCAAGGCCGGCGCGCCGCCCTTGCGGTCGTCGCCGGCACGGCGCTCGGGGACGCCACATGTCTCGCCGCCGCCCTGTGCGGCCTGGGCGCCCTGCTTGCAGCGTCCGCGACCGCCTTTGGCGTGATCAAGCTTATCGGCTGCGCCTATCTGGTCTTTCTCGGGATCCGGCTGTGGCGCGCGCCACCTTCGGTGGAGACGGGTATCGCGCCAGTGTCGCCGTGTTCCCGACCGCGTTCCCGGAGGCGGATCTTCCTCCACGCCTATCTGACGACCGTGTTCAACCCGAAATCCGTCCTCTTCTTTATGATGTTCGTGCCGCAATTCCTCAACCCGCACGCTTCGCTCACCGCTCAGCTCGCCCTCATGCTGCCAAGCGTGCTGGTCGTGGGCTTCGCTGTCGATGGATGCTATTCGCTCTGCGGCGCGCGTTTTCGCCGCCTTATTCGCACCCGTCGGGCCGGGCGGGCCGTGAACCGGCTCGCCGGCGGCGTCCTGGTGGGTGAGGGCGTGCTGGCAGCCGCATGGCGGGGAATCGCTTTCTAGATCTCGTCGATAAGAATTGCGGGCGGATCGCCGCCCCGTCCGGGGAGGAAGCAGACATGATCATGTGGGTCGAGTCGCACCCGACGCCGGCGATTGCGTTCATGATGTTCGGGTTCTGGTACGTGGTCGCGCTGCTGCTCCTCGCCGTGACCACGTATTTCTCGAACCGGCCGATCGCTGCGGATCTGAGGCTTGTCACGCCGGTGCTGCTGACGCCGCTCGCCGTCATCACCGGCCTCCTGATCGCCTTTCTCTCCGCGCGGGTGTGGGCGAATCTCGATCATGCGGATGCGGATGTCGCCCAGGAAGCAAATGGGCTCCATGAAGCCGCGCTGTTCGCGGACCTTCTGCCGGCCGATACCCGCGACGCGGTCCACGCCTCGATCCGGCGCTATCTTCACTTCGTCGATGCGAAAGACTGGCCGGCGATGGCGGAAGGGCGCGCGAGCCTTCAGCCGGTACCGCCGCCGCTGGTCGAGGCGATGAGGACGCTCTTCGCGTTCGTGCCGGCCGGCCCCAATCAGGTCCTCGCCCAGGAACGCGCGATCGCCGCCATCGATACGGTTGTCTCGGCACGGCGGGAGCGCGTGCTTCTCAGCCAGCCCGTGGTCGCGCCCCTCCAATGGGCCGTGATCGTGATCCTTGGCGTCCTGCTGCTGCTGACGCTCGCGCTCGTGCATATCGACCAGCGCAGGACCGCCGCTACGGGAATTTTTATTCTCGCAACGGCGCTCGCCGCCTGCCTCCTCCTGCTCGCCGTCAATGACCGGCCCTTCGCCTCCGGCGGCAATACGATCGAACCGGCCTTCCTGCACCAGCTCGGTCTCGATTGATCACCCGACCGATCCGACCCCGCTTTCCACCCTATGGCTGCTCTTCGGCGCTGTGAGAGCGAAGCCCGTCGCCGAACGGAAGCCCCCGGAGCGTGATCTGGAGCGTGATTCAGACCCGCGATGGTTCCATCTTCGGTCATCCTGTCCCAGAGTTCACCGAATGTTCGCCCGCCCGCCAAAACGACCTCGTTGCGTCGGGTGAACATCGGCACTCTGGAAGGGCTGCACGGTTTACGTCCCGGCCTGTCCGCGCTCTAAATCATCCGATCAGGTCCGCAGGGAGTGAGGCGTGCCACCCACCGTACAGCAACCGGTCGCCGCAAGATTGACGCGGGCCGCCATCTTTCTTGTCGCGACGATCAATCCCGGAGCGGAGCATGAGGCGGCGGTGCGGAGCATGTGCGGCGAGCTGGCCGCGCTGGTGCGCGCGGTCGGTTTCCGCGACCTCGAAGGTCAGCTCTCATGCATCCTTGCGTTCGGCTCCGCCGCCTGGGACCGGCTGTTCGGAGGGCCGAAGCCGAAGGATTTGCATCCGTTCCGCGAGATCCGCGGCCGGCATCACGCCGTCGCGACGCCGGGTGACATCCTCTTTCATATTCGCGCGGCGCGCATGGATCTCTGTTTCGAATTGGCCACGCAGATCATGTCGCGGGTCGGCGGCGCGGTTTCCGTCGCGGACGAAGTGCAGGGCTTCAACTATTTCGACGATCGCGACCTGATCGGCTTCGTTGACGGCACGGAAAATCCCGTCGAGCAGGCGGCAATCGATGCCACCATCATCGGCGAGGAGGATGCCGCGTTCGCCGGCGGGAGCTATGTGATCGTGCAAAAATACCTCCATGACCTGGCCCGATGGAACGCGCTGCCGATCGAGGAACAGGAGAAGATCGTCGGAAGGAAGAAATTGTCCGATATCGAGCTCGATGACGCCGTGAAGCCGAGCTTCGCACACAACGCGCTGACGACAATCGTGGAGGACGGAGAGGAACTGGAGATCGTGCGCGACAACATGCCGTTCGGGAATATCGGCAAGGGGGAGTTCGGAACCTATTTCATCGGTTACGCCCGATCCCCGAAAAGGATCGAGCAGATGCTGACGAACATGTTTGTCGGCAAACCGCCCGGCAACTATGATCGATTGCTGGACTATAGCCGCGCCGTCACCGGAACGCTGTTCTTCGTGCCCTCGGCGAGCTTTCTGGAGAGTGTCCCGGCGGAGATGCCGGCACGATCGAATGCCCCCGATATCAATGCCCCTGATATCGACGAAGGTCAGGACGAGGGTAAGTCCAGAGTGCGATTGTCTGCGTCCGATGGCTCGCTTGGCATCGGTTCACTGAAGGAAGGAAGCAGGACGTGAACAACCTCCATCGGGAACTCGCCCCCATTTCTGATGCGGCCTGGGCTCAGATCGAGGAGGAGGCTTCGCGCACCCTCAAGCGCCATCTGGCGGCGCGGCGGGTCGTGGACGTGCCGGGGCCGAAAGGTGCCGATTTCTCGGCGGTCGGCACCGGTCATCGAGAGCAGATCCCGCCGCCGGGCGAGGGGATAGAGGCAGCGCAGCGTGTGGTGAGGGCGCTCGTCGAATTGCGCGTCCCCTTCGCGCTCACGCGCGCGGCGATCGACGATGTCGAGCGGGGCTCAACGGATTCGGACTGGGCACCGCTTAAGGAGGCGGCGCGCAAAATCGCATTCGCCGAAGATCGCACCGTCTTCGAGGGGTATGCGGCTGGCGGGATCGAGGGGGTTCGTCAAGGCACCAGCAACCCGGTTCTGACGCTTCCCGCCGATGTGAAAGCGTATCCGGCCGTATTCGCGCAGGCGGTGAGCCAACTGCGTCTCGCCGGTGTCAATGGCCCTTACAGTTTCGTTTTGGGGGCCGAAGCGTACACGGCCATCAACGGCGGCAGCGACGAGGGCTATCCGGTCCTTCAGCACATCCATCGTCTTATCGACGGTGAGATCGTTTGGGCCCCTGCCATCGAAGGCGGCTTCGCGCTCACGACCCGCGGCGGCGATTTCGAGTTGGCGCTTGGGCAGGACATCTCCATTGGCTATCTCGATCATTCCGGTTCCACTATCGAACTGTACCTGCAGGAGAGTTTCACGTTCCGAATGCTGACCGCGGAGGCTGCCGTGGCGTTCGCGGCCTGAAAAGGGTAAACGCCAAGCGCATCCCTGGAGCGCATCGACCTCGATTCATATGACTTAGGGATGGAATCGGGACACCCCGCGAACGAGCCGGCGAGAACACCGGTGCGAAGCGATCCGCCTCACGCCTCGCGAAAAGGCGAACGCTCCGCCAGGGATTCCATATCCTCGGCGATCTCCGCCTGCTCGCGGCAGAGGAAATCACCCACCGCCCGCCTCAGCCCTGGATGGGCGATCCAGTGGGCGGAGAAAGTGCGCTCGGGCAGATAGCCGCGCTGCAGCTTGTGCTGACCCTGCGCGCCGGCCTCCACCCGATTGAGCCCATGGGCGATCGCGAACTCGATCGCCTGGTAATAGCAAAGCTCGAAATGCAGGAACGGAAACTCGCCTCGGCAACCCCAGTTGCGGCCATAGAGCGTGTCCGCCCCCATCAGGTTGAGCGCCGCCGCAACCGGCTTGCCGTTCTGCTCGGCCAGCATCAGCACCACCTTCTCGCCCAGCCGCTCGCCCAGCAGCGGAAAGAAGCGCTCAGTGAGATAGGCCGAGCCCCATTTGCGATCGACGGTCGCGTTATAGAACCCGTAGAAGGCCCGCCAATGCCGCGGCTCGATCTCGCGCCCGCGCAGCACGCGGATCGTCAGCCCTTCCGCCGCGTCCCGCCGCTCGCGGCGGATCATCTTGCGCTTGCGCGAGGAGAGCGCGGCAAGAAAATCCTCGAAGCTCCCATACCCCTCATTGTGCCAGTGGAACTGCATGCCCACGCGCTGGAGCCAGCCGGCCGCGCCGAACGCCGTCCATTCCGCCTCGGTGCAGAAGGTCACATGCACGGAGGAAAGCGAGAGCTTGCGGCAGGCCTGCTCGAGCGCCTCGGCCATTAGCGCCAACGCCACGCCCGCATCCCTTCGGATCAGGAGCCGCGGCCCGGGCACCGGGCTGAACGGCACGGCAACCTGCAGCTTCGGGTAATAATCGCCGCCGGCGCGCTCGAACGCATGGGCCCAGCCATGGTCGAAGACATATTCGCCATAGCTGTGGCTCTTCGCATACATCGGCACCACCGCCACGATCCGCCCGGCGCTGTCGCGCAGCGCGGCGTGCTGCGGCAGCCATCCGGTGCGCGCGCCGGCCGAGCCGCTCTCCTCGAGAGCGGAAAGAAAAGCGTGGCTGACAAAAGGGTTTTCCGCTCCGGCGCATTCGTCCCACACGGTGGGAGGAATCTCGGCGATGCGAGTATGCAGGCTCAGGCTGAAGGAGGCAGTGCCGTCGGGCATGTCCGCCATATGGCGGCCCGTGCTCGTGCCGCAAACAGAATTACGCGATCTCGAACATCCCTTCGACCTCGACCGCGGCATCCGTCGGCAGCACCGGCACGCCGATCGTCGTCCGCGCATGCCGCCCGGCCTCGCCGAAGACCTCCACCGCGAGATCCGAAGCGCCGTTCATCACCTGCGCCTGGCCAGTGAAGCCCGGCGCCGAGGCGATATAGCCGCCGAGGCGCAGGACCCGCCGCACCCGGTCGAGATCGCCCTCGCACGCCGCCTTGAGATGCCCGAGTACATTGATCAGGCATTGCCGGGCCGCCGCCTTGGCATCCTCCTCCGAGACTTCCGCGCCCACCCGTCCGGTGACGACGACCCTGCCGTCGATCGCCGGCACCTGGCCCGAGACCACCACCAGCTTCCCCGAAACGACCCACGGGACGTAGTTGGCGATCGGCTTCATCGGCGGCGGGAGATGGATGCCAAGCTCGGAGAGCCTCGCCTCGATGCGACCGGTCATGCGGGACCCCGTGAATCTATTTCTTGATCAGGCGGAGCGCACGACGCCGCTCACCCGGCGTCGCCGCCGGCAGATCGAGCGGCAGGAGCGGCGCGGGCGGCGTCTCGCGGATGGCCTCCAGCACCTCCTCCGCCTCGACATCCGGCAGATCGTGCCCTTTCAGGTAGTGGGCCGCAAGATTGCGGAACACATAGTCGATGAGCGAGCTCGCCGTCGGCACCGCCGGGTCGCCATCCACCACGCCGGCCGGGCCGAAGCGTGTGCCGACGAAGGCCTCGACATACTCGGCGAGCGGCACGCCATGCTGCAGCCCGGTGCTCACCGAAGCCGCGAAAGCATCCATCAGCCCACGGAAGGAAGGCGCCTCCTTGTGCAGCGTGATCGCAAGCTCGCCGAGCCTCCCATCCGCATATTCGCTCGTCTGCACATAGAGCCGGTGCCCGCCGACGCTGGTTTTCTGCGTATAGCCGCGCGTGTGCGTGGGCAGGCTGTCGCGGGCGCGCGGCATCGGCGAGGGCTCGGCGACGATTGCGGGCAGGGGAGGGACGGCATGGAAAAACCCAGCCACACGCTCATGCATCGCCACATGCGCCGCTTTCGAAGCCGGAACGAGAAGCGGGTTGCCCGCCAGCACCGAGGCGAGCGCGGCCTCGGCGCTGATCCCGCGGGCGGCGAGCCAGGCGCGGGTCGCGCGGGTGAGGCTCCCTTCCGGCCGGATCGGGCTGAAGGCGGGTGCAATCCCGCCGGTCTCCACACCGAGCAGAGCCTCGGCCGGCCCGGCCGGGGCGATCGCGGTGGTCGCTTCGTGGCGGAGGCGCGGCGCGGCCTCCGCCTCGGCCAGCGCCCGTGCCGCCGCTTCGGCGAGGCCGGGGATGAGGGTCTTCGCGGGAGCCGAAAATCCGTGCCCCGGCCGCGCCCCGGTCCCGTGGCGTTCCCCGAGAGGCTGCTCCCCAAGACGTTGGTCCCCAAGATGGGCGGACGCCATTTCCGCCCGCCCGCGCAGGAGCGCGGCGATCCCCGCCGCCACCTCCCGCCCCTCCGCGCTCTCGTAATCGAGCCCCAGAGCAGCGAGCAAACCGGCGAGATCCGCGATCCGCACGGCGATCCGGGCGGCTTCGGGCCGCGCGAGCGCCAGCGCCAGCACGGCGGTCTCGACCGCCTCGGCAAAGGCGGCGATGGCGAAGCCGGTGCCCGGCTCGTGGAAGGCAGCAAGATTGAGGACGAAGCCGGGCACCGCCTCCGGCGCCCGACGCCAGAGCCCGGCATCCGGCGCCCCGCGTCGCGTCAGCAGCAGGGCGTGCAGCCGGTCGGCAAGCGGCAGGGCAAGACCGGCGGCGGCCGCGCGCGCCGCCAACGGACGGATGAAGCAATCGGCCGCGAAGGCGAGCCGCACCGGGCCGGTCCCGCCCACCAGGGCGGCGAGCCCCGCGGCGGCCGTCTCATCCCAGGAAGCCGGCAAAGTCACCGATCGGGGCGGTGCATCCGGGTCCACGCCCGCAAGTGTGCGCCGCATCCGCACGCCATGCCATTGCGAAGGGGTTTTCATGCGCGCCATGCTAGCCGGCACTTTGCGACTCGCAAGCACATTTTGCGGCTGAAGCGACTCTCCGCCACAAAATGCTGTGGACGAACCGGGCGAGCGATGCGAAGTCACCCGCCCGGACGGACCGCATGGACCAGAACCCTTCCTGCCACTATATCGACATCATGAATCTCGGCACGCGCCTTTTCACCCTCTTCCGTGGCCACCTAGTGGGCCGCGATGACGCCGGCAACCGCTATTATGAGGAGCGACGTGCCCGCCCCGGCCTCAGGCGCCGCCGCTGGGTCGCCTATGCGGGGGCGCCTGAGGCTTCTCTGGTGCCACCGGAATGGCATGCGTGGCTCCATTACACGACCGATGCCGCCCTGCCCGAGGGAGGGCAGCGCCCATGGCAGAAGCCGCATCTGCCGAACCTGACCGGTACGCCGGAGAGCTACCGTCCACCCGGGCATGATTACCAGGGCGGCCACCGCGCGCCCTCCACCGGCGATTACGAAGCGTGGACGCCCGGAACCTGACGGTGGAAGCCTGACCGTGGCGCGTCATAACGCTGCCGAGGTCGGAACCGGTGCGGTGGTGCTGGTTCTGGCCGCCGGGTTCCTTGTTTATGCTGTCCTGCGTTCCGGCGCAGCCCCTTTGGGCGGCTATCCTTTGCGCGCGACCTTCACCAGCGTCGCCGGCCTGCCGGTCGGCGCCGATGTGCGGATCGCCGGGGTGAAGGTCGGCACCGTGACTGCGGAATCCCTCAACCCGGAGACGTTCCTCGCCGACGTCACTTTCACGGTCGCACACGATATCCGGCTTCCGAAGGATACCAGCGCGTCGGTGGCGAGCGAGGGGCTGCTCGGGTCCGATTATCTCTCCCTCGATCCGGGCGGGGACAGCATCGTGCTCAAGCCGGGCGGGCGGATCACGGCGACCCAGTCGGCCATCAATATCGAGAGCCTGCTTGGAAAGTTCATCTTCGGCTCGACCGGCTCCGGCTCGACCGGCTCCGGCAGCTCCGCCGGCTCGGGCAGCCATCAGGGGGGGCAGGGGAACGGCGGGTCTTCCTCCAACGGCAATCGTGCCGGAGGCAAGCCGTGATTCCGCCGCCGCCAATCTGGCCGCAGAGCGACGGCACCCCGGTCTCGTGCCGTGAGAAGCTGCGCGTGCTCGGCGAAAATCACGCCGAGCTTGCGGAAACGCTCAGGGACACGTTCGAGGACGCGGTGCTGATGGGCGTGGACGAAGCGGCGATGCGCCGGCTCCTGCGCGAGATGGTGGACGGGCTCGAGTCCCCGAAGCGCCCAAACGCCAGCGAATGAGGGGGTCCAGTCGGGCGGCGAGGGCCGGAGCCCCGTTTCTGCTCCTGCTTCTCTCTCTCCCTGCCAGCCTGCGCGCCCAGCCTGCCTCCCCCCCCATCATTGAGACGCCACTCGGCCCGCCAGGATCGACGCAGTCTCCGCCCCCGGCTCCGTCCCCCGCACCGTCTCCGGGGACCAGCCAGACAGCACCTGCCCCCGCCTCGCCTCCGGCTCCTCCGGCGGGTCCGCAATGGCTGCCGCGCCACACGGCCCAATTGCAGATCCTGGACAAGGTGGACGCGACGCATCAGACGCGCGACGTCGCGGTCGGCACCTCCGTCACGATCGGCGAGATCACTATTGCGGTGGCATCGTGCCTGGTGCGGCCACCCGATCAGGAGCGGGACGCCGCCGCGTACGTGAATATTACCGACAAGAATCCGGCGATCGCCCCTTTTCACGGCTGGCTGCTCGCCGCCGAGCCGAGCGTCTCGGTCTTCGAGCATCCGATCTACGACGTTCGCGTGATCGGTTGCCACTAGGTCAATGCAACTTCAGCGAAATTGCAAAGAGATTCTATAAAGAATTGAAATTAATAGAAAAATAAATAAACGGCGACGATCTCGAATTGGCGCCTCTTCGAGTCTCAGTCTCCATATTTTTGCATGCGCTTGATGATAGGGGAACGGGCTCAGGAATTTTGATAAGTGATCTTTGGTATGTATTTGAAATATCATGAGAGACTGGCTGTCAGGGACCGCTATGAGCACCCAATCCCTGGCATTGGCAGGTAAACAAAATTACATGGATGGGATGAAGCCGTCTCCCGCGCCTGATATCACCCCATCACTTCCCCCCCTGCCGCCGCCTTCCAGGCTGGCGGTGCTGCTGGATCTCGACGGCACCTTGCTCGATCTTGCCGCCACGCCGGATGCGGTGCGCGTGCCGCCCGCCTTGCCGGCCACGCTCGCCCGGCTGACCGAGCGCCTTGGCGGCGCGTTCGCCGTTGTCAGCGGCCGCACCGTTGGCGCGGTGGCCGATCTCTTCCCCGGGCTCGCTTTCGCCATCGCCGGGGAGCATGGCGGGGCAATCCGGCGCACGGCGGGCGCGCCGCTCGAACGCCCGCCATTGCCTGCGCTGCGTCCGGAATGGCGCGAGGCGGCGGCGCGGCTCGCAGCCGACCATCCCGGCATCCTGTTCGAGGGCAAGCCTCACGGGTTCGTGCTCCATTACCGGCAGATGCCGCAAGCCGGGCCCGAACTGGGCCGCGCGCTGACGGCGCTGCTGGACGGGGAGGCGGAGCTTTTCGGCGTTTTTCCGGCTGCCATGGCCTGGGAGGTGCGGCCGCGCGGCATAAGCAAGGCCGACGCCGTGCGTTCGCTGCTCGGCGCGCCACCTTTCGCCGGCCGGGTGCCGCTCTTCATTGGCGACGATGCCACCGACGAGGATGGCATCCGCGCCGCTCGGGATGCCGGCGGTTTCGGCTTTCGGGTGCAGGAGACGTTCGGCGACGCCGCAGGGGTCCGAGCCTGGCTCGCCTCCCTTGCCCCGGCTCAGGAGGGTTCGGCCCTGGAGAATGCGGAGAGAGGCGCATGACGCGGCGGGTCGTCATCGTCTCGAATCGCGTCCCGATGTCCAAGGAGCGGAGTTCGGCGACCGGTGGCCTCACGGTCGCGGTGCGTGATGCGATGCCACGGCGGCGAAAGCTCTGGTTCGGATGGTCTGGCAAGATCGTCCCGGGGGAGGCCGAGACCCTTCCCACGGTCACCCGCTCGGGCTGGGCGGAGCTCGTCACCGTCGATCTCTCGGAGGACGATTATCGCGGCTTCTATCGCGGGTTCGCCAACAGCACGCTCTGGCCGCTCCTGCATTACCGCACCGGTGTCGCCGAGTACCGGCGCTCCGATCTTGCACGCTATCTCGCGGTGAACGAATCGTTCGCGCGCGCGCTCGAGCCCATGCTCGATCCCGACGATCTCGTCTGGGTGCACGACTATCAGCTGATCCCGATGGGCGCGGCGTTGCGCACGCTGGGGGTCACCATGCCGCTGGGCTTCTTCCTCCATGTGCCCTTTCCTCCGCCGGAGGTGTTCAACGCCCTGCCGCACTATGAGCAGCTGCTGCAGATGCTCGATGCCTATGACGTGATCGGCACGCAGACATCGCGCGATGCCGCGCATCTCAACCAGGCGATGGCGGCGGCGGCGGTGGCGCCGCGCGCCGAAGCCATTCCCGTCGGCATCGATCCCGCGGGGTTCGCGGCCCTTGCGCGCCGGGCCGCGGTGGGCCGCGATTCGCAGCGGCTCGCCCAGAGCCTCAGCGGCCGCGCCTTCGTGCTCGGCGTCGACCGCCTCGATTATTCGAAAGGGTTGCCGCAGCGATTCCGCGGCTTCGCGGCCCTGCTGCAGCGCTTCCCCGAGCATCGGGGGAACGTGACGATGCTGCAGATCGCGCCGGTCTCGCGCAGCGATGTCGCCCAGTACCGGACTTTGCGCCGCGAGCTCGACGAGCTTGCCGGGAGGATCAATGGCGAGCATGCCGAGTTCGACTGGATTCCCCTGCGCTATCTCACCCGCGGCGTGCCGCGCCAGATCGTGGCGGGCTTCTACCGGCACGCGCGCGTCGGTCTGGTGACACCGCTGCGCGATGGGATGAATCTGGTGGCGAAGGAATATGTGGCGGCGCAGAACCCGGCCGATCCCGGCGTTCTCGTCCTCTCCCGCTTTGCCGGCGCGGCGGAGGATATGCTCGGCGCCCTCATCATCAATCCCTTCGATCCGGACGAGACGGCGGAGGCCCTGCATGCCGCATTGACGATGGGTCTCGAGGAGCGAAAGAGCCGCTGGCAGGATATGATGGCGGCGGTCGAGCGCACCAGCGCCGCCAACTGGGCGCAGGGCTTCCTTGTCCGCCTTGAGGCTGCGGCGCCCGTGCGCTCGCCCGAGCCCGTGGAACCCTGAACGCCTCGCCTATTTCGTGCGCGCCTGGCCCGGATTCTGGCGGCCGGCGCGGTCGCCGCCCGGCTGCCAGAGCGTTTCGCCGCCTTCCTTCGCGTTCGCCTCACGTGCGAGCACGAAGAGAAGATCGGAAAGCCGGTTGAGATAGCGGGTCATGGAACGGTTGAGCGGTTCGGCAGCTGCAAGCGAGACGACACGCCGCTCCGCGCGCCGCACGATCGCGCGGGCGAGCTGCGCTGTCGCCGCGAATGCCCCGCCGCCGGGCAGAACGAAGCTTTTCAGCGGTGCCAGGTTCGCATTGTGCGATTCGATCGCTGCCTCGAGCGCTTGCACCTGCGCTTCCGTGACCGTGAGGCGCGGCCGCGTTCCACTTTCGGGCACGGCGAGATCGGCGCCGAGATCGAAGAGATCGTTCTGCAACCTGAGCAGCAGCGTTGTGGTGACCGCATTCTCCCCGGCCGCGTGGCGGAGCAGGCCGAGCGCCGCGTTCGCTTCGTCCACCGCGCCCAGCGCCTCGATGCGAAGCGCGTCCTTGCGCACGCGCTCGCCGTTGCCGAGCGAGGTCTCGCCACCATCACCACCGCGTGTCACCACGCGGTCGATCCTGACTGTCATGATCCCCCCGGAACGGCATGGCTGATCGCGTGGCATTCTAGAGCGGCATCACCGAACGCGGGATCACCGTAAATCATCATGCCCTACTCCGGCAGGAGATGGGGCAATCCGTCTTGCCCGAATTTCAGCCCGAAGGCGGACGCGGCGGCGGGCAGGACGGTGAGCGGCGTGCCATCCCCGATGATCCGCCCGCGATCCATCACCACCAGACGGTCGGCATAGCGCAGCGCGAGTTCGATCGCGTGAAGCACCACGATCACCGTGCGTCCGGCCCGTGCGGTTTCTTGCAAAATCCGCATGATGGCGAAAGCGGCGGCAGGATCGAGATCGGCCGTCGGCTCATCGAGCAGCATGGCCTCGGGCTCGGTCGCGAAGACCCGCGCCAGCATCGCCCGCCTTGCTTCCCCACCGGAAAGACGATCGATACGCTGGCCGGCAAGTGCTGCGAGGCCGCAGAGGGCGAGCGCCCGCGCAACCGGCTCCCGGGCCCGATCGCCATGGGGGATCCGGCCGAGCGAGACGATCTCCTCGACCGTCAGGCCCCAGGAGGCACGCGCACCTTGCGCAAGATAGGCGACACGCCGGGGATCAGACTGAGGCAAACCCGGAAGAAGGCCACACAAGGCTTTGAGAAGAGTGGATTTCCCAGCACCGTTCGGCCCCGCCAGCGCGGTGAGCTGCCCGCGCGCGGGGGAGAAATCCACCCTATCCAGCACCGATCGTCCGCCGAGCCGCAGGGAGAGGTTCGTGACCCCGATCACTGTCCCCATCGCCGTGCGATCACGACCAGGAAGGGCGCGCCGATCAGGGCCGTCAGGACGCCGAGCGGCGGCTCGGCGTGCAAAGGCAGCACGAGCACGGAGAGCCGGACGAGCAGATCGGACGCGAGCAGAAGGGCTGCGCCCAGAATGAGCGAGGGCAGAAGCAAGGTCCCCGGCCGCTCGCCCATCCAGCCGCGAAGCAGATTGGGCACGATCAGTCCGACGAATCCGACCCCGCCGGTGAGCGCGGCCGCCGCGCCGGCGGCAAGCGCCGTGCCGAGCGCCACAAGACGGAGGGTGGAAGCAACCGGAACACCGAGTGTTGACGCCGTTTCCTCACCCAATGTCAAAGCGTCGAGGTTCGGGCCGAGACGGAGAAGCACCAGCATTCCAAGCAGGATCGGCGGCGCCGCCAGCAGGCAATCGGCGAGCGTGCGGTCCGCCACGCCGCCAAGCAGCCAGAAGGTCAGCTCGGCAAGGGCATAAGTGTTGGGGGCGAGGGCGAGCGCGAAGGCGAGCAGGGCGGCGGCGGCGGCCGAGAGACCGATTCCCGCGAGAATCAGCGCTGGGCCGGTCGGAGCGCGGCCGGCGAAGAGCAGCAGGGCGGCGGCGCCGAGCCCGGCCCCGAGCAGCCCGAAGAGCGGCAGCGCCGGAGCGAAGCCGGCCGCCAGCCCCCAATAGAAGGCGATCACGGCACCGAGGGCCGCCATCCCGGAGATGCCGAGCAGCCCGGGGTCCGCAAGCGGATTGCGGAGCGCGCCCTGCAAGGCGGCGCCGGAGATGCCGAGTCCGCCGCCGACCAGCAGGGCAAGCAGGGTGCGGGGCAGCCGAAGCTGCCAGAGAATGACAGGCATAGGCACGCCGAAACCGGATGTGCCGAGCAGCAGGGAGAGCAGACAAAGCAGGGCCAGAAAGGGCAAAGCCCATCGCACGCTTTTCATCAGCGGTCGATCATTTGCGCGGCCGCGGCGGCGAAGGGTGTGCCGCAGATCATCCAGGAGGCGGGCACCGGGCGGCGCGCGATGACCGCAAGCGCCGGATCGTCCAGCAAGCGGGTTGCGAGCGAGGGAAAGCCAGGGGCTTCGGGCAGGACAAGGAGGTCCGGCGGATGGGCGATCAGCCCTTCCAGGCTGATCCAGACGCTTCGTGCCGCGTCGCGGTACCCGGCGGCCGCGAGCACGCTGCCCGCAAGTGAATGCGGACCGGCGGTAAGCCCGCGCGGCTCGAGCACGATCGCCGTTCGCGGATCGGCCGGATGTTCCAGGCCCGCAAGTGTGCGGTCCATCGCCGCGATCAGCGCCGCGCCCCGTGCCCGGGCATCGAGGAGGGTGGCCAGAGTGATGATGGTGGCGCGGATCTGCGGAAAATTCGTCGGGTCATCGAGCACGACGACCTTGAGGCCGAGAGCATGAAGCGCCGCCACCGTGGCCGTGGCGCCGTAAGGCTCGGTGAGCACGAGATCCGGATGCAGGCGGAGCACCATTTCTGCCGATGGTGCGACGAGGGGAACATGCGCGGCCTCCGACGCCATCGCCGAGAGCGACGGATCGCGCGCCAGCGGCGAAAGCCCGACAGCCGCGCCGGGTGCGAGCAGGAGCAGCATCTGGTCGGTGCAAAGATTGAGGGAGACCACCCGGAGCGAGGCTTCCGCCTGCGGTCGCGTAAGCAGGAGAAGCAGGAAGGCGAGCGCCGCCCGCTTCATGGAACCTGCCTCACAGAACGGGCACACCGTGCCGCTTGGCCTTCACCTCCGGCTCGACATGGATGGTGACGACGAGGTTTCCCATGGCCTTGCGCAGCGCTTCTTCGATCCGGTCGCAGATCTCGTGCGCCTCGTCTACGCGCATGGCGCCCGGGACGACGAGGTGGAACTCGAGGAAGGTGAGCCTTCCGGTGCTGCGCATCCGCAGATCATGCGCCTCGATCGCCCCCGTCGCGTGCTCGCCGACCAGCGTCCGGATACGCCCGACGATGAGCGGGTCCGGCGCCTCGTCCATCAGCCCGCCCACCGAGGCGCGGATGATCCGCCAGCCGGAAAAGAGGATGTAGAGGGCAACCGCGACCGCGAGCAGCGGATCGAGCCAGAGTGCTCCGCCCAGGACCACGCCGAACAGGGCCACGATAACCCCGGCCGAGGTGAGCACATCGGTCATGAGGTGGCGCGCATCCGCGCTGAGCGCGGGGGAATGGCCGCTCTGGCCGGCCCGCAGCAGGACGACGGCCCACCCGGCATTGATGAGCGTGGCAAGCGCATTGAGAGCGATGCCGCGGAGCGGGGCCGAGATGGGAGCGGGATGCTTCCAGACCATCCAGGCATGCTCGAGGATCGAGAGCGCGGCAATGACGATCAGCACGCCCTCGACCACGGCGGCGAAGAATTCCGCCTTGTCATGGCCATAGGGGTGGTTGGCGTCCGCCGGCCGCGCCGCATAGCGGAGCGCGCCGAGCGCCAGGCCCGCGGCGGCGACATTCACCACGGTTTCCAGCGCGTCCGAATAGAGAGCGGCGCTGCCGGTGATCCACCAGGCGAGCCCCTTCAATCCCAGGACGACGAGCCCGATGAGGATGCTGCCGGTGGCGATTCGCTGCAGACGCTGCACGATGTCTCCCCCGGGATTTGCCCCCGGGTCATACGGCTCCGGTGCCCGGCGACCCCGGCTCGCTGTAGCAAGAAGCGCCGCGCCGCGTCATTCTCGCGGATCAAACAACGGGGAGCCAGGTCCGATCCCGGGCCGAGCGCAACGCCGTGTCCACCACCTTCTGGATCTCGGCGCCTTCGCGAAAATCCGGGCCCGTTTCCGGCCCACCGGCGATCGCGCGCAGCAAATCCGCGGCCTCGATCGTCTTGAGCGCGTTGAAGCCGAGCTGATGGCCGGGGGCCGGGCAGAAAAGCCCGTAGGGCGGATGCTCTGGCCCCGCTTCGATGCGGGTGAAGCCGCGCGTCCCGGCCGTGCCGGCGGCGCGATAGAAAAAGAGCTCGTTCATCCGCTCCTGGGTGAAGGAAAGCGCGCCGCGCGTGCCCGTCACCTCGAAGCCGAGCTGCATCGTGCGTCCCGTCGCCACCCAGTTCGCCTCGATCGTGCCGCCGCAGCCGCGCGCGAACCGCAGCGTGAGCCGGGCGATATCGTCCACCTCCACCGCCCGGCGCGCAGCACTTCCAGCTGCATCCGGGCGTTCCTTGATCACCGTCTCGAGATCGGCGGTGAGCGTGGCGATCGGGCCGAGCAGGAAGCGCGCGAGCGCGATGATATGGCTGCCGATATCCGCGATCGCGCCGGCTCCGGCCGGATCGAGCCGCCAGGTCCAGGGCGCTTCGGGATCGGCCATGTAGCCCTCGGCATGGATGCCGCGGAAATTGGTGATCTCGCCGAGCTCGCCGGAGGCGATCATCTCGCGCGCAAATCCAAGCAGCGGGTTCTTGAGATAGTTGAACCCGATCTGTGTGCTGACGCGCGCCGCTTCCGCCGCCCGGGCCATCTCCTCTGCCGCGGCAGCATCGAGCGCGAGCGGCTTCTCGCAATGAACATGCTTGCCGGCGGCGATCGCGGCGAGCGCCATCTCCCGGTGCAGCGCGGTGGGCGTGGTGATGCAGACGACGGAAACGGAAGGATCGGCAACGAGCGCCCGCCAATCGGTCGCCATGCGCCGGAACCCGAAGGTGCGGAAGGCGCGCTCCGCTCCCGCCGCGTCGCTGTCGGCGACCATTTCGAGCACGGGCCGGAGGGTTGGGGCGAAGATGCCGGGCACGGCGCGATAAGCCATCGCATGCGCCCTGCCCATGAAACCCGTGCCGATGATCCCGATGCCGATGTCAGGCATTCCGGTCAAACCAGGACCGTTCGTCCGCTCTTCGCCGATTCGAGCGCCGCATCGGCCAGCCGGAGCGCCTGCCTGCCATCTTCCATCGTGAGCGGCATCGCGCCGCCTGCCTCAACCGCGGCGAGGAACGCATCGAGCTCGTGCCGGTACGCGCCCGCATAGCGTTCGAGGAAGAAATTGAGCAACGGCTCCTGAACTTCGGTCTCCCGCGCGTCGTAACGGCGCAGGGTCGAGGGGCGGAGATTGTCGTTGAGCAGCATGCCGGAAGCGCCGAACACCTCGATCCGCTGATCGTAGCCGTAGGAAGCCTGGCGGCAATTGTTGATGTGGCACTGGCGTCCCGATGCGGTCCGCATCACGACCATCAGCGTATCGAAATCGCCGGCCACGCCGATCGCCGGATCGACGAGGGTGTTCGCCGTGGCGAAAACCTCGCGCGGCTCCTCACCGAGCAGCCAGCGCGCCATGTCGAAATCATGGATGGTCATGTCGCGGAAAATCCCGCCGGAGCTTGCGATATAGGAGAGCGGCGGCGGCGCGGGATCGCGGCTGGTGATCACCACCTGCCGCACCGCGCCGATCGCGCCGGAATCGATCGCGCGGTGAAGCGCCGCCGCGCTCGGGTCGAAGCGGCGATTGAAGGCGAGCATCACCCGCGCCTTGAGGCGGGTGATCTCGGCGGTGGCCTCTTCAACCTTGCGGATATCGAGATCGATCGGTTTTTCGCAGAGCACCGCCTTGCCCTGGCGCGCCGCCTCGATGAGCAGGGCGATATGCGTATCGGTGGGCGTGCCGATCACCACCGCGTCCACATCCGTGCGTGCGATCGCCGCGCGCGGATCGGTCATCGGCTCGCTGCCGGTACTCTTCGCGAGGGACGAAGCGGCCTCCGCCGAGACATCCGCCACGGCGATGAGCCGGCAGCGCGGGTTGGCTGCCGCGTTGGCGGCGTGAATCCGGCCGATGCGCCCGGCGCCCAGCACTGCGACCCGGATCATGCGCTTCCTCCCTTGGAAAATCTGTGGCCCGCCGCGACGAGGCAAAGGTCGCCGCCGCTACCACGCGGCTTCGCAGCCGGTCAATCGGGCCGGCCGCGGATTGACGGAGCCCGCCCCTGGCCTGATAGCCTGCTGCGATAAAGGCCGACCGGCCACGGAGGAAACACGCGAATGAGATCCGAGACGTTCGAAAACCTCTCCCTGGCCGGCAAGGTTGCCGTTGTCACCGGCGGAACCCAGGGGCTTGGCGAGGCGGTCGCCCGCCTCTTTGCCGAGCGCGGTGCCGCCGGCCTCGTCGTCACCGGGCGCAATCGCGAGAACGGCGCGCGGGTGCAGCAGGCGCTCGCGGCCGAGGGCACGAAAGCCTTCTATGTGCCGGCGGACCTTGCGGAGGTTGCCGATGCGCGTTCCGTCATCGCCGCGGCGGACAAGCATTTTGGCCGTGCCGATGTGCTGGTCAATGCCGCAGCGATCACCGACCGCGGAACGATCTGGGACACGAGTCCTGAGCTCTTCGACCGGATGTTCGCGGTCAATACCCGCGCGCCCTTCTTTCTCATGCAGGAGGCCGCAAAGCTGATGCGGCGCAACGGAAGCGGCGGGGCGATCGTCAATATCCTTTCGATGTCGGCCTATGGCGGGCAGAGCTTCATCACCGCCTATTGCGCATCCAAGGGCGCGCTTCTGACGCTGACGAAGAATGTCGCCTTCTCGCTGTTGCGCCATCGTATCCGCGTCAACGGGCTCTGTGTCGGCTGGATGGACACGCCGGGGGAAGACCGGATCATGCGCACCTATCACGACGCCGTGGACGGCTGGCGTGAAAAGGCGGAAGCCGGGCTTCCCCTCGGCCGGCTGGTGAAGCCCGACGAGGTGGCGCGCACGGTGGCCTATCTCGCGAGCGCGGAATCGGGCCTGATGAGCGGCGCGATCATCGATTTCGACCAATCGGTGCTGGGCGCCTACGAATCCGCCCCGCTTCCTCCCCCGATCGCGTAAGCCGGAGCCGCCCCGTGCGCCGTCTCCTCGCCGAGCTCGTGCTCGTTCCCTGGGCGGGCGTTCTCGTTGGCCTCGTCGTCGTTGCGGCCGTGGTCAGCGTGATGTCGCCCTACTTCCTCACATTCGGCAATATTCTCGGCAATGTCGCGCTTTATTTCTCATGGTTCGCCATCGCGGGATTTGGCGAGGCGCTGGTGATGATCGGGGGCGGGCTCGATCTCTCGGTTGGCTCGGCGATGGGTTTTTCCGGGATGATCGCCGCCCTCGTGCTGACTGCCGGCCTGCCGCTCTGGCTCGCCATCCTGGCCGGCCTCGCCGCCGGGGCCTTTGTCGGCTTCGTCAACGGGATCGCGGTGACGCGCCTCAGCCTCAACCCCTTCATCGCCACCCTTGCGACGCTTGGGATCTTTCGCGGCATCAGCTACGGCATCGTTCAGGGCCAGGCGATCACACCGGCGAGCAACGCGGCCGGCACGGAATTTGCCGCGTTGGGCACCGGCGCGCTCTTTCATGTGCCGGCCCCGGTGATCGTGATGATCGTGCTCGCCGTCCTGCTCTATGTCGCTCTCAATCACACGCCTTTCGGCCGGCATGTCTATGCGCTCGGCGGCAATGAAGGGGCGACGCGGCTGCTCGGGCTCGATGTGCGGCGGCTCAAGATGACCGTCTACATCATTTCCGGCCTGACGGCCGCAATTGGCGGCATCCTGCTCACCGCGCGCGCCGGCACGGCCTTGCCCGACGCCGCCGAGGGATATGAATTGCAGGTGATTGCCGGGGTCATCATCGGTGGGGTCAGCCTCGCAGGGGGGCAGGGGACCATCCCCGGCGTGCTCATCGGCGCTGCGCTGCTCGGGGTCATCAGCAACGGAATCGTGCTGGCCGGGCTTGCCGGTTACTGGCAGCAGCTCATCACCGGTCTCGTGATCGCCGCGGCCGCAGCCCTTGACGTTCTTCGCCAACGGCTTGCATATCTGCGGGCAGCCTGAGCCTCGAAGGAAGGGGCGTCAGGAACAGGGAAAAGGGGAAACGCCATGCCGATAACGCGGCAATTCACGGGTCCGGTCCGCCGCCGGACGCTGCTTCGCGCCGGCACGCTTGCCGCCGGCGCCGGCCTGCTCGCACGGCCCTCGATCGTCCGTGCCGCCAAGCGCTACTCCATCGCCGTGATCCCCAAGGCGCTCGACAACCCCGTCTTCTACTATGCCCATTACGGCGCGCAGAAACGCGCGGCCGAGCTCGGCGATGTGGATGCGATCTGGACCGCTTCCACCACCTCGGATGCGAGCGAGGAGGCGCAGGTTCTTTCCGGCCTGGTTTCCCGCCACGTCGATGGGATGGCCGTGGATGCGAATGCGCCGCAGCCGTTGATCGCGCCGATCAATCAGGCCATTGCGGCGGGGATCAAGGTGATCACCTGGGATTCGGATGTTCCGGAATCGAAGCGTCCCATCTTCTATGGCGTGGACAGCTACAAGATGGGCCAGGCGCTCGGCGAGCAGACGATCAAGTTCATGGGAGAGAGCGGCACCGTCATCCTGGTGAGCGGCGGGCCAGGTGCCACCAATCTCAATGCCCGGCTGAAAGGGGCTACGGATACGCTTGCAAAATATCCAGGTGTGAAGACGCTCGGTCCCTTCTTTCATTATGACGATCTGGTGAAGGCGCAGGAGCTGACCAACAACCTGCTCGTCTCGCACCCCGATGCGGGCGCGCTGCTGATTGTGGCCGGGGTGCCGTTCTTCGGCAAGATGAGCGCGCTGCCGCAAGTGATCAAGAACAAGGGCAAGGTGAAGATCATCAGCACCGACGTGCTGGCGCCCGAGCTTCCCTTCGTCGCCGACGGCTATGTTCAGGCGCTCGTCGGCCAGGATTACTGGGGCTGGGGCTATCAGTCCGTCAGCATCCTCTATAACCTGCTCACCGACCCGCATTGCAATTATCCGGCCCTCGTTCCCCAGGCGATGCCGGTGGTGACGGCGGACAATGTCAAGGAATGGATAGCGAAATGGGAGCAGGCAAAGACGCCGGAAGGCGCGGCCGAGGCTTTCAAGGAGCCGCCGATCGGCTGCATGTGAGGCTGATGCGGGCATGACCGAGCCCGTTCTGTCGCTTCGCGGCATTCTCAAGCATTACGGGCCGGTCCATGCGCTCGACGGGGTGGATTTCGATCTCCACCCCGCCGAGATCGTGGGCCTCGTCGGCGACAATGGCGCGGGCAAATCGACGCTCGTCAAAGTGATGTCCGGGGCGATTCAGCCCGATGCCGGGACGATCCTTTTCGAGGGCAGGCCGGTCACGATCCGCTCGCCGCTGGAGGCGCGCGGGATTGGCATTGAAACCGTTTACCAGGATCTTGCGGTGGTCCCCTGGCTCGATGTCGAGGCGAATCTCTTCCTCGGCCGGGAAATCACTGGCACACGGTGGTGGAACCGATGGCTGCTCGACAAGCCGGCCATGCGGCGCGAGGCGGCGCACCACATTGCCTCGCTCCGCGTCGGGCTCAAATCGGTCCGCCAGCCGGTCGGCCTTCTTTCGGGCGGGCAACGGCAGAGTGTCGCCGTCGCGCGCGCCATCTCCTGGGGCCGCAAGGTCGTGATCATGGACGAGCCGACGGCCGCGCTCGGCGTGCGCGAGTCAGAGGGGGTGCTCGACCTCATCCGCCGCGTCAAGGAACGCGGCCTCGCCGTCGTCCTGATCAGCCACAATATTCCGCACGTCTTCGAGGTGACCGACCGGATCTTCGTCCTTCGGCAGGGCCGCGAAGCCGGCACGCTGATCACGAAAAAAGCCCATGTGAGCGAGGTGGTCGGCCTCATCACCGGCGTCCACGTCGCGGCCGCCGTGGCCTAGAGCGGGACGAGATCGCTCACGCTCACTCATCCCGTTCCTGGCCTTTGTTTTCTTGCGTGATTCGGATCTGCGGCGAGTCCACCTTCGGTCATCGCGCGCTGGCCGGCGAGGGCGCGGGCCACGCGGCTCCCCGCATGGGATTCGCCGGGCGGCTGAGGAGCCCCTCCGGCGCGATCCCGGTCAATGACGATCCTCTTGCGCGGCCCCAGGATGCGGTCGCCATGCCGGGCCATCGCCGAGGGCGCAGGGCGGAATTGTTTCGAGACAATTTTAGATTGAAATCGTAATATAAATCCGCGTGCCGGGATTCTCCTCCACGTTCGGATAGCAACGGGAGTTGCAATGAGAGCTGGCAGAGGGTGGTTTTGGGCAACCGCGTGCGGGATCGTTCTGCTGATATGCGCTTCCGTTCAGGCCCAGCAGCCGCAGCCGCCGAAAGGGCCGCCGCCACCACCGCATCCGGCGATCGAGCCGGCCGCGCTTGCCATGCTCAAGGCCACCAGCGAGCGCCTCGCCGGGGCGACGACCATGGGCTTCACTTCTGTCACGACCTATGAATCGCCGGCGCGCAACGGCCAGCCGCTCTACTACACGACCCTTTCCGAGGTCCTGCTTGAGCGGCCTGACAAGCTTCGCGTCATCACGCCGGGCGATGGGCCGGCCTCGGATTTCTATTACAATGGCAGGACAATGGCCGCCTATGCCCCGGCGGCGAATCTGGTCGCGGTTGCTCCGGCGCCGCCGACGATCGATGAAACGATGCGCGCGGCCTATGAGAAGGCGGCGATCTTCTTTCCGTTTGCGGAGGTGATCACCGCGGATCCCTACAAGAATCTTTCCCAGGGGCTCACGTCGGCTTTCTTTGTCGGCCAGTCCATGGTCGTTGGCGACACGATCACCGACATGATCGCGCTCTCGAACGGCAATGTGGATGCCGAAATCTGGATCGGCATCAAGGACGGTCTGCCGCGTATGATCCGCGCGGTCTATGTCAGGGATCCCGCGAAATCTCGCTACGAGGTTCAGTTCTCCCACTGGCGGATCGATCCAGTCGTTAGCGATGCCGATTTTTCCTTCACCCCGGCCGCCAACGCGGTACGGATGGAATTCGCGCGGCCTGACGCTCTCATGACGGCCAAGCCGTGAGAGGAGGGAGAGGATGAGAACATCGATCCTTACGGCCGCAAGCCTTGCTCTGCCGCTTCTCGCGTCCGCGCCGGCCGGCGCCTGGTTCGCACGCGGCGGCACGGTCGGCGGCGGCCATTGGGGCGCGGCCGCGGGCGACGGCCATTGGGCTGCGGGCGCGGACGGCCACTCCAATTCGGGCACCTATGGCACGACGAGCAGTGGCGAGCATTACGCCACGAGCGCGAGCGGCGGCTCGTTCACTGCGCAGAACGGAAGCTGGTCCGCGACAAGCGCGAACGGACACACTAACTCGGGCAGTTATGGCACCACCGCCTACGGCACGCATTACGCGACCGGGTCCTATGGCGGGGCGGTCGCGACCAACAACGGCCATTGGGCTGCCGAGAATAACGGAACCTATGCCTATGGCACCCATTATTACGGCAATGGCGCGTATTATGGTGCCTACCACCCGCCGACCGTTGTGAACCAATATTACGGAACCGGATGCTACAATTGCGGCGGATGGTCGGCCGCCGGCGCCGCTGCGGTTGGCGCTGCCGCCGGTGTGGCGGTCGGCACAGCGATCGGCGCCAGTGCCGCGGCCGCCCCGCCGCCGGCGGTTGTCGTTCCGGCGCCCTATCCGGTTGGCGATATCTACGCCGCGCTGCCTGGGGGCTGCGCCTATTCGCCGGTTGGCGGCAGGACGTACTATGCCTGCAACGGGCTTTGGTTCAGCCCCTATTACGGCGCCAACGGGGTTTATTACGCCGTCGTGCCGCCGCCTTCCTAGTGCCGGCTTTCTATGAAAGCTGGCACAGAGTTCTTTGTCTCAGCGCCCGATTCACGCGGCGAAAAAGTACTCGCTACACGAGTCACTTTTCTCTGCGATCGGGCACAAGAAGCGTGACGATTTTTGATCATCACGCTCTGGCTTTGTTTTCTCGATCAATTTCATGGCTTCCCTTTGGGCTTTGGCGGACCGCTCTGTGATCCACCAGGAGCCATATCGATCTAGAGCGTTATGGCCGAAGGCGGGATCACCTCGGGCCTGAATCACGCGAGAAAACAACGACCCTGACGGGTGTCGTGCCGGGTGCGGATCCGGGCTCGCAGAGTTCGAGGCGGCCCCTTATCGCGTTCTCAACGCAGATGGTGCAATGCATCCGGTGCTGACGCAGCGTGTGCCGCACGCCATGCGGCGGGGCTGCAGCCCTGGCGACGCTTGAATGACCGCGTGAAGGCGCTGGCCTCGCGATAATCGAGCAGCGGCGCGACCTGGCCAATTGACAGCGCCGTATCCTCCAGCATCCGACAGGCGATATTGCAGCGGAGCTCGTCCAGCACAGCTTGAAAACTCGTTCCCAGGGCGGCGAGCCGCCGATGCAATGTGCGGCTGGAGAGGCCGAAGGCATGCGCAACCGTTTCGCGATTGATGGCGCCGTGGCCGATCATTCCTGCCAACACGCGGCGGATCTCATCTCGCAGATCGCGCTCGTGCGTGGCCTCCGCGCCGCGAATCATGCGCAACAGAATACGCTCCAGCTCGGGATCGGCGCCATGAACCGGCACATCGAGCCAGTACGCGCCAAAAAACAGGGCGGAAACCTCGGCATCGAAGCGAACCGCTTCCCCGAATTGCGCCCGATAGGGCCGGACATCCACAGGCCGATGACGAGTGAGGCTGGTCTCAATCGGTTGCCAATGCGGCCCACACAGCGCCTTCATCAGGAGGAAGCCTATCGTCAGCGCCCCATCGACGATCTGCTCACTGCCGGGGAGCGAGGCAACACAGATCCGATAGCCGAGCGCGGCCACCTACCTTTCTTCCGAAAGGGTCACGATCCCGCCGCGATCATGCTGGGCGAAGTACCGGACGAGCAAATGCAGGGCGGATCGCACGCCGGAGGCGTGCCGTACGGCGAAACCGAGCGTGCCCAAAGATTGGGGTCCGCCCTGCTGCCCAATCAGGAGGCCGATATGCTCGCATCCTGTGCGGGCGGCAGCAACCGCGACCAGGCGCCCAATGGCCACGTACGGAACCATCGCGTCCGGATCGTCCAGAAGCGCCGACGACCAGCCGGCTCCAGCCAGCACCGAGGCAGGGTCGCAGCCGAGATCACGCAGCACGCGCACCAAGGGCAGCACCGGGGCCACCCTGATCGTGCCTGCTCTCTTTACGACGGGGCGGTGAGTGGTCACGACATGCGAACCTATGTTTGGCGGTACAGCCCGGCGTCCGAAATTGGCAAAGCCCTGACCGGATATGTCAAGCATGCAATGTGTTACGATGACAAAATCATTCGGTTAGACGTTGTTGCGATATGGTATACATTTCGTTCTCAGAATCATGGATGGGAAGCAAGGCACCATAACCGTCGCGGCAGGTTGCGCAGTCTGGCGTGAGCTGGATGTGGTTGAATTTGACCGGTTGCGCCGATTGGGGGTTTGAGGACGTTCATGGCGATGCGGAAATTCTGTAACCGGCTGCAAGACGTGCGACGATCGCTCCGGGCACCTCCGCTCGCTTGGGCACATTCTCTCCGGGTAAGTCGAGTAAACGCTTTCAGAGCGGCGCCACCCCAGTCTGCGGACGTCGTGAGACAAGGAAGCCGCGCAGCACCTTGCGCAGGTTTGGTTCGGCCGGTTCTTGGCACGGCGCTGCTCGCTCTCTTGCTCGCCGTCGTCACACCTGTCGCTGCGCGGGCCGAGGTCTCGGCCAATGACGGCTACGCCCCGGACGGAACCTACGAATGGCATGTGGATCTGGCACCCTATGGCTGGGTCCCCGCCACCAGTGCGAGGATCAAGCTTGGCAATGGGGCGAGCGCATCCATCAATGCCGGCATTCCCAGCATTTCCCAGCTCAGGAACGTCCTCACAGGCGCGTTCCTAGGCTTCGGGCTCGTTCGCTACGGGCCCTGGTCTGCGCAGATCGATATCGATTACGTCGCCGCCTCGCAGACCAAGGGGCTGGGGACAGGACAGCTCGGGATCATCGGGCGCACGCTCGACCTCAGCACGTCCTTGGTTCGCGTCGCGCCGGGCTTCGGTTACGAGGTCTATAAAGGGGCGCTGGGCCCGGTCCCGACGACGCTCGATGCTCAGATCGGTTTTGCCTACTTTACTTCCAGCAGCACGCTCGATCTCAGCCGCTTCGGACCCCAGGGCCGCGCGCTTGCAGGCAGCTCGCTCAGCACTTCCAGCGATTTCGTCCAGCCATGGCTCGGAGTCCGCGCCTCGATCTATCCATGGCCGCGTTGGCGATTCCAGCTTGCAGCATTGGTGCAGGGCCTCGGGGTTTCGGATGGTTCCTGGGGTTGGGGCGCGGGTCTCTATGCATCCTGGGCGGCCACGAAGTGGCTCAACCTTGTTGCCGGATTCCGCGCCTTGGACAGCGCGAATAACGACCGATCGAGCAGCGCGGTCGTGCGTTCGATCAGCGTGACCGTCTATGGCCCCCTCGTCGGCCTCGATTTCACATTCTGAAGGCGCATTCGTCTCGGTGCCGCGTTCAGGTCCAAATTGTTCTTGATCCAAATCAATGTGTGCGATGACGCAACCATGGAAATAGGAAAAGAATGCGGGTTTTCGTCTTTGGGCAGGCGGATGAACGAATCCCATTTGTCACGACGGGCAAGACGTCGGCGCAGGAAGATCCGCCTCGAAAGCAAAGCGCGATGAGCGACGTATCGACCGCGCCGCAATCTGATGCACAGGATTGCCAGCATCGCAATGGCATGCGGTGGATTGCCGGCGGGAGCTTCCGAATGGGATGCGATCTCTTCTATCCCGAGGAGTGCCCGGCCTATCTCGTTTCCGTCAACGGATTCTGGATGGACGAGCACGAAGTTTCCAATGCGGACTTCGAGAAATTCATCGCAGCAACTGGGTACGTCACCGTCGCAGAGCGACCTCTCGACCCCGCACTCTATCCCGGCTCCGATCCGGACTTGCTGAAACCCGGCGCTGCGGTTTTTCATAGGCCCTTTGGCATGGCTCGCCTCTCCGACATGAAGAGCCGCTGGAGCCACGTCCCTGGAGCGGGTTGGCGTCATCCGGAGGGACCTGGCAGCACGATCCTGGGGCGGGAGCGTGAGCCCGTTGTTCAGGTGGTCTTCGAGGATGCTTCCGCTTACGCCGCCTGGGCGGGCAAGGAACTGCCGACGGAAGCGGAATGGGAGTTCGCCGCGCGCGGCGGACTGGAGGGCGCGCTCTACTGTTGGGGGGAGGACTTCAATCCTGGCGGTCGGTGGATGGCGAATACCTGGCAGGGCGAGTTTCCGTATCGAGATGAGGCGCTCGATGGATTTGCCGGCCGCTCCCCTGTGGGTTCGTTTCCGCCCAATGGCTACGGGCTTTACGACATGGCGGGCAATGTGTGGGAATGGACGACCGACTGGTATTGCCCGCGCCATGCGGCAGATGCAGGAAAATCCTGTTGCACGTCTTACAACCCGCGCGGCGGTTCCGAGCACGGAAGCTATGATCCCGCGCAGCCCGCGATCCGCATTCCGCGCAAGGTGATCAAAGGGGGATCCTATCTCTGCGCTCCGAACTACTGCCGGCGTTATCGCCCGGCAGCGCGCTATCCACAAATGATCGACACAGCGACCTGCCATATCGGTTTTCGCTGCATCATGCGTGCAGAGGACGGTGAAAGCAGGAGGAAAAGCCAATGACGAAGGAAGGCGAGCGTTTCGGGCCGCCGGGAAAGAGCGAAGTGCGAAGGCGCGAAATCCTGCTCGCGAGCGCGGCGAGCCTCGTCGCCGATGATTTGGGTTGGCAGGATGTCGGTTTCCACGGTTCGGACATTCAGACGCCGAATTTCGACAGGCTGGCGGAAACAGGGGCTCGGTTCGATGAATTCTACGTGCAGCCGATGTGCAGGCCGACGCGCGCGGCGCCGCTTGCGGGCCGCTGCCCGCTCCGTCACGGGCTGCAGCTCGGCGTCATCCCATCCGGTGGGCGCTATGGCCTTGCCGACGACGAGTTTCTGCTGCCGCGCGCGCCGCACGGGGCGGGATATGAGACCGCGCTCGTCGGCAAATGGCACCTTGGCCGTTTCGATCGGGACTATTGGCCATGCCGGCGGGGATGCGATCATTTCTACGGCTCTCTTCCAGGCGAAATCGACCATTTCACACAAGAATCCCATGGTGTCTCAGACTGGTATTGCAACAATACGCCGATCGAGGAGGAAGGCTACGACACCACCCTCCTGGGCGATGAGGCGGTACGGCTGATCAGCGCGCAGGATCCGGCAAAGCCACTCTTTCTCTATCTCGCCTTTACCGCGCCGCACGCGCCCCGTCAGGCACCGGAGGCGTATGTCGCCCGATGCACCGCGGTCGCCGACCCCAACCGACGCGCCTATGCGGCGGTGATCTCGGCGATGGACGATCAGATCGGGCGCGTCGCTGCTGCCCTCGAAGCAAAGGCGACGCGCGACAATTCATTGGTCGTCTTTCACAGCGACAATGGCGACACGCGCTCAGCGAAATTCACCGGCGATTCAGTGGTCGAGGGCCCGCTTCCACCCGATAATGGCACTTATCGTGTCGGCAAAGGCGCGCTCTACGAAGGCAGTGCTCTCGTCGGGGCCGTGGCCAACTGGCCGGGGCGAAGTATTCCCGGCCATGTGCCGGGAATGCCCCATGTCGTGGACATCTATCCGACGCTGCTTGGGCTCGCGGGTGAGAGGCCAGAGAGCGACAAGCCGCTCGACGGGCTGGATGTGTGGGCAACGATCAGCACGGGCGCTCCCTCCCCGCGCACCGAGATTGTGTGCAATGTCGATCCGCTGATGGGCGCGGTGCGTGAGGGTGCAACGAAGCTGACCTGGCTGGCCAAGCTGCCCCCCGCCTCGAGCTGTTTGATCTCGCGGCAGACCTTTACGAGAAGCAGGATATCGCCCGAGAAAGTCCTGAGCTGGCGAGGGTGCCGCAGGCCCGCATCACGGCACTGGCGGAAGAGATGGTGGAACCGCTGCTGCTCGCGGATGTGCTCCATCCGCTGCTGCCAATGGCGCCGTCCACGCCCGCGGAATATTTCATCGATTCCTGACAAAAGCTGTCACGCACACGCCGAACCCGCCGGCTTGGGTGAAAGGCGGTCGGCGTAGGCATCCGAGAAGGAGACATCGCGATGAATCGCAGGCAGCTCTTCCTTTCGACCGCGAAATCCGCCTTCCTCGCCGCGATCGGCAGCGGGTGGCGTGCGACCACTGCCCGCGCACAAACGGCTGGCGCGACGGGTGCGCCAGAGGCTGTGCAAAGCATGGGCGTTCCCGGCTCGCCCGCCGCGACACGCACGATCATTGGCGATGTGCTGCCGCCGCCTGATCTGCCATTCGGCGGGACGATCAACCTCAATGCGGCACAGTCAACGCCGTGGTGGCCGCCGCGCGTGGTGCCGCCCCAGGATGCGCCAAACATCCTGTTGATCATGACCGACGATGTGGGTTTCGGCGCGCCATCCACGTTCGGCGGAGTCATCCCGACGCCGACGCTCGACCGGATTGCCGCAAATGGTCTGCGCTATACCAATTTCCATTCCACCTCCCTTTGCTCGCCGACGCGCGCGGCACTGATCACCGGACGCAATCATCATTCGGTCGGGTTCGGCGTGGTCTCGGAGCAATCCACTGGCTTCCCCGGTTACAACAGCGTCATCGCGAGAGATAGTGCAACGATCGGCCGCATCTTGCTCGAGAACGGGTACCGCACCGCGTGGTTCGGCAAGAACCATAACACGCCGGTCTATCAAGCAAGCCAGGCCGGCCCGTTCGATCAATGGCCGGCGGGCTTGGGGTTCGAATATTTCTACGGCTTCGTGGGCGGCGATTCCAGCCAGTGGACACCGAATCTCTTCTGCAACACGACGGCGATCTATCCCTATGCCGGAAATCCGGAGTGGAACCTGATCACCGCGATGGCGGATGACGCGATCCGGTGGATGAACCAATTGAACGATATCAATCCCGGCATGCCGTTCCTGCTCTACTACGTGCCCGGCGCCACGCACGCGCCCCATCACCCGACACCGGAGTGGATCGATAAAATCACCGACATGCGTCTTTTCGATCAAGGGTGGAACGCACTTCGCGACCAGATCTTCGCCAACCAAAAGAAGCTCGGCGTCATTCCGCAGAACGCCCAGCTGACCCCCTGGCCTGACGATCTGCTGAAGCGCTGGGACGCGCTGACGGATGTGGAAAAAAAACTCTTCATCCGGCAGGCAAATGTCTACGCCGCCTATCTTGCATATGCGGATCATGAGATCGGGCGGGTGATCCAGGCGGTCGAGGACATGGGCAAGCTCGACAACACGCTCGTCATCTATATCAGCGGGGACAACGGGGCCTCGGCCGAAGGCACGGCCAACGGCACACCGAGTGAGATCATGGGCTTCAACGGCATCGAACTGACCGCCGGGCAGCAGATGCCGTGGTTTGATGTCTGGGGCACCAATCAAACCTACCCCCATTTCGCGTTTCCCTGGTCGTGGGCATTCGATACGCCGTTCAAATGGATGAAGCAGATTCCCTCCTTCTTCGGCGGCACGCGGCAAGGAATGGCAATCTCCTGGCCGGCGCGAATCAAGGATAAGGGCGGCATCCGCTGGCAGTTCCACCATGTGGTGGACATCGTGCCGACGATCCTCGAGGCGACGGGCATTCGCGTCCCGAACATGGTGGACGGCATCGCGCAAAAGCCGATCGAAGGTGTGAGCATGGCTTACACCTTCCACAAAGCCGGGGCTGAGTCGGCATCGACGCATCATATCCAGTATTTCGAGATGTTCGGGGTGCAGGGCCTCTACAACGATGGTTGGATGCTGAGTGCCGTCCCGGCTCGTCCGCCATGGAATCTTGGGCTCGGCGCGGTGCTGCTCGATCCCGCCAGCGCGTACAGGTTCGAGCTTTACGATCTTCGCAACGATTGGACGCAGCACACCGACGTTTCGGCGGGGAGTCCGGCCAAGGTCCAGGAGATGCGGGAGCTGATGTTCGCCGAGTTCGCCAAGTACCAGGTGTTGCCGCTCGATGCATCCGTCGTCACGAGAGTCGTCGCGCCGCGCCCGTCATTGGCGGCTGGACGGAACATGTTCACCTATTCCGGCACGCCCATCACCGGCATCCCGAATGGGGCAGCGCCGAGCCTTTTGAACACCTCCTACACCATCACGGCGAATATCACCGTGCCGGACGGCGGCGCCGAGGGCATGATCGTGACCGATGGCGGGCGATTCGGTGGCTACGGGCTTTACCTGCTCAAGGGAAAACCCGTGTTTGTCTGGAATCTTCTGGATATCAGGCGTGTACGTTGGGAAGGAGCGAGAGTGCTCGCTTCGGGCAAGCACAGGCTTGAGTTCGACTTTCGATATGACGGGCTCGGGTTCGCGACGCTGGCATTCAACAACATCAGCGGCATCGGCCGTTCGGGCACCGGTACCTTCATAGTGGATGGCGCGACGGTATCCACGCAGAGGCTGGAGCGCACGGTTCCTATCTTGCTGCCGATCGATGAAACATTCGATATCGGGTCGGATACGGGTACGCCCGTGGATGACCGGGATTACCAGATCCCTTTCGCCTTCACCGGGAAGATCGACATGCTGATCATCACGGTGGAGCCGCCGGCACTGACGCTCGAGGACAAGAGGCGACTCGAGGAAGGGCTGCGGAGGAGTGCGGACCATGGGTAGAGGGCGATGCGAGCCCGACATGCGCCGCACTGCAAGGAGCAGATGGAAATGACGACGGGAGTGGAAAGAATCACCGCTGCGGCGCCAGGTTCGGAGGGGGGGCATCCTTCTGACGGAGTTCCCGTGCTCGTCTCGCGCCGCGCGGCCATGGTCGGGGCGCTTGCGGGCGCCGTAGTTCCGGCGGCAGCAGCGCAAACCACCACGATCCCGGCAGCAGAATATACATACGCGACGCCGCAGCCGCCGGGCGTCGCCGTCCCTGACAAGTTAGAAACGCGTTTCGGCACGCTGAATTTCCTCGATGGTCTTCCGGACAAGGCGAGCACGGACAAGCTTTACGACAATCTCGATTTCCAGCGCGCCGTGCAGGCATATCTGCTGGCGCTGCCAGTGGTGAATCAGGTGGGGAATCGGGCCGCCACGCTTTCGATCGGGCCGGCGAACGTGACCGTGCCGATCTGGGAGACGATGGTCGATTCGCGCGCGGTGGAGCTCACGGCCAATGACAACACGCCCTACACGTGGATCTGGCTCGACCTGCGCGGTGGTCCGCTGGTGCTCGAGGTGCCGCCGAAGGTGCTCGGCGGGATCGACGACATGTGGTACCAATGGGTGAGCGATGTCGGCATCACCGGGCCCGACCGGGGAAAGGGCGGCAAGTATCTCCTCTTGCCGCCTGGCTATCGGGGCGACGTGCCCGGCGACTATTTTCTGCTGCGTCCGGCGACCTTCAGCGTCTGGGTCCCGTGGCGCACCTTCCTAGTCGATGGGGACCCGAAGCCCGGTGTCGATGCGGTCAAAAAATTTACCAGGATCTATCCTCTGTCCCAGGCCGCCAGCCCTCCGGAGCCAAACTTCGTCGATATGTCGGGCAAGCCGCTCAACATGATCGCGCCTGCGGACTATCGATTCTGGGAGTCGCTCAACCAGGTCGTGCAGGAGGAGCCGACAGACACGGTTGACGCAACGACGCTCGGCTTCTGGAACGCCATCGGCATCGACAAGGGGAAAGCCTTCGCGCCCGATGCCCGAATGAAGAGGATCCTGACGGAGGCAGCTGCGGTGGGTGACGCGACGGCGCGCGCGATCATGTATCGTTGGCGGACGCCGGACGGATACTGGTACCCGAACAGCGCGTGGCGTCTTGGATTCATCGGTGGCTATAAGTTCGAGGAGAACGGCGCGCTGCTGCTGAACGCGTATGCGGGCTTCTTCTTCTATGCGACGGGTGTGACGCCGGCCATGGATACAAGGGTGGTTGGCGTCGGCTCGCAGTACATGGCTGCGTTCGTCGATGCCAACGGCGACGCGCTCGATGGCGGCAAGAGTTACAGGCTGCACCTGCCAGCCAATATTCCGGTCAAGGACTTCTGGTCGGTCATCCTCTACAGCAACCAGACACGCTCGATGTTGCAGACCGACCAGCAATTCCCCAGTATCAGCAGCCAGACGAAAGGCCTGAAGATCAATCCGGACGGGTCGGTTGACGCTTATTTCGGCCCGAGAGCGCCGCCCGGCAAGAAGATGAACTGGATCCAGACAGTGCCGGGCCAGGGCTGGAACGTGATCCTCCGGCTCTATGGTCCGTTGGAGGCGTTTTACGACAAGACCTGGCGGCCGGGCGAGATCGAGCCCGGGGAGTGAAATACCGGAGGCGGTGATGAGACCGGCAATCGCAGAGCAAGACGTACGGAATCGTTGCGGCCTGAGATCCGGTCATCCCCGGCCCGGAATGAGAAGAGAAAACCGTGGTTTTCGGAGCTCGTCGGTCCCGAAGGCCTTCGAAGGGCCTGACATGGATCATTCTGCGAGTCCCGACCTTGAGGGATCCTCCCTCGTTCGTGCCGTCTCTTTTGTCAACCAAGGAAAGTCAAAAACAATGACAGGCAAAGTCAAGCAGAGCGCCATGCTGCTTTCACTGATGGCCCCGTTCGCGCTTGCCGCCTGCGGAGTCCCGCAGAGCGATTACGATGCCCTCAAGACGCAGAATCAACAGCTTCAGCAGCAGGTCGCAGCCGACCAGGCGCAGATCGAGCGGTTGCGGGGGGCGATCAAATATACCGTCAACAGTGATCTTCTCTTCCCTTCGGGGGGCTGGCAGATGTCGGCGGCGGGCCAGCAGATCATCGCCAAGTTCGCGAAGAAGCTGGCGCCGACGCAGACGGAACATCTCCTGGTGAATGGCTATACTGACAATGTGCCCGTGGGGCCGGCCCTGCAGGCGCAGGGAATCACCTCGAACCAGATCCTGTCACAGAAGCGCGCCGAAAACGTCATGCAGTATCTGATCTCGCAAGGGGTGAATCCAAGCCTCATCTCTGCTCATGGATACGGCGAAGCCGATCCGGTGGCATCGAATGACACACCGCAAGGCCGGGCGCAGAACCGGCGTGTCGAGCTCGAGCTTGCGCCCCCTGCAAGCTGAGGGGTGATGGAAGTCATCCACCGATCTCCGCCGCCAGGAGAGTTGTTGCTTAGACGCAATCGCTCTCTTGGCTGCAGCCGATGGGAAGCGCTCTTTGAAAAGCCCCTTCCATCCCCGTGTATTTCGGTATCCGGGGAAAATCGCGGGCAAGCGGGAGAGGCCCGCCAAATAAGAAATTCCTCTCCCGCTTCATCGCGGGTTCGATGGAAGAGCGGGTGCAAGGCCTCGCCCGGGAACGGCTGGAAGCCGGCCCTTCCGGCCGGCGAGCACATGGCGCCGCGACCCGGTGGGGATTCGGTCGCTCAGCACGCTCGGGCCACGGGGACGGCGCGCGGCCAGTTCAGTTGACGAGCGAGGGGGAAAAGGGGGATTCCTCTCTTCCCCGGAACGGGGCAACGTAAGGAGCTCGGTGTGAAACCTTCAAGACGCCTGCACATTGAAGCGGCTGCCGCCATCATCGCGCTGACCGCTTTGCTCGCGCCCGGCCTCTTGCCTCGTCCCGCCCTGGCGCAGGCCAATCCGAAGCTCGAGAATATCATTCCACCATCGGCGGCGGTGAGCTTCGCGGCCAAGATCCGTTCGATCGATCCCGCCACGCGCGAGGTGGTGCTCGTCGGCCGCGGGGGAAGCCCGGTTCGAGTCATCGCCGGTCCCACCGTGCGGCTCGAGCTGCTCAAGCCCGGCGATACGGTAAGTGTACAATATTACCGTTCCGTCGGCTTCTTCGTCTCGGCGCCGCAATCGAGCGGCGGTGCCCCGCCACCTCCGGATTCGGTTGAAGCGTTGCTTGCGCGCCCGGCCGAGGCTCCGGGCGGCATCGGGGTGCGCGTGGTCAAGGTAAGCGGCCTCGTGGTCGGCATTGATCTCGCGGCCAACAGTGTCGATCTCATCCCGGCGGGTGGCGGCGGGGTCTATACGGTCGAGATCACGGATCCGGCGCGCGCGGCGCATCTGTCGCAGCTGCATGTGGGCGATACGGTCACTGCGGTCATCAGCGACGCGCTGGCGATCAGCATCAAGCCCGCGCCCAAAAGCTGGTTCTGAGAGACCATTTGGAAATGCCACCGTGGCGGTCGTCCGACGCGTCTTTCTGCACTTCCGGTGCTCACGGCCAGGTCTGTTTGGCGATCAATTTCATGACTCTGGCGGAGTCCGTCTCCGCCAGAGTCAGATTGATCTCAAGGCCGCTCCGCTCCGGTTCTCGGAAGCCACGCCGGTCGGCGCCTGCGGCGCCCCCAACCTGGAACCAACCGACCCACCACAGCACATTTTCAAAAGGTCTCTGAGCGCCCTTGTCCGAGCATAGCCCGCCGCCAACCGCCGAGCTCACGCGCCGCCGGCGCGTGTCCGTCATCTGGATCATCCCGGCGATCACGCTGCTGATCGCTCTCTGGCTTGCCTGGGACACGCTTTCCAAGCGCGGCCCGCTCATCACCATCACGTTCCAAAGCGCCGAGGGGCTCACCGCCGGCCAATCGCAGGTCCGTTTCAAGGACATCCCGCTCGGCACGGTGCAGAGCATCACGCTCGCGCCGGACTATACGCACGTCGTCGTCGCCGCGCGCATGAACCGCGATGCCACCCGGCTTCTGACCAACAGGGCGCAGTTCTGGGTGGTCAAGCCGCGGCTTTTCGCTGGCAATCTCTCCGGATTCGAGACGATTCTCTCCGGCTCCTACATCCAGATCCTGCCTTCCAGCAAATCCGGCCGACCCGAGCTTCATTTCACCGGCCTTGAGAATCCGCCAGTCCTGCAATCCGATATTCCCGGCCATACCTTCCTTCTCAAGGCGGACCGTGTCGGTTCGCTCAATCCCGGCTCGCCGGTCTTCTATCGCGGCCTCGATGTCGGCACCGTTCTCGGCTGGGATCTCGGCCAGATGGCCGAGAACGTCACGGTGCACGCCTTCGTTCGCGCCCCGTTCGACAGCTATGTGCATGAGGATTCTCGCTTCTGGAACGCTTCTGGTGCCTCGGTCACGCTCGGCGCCACCGGTATCCGGCTCAATGTCGAATCGCTGCGCGCGGTCCTGCTCGGCGGCATCGCCTTCGATACGCCCGAGGAGGCGCTGAAGACGCCGCTCGCCGCCGAGAACGAGGTCTTCCCCCTTTATGCGAGCGAGGATGCCGCGGATTCCGCCGCTTTCCACCGCCATGTCTCCCTCGTCGCCTATTTTGAGGGCTCCGTCGCCGGCCTCGCCCCCGGCGCGCCCGTCACGATGCTCGGGATTCGCATCGGCGAGGTCACATCGGTCGACCTTCGCTACAATCCGGAGAAGGACGCTCTGGAGGTGCCGGTGCATTTCGACGTCCAGCCGGAACGGATCGCCATGAGTGCCGAAGCCACGAAGCGAGGACCGCTCAGAAACGCGCAGATCCTCGTCAATCGCGGCATGCGCGCCCAGCTCGCGACCGCCAACCTCCTCACCGGCCAGCAGGAGATCGCGCTCGTCTTCGTCCCCAATGCTTCGCCCGCCACCGTCCGCACCGAGGACGGCGCGATCGTCGTGCCGACGAGTCCCGGTTCGCTGAGCGGGATCACCCAATCCGCGGCGGCCTTGCTCGACAAGATCAACCGCATGCCTTTCGAGCAGATCGGCGAGAATTTGAACGCTACGCTCGCCGGCCTCAACGCCATGGCCAACGGCTACGCACTCCGCGATTCGCTCACCTCCCTCCAGGCCACGCTGGCAAGCGCCCAGCACGCCATCCAGAAGCTCGACCAGGGCATCAGCCCAACCCTGGCCGATCTTCCCGCCATTGCCCAGGACCTGAGAACCCTGCTCGCCCGCACCACCATGCTCGTCGCTTCCGCCGATAGCGGCTATGGCGAGAACTCGAAATTCTATCGTGATCTCGATCGGCTGCTTCTCCAGACGAACGATGTCCTGCAATCCGTCCGTGCGCTTTCCGATCTTCTCACCCAGGAGCCCAACGCGCTGATCAGCGGCCGCGCCGGGGCCGCGGCCGCGCAATGAGCGAAAGCGGGCTTGCCGAGGGGGGCGCTGCGACGCTCCACGAGTGTCACGGGTGCGGGCTCCGCCAGCTTGTCTCGCCGCTCGCTCGGGGGATGCTTGCGCGCTGCGTCCGCTGCGGAACGGTCCTGCGCGGCCATCGCCGCAACACGATCGAGCACGCTTTCGCATTGGCCTGTGCGGCTCTCGTCCTGCTTGGCGTGACTGCCACCGCGACGATGATGACGGTGCAAACCGCCGGCATCGTCCATCATGCCGATCTCGTCTCCGGCCCGCTGGAGCTCGAGCGGCGCGGAATGTTCAGCCTTTCTGTCGCGGTCATCTTCACGAGCCTGCTTGCGCCTCTGGCGAAGCTTGCCGGCACCGTCTATGCGCTCGGCCTGCTTCAGACGCGCAATCCGCCGCGCCATATCCGCCGCGTGTTTCTTTTCGTCCGCAAGCTCACGCCATGGTCGATGAGCGAGGTTTTGCTGCTCGGCGCTTTTGTTGCTTATGTGAAACTTCAGGCGCTCGTCACGATCACGGCCGGCCCCGCGCTCATTTCCCTGATGGCGCTTGCCTTCGTCATGTTCTGGCTCGATTCGGAGCTCGACGCGCAGGATGTGTGGGAGGAGATGGCGCGCAAGGGTCTTGCCGATGCAGCCCCGCTATCCCGCCTCACATCCAGTCACATATTTGGCCCTGCGGCGCTCGCCTGCCATTCCTGTGAGCTTGTCAGCACGCCGCAGGAGGAGGGGCCATCATATTGCCCGCGCTGCGGCTCGGCCCTGCACCGGCGCAAGCCGAACAGCATCACGCGCACCTGGGCGTTCGTGATCAGTGCCATCATCCTGTACATTCCGGCGAATTATTTCCCGGTGCTCACCGTGATCCAGCTCGGCGCGGGTGCTCCGAGCACCATCCTCGGCGGCGTGCGCGAATTGATCGATGCGCGCCAATGGCCGCTTGCCGCGCTGGTCTTCACGGCCTCCATCGCGATCCCGCTGCTCAAGCTCGCCAGCCTTGGGGCGATGCTTCTCTGCACGCAATTCGGCGCGACGGGGTGGCTGCGCGAACGTACTCATCTCTTCGCCTTCGTCGAATTCATCGGCCGCTGGTCGATGATCGACATCTTCATGGAATCCCTGCTCGGGGCCCTCGTGCAATTCGGCGCGCTCGTGACGATCGATCCCGGGATCGGCGCGGTCTCCTTCTGTGCGGTTGTCATCCTCACCATGCTCGCTGCCGAAACCTTCGACCCCCGCCTGATGTGGGACGCCGCCGCGGCGCGGGCCTGAGTTTCTGGATCGATACGGCTTCTGGCGGATCAAACGAAGCGGTCTGCCAAAGCCCAAGGGAAAGTCATGAAATTGGCCGAGAGGACAAATCTGGACCGGGATGAGATCGGCGGCGCCTGCCCATCCGTACTCGGTCATTGTTTCTCGTGTGATTCAGATCTTCGCGATTCGGCCATCGGTCATGACGCCCCACGGTGTTTATGAATTTCACCGACGGTTGCGTTCGTATCCGATGCGAACTCGCGCACCAAGTCCAGCGTCGGACGAGCGTGCTCCTCGGGGAACGGCGGGACATTGGCGATGCCAGGCAATAGATCGTGGAGTATCTGGCGGTTCTCTTCAGGATCGCGCTACCGCTTGTGGACTGTCACCTCCACCGGAAGTGGCCATCTGTCGTGCTACGCCGGTGAGGGCGTCCACAAAGAACGTTAGCGCATCGCTCTTTTCACCCGCCGCCAAATCAATAACGTACTCCAAGGGCGGGAGCTTCGGCAGCCCTATATCTGCCGGGAGTTCCACCAGGCCTTGTGGAACGAAATGAGACGTGAAAACACCTACCCCCAGTCCGGCCTGCACCGCAGCGGCCTGTCCGAACAGGCCCGTGCTTTGAACAACAACATTCCAGGTGTAGCCGGCGTCTTTCAGTGCTTGCAGAATGACATCACGGGTGTCGCTTGGTGCGGGATAGGTGACGAGGGGGACGTAACGGTTAGGTTCGACAAGGTTGGGATCTCCAACCCACACCAGAGCTTCGACGAAGACCAGATTTCCGCGACGATTGCCAATAGGCCTTTTGGCAAGCACTACGTCAAGCTCCTGAGAATCGAGGGCTTCAAACAAGGTATAATTCAAGCCTGTCGAGAAGGTGAGCTCCAGCCGCGGGTGCTGCTTTCTGAAAATGCTCAAGACAGTGGCGAGCCTTGCTGTTGCGAAGTCCTCGACCAGGCCGAGACGAAGCGAGCCCTCAAGCGGAGGACGCGCGAGCTGCTGTCTTGCCCGGTCTGCAAGCGACAGCATGGATCGCGAATAGACAAGCATCGCCTCGCCGGCGGGCGTCAGCTCCACATTGCGTGTGCTCCGCGCCAGGAGGTCCTGGCCGAGCTTCGCCTCCAGCCGCCGAACTTGCTGGCTTACAGACGATTGTGCCGTCCCGAGCGTCGCCGCGGCGCGAGTGAAGCTCCGCAAGCGGGCTACGGCATCGAAAGCGCGGACCTGGGCAAGGTCAAACGGATCCACGTCATTCATCTTGTTTTGACGCTCCAGAAATCCGCCCGGGCAATCGAAAAAAAGCAGAGAATACTGTCATGGACCTCATTGACCCCTCATCGAGGTCGCACATATGGTTGTCTCCCGAAGAGTTCCCGACTCATCGTCTGCGCTTGACTCCACAATGCCGGAGGGACGGCATTACGCCCGTGAAATTGGCGTTCCGGCGGAAACCCCCGATGGCGGTGGCCTCCGAGGACAGTGCAACCAGATTGCTCCGCATCGCAGGCCAATACCCCACCTGTCGGCGCCCCAAGTGAAGACGGCTCATCATTTCTATCGCGAGGACCTATGGCGGAGCTAACGGTTTCCTTCCCCGGATCCCTGAAGTCGGCGCTCGACGCCGAAGTCAAGCGCGCCGGCGGTACGGCGGCGTCGGTGGTCACGAAAGCGCTGGCGCAATACCTCGGCCTCTCGGTCCATACCTTGTTTCAGGTCTCAACGTCTGGAGCTTTGGTCGCCGGCGTGTATGACCGCGAGGTCGATGTCAGGTCCATTCTGGATCATGGCGACTTCGGGGTCGGCACATTCTCCAACCTGGACGGCGAGATGGTCGTTCTCGACGGCAAAGTCTATCAGGTTCAGGGCACTGGGCGTGTCTCTGAAGCGGCGCCAGACGCGGGCGCACCCTTCGCGGTGGTGACCCGGTTCGCTCCAGATGTCGATGTGCGGACACCCGCCCTGGCAGGCTTCGAGGCGTTGCAGCAGGAATGCGACCGATACCGGAAGTCCGGCAATATCTTCTATGCGGTTCGGCTGGACGGACAGTTCGATCGCCTGCGGACTCGTGCCGTCAATCCCCCTGATCCGGGCACGCGCCTGGTCGATGCCACGAAGGCGCAGACAGAGTTCACCTTCAAGGATATCGCCGGAACATTGGTCGGACTTTGGTCGCCCGGCTTCTCCAGTGCCTTCAGCGTCCCGGGCTATCACTTCCACTTTCTGTCGGATGACCGGCAGCATGGCGGACATCTGCTCGATGTCGCGGCCGGTCCTCTCCGCCTCAGGGTCGAGGCGCTCACCGACTTCCATCTGGCGCTGCCAGAATCGGAGGCCTTTTTGAAGGCTGATCTCAGCAAGAACACCGCCCAAGAACTCGCCTACGCCGAAGCGCCTCACTGAAGGAGGGAAGCAATGACCGACACCTCAAGGCAGATTGGCGCGCAGCTCGTCGTGCGCATTCTTGAGCAGCGGGGAGTGACCCACATCTTCGGCGTGCCAGGCGCCAAGATCGACTCTGTCTTCAACGCACTCATCGATTCAAAGATTAAAACGGTCGCATGCCGCCATGAGCAAAATGCCGCTTTCATCGCGGGCGGGATCGGACGGATGACTGGCAAGGCTGGCGTCTGCATTGCTACGTCCGGACCCGGCGTCTCCAATTTCACCACCGGGTTGGGGACCGCGAATTCCGAGGGCGATCCGGTCGTCGCCCTCGGCGGCGCAGTTGCGACGTCCGAGGCGCTGAAACAGATCCACCAGACGATGGACGCGGTCGCGATCCTGAAGCCTGTCACCAAATATAGCGCGACCATAGGCGCCGCGGATCAGATCAACGAGGTCGTCGCGAACGCCTTCCGTGCGGCGGAGTCTGGGCGTCCGGGTGCCGCGTATGTCAACCTCCCCTGGGACATCATGACCGCGCGGTGTGATCATGAGCCACTCTCGGCACCGGCCTTCAGCGGGCCAGGTCCGGCGGATGGCGCCGCGATCGCAGAGGCCGCTCGGCTCATCAATGGGGCGTCCAACCCCGTCGTTCTGCTCGGGCTGCTTGCCAGCGCGCCGGCGACCGCCGCCGCTCTGCAAACCTTCATCAGCAAAAACAACCTGTCCGTGGTCGGCACATTCCAGGCCGCGGGCGCCGTAGGCGCGCACCTGTTCGACAATTTCGGCGGACGTGTCGGCCAGCTCGCGAACCAGCCAGCCGACCGGCTGCTGGAGTCCGCGGATCTGGTCATCACCGTTGGCTATGACCCGGTGGAATACTGGCCGCCGATTTGGAATGGCAAGAGCAAGCGCAAGATCATACACATCGATATCCAGGCCGCCGATCTCGACAATTGCTATCAACCCTATGTCGAGCTCATCGGCAATATCGCCGCGACGCTTCAATCGCTGACGTCCCAGATCCGGCGGTCGGGACGTGCCGCTCTGTCCTCCGCGATCCTTGACCTGATCATCGAGGAGCGGAATCGCCTCGCCTCCGACTCTGCGGTTCGTGGCGGACACCCAATCCATCCTTTGCGGCTGGTTTATGAGCTTCAGCACTTCCTGAGCAGCGATGTGACTGTCTGCCTCGACATGGGCTCGTTCCATCTGTGGATCGCGCGGCACCTCTACAGCTTCCGGCCGCGGCAGGTCCTGATCACCAATGGCCAGCAAACTCTGGGCGTCGCGCTCCCTTGGGCCATCGCCGCGTCAGTTGTGCGCCCCGCCGACAAGGTTCTTTCCATCTCGGGCGATGGTGGCTTCCTCTTCTCCGCGATGGAGCTGGAGACGGCCGTTCGTCTCAAGACGAACATCGTTCATATGGTCTGGGTCGATGGCACGTACGATATGGTCGCCGCTCAGGAAAAGCTGAAATACGGCCGTACGTCGGGAACAGACTTTGGTCCGGTCGATTACGTCAAATATGCCGAAGCCTTCGGCGCAACCGGCCTCACGATCGCCAAGGCGGACGAGATCACTCCCATCATGAAGAAGGCGTTCGACACGCCCGGGCCGGTCATCGTCGGCGTTCATGTCGACTACAGCGACAACCTTTCGCTTTTCGAGACCGTGCATGGGGAAAGCTTTCACTAATGCCATGCTGAACGCAATGCCAGTTTCTCGCCATTTCGAGGGACTGGCGCCCAACAATAGGCGAGACTCGAGAGCCGCCGCGACCGTCGCGAGTGAAGATACGGAAATTTCGGAGGTCATCGCGGGCATTTCAGAATATGAGAGCTGGGGACACAGCCTTGCCCGCGCGACGCGATACCTATGGGGAACGGTGGGCGATCACGCACTCCCGGAAGGGGAATACTGATCTCATGTCGTTCACGACCATAGCGACATTCGGCGCGCACAAGATATTCCTGATATTCTTGCTCAAAAGCCACGCACCAAAAATTTCTTACCTATGGGTGATGAAAACGAGCGCCACACCCCTGTTCCTTCCGACTGGCAACTGTCCACCCGCTGCAGCCCATGACGCAAGTCGACGGAATGTCCGCTTTGGGGGCGAGGTGGCATTCAACGAGACGACCGCAGCCTGTCGAGGCGGGAAGCCCGATCCAAGCCCTGTCGCCCGACAATGCAATCATGGGTTGAGTTCATAACACCCTTGGCCGCTTTCGCGCTTCACAGCCCGCCTACCACGCGAACAGAATTCAGGTGCCCGCGGGTGGCCACACCACTTCTCCGTCCTCCATCGGGGCGAAACCGCGAAATGTCCTTCTCCCTCCCCATTGCCCAGCGGTGGATCGTGCTTCGCCGGAATCACGAAGCAAATCATGCTGTTCCGCATCTTTTGGTCTTCTTGACGGCCCCCGCCCGCCGACCCATCATCCGCCCGGGCTGAAAGCGGCGCGGGTGCCGATCCTGCGGCCCAAATAAGGCAAAGTGGGAGGACATCATGACATCGCGACCGACTGAGCGCCCCCGTGGGCACCCCCGTGTGCGCCCTATTGGGCAATCCACGGGATTGCTTCGGCGCCGTCCTTTCGTGCTCGGCGCGGGCGCAGGCGTGGCCGCGCTTGCCGCACCGCATATCGTGCGCGCCGCGACCGGCAAGCACGTGGCCTATCTCACGCCCGGGCTCGATCTGCCGTTCTGGCGCACCCTTGCCAACGGGATCGCCGACACCGCCCGCAAGAATGGCGGCAGCTCCACCACCTATGACAGCCACAACAATGCCCAGACCCAGATCCAGAACGCGCAGGACGCGATCGCGCGCAAGGTGGACGGCATTTTGATCTCGCCGACCGACAGCTCCACCTGCCCCTCCGTGCTCGCGCTTGCCGCGAAGGCCGGCATCCCGGCGGTGATCGCCGATATCGGCACCGATTCGGGCGATTATCTTTCCTTCATCATCTCGAACAATTTCGAGGGTGCATACGGCACCGGCAAGGTGCTGGCCAAGGTGATGACGGCGAAGGGGTGGAACAGCGGAACGGTCGGCCTCGTCACCATCTCGCTCGCCCGCCTCAATGGCCAGAACCGCACCAAGGGCTTCATGAAGGCGATGACCGAAGCGGGCATCAAGCAGGGCGCGCTCTCGCAGATGCAGACCTACACGGCCGACGAGACCTTCCGCTTCGTTCAGGACATGCTGACCGCGCACCCCGAGATGCGCGGCCTCTTCGTCGAGACGGATCAGCCGACCCTCGGCGCGCTCCGCGCCCTGCACGCCTCCCGGCGGGAAAACGGTGTCGCCGTCGCGGCCTTCGACGGCATTCCCGAGTTCGTGCCGCTCATCCAAAGCGGCCGGATCGTCGCGGTGGGGATGCAGCAGCCCTATCTGATGGGCGTGCGCTCGGCCGATGCGCTTTTCACCCACTTCGCCGGCCAGACGCCGCCGAAGCAGACCCTGGTGCCGATCATGGTGGTGACCCCGGACAACGTCAACAGCCTGCTTCCCACCATCAAGAAGAACGTCTTCGGCACCGCCTGACGTCGCCGCCGGACGCTTCGCTCCGCCATGTCGCTCCTTGCGCTCACGGAGATCTGGAAGCGTTTCGGGGCGACCACCGCCCTCGCCGGCGCCCGCTTCACGCTCGGCGCCGGTGAGGTGCACGCCCTTGTCGGCGCCAACGGCGCCGGCAAATCCACTCTCTCGCGGGTGATCTCCGGGCAGCTGCAACCGGATTCGGGCAGCATCGTCCTCGACGGCAAGACCATGCGCTTTGCCGGCGCGCGCGACGCGATCCGCGCCGGCATCGCGATGGTGACGCAGGAGACCTCGCTCGCGCCCGATCTCTCGGTGCTTGAGAACATCATGCTGCCCCGGCTCGGGATGCCTGGACGGCTCGACTGGGGCGCGATGCGGCGCGAGGCGCGGCACCTGGTCACCCGCCTCGGCGCGGAAGCCGGGATCGCGATCGGAGCGCGCGTGAGGGATCTCACCATCGGCCAGCGCCAGATCGTCGAGATCCTCAAGGCGCTCGCGCTCGATTCCCGCATCATCATCTTCGATGAGCCGACCGCGCCGCTTTCGCCGCACGAGACGGAGCGGCTCTTCGATATGATCCGCAATCTCGCCGCCACCTTGCATGGCATCGTCTTCGTCTCGCACCGGCTCGAGGAGATCTTCGCCCTCTCGGACCGCGTGACCGTGCTGCGCGAGGGCCGCGTGGCGGCGGACGCGGTGCCGACGCGCGAGCTCACCCAGGGCGAGCTGATCCGGCTGATGGTCGGGCGCGAGCTTTCGGACATCTATGCGCGCGCGGAACGGGGAACGACCGCCCCCGTTGGCACGTCGCTGGGCACGCCGCTGGGCACACCGCTGGGCGCGCCCGTTCTGCGGGTGAGCCATCTTTCCGCGCCGCCGCGCGTGCGCGATGTCTCCTTCACCGTGCATGCGGGGGAGATTCTGGGCCTTGCGGGCCTTGTCGGCGCCGGCCGCTCCGAGACGCTGGAGACCATCTTCGGCCTCCGCCCGGCGCGTGGCGGAACGATCGAGCTCGACGGCAGACCCTTCACCCCCGCCACTCCGCGCGAGGCGATTCGGAAGGGAATCGGCCTCATTCCAGAGGATCGGCGCGGCCAGGGAACGGTGCCGGATTTCTCGGTGCGCGAGAATCTCCTGCTCGCCCATCTCGGCGCGCATCGCGGCCCCGGCCTCGCCTATCGCCTGCGCGATGCGGCCGTGCGCCGCCTGCTCGCGCTGCTCGGCCTTCCCGAGCAACGACTGCTCGATGCCAATCTGCTCACCTTCAGCGGCGGGATGCAGCAGAAGGTGATTCTCGCGCGCTGGCTTGTCCTTTCGCCGCGTCTGCTTCTGCTCGACGAGCCGACCCGCGGCGTGGACATCGCGACGCGCAGCAGCATCTATGCACTGCTCCGCCGCATCGCCGCCGAGGGCGTGGCCTCTGTCGTCGTCAGCTCCGATTTCGAGGAAGTGATAGGACTTGCCGACCGCATCGTGGTGCTGAGCGACGGCGTGGACGTGACGAGCATTCCAAGCGCGCTCGTCGATATCGAGAAGCTCGGGATGTTCGCCGCTCCGCGCAGCTCCGCCGAGCGCACCCATACGGTCCTCGAAGGGCTCGTGGCGCGCCATGGCGGCAGGGCGTTCTGGATCAGCGTCGAGCATGGGCGCGTCTTCTGTTTCGACTGCGTGGGAACCGATGCCGAAGCGGATCCGGGCTTTGCGGGCGGGAGCTTCCCCGAGATCGCCGCCACCCGCATCCAGGAAGCGCTGGCGCGCAAGGCGCCTGGCTTCGTGACGGAGCCCAGGAACGGCCTCACGACGCTCCTCGTCCCGATCCATGGGCGGCGCGGGCATGATCTCGGCATGGTCGGCCTCACCCTCGCGCGCGCGACGCATGCGCCCGACGGCGCCGCGCTCGCCCGGGCGATCACCGCCGATCTCGAGACGGAGACGGAACGCGAGGCCGCATGAGCGAGACCACGGAGACAAGATCGAGCGAGACGAGGACGGGAGAGACAAAGCCGGACGCCGCCCCGCGAAGGCGGCTTCCCGCCCGGCTTCTGCACCTGCTCGCCACCCAGATCGAGCTCCGGATGCTGCTGCTGATCATCGTGGTGATGGCGGTGCTCTCGCGGATCTCGCCCTATTTTCTCACCACCAACAACCTGCTCAACGTGATGGACCAGTCCGTCATCGCGGGCATGGTGGCGCTCGGCCAGACGCTGGTGATCCTGATCGGCGGGATCGATCTCTCGGTCGGCGCTCTCACCGGCGTCTCGGCGATCATGCTGGGTCTCACCTTTCCCAAGCTCGGCGTGCCGGTTGCGGTGCTCATCTGCCTTGCCAGCGGCGGCGCGCTCGGGCTGGTCAATGGCGTGATCATCACTTTCGGGCGGATCGCGCCGTTCGTGGTGACCCTGGGCATGATGTCGATCGGCCGCAGCATGGCCTACGTGCTGAGCGGCGCGAACTCCATCGGCAATATCCCGGACTCGCTCGCCGCCCTCACCACGGATTCGGTTTTCGGCATCCCGCTCGATTTCCTCTGCCTGATCGTCGTCTATGCGATCGGCTGGGTCTTTCTCACCTTCGCCAAAGGCGGACGGACGCTCTATGCCATCGGCTCGAACGCCGAGGCGGCGCGCATCGCAGGCCTCTCGATCAATCTCTGGAGCATCACAGCCTATGTCGTTGCGGGGCTGATGAGCGCGGTGGCGGCGGTCTTTCTGACCTCGAAGATTCTTTCGATCGACCCGATCGGCGGTTCGGGCGAGGAGCTCGATTCGATCGCGGCGGTGGTGATCGGCGGGGCCAGCCTTTTCGGGGGGCGCGGCTCGATCATCGGCACGCTCGCCGGCGTCTTCATCATGGTCTTCATCCGCAATGGACTCAATCTGCTCAATGTCTCTCCCTACTGGCAGGGCACCGCCATCGGCTCGATCATCATTGCCGCGGTGCTCGTCGAGCGGCTTTTGTCCGGCGGCCGGAGCCGGGCGTAGGGGGGCGCGCATGCTCCGGGCCATCCACCGGATGGCGCCTGGCCTCGCCATCCTTCTCATGGCCGGATGGGTGGCGCTGAGCGTGGCCGGACCGGGCCCGTCAGGCCGCGCGCTTGAAGCCCGGCTTGTCTCCTTTCTCGGCCTCTCTCCGTCTTCGGCGGGCGGTGCCGGCTTCGGCCTTCGCATCGGCGGGCCCTTCCGGCTGACGGACGACGCCGGCCGCGCGGTCACCGACGCGAGCTTCCGCGGGCGCTGGATGCTGATCTATTTCGGTTATACATCCTGCCCGGATGTCTGCCCGACCGAGCTTGCGACCATCGCCGCCGTGCTCAATGATCTCGGTACGAAGGCGGATCAGGTCGCACCCCTCTTCATCACCATCGATCCGGCTCGCGACACGCCGAGGGTGCTCGCTGCCTATGTCCACCTGTTCGACCGTCGGTTGATCGGGCTCACAGGAACACCGGCCCAAATCGCGGCAACCGCGCACGCTTACCGTGCCTATTACCAAAAGGTGGAATCCGGCATCGGAAATGCGTATCACATGGATCACAGTTCACTTATCTACCTCATGGGGCCGGATGGCAGGTTCGAGGATCTGTTCAATCCCGGCGCCAGGGCCGCCGATATCGCTGCCTCGATCCGTTCGCGAATCGCGCGGAGCAGTTGACGGGAAGAGCAAGGATGCCAGAAAGCAGACCCTCTGATACGGCACCCACGGTCGTCCTTGACGACATGACGGGCGAAGTCGCGGCCCCCATGTCCCCTACGCCGCGCCATACGCGCCGGCTTTCGGACAAGATCCTGATCGCGTTCCATCAGGCCTGCGACCAGGACGATCTCGAAGTCGCCGAGCAGCTGTTGCGGATCCTCGAGCTCATGCTGGCGCGTCGGTCCACGGCACCGGACCAGCAGCGCCGGCGCAGCATGGAGGGGCTGGTTGCCGCCTACGAGCGGCTTTGGCATCTCAAGCACAAGGAACTCGTGGCCGACTGACCTCCGAAGCGTGATGACCGAAGATGGGGTCGCTGCGGGTCTCAATCACGCGATGAGACAATGACCGAGGGCAGGACGGCTGAGCGTGAGAAATCTCGTCCTGCTGGTGGGCGTTCCGGTCGGGGCATGAAGATTCCGCTCTCCCGCGCGCGGCTGCGCGATCTCGGTCTTTCCTGCGGGGCCCTGCCGACGGGACCAGGGAACGCGATCACGGATGTGCCCGGCGTTGCTGTTGGCTACAGCACGGTGATCGAAGACGCGCCCTGGGTGATCCGAAGCGGCGTGACCGCGATCTGGCCGCGACGCGGGATTTGGACCGACTTCGTGTTCGCCGGCTTTCATTCCTTCAACGGCAATGGCGAGATGACGGGCCTGCCCTGGCTCGCCGAGCAGGGTATCCTTGGCGCGCCGATCGGCATCACCAACACCTTCTCTGTCGGGACCGTGCGCGATGCGGTGTGCGCGCTCGCCGTGCGCGCGGGCGCGCCACAAATGTTCCATCTGCCGGTGGTCGCGGAGACCTATGACGGATGGCTGAGCGAGAGTGAAACCTTCCCCATCACTGCCGCGCATGCTTTCGCCGCCTTCGAGTCCGCCACCGACGGGCCACTTGCGGAAGGCAATGTCGGCGGCGGAACCGGGATGATCTGCCATGAGTTCAAGGGCGGGACCGGCACCGCCTCCCGCCTCCCGCCTCGTTGCGTCGGGCGACGAAAACTTCGTCGTCGGCGCGCTGGTCCAGGCCAATTACGGCGCGCGTGAGATGTTGCGCGTCGATGGTGTGCCGGTGGGGCGGGAGATCGGGCCCACCCTCGTGCCCTCGTATCGTTCGCCCCCGAACGATCCGCGTGTTCGCGAGTCGGGCTCGATCATCGTCGTCCTCGACACGGATGCGCCACTGCTGCCGATCCAGTGCCAGCGCCTGGCGCGGCGCGCCGCTACCGGCCTCGCCTGGGCCGGGGGGTTCGGCGCCAACGGCAGCGGCGACATCTTTCTCGCCTTCTCGACCGCGAACCATGTGCGGGAGCGTGAAGGGACGAGCGCCGTGCGAATGCTCGCCCCCGAGCGCATGACGCCGCTGTTCCAGGCTGCCGCCGAGGCCACCGAGGAGGCGATCCTCAACGCGCTCACCGCGGCCGAGACCATGACAGGACGGGCGGGCCGCGTGGCCCATGCGCTTCCGCTCGATGCGCTCGCGGAGGTCATGCGGCGCTATCGTCCTGCCGGAAACACCCCATAGAGTCCAGCGGATCGTTCCGATTTTCGATCGAAACCGGCTGCGATCCACGGTTTCAAAAAGAGGCGCCGTGACCGCTCAAGGAAAATCCCATGTCCGCATTCTCGCCGGGCAGTGTCTCTGCGGCGCCGTGCGCTATGCCGTGGCGGACGAATTTCTTTATGCCGCCAACTGCCATTGCGCGAACTGCCGGCGCACGACGGGCTCGGCCTTCAAGCCGTTCGCCGGCATCGCGCGCGAGAAGCTCGTCGTCACCAAGGGCAGGGACGGTCTCATGATCTTTGGCGATGAGACCGGCCACGACGCGCATTGCAGCCGATGCGGCTCGCTTCTCTACTCCCTCGTCCGTGATGGCGCCTTCGTCCATGTCGCCATGGGCACCCTTATCGACGCGCCCGGCATCCGGCCGAGCCATCATATCTTCGTCGGTTCCAAGGCGTCCTGGTTCACGATCACCGACGATCTGCCCCAATATGGGGAGCATGCGCCGGCCGCGCGCCCCGTTGGCGAGCCCGTTGGCCAACTCGGGGGCGATTCCCGGGACGAATAGTCGCCGGACCGTTTTGCCCGCTCCGTTTTGCCGCGGGGCATGCCCATGCTAGAGCACGCCACTTTGGGGACATCCCGGCCCGGGGTGCCCTCCGGGGCTTGCAGGAGTTGTACCGGATGAATGATGAGGCCAGTTCCGTCTCGCCGGGGCTCGCGCCGGGACGGTTCTTCTCCGCCCCCCTTGCCGAGACCGACCCGGAGCTCGCCGCCGCCCTTGCCGCGGAGCTTGCGCGCGAGCAGGACGGGATCGAGCTGATCGCGAGCGAGAACCTGGTCTCGGCCGCGGTGCTCGAGGCCCAGGGCAGCGTGCTTACGAACAAATATGCCGAGGGCTATCCCGGAAGGCGCTATTACGGCGGTTGCGCGGCGGTGGACATCGCCGAGGAGCTTGCGATCAAACGCGCCCGAGAGATTTTCGGCTGCGGCTTCGCCAATGTCCAACCGCACTCGGGCGCCCAGGCCAATGAGGCGGTCTTTCTCGCCCTGCTCAGGCCGGGGGATACGATCCTCGGGATGAGCCTCGCGGCGGGCGGCCATCTCACCCACGGTGCCGCGCCCAACATCTCGGGCAAATGGTTCCATGCCGTTCAGTACGGCGTTCGCCACGAGGACGGTCTCCTCGATTACGAGGAGCTGGAGCGCCTGGCCGAGCAGGAGAAGCCCAGGCTCATCATCGCCGGCGGCTCGGCCTATCCCCGCTTCATCGATTTCACCCGCATCCGCCGCGCGGCCGACGCCGTCGGTGCCCATTTCATGGTGGACATGGCGCATTTCGCCGGGCTGGTCGCCGCCGGGCTCTTCCCGAGCCCGCTGCCCCATGCCCATGTCGTCACCACCACGACGCACAAAACGCTCCGTGGCCCGCGCGGCGGCATGATCCTCGCCAACGACCCGGAGATCGGCAAGAAGATCAATTCGGCGATCTTCCCCGGCCTGCAAGGCGGGCCGCTGATGCATGTCATCGCTGCCAAGGCCGCTGCCTTCGGCGAGGCGCTGCGTCCGGAGTTTCATGCTTATCAGCGCGCGGTGCAGGAGAATGCCCGCATGCTCGCCGAAACCCTCGCCGCGCGGGGGCTCGCGATCGTCACCGGCGGGACCGATTGCCATCTCCTTCTCGTCGATCTCCGTCCGCGTCGCGTGACCGGCAAGGCCGCGGAGGCAAGCTTGGAGCGCGCGCATATCACCGCCAACAAGAACGCGATTCCGTTCGATCCCGAAAAGCCCACCGTCACCTCGGGTATCCGCCTCGGCAGCCCGGCGGCCACCACGCGCGGTTTCGGCACGGCCGAGTTCCGCGAGATCGGCCTTCTCATCGACGAGGTGCTGAGCGGCCTTTCCGCCTCGAATGACGGGACCAACAGTGCCGCCGAGGAATCGGTCGGCGCCCGCGTGCGGGCGCTCTGCGCCCAGTTCCCGATCTACCCCAAGCCCTGAACCCTCTCCATGCGCTGTCCCTATTGCGGCCACGACGATACCCAGGTGAAGGACAGCCGCCCGACCGAGGACGGCGCGGCGATCCGCCGTCGGCGTTCCTGCACCGCTTGCGGCCAGCGCTTCACCACCATCGAGCGTGTGCAGCTTCGCGAGCTCGTCGTCATCAAGTCGGATGGGAGCCGGGAGCCTTTCGATCGCGACAAGCTTGCCCGTTCGATCCGCGTGGCGCTCCGCAAGCGCCCGGTCGACGAGGAGCGGATCGAGCGCATCGTGAGCGGCATCGTCCGCAAGTTGGAGGCGAGCGGGGAGCCCGATATTCCATCGAAACAGATCGGCGAATCGGTGATGGAGACACTGAAGGAGGTGGATGCGGTCGCCTATATCCGCTTCGCCAGCGTCTATCGCGATTTCCGCGAGGCCGCCGATTTCGGCGCTTTCCTCGGCGCCCTGGGCGAGCCGCGCTGAGGGGAATGGCGACCGCCATGGACACGGCCCATATGCGCGCCGCGCTCGGCCTCGCGAGGCGCGGCCTCGGCGTGACTTGGCCCAACCCCAATGTCGGCTGCGTGCTGGTGCGGGAGGGGAGGGTGGTTGGCCGCGGCATGACGGCCCCGGGTGGCCGCCCTCATGCCGAGACGGTGGCACTCGCCATGGCCGGCGAGCGTGCGCGGGGTGCCACCGCCTATGTCACGCTCGAGCCCTGCAGCCATCATGGCGCCACGCCCCCCTGCGCCGAGGCGCTGATCGAAGCCGGCGTGGCGCGCGTCGTCGCCGCGCAGCGTGATCCGGATCCGCGCGTCAATGGTGCCGGCCTCACGCGCCTCGCGGCCGCCGGCATCACCGCCGAGGAAGGGCTGCTCGGCGCCGAGGCCGAAGAGGTCACCGCCGGGTTCTTGAGCCGTGTGCGCAAGGGCCGCCCGGCGCTGACGCTCAAGCTCGCCGCCACGCTCGATGGAAGGATCGCCACGCACGGGGGCGAGAGCCGCTGGATCACCGGTGAGGACGCCCGCCGCGCCGCCCATGCGATGCGCGGCCGGCACGATGCCGTGCTCATCGGCATCGGCACCGTGCTCGCCGACGATCCGGAGCTCACCTGCCGGCTTCCGGGCTACCGGGCAAGGCCGCTCGTGCGCGTCATCGCCGATAGCGGGCTGCGCCTGCCTCTCACCGCGAGGCTGGTCGCGACGGCGCGGGATATCCCGACCTGGGTTCTCCATCGCGAAGGCGCCGATCGGATCCGCGCCGCCGCGCTCGCCGGGCTGGGGGTCCGGCTTTTCGCTCTGCCGTCCGCCAGCATTGGCATCGATCTTTCCGCCGCGCTGGCCGCCCTCGGCGCCGCGGGCCTGACCTCCGTCCTCGCCGAGGGCGGGGCGGGTCTTGCCGCCGGCCTTCTGCGAGCCGATCTCGTGGACCGGCTCGCCTGGTTCCATGCCCCGGCGCTGCTCGGCGCGGATGGCTGGCCGGCCGCCGCCGCGCTCGGGATCACCGAACTCGCCGCCATGCCGCGCTTTCGGCGGCTGAGGAGCCTTTCGCTTGGAGTGGATGTGTTGACCGAGTTCGTGCAGGTCCGTTGACGGATGTTCACCGGCATCGTCACCGCCCTCGGCACGGTGCGGGCGATCACGCCGGTCGCGGATCGTACCGATATGCGGATCACGATCGCCGCGCCCTGGCCGGACATTTCCTCCATCGCTCCCGGCGCCTCGATCGCCTGCTCCGGCTGCTGCCTTACCGCGGTCGCCGTCGGGGCGAACAAATTCGCCGCCGATGTCTCGGCCGAGACTCTCGCCTGCACCACGCTTGGCCAATGGCGCCCGGGCACCCGTGTCAATCTCGAGCGCAGCCTTCACCTCGGCGACGAGCTCGGCGGGCATCTCGTCTCCGGCCATGTGGACGGGATCGGCGAGGCGCTCGAGGCGACGCCCGAGCATGGCTCGGTGCGCTGGCGCTTCCGTCTGCAGCCATCGCTCGCCCGCTTCGTTGCGGTCAAGGGCAGCATCGCCGTGGATGGCGTCTCGCTCACCGTCAACGAGGTCGGGCCGGATGATTTCGGCGTGAACATCATCCCGCACACGGCAAGCGTGACACGCTTCGGCACGCTCGCGCCGGGCGATGCGGTCAATCTGGAGATCGACATGCTCGCCCGCTATGTCGCCCGCCTCATCGAGACGCAGTCATGAAAACCGCCCTGCTTTCCGACTATCTTTCCTCGATCGAGGAGCTGATCGCCGAGGCGCGCGCCGGGCGCATGTTCATTCTCGTCGATGACGAGGATCGCGAGAATGAAGGCGATCTCGTCATCCCTGCGCAGTTCGCGACTCCCGAGATCGTCAATTTCATGGCCCGGCATGCCCGCGGCCTGATCTGCCTCGCGCTCACCCGTCCGCGGGTGGAGCAGCTCGGGCTCACTCTGATGAGCCACTCCAACCGCTCGCGCCTGCAGACAGCCTTCACCGTCTCGATCGAGGCGCGCGAAGGCGTGACCACGGGCATTTCGGCGGCCGACCGCGCGCACACCATCGCGGTCGCCATCAATCCCGAGAAGAGGCGCGAGGATATCGTGAGCCCCGGCCACGTCTTTCCGCTGGTGGCGCGCGAGGGGGGTGCGCTCGTCCGCGCTGGCCATACCGAGGCGGCAGTGGATATCGCCCGCCTCGCCGGGCTCAATCCTTCGGGCGTGATCTGCGAGATCATGAACGATGACGGCACCATGGCCCGGCTGCCCGACCTCGTCGCCTTCGCCCAGCGCCACAATCTCAAGCTCGGCACGATCGCCGATCTCATCGCCTATCGCCGCCGCACCGAGCGGCTGGTGCGCCGTGTCTCCGAAGGCATGCTGCACCATGCCGAGGGCGGCGAGTGGAAGCTCCTCGTCTATGCCAACACGGTCGAATATGCCGAGCATCTCGTGCTGGCGAAGGGCGATCTCGCGGGACCCGAGCCGGTGCTGGTGCGCATGCACGCGGTCGATCTCGTGCATGACATGCTGGGCGGCCCGGCCTGGGACACGCTGCACGGCGCGATGCGGCGGATCGCCGCCGAGGGCCGCGGCGCCGTGGTGCTGATACGCGACTCGCGGCCGACCGCGCTCTCGGAGCGTGTGCTCACGGTGGAGGCAAGCCCGCGCCCGAACCGCGAGCTTCGCGATTACGGTATCGGCGCGCAGATCCTCGTCGATCTCGGGGTACGGCGGATGATCCTTCTCTCCAACACGCAGCGCACGATCGTCGGGCTCGAAGGTTACGGGCTCGACATCGTCGCCCAGCTCCCGATCGGGGACGCGCCCGGCGAATGAGCACGGAAGACGCAGAGGCTGCTGCTCCGGTGGAGGTCGCGGGACCGGCTCCGCACCTCCTCATCGTCCGCGCCCCCTATTATCGCAAGGTCGTGGACAGGCTCTCCGAAGGGGCGGAGCATATTCTTGCCGGCTCCGGCGCCAGCTTCGAGACGCTCGACATCGCCGGCGCCTTCGAGCTTCCCCAGGCCATCCGCATCGTGCTTCGCGGCCCGCCCCGCCATGACGGGTTCATCGCGCTCGGCTGCGTGGTGCGCGGCGAGACCGACCATTACGAATATATCTGCCGCGAAGCGATGGCCGGCCTGATGCGTGTGGCGCTGCAGTTCGGCATCGCCCTCGGCACCGGCCTTCTCACCGTCGATCGGCTCGACCAGGCCATCGCCCGTGCCGCCACCCCGGACAATGGCCCGAACCGAGGCCCCAACAAGGGCGCCGAGGCGGCGCGCGCCGCGCTGATGCAGATCGCCGCCGCGCGCCGTTTCGGCGCCGCCTGGCGCGGCAGCCCGGCTGGGGAGGGTGCAAAGGGAGAGGGCGCCGAGAGAGAAGAGGGCGCCGAGAGAGAAGTAGGCGAATGACACGCCCGCCCGCCGCCTCACCCCCGCGCCGGCGCACCGCCGCCCGGCTGGCTTCCGTGCAGGCGCTCTTTCAGATCGACCAGGCGGGCGATCCCGCCGATCAGGTGATCGACCAGTTTCTGCGCCATCGCCTCGGCCTCGCCGCGGAGTCCGGCGGCTATGAGGAAGGAAACGTGCCCGAGGCCGAGACCGCGCTCTTCGCGCGCATCGTCCGCGCCGCGACCGCGGGTCAGGCGGAGCGCGACGTCCTGCTCACCGAAGCGCTCCCGCCCGATTGGCCGATCGAGCGGCTCGATCCTGTCCTGCGCTCCCTCCTGCGCGCCGGCATCGCCGAGCTTGCGATGCCGGGAGGGCCGCCAGCCCGCGTCGTCATCAACGAATATCTCGACATCGCGCACGGCTTCTTCTGGGGCGACGAGCCGGGCCTCGTGAACGGCGTGCTCGACAGGATCGCCCGCACCCTCCACCCGGCCGAGTTTCCCGCCCCAGCAAAACAACAAGCAAAACAACAATGAGCGACCTGCCGCGGGAATTCGCGCTGATCGCGCGCTATTTCCGCCCGCTCGCGCATAAGGAGGCCCTCGGCCTTGCGGACGATGCCGCCCTCCTCAGCCCCCCGCCGGGCAGGGAACTCGTGCTCACGGTCGATGCGATGCTCGGCGGCGTGCACTTCCTGCCCGACGATCCGCCGGACCTCGTCGCGCGCAAGCTCCTGCGCGTCAATCTCTCGGACATCGCGGCGAAGGCGGCCACCCCGCTCGGCTATCTCCTCACCATTGCCGCACCGCACGGCACGAAGGACGATTGGTTCGCCGCCTTCGCCGCCGGCCTTGCCGAGGATCAGCGTGAATTCGGGATCGCGCTCCTCGGCGGCGACACGACCGCGACCGCCGGCCCGCTCGCGCTCTCGCTCACGGCCATCGGCACCGTGGAGGCGGGCAGGGCGGTCCTGCGCCAGGGCGCGGCCGCCGGCCACGGCATCTGGGTCACCGGCACGATCGGTGATGCCGCGCTCGGCCTTGCCGTGCTCCGCGGAGAGCTCGCCGATCCCATCCTGGATCCCGCGTCAGATCCCACCTTGGATCCCTTGGGCCATTTCGTGCAGCGCTACCGCCTGCCGGTGCCGCGGCTCGGGCTTCGCCTTGCCGATTTCGCTGCTGCTGCGATGGATATTTCGGACGGGCTCGTTCAGGATCTCGGCCATCTCTGCCGCGCCGGCTCGGTGGCCGCGGAGATCGAAGCGGCGCGCGTGCCACTCTCGGCGTCCGCCCGCGCGGCCGGCCCCGCCTGGAGGCCTGACTGGCTCCAGCGCTGCCTGACCGGCGGGGATGATTACGAGCTGCTCCTCGCCGTCCCACGCGCCCGGGAACCCGTGCTTGAGAAAGAGGCCGCGCGCACGGGGCTCGCCGTGACGAATATCGGCCGCTTCACCTTGGGCGCGCCCGGGGTCACGGTGCGCGGAGCGGATGGGGCCGCCATGACATTCTCCCGCCCCGGCTGGAGCCATTTTTAGGGCATGATGATTTCGATCGTCATGCTCTAAGTTTATTTTTTTCCGGTCCATTTCATGGCCTTGGCGGATCACCCCGCTTATCCGCCGGAAGCCCTATTGATCTGGCCGAGCGCCCATCCGCCTCACTGGAACCAGAGGTCCGGCACCGTGAATCCCTGCGGATAGGGATCCTCCGGATCGATTCCATATTGGGTGATGCCGGTGATGAACCCACGCCCGGAGATGCGATTGATCACCGCCGGCACATCGCCTGCCCTTGTGGCCTCCTCGACCGTGCCGAGGAAATGCGAGCCGATGATCGAAACATGGTCGAGCACCTCGCCCGGCGCGATCTCGCCCCGCGCATGAAGCAGCGCGAGGCGAGCCGAGGTCCCGGTGCCGCAGGGCGAGCGGTCGAGCCGGCCGGGCGAGATCACCACCGTGTTGCGTGCCGTCTTTCCGTTCGTGGTCTCGGTGAGCGGGCCGGCGAACAGCGTCTGGTTCACGGTGTGGATCTCGGGGTTCTCCGGGTGCGCGGCGGGAAGCTGCTCGGCGGCGGCGGCCTTGATCCGTTCGCCGAGCGCGACGAGCTCTCGCGCCTCATCCGGAATGAGCGCAAAGCCCAGTTTTTGTGCATCCACGATCGCATACATCATGCCGCCATAGGCGACATCGACCAGGACCTCGCCGAATCCGGCGACTTTGATGATCCGGTCCCGGTGCAGCACGAAGGACGGCACGTTGCGGAAGCTCACAAGCGCGCAGCGCCCGCCGCGGCATTGCGCCTCGACATGGACGAGGCCGCCCGGCGTATCGACGGTGAGCCGCGTCTCGGGCTCGCGCATCGGAAGAAGGCCGGTCTCCAGCACGGCGGTGACGGCGCAGATCATGTTCGAGCCGGACATCGGCACGTAATACTGTGATTCCATAATGATCAGGCCGAAATCCGCTTCCGGCGCGCAGGGGGGTGTCACCAGATTCACGGAATGGTTCACCGCGCCGCGCGGCTCGAACAGAAGCAGCCGGCGCAGCCCGTCATCCTTCTCGGCGAGATGGCGCATCCGCGCGAACATGCTGGCTCCGGGCGGCGGCAGAACCCCGCCGGTGATCACCCTCCCGACTTCGCCCTCCGCGTGCACGCCAACCACGGTCACGCTGCGGTTCCAGCGCATGGGTCGTTCCTTGCGCCGTCAGACCGTCATCAGGCGGCCTGGCTGCGTGTCGTTGCCGTCGCCGCTGCCGGCTCGGCCGCCGCAGGGGCGACATAGAGGCGAAACAGCACCTCCTTCAGCACGTTGCGCGCGCTTTCGACCGAGAGCGCGATGTGCTGGGCAAGGATGCGCCCGCCGCGCGCGGCATTGCGGTCAGCGAGGGCGGCGACCAGCGCGCCATGCTCCTCGGCCATCCGCGCCTGCATCTCCACGCGCTCGATCGCAATCCGCCGGACGAAGCGGATCCGCGCATCGATGGCGGCGAGCTGGCGCGCGATCTCGCGATTGGCCGAAAGCTCGACAAGCTGGCGGTGGAATGCCTCGTCGAGATTCAAGAGCTCATCCGGGTCGCGCCGGCGCCAGCGCCGCTGGGCCCCGGCCCAGAACCGCGCGAACGCGGCAATCCCGGCGTCGGAGGCGCGCTTGCAGGCGAGCTCGAAGGCCCCGCGCTCGAGGATCAGGCGCATCTCGTAGACACCGACCAGGTCGGTCACGTCGAGCGAGCGGCAGAAAAACCCGCGATTGGGCGCGAAGACGAGGAAGCCCTCGCTCGCCAGCCGGTTGAGCGCTTCGCGCACCGGCGTGCGGCTCAGCGTGAGCTTCGCCGCAAGATGGAGCTCGTTGATCCGCTCCTCGGGCTTGAGCTTGAACTCGATGATCCATTGGCGGATCGCCCGATAGGCACGGTCGGCACTGTCGGCGGGCCGACGTGGTCCGCCGCCCGCCCGCGTTGGCGGCTGTGTCTTGCGCTTCGCTCCCATTGGCCTCGTCCGGTAATGTCCGGTTCAGTCAAACCGGCGGGCACGGCCGGGTCAAGCAGGACTTGGCGATGTGCGGCACAAGAACTCAAGAATCGCGAAAGGGCTTGCCATCATGTCAGACAATGGTCTGGTTACACTGCGCAGCACACACGATTTCGTGAAGACCCTGGCGCGAATCGAGGCAGCGTTGGAAGCAAGAGGGATCACCGTGTTCGCGCGCGTCGATCATGCAGCGGGTGCGAGCGGAGCAGGGCTCTTCCTCAGGCCGACGACGCTTCTTCTCTTCGGCAATCCGGCCGCAGGAACACCCCTGATGCAGGCGGCCCAGACAGCGGGGATCGATCTGCCGTTGAAGGTGCTCGTCTGGCAGGACGCGGGTGGGACCGTCAACCTCACCTACAATGATCCGGCATGGATTGCGGCTCGCCACGCCTTGGGCGAAGAGGCGCAAAAGCCACTTGCCGCGCTTGCTGCGGGGCTGCAATCGCTCGCGCGCCAGGCCACGGAGGATTGAGTCCTTCAACGCAATCGGGCAGCACAATGGGGAGTCCAGGGGCTGGCATTGGGTAAAATTTGCTACTTTTCGTGTCGTTTGATAGCGTCATCGCATGTTTTTTTAGGTTGACTATGGATTTTTTGATACCCACCCGGCGGGCGTCACCATTGACAGGCGCAGTGCGCGCACGGCAGCATCGTATCGTGATGGTTTGCATTTTTACGTTGCCACATCGAATTGCATATCGCGGTCCCGGGTGCGTCCTTGTCCAGGATCGCTGGCATTGTATCCTCACGGGCCATGGCGGAGAAACGGAACGAATCGCCTAGATTGTGAAGCGGAAAGCCGGACAAAGGCGTACGCTCGGCGAGGAAGGCCGAACGCACGCTCACAGCCGTTCCTTGCCCTCTTCGTTCCGGGCCACTCCGAACGTCTTTATCGTCGGCGTCGCCCGCCGCGGCACGACCTCCCCGTTCCGGGCATTGTCCCCACCATCGCAACATCTATTGCTGCCCGGTCAAGGAGCCGGACCATTTCGCCTTCCACATCACCGCGGGGCACGGAACCCTGGAGGAGGCGCGGCGGCAGAGTGTGCTGGTCGACAGGCCCTTGCAGCGTTCCTCGCTCCGCTGCGTGTCGCCGTTACCACCGACTTTGACGCCTATCTCCGGCTCTTCGCATCGTGGAACGGTGAGAAGGCGGGCGGTGAGGCTTTGACATCCCAATCTGCGTTCAGGGCTCGCGGCGCGGGAGATCGCTCATCGTTTTCCCGACGCGCGAATCGTCATCGTTCTGCGTGCCATCCCGCGTCCCGTTCGCCGCCGGATGCGCTCCCTTGTCTATGCCGCGCGGGAACCCGCACCGCCGGATATCGACGAGTGCCGCGTGGTGCTGAAATCGTTCCGTAATGACATCAAGGTGACGGCGCGCCAGATCGATCGCGATCTTTCGCATTGGCTGCAAATGCGAACGCCAAAATTCACCCGACCATATCGTCGCCTCCCGGAATACCATTCCTTTGCCCTGATCGAACCGCGGCTCCCGGTGCGGGGTGCTCATTGGCGGCTAAGGAGAGCCGCTACGCCCCACGCCACGAGAGCGGCGTGGAAAACAGCATGCCGTATCGGGATCACGGACCGGGTGGAATCACCCGGTCCGATCGCAGGCGAGAGACTATGAAACCGGCTTACCAAACCGGCGTATACGCCATCGCATGGTCAGCAGACGCAATCGCGCCAGCATAGCCGGCGCCACGCAAAGCAATCAGCGCGAAAGCAGCCAAGAGTTTCTTCATGAATATCTCCACGATTATCACGATGCATGACCAAGACGATGTCCGAATCATCATCGCAAGAAAATGCTGACATAGCCTTGTTATATTGGAATTTCATTTTACATTTCAGAAAATACAGATGTTGTCTAGAACTATAGCTTGGCCAAGATCGCGATATCGACCTTCCGGAATTCACAGGATTTCACTTCGGCATCACGAATTTTCGCCTTTCGAAGTAGAAATTTCCAATTTTTGATAATTTTTCTCCGCTTCCGTGTCACGGGAAGTTCGTGAAATATCGGCGCGATTGATCATCTTTGCCAAGCGACGCGCATCTCGCCGATCCGGCGGATGCCGCTATGTCCCTGTACACGAGCCGAGCCGCCCGCGAGCTCAAGCTGTGGGACATGGCTGGCGAGAACGGAAAGACCTTCCTCCAGCTCGACCCGCGCCAGCGCTTCCCCGAGGCATCGGTGCGGCCCGCCGCCGAAGACGAGGGGCAGGCGCGGATGGTCGGTGCGATGGATATCGAAGATATCCGGCCGTGCGTAGAGCTGTTCGTCGCGCATGGCCGACATTGTCGAAAGGATGAGGAACTGGCCGGCGGGAAGGACCCGCCCATCGATCTCGATATCCTCGAGCGGTATCCGCGCGAGCGAGGCGACGCTCGGCTCGTAGCGGAGTGCCTCCGTCACCGCGCCCGGAATGAGCGCGGGGTCGCGGCAAACCTCGTTCCATTGCGCGCGGTCCTGCAGGAGCAGGGCGACCTGCACGGCGGCGGCGACGCGGGTCGTGTCCGTCCCGCCGATGATCAGGGTGACGATCTGGGTGATGATCTCGAAGGGCGAGAGATCCTCCGCCGCGTCGGCCGAGGCAACGAAGGCCGAGAGGAAATCCTCCCTCGGCCTCTTGCGCCGCTCATTCAGGGTGTTCTCGACATAGCCAAAGAGCTTGCGTGCCGCGTCCTCAAGCTCCGGGAGCTCGTCGGGGCGAAAAAGGAAGCTCAGAATCCGGGTCACCTGGTAGACGAGAGACGTGAACTCCGGGATGTCGTCCTTCGGCAATCCCAGAAGATCGCTGATGGTCCGTGCCGGAATCAGTGCCGCGTAGCGCTGGACGAGGTCGACTTCCCCGTCCTCATACCACTCCTCGACAAGCGTTTCAGCCGTTTTCCTGATTCGCGGCCGCATCTCCATGATCAGCCTGGCCGCAAAGGTCCGGGTGAAGGGCGCGCGTCTGCGGCGATGAACCGCGCCGTTGGACATCAGCATCCCGTATTTGAAGAGATCGAAGAGGAGTCCGCTCGTGATGCCGTGAATTTCAGGATACTCCGTCTCCGACTGCCGCAGACGTGGATCACGCGCGAACCGCTCCACGTCGTCGGCGCGGAGGACGATGTAGCTGCCGGACTCGTGTGCGATGAAAGGTGTCAGCGGTCGATATCGCCGGTACACGCCATGCGGATCCGCGTCGAGTTCCGCGATCGAGAGAGTGATGACGCCATCATCCGGGGCATCACCGGACCCTGCGGATAGCGTGGCGTCTCGGGTGCCGAGATTTCTGTCCATCACTCAGCCGCTCCTTCTGTTCTGTCTCAGCCAAAGAGATAGATGCCCTCGTGACAGGATATCAAGAATTTCCGTGTCCGAAGGGGACGCTCCCTTTTGGCGGGAAAATATGCAGCCTGCGATTTCGAGAGATGGCCGACTGCCGGCACAGCGCATCCGGCAAGGTGTTCGGAAGGTCTTGAGAATTGCCGCCGGGACCTACGCCGCGCCTGTGGAGACATCACGCAGAAACCGCTCAAGAAAGGGATTGAATAGCTCCGGCGCCTCCCAAAACGGGGCGTGTCCGAGCCCGGGAAGCTGATGACAACGCTTTTCCCACAAATGGGCATAATGCAGGCGATCGAGATAATCGAGGTTTATGAACGGATCCTCGGACCCGTTCGCCACCGCGAGCGGTATCGGCGGGTTTTCCACGACGCATCGCTGGTCAGTGCCGGCTCCGGAACGCACGGCCTCGAACATCGTTTTTCTTGCCGATCCATCGGCGCGCTCGATCGCCTTTCGGAGAAACGGCGCAAGTGTCGCGCTGAAAACGGCTTTCCCGGAGCTCTCGACATCCGGCGCCGTGAAATTCTGCTGGCTCGCCAGCTTCAGATGGGGGGATGGGACAAACCCCTCCGCCATGTTTGAAGGACCGACGGGCGGGGTCCCTCAGGTGATCTGGCCCTTGATGCCGGGAAACTTGGAGGCCATTTCAAGGGCGGTGTGGCCGCCAAGCGATCAGCCGAACACGATGGCTCCCGCCACACCCAGCGACTTCCGCCACACCCAGCATTCCCAGGATTTCGACGGCGGTATCCGCAAATCCTGGCAACATATAAGTGCGCGACGGATCCGGCGCATTGCCGGATTCACCATGTCCCGGCAGAGCGAAAGCAATGAAACGATAATCTTGGGCAAGTCGCCCGCTCATCTGGTGGCGAAAGACACCACGGCAAATCGAGTTCCCGTGGATCAAAAGAACAGGGAGATCTCCGTGTCCGGCTTCGTCGATTGCGATCGACCCATGCGTCGTCGCGAGTCTGTGCTCCCGCGATCTATCGTTCATCTATGAAATCCTGCTCCGATTTTCTTTGCAGCGGGATGTCCGGCAATCATGCCATAGTGGTGCGCTGCCAGATCAAAGGAGGGTCTGCTCGCCAACATCATGCCGGACAGGCGGCGCTATGGACGCAATCCGCCCGGCTTCGCCAGTGCCGGGTTTTCCATCCGCTACAGAAACAATTTTTCTGCCCTGCCCAGCCAACGAAGATCAAGGAGTTTATGTCACGTTTTGCTGTCCGACGACAGGAGGGCGCGCTATACCTGTAACATTAATCTGACCGGACGGTTTCGCCGCCGAAATCATGGAAGTCCGTGATCGCGGCGGGCCATGCCGTCATGCTCAAACGGAACCTGGCGGAAGGCTCCAGAATTTTCTTGAAATCGTCTGACATTGGGGAAGGCTGATAAATTGGGATGTTTCTCTAATTTGTCGCTGGCGAAGCGATGATATCGGTGCGAGCGAAGATTCTCCTGGCATCGCGAAATCCGTGCAGTTCATTATGGGGCGCGAAGCTCGATGATCGCCGGTTGGATGACTCCGACGCCGGCCCGCATGCTGCTGCATGTGAGCCGGCATTTTCGGGGGGCAACCGCCGCGCGTGAACTTCCATGCGCTGCCTGCGTGAGGGCCGCCCTTGTCAGGCGGCTTTTCCACGTGCCACGGCAAGCGCGTCGGCGGTGGTCAGAGCCTTTCCGCCAATCCCCCAGTCACCGCTTTCAACTTCTTCGATCACGCACCAGGTGATGCCGCGCATATTCTCCCCCTCGACCGAGACCATGGCATCGGTCAGCTTGCTGATGATCTCGCGCTTCTGCTCCTTGTTGAAGACGTCCTTGATGACGCGAACCTGAATGAGAGGCATTCGTTTTCCTTTCCTGTCCTTGGCCTCGGGGCTGCAAGCCTGGGGAAGCCGGCCACCACGCCGCTTCCGCTTGACACGAAAGTCATGGTGCCGGACACTTGGACGAACGGTAATAGACAGTTGTGACGTTGGTCGCCATAACTGTACCGGTCCAGATGGCGGGCCAGTCGTAAGGGAACCGGAAACCTCCATGCTCTCTCTCACCATGAGCCAGGGAAGCGGCCAGCCGCTTGCCGAGCAGATCGTGTCCGGCATCAGGCGGCAGATCGATGATCGGCGTCTGCGGCCGGGCACAAAGCTGCCCTCCATCCGGAGCTTCGCCGAAAGCTACAAGGTCAGCCGCTTCACCGTGGTGGAGGCTTATGACCGTCTGGTCGCCATGGGCTATGTGCATTCACGCCGCGGTGCCGGATTCTATGTGGCGCCCGCGCCTGCCTCAGCCGCTCGCCCCGAGCCATCAGACCATCACAAGCGCAATGAGCAACTGGTCTGGCTCATCCGCCGCGTCCTTGAGGCCGGCGAAAACACCGTTCTCGCCGGTGGCCCGTGGCTGCCGAACACGTGGCTCGACGAAGGCGGTATCCGGCAGAGCCTGAACATGCTCGCGCGCAAGAACGGTGCCCATCTGCTCGAATATGGAAATCCGTTTGGCTATCTGCCGCTGCGCGAGCACTTTGCCCTGATGCTGGGCGGGCTAGGCATCACGGTACATCCGGGCCAGATCCTGCTGACTGGCGGGACCAGCCAGGCGCTCGAGCTCACCATGCGATACCTGCTGCGGCCCGGCGATGCGGCGCTGGTGGATGATCCCGGCTATTACAACATGTTCGGCAATCTGCGCCTGCACGGTGTGGAGATGCTGGCCGTGCCGCGCAATCCAGACGGGCCGGACATTGCCGCGCTCGAATCTCTGGCCGCGTCTTACCGCCCGAAGCTCTATTTCACCCAGTCAGTGATGCAGAACCCGACCGGAACCGATATGAGCCCGCATATCGCCTTCAAGGTTCTGCAAGCCGCCGACCGATATGACTTCATTGTCGTGGAAGACGATATCTTCTGCGATCTGCAAGCGAAGCCAACCCCGCGGCTTGCAACGCTCGACCAGCTCAATCGCGTGATCTATGCCCGCAGCTTCTCCAAGACGCTTTCGGGCAGCCTGCGCGTCGGCTTCATCGCCTGCGCCGAGAACATCGCGGGCGAGCTTGCCGATATCAAGATGCTGACCAGCATCACCACCTCGCAATTCACGGAACGGCTCATCTATCTGATGCTGGTCGATGGCCACTATCGCAAATATCTCTCGCGCCTGCACCAGCGCCTCGGTGAGGCACGTCTCAATGTCGTGCATGCTTTCGAGCATATCGGGCTCGAATTGTTCACGGAACCCGCGGACGGCATGTTCGCCTGGGCGCGCTTCCCGCATGTCGGGGATTCGCTGGAGCTGGTCGAAGCGGCGCAGCGTGAGGGCATCATGCTCGCTCCCGGCACGGTCTTCCGTCCGCATCTCGAACGCTCGCCATGGATGCGCTTCAATCTCGCCGTCTGTGAGGAAACGCGCGTTCAGAATGCCTTCAAGCGGCTGGCTGCGCTCAGGCCCGGCGCCGGCTCATCGGCGGAAGTTCCCGCTGCGATGCCGCCGCTGCGCACGCCCCGCTCGAAAGCGCCATCGGCGTAAAAGAAAGGGATCATTCCCTCCTGCGGGCGAAGCCGCTCTGCGATTCGCCACAGCAAGCCATGCCGGCTCACCTCTGCCAGGCCACGTGCATCTGATCGATCCGGCGAATGCCGGCATGTCCCTGCAGAATCGGGGGATCGCCCGCAAGCTGAAGCTGCGGGATCCGCGCGGTGAGAGCCGCCAGTCCTTCCTCGAGCTCGGCCCGTGCCAGCGCTTCCCCAATGCACCGGTGCGGCCCGCCGCCGAAAATCGGGTGCAGGCGCATATGGTCGGTGCGGCGGATGTCGAAGACGTCCGGCTGTGCATAGACGCGCTCATCACGCATGGCCGACATCAAGGAGAGTGTCAGGAACGCGCCGGCAGGGAGAACCCGCCCATCCAGCAGGATCTCTTCCAACGTGATGCGCCCAATTCCGGGGACACTCGGTTCGTAGCGGAGTGCCTCCGAAACCGCGCCGGGGACAAGCACCGGGTCTCGGCAGACCGCGTCCCATTGTGTGCGATCCTGGAGAAGAAGGGCCACCTGCATCGCGGCCGCGACGCGGGTCGTGTCCGTCCCGCCTATGATAAGCGCCACGATCTGGGCAATGATTTCAAACGGCGTGAGCTCGCCCGCCGCGTCGGCCACGGCGACGAAGGCGGAAAGGAAATCCTCCCTCGGCTTGCGGCGCCGCTCATTCAGGAGCTCTTCGGAATAAGCCGCAAGCGCGCTTGCCGCTTCCTCCAGCTCGGGAATCTCGTCCGGCTGAAAAAGGAAGCTCAGAACGCGGGAAAGCCTATAGACGATGCGCGTGAAGTGCGGGATGTCGTCCTTCGGCAACCCCAGAATATCGCTGATGGTCCGCGCCGGAATCAGTGCCGTGTAGCGATCGACGAAATCGACCTCGCCTTCTTCATACCATTCCGTGATGAGATCCTGGGCCGTGCTCCGGATCTTCGGACGCAGCTCGGCGATCAGCTTCGCCGCGAAGGTTCGGGTGAAGGGGGAGCGTCTCTGCCGATGCGCCGCGCCGTTGGAGGTCAGCATCCCATTCTTGAAGAGCTCGAGCAGGGTCCCGCCGGTGATGCCGCGCATCTCGGGGAACTCCGTCTCTGTCGCCCTGAGGCGCGGGTCGCGGCTGAACCGCTCCACGTCGCCCGCGCGGAGAACGATGAATCCACCCTCCTCGTGGCCGATGAACGGCGTCAGGGGCCGATAATGGTGGAATATTCCGTGTGGATCTTTCTCGATCTCCGCGGTCGAGAGGGTCACCAGGGCGGCATCGGTCTCGGCCGCCCGTTCGCCCTTGAGGGTAGCGGTCTCTCTCGCCATCGCTGGAACTCCTTTCGCGCGTTTCGGGCGAAGGAGCCTCCTGCCGCCGCATCACGGGACGATGTCCGCGCAATCGACGAAGGCTTACATTTGAAATGCCGGCCCGGAATCGACCCTGCCATCATGGGGCGCGTCAGCCCCTCCGCCGCTCTACCGCAGCTCACTCCTGCGTCGCGGCGGCGAGGGTGGTTTCGGGGCCCTGGTGAATCATCACCCGCTCTCCGGGCATGAGCCCGCTCCCGCCCGGCTCCACCACCGAGATCACCTGCCCATTGTCTTCGCGGACGATGAACTCGGTCGCCGGATTGTCCGCGCCCGGAGCAGCGCCCAGCGCGGCGAGGACGCCGGGGGCAGCCTCCGCCCGGCGCGCGACGAGAATCGTCCCGTAGATCACGTTCGCGGGCGGGACCGAGTCGGCGGCTGACCTCGGGCGGGAACTGGCACAGCCACCCAGGATCAGCAGAGACGCAAAAAAAGGGAGGGTTTTCATGCTTGGACTCCGCCCGAAACGGGGGTCGAAAAGGCGCCAAATGATCGCCCAAACCGCCGGCTCTGTCCAAAAGCTTGCCGCCAAGTTGATCTTCGGATAAGAACTTAGCCGGATTTTCTGACCGACCGCCTCAATGACGGCCGCTCGGCCGTTGTCTTTCTGTTCCGCGTGCCGAGGGGAGCCACCTCTGTATGAGACGGTTTTCACTATCCGTTCTTGCCACTCTTCTCCTCTCCGCCTGCGCCGGCCATCCCCCGCAACTGAGCGCCCGTCAGCAGGCGGAGCGCTATGCCGCCTATGCCCCCCGCGATTACAGGCCGCCCGGGCCTTATTGGGATCCCTGGGGGCCCTATATCGCCCAGGCCTCCCAGCATTTCGACGTGCCTCAGGTATGGATTCGCGAGGTCATGAACGTCGAATCCGGCGGCCAGGAATATCTTGATGGTGCCCCCATCACTTCTCCCGCCGGCGCGATGGGGCTGATGCAGGTGATGCCGGACACTTATCAGGAACTCGAGTCCGAGTACGGCCTCGGCAACGACCCTTACGATCCGCGGAACAATATCTTCGCCGGCACCGCGTATCTCCGCGAGATGTACGATCTCTTCGGTTCGCCAGGATTCCTAGCCGCCTACAATGCCGGGCCGGCACGCTATGAGGAATACCTCACGGACCATATGCCGCTTCCGTATGAGACGCGGCATTATGTTGCCATGCTGGCGCCGCGGATCGAGGGGGCGATGCCGGACATGCCAAGCCCGGCGACCGCGTATGCGATGAACAGCACGAGCACACCGGTGCCGGCGCCGGTGCAGATGCCTCAGGCGCCACCGCCCGCCGCGCCGTTGCCGCCGCCACCCGTCGTGCGCGTGGCGCAGCTTTCCGAGCCAGTGCGCCCTGCGCCGCCGCCGCCGCGCCTGGTGGCTCCGCCCCCGGCGCCGCCTCCGCCACGGCCGGCTGGCGGCTTCCACATCATCTCGCCTGCTCTCGCCGATACACCGCCGCCGCAGCCGGTCGTCTCTCTCCGTGGGCCCTGGGCGATCCAGGTTGGTGCCTTCGACCGGATGGACGCCGCGCATGGCGCTCTCAACACGGCGCTCCGACAGGCACCGGGCCTGCTCAAAGCCGCATGGCCGACCGTGATGAGCGTGCGTGAGTCCCACGCCATGCTCTATCGCGCGCGTCTGGTCGGGCTTTCGCGCGGTGCTGCCGTTCAGGCATGCGAGGCGCTCGGGCGCGAGCATACGGCCTGCTTCGTGGTTTCGCCGGCCGCCCAGTCCTGATAATGGCGGCGTGAGAGGTCAGGCGCGGCGGCGTTCGATCTCTACCCCGACCGAGGCGGCATCCGCGAAGATGTCGAGCTTCTCGATTCGCACCCGCGCTGCGAGAACCCGGCGGTCCTCAAGGCAGGCCTCGGCGATCCGCTCAGCGAGCGTCTCGACGAGACCGATATGGCCTTCCTTCACGATGCGGCGGACCGAAGCCGCGATCGGCTCGTAATCGACCACCCGCGCGAGCCGGTCCTGTCCGACCCGCTCGCGCGAGAGCGGCCGGGCGCCCTCATCTTCGACGGCGAGATCGACATTGATCCGCACGCGCTGCGAGGCGCGCTTTTCCGAAGCCGTGACACCAATCTGCGCAGAAAGCACCATGTCGCGGATGAACACATGGCGGACGCCGCGCCTTGCATCGGCGATGCGAGGGGATTTCCAGGGGGGCTCCGTATGGGTCATTCGTCGATGGGAGCACCCCCCGGCGCCCAGCGCAGATGCTGGCCGCCATCGAGCGCCAGCATTTGCCCGGTGAAGGAGGGAAGCGCAAGAATCATGAGCACTGCGCGGGCCACTTCCTCAGGGGTCGGGCCGTGCTTGAGCGGCACCGCTTCCATCTGGCGCGCGAACTGCGCCGGCGTCTGGCGCGCGCTCGGCAGAGTGGGGCCCGGGCCGATCCCCGCGACACGGATGCGCGGCGCCAACGCCAAGGCGAGCGTGCGCGTGAGCGTCCAGAGCCCCGCCTTGGAGAGGGTGTAAGAGACGAAATGGGGGGTGAGCGCCCAGACGCGCTCATCGAGAATATTGACCACCAGACCTTCCGAAGGGGTGGGCAGGGCGCGGGCGAAATGCTGTGCCAGCACGAAGGGCGCGCGGAGATTGGGCTCGATATGGCGATCCCAGGAGCGTCGCGTCGCGTCATCCCATTCGTCACGCTCGAAGGTGCTCGCATTGTTGACGAGCAGGCCGATCGGCCCGAGCGGAGCGGCGGCGGGGAAGAGTGCCTGGACCTCCTCCTCGTGCGCGAGATCGGCCGTGAGCACGAGGGCGCGCCGGCCACGTGACGCAATCTCACCGGCCAGGGTCTCGGCTTCGGCCCCGCCGGTATGGGCATGGATCGCGACATCGAAGCCGGCGGCAGCGAGAGCCAGCGTGATCGCACGCCCGAGACGGCGCGCCCCGCCGGTGATCAGGGCCGCGCGGGGCAGCCGCTCAGAGAAGGGCAGCTCCATACGGGACAGGAGGCCGCGTCAGGGGCCGCGGCGGACGCGCCGTGAGCGCTGCCCAGGGTTTGGGCCGTGTCCCTGGCTATGTCCCTGGCCATTTCCCCCGAACCGCTGGCCGCGGCGCGGCTCGGCACCGCCGCCGCCGGGCCCGAAGGGGCGTGGCGGCCCGCGGCGGGGCCTTTCGGCGGTAGGCGCCGGCCCCGCGGAAAGGCCGAGATCCTGCGCTTCGAGCCGGCGGATCTCATCGCGCAGCCGCGCCGCTTCCTCGAATTCGAGATCGGCCGCCGCCTGACGCATCCGCGCTTCAAGATCACCAATGATCGCCCGAAGATCCTTGCCGATGAGCGCATCCGCCGCGGCGCCGATCTCGGGAGTCACGGTGACGTAATCCTGCTCGAAGACGCTTTCGAGCGCCTTGCCGATGCCCTTCTTGACCGACTGCGGGGTGATGTGGTGCGCCTCGTTCCACGCCGCCTGCTTGGCCCGGCGGCGTTCCGTCTCGGCCAAGGCACGCTCGATGCTGTCGGTGCGATGATCCGCGTAAAGAATGACGCGGCCATCGATATTGCGCGCGGCCCGTCCGATCGTCTGGATCAGGCTCGTGGTCGAGCGGAGGAAGCCCTCCTTGTCGGCATCGAGGATCGCGACCAGCGCGCATTCCGGAATATCGAGCCCCTCGCGCAGGAGATTGATCCCGACCAGCACGTCGAAGACGCCGAGGCGAAGATCGCGGATGATCTCGACACGCTCGAGCGTATCGATATCGGAATGGAGATAGCGGACGCGGACGCCGTTCTCGTTGAGATATTCGGTGAGCTCCTCCGCCATCCGCTTGGTGAGCGTCGTCACCAGCACGCGGGTCCCGGCGAGAGCGGCGGCACGGCACTCGGCGAGCAGGTCATCCACCTGGCGCTCGACCGGGCGGATCTCCACCATCGGATCGATCAGCCCGGTGGGGCGGATCACCTGCTCGGCGAAGGCGCCGCCCGTGCGCTCGAGCTCCCAGGGGCCGGGGGTCGCGGAGACGAACAGGCTCTGCGGACGGAATCGCTCCCATTCCTCGAATTTGAGCGGCCGGTTATCGACGCAAGAGGGCAGGCGAAAGCCGAAATCGGCGAGGACGGATTTGCGATTGAAGTCGCCACGATACATCCCGCCAAGCTGCGGCACGGTGACATGGCTTTCATCGACGATGAGGAGCGCGTTCTCGGGCAGATATTCGAAGAGCGTGGGCGGCGGCTCGCCCGGATTGCGGCCGGTGAGGTAGCGGGAATAATTCTCGATGCCCTTGCAGGAGCCTGTGGTCTCCAGCATTTCGAGATCGTAGGCGGTGCGCTGCTGCAGCCGTTCGGCCTCGAGCGGCTTGCCCTCCGCGTTGAGTTCGGCAAGCCGCGTGCGGAGCTCCGCCTTGATCTCGGCGATCGCCTGGGTGAGCGTCGGCCGCGGCGTGACATAGTGGCTGTTGGCGTAAACCGTGATCTCTTCAAGCTTCGCGGTCCGCTCCCCGGTCAGCGGATCGAACTCAGCGATCTCATCGATCTCGTCGCCGAAGAGAACCACGCGCCAAGCGCGGTCCTCGTAGTGGCTCGGGAAAATGTCCACGGTCTCGCCGCGCAGGCGAAAAGTGCCACGCTGGAAGGCCTGATCATTGCGGCGGTATTGAAGTTCCACCAGGGCGCGCGCGAGCTTGTCGCGTTCGATCCGTCCGCCGCGCTGGAGCCTGACCACCATGCGCTGATAGGTCTCGACCGAGCCGATGCCGTAGATGCAGGAGACCGAGGCGACGATGACGACATCATTGCGCTCGAGCAGCGCCTGGGTTGCGGCATGGCGCATGCGGTCGATCTGCTCGTTGATCTGCGCATCCTTCTCGATATAGGTGTCGGTCCGCGGGACATAGGCTTCGGGCTGATAATAATCGTAATAGCTCACGAAATATTCGACGGCGTTCTCCGGAAAGAAGGATTTCATCTCGCCATAGAGCTGGGCCGCGAGCGTCTTGTTGGGGGCGAGGATGAGGGTCGGGCGCTGCACGACCTCGATCACCTTCGCCATGGTGAAGGTCTTGCCCGAGCCGGTGACGCCGAGCAGCACCTGATCGCGCTCGCCCACGGTGATCCCGGAAGCAAGCTCACCGATCGCGGCCGGCTGATCGCCGTTCGGCTCATAGGAGGAGACGACGGAAAGCCGCCGTTCCGCCGGGCGGGCGGGCAGCTTTTGCGGCATGAAGAGCAGGCGCGGCGGGTGGGCGAGGGTGGTGGACATCGGCGACTCCGGACCGGCGGGACGCGGGACGAAAGATGGGGAAGCTCCGCGCGCATGTCGAGAAGCCGGTGCGCCCGGTCGAGCGGGACTGCCCGTCAGGCGGCGGGGGAGAACCAGTCCCGAAGCGATGCGTAGAGGGAACGGTAGCGGCGATAGGTCGACGCGTAGAGCGCTTCATGGTCGCGGTTTGGCGCGACGAGTCTTCCCTGGCGCACGAAGTTCCCGACCCCGGCCCAATCCTTCGTGGCGCCGGCCCCGAGTGCCGCGAGCCAGGCGGCCCCAAGACAGGAGCCGGGATGCCCTTCGAGCAGCTGCACCGGCGCCTGCAGCGCATCCGCGACGATCTGCATCCAGATGGCGCTGGCCGTTCCGCCATCCGTGGCGAGCAGCCGGCGCACGGGGTAGCCGAGTTCCCGGAAGATATCGAGGTGATGCCGAAAGCCGAAGGCGATGGCCTCGAGCGTGGCCCGCCAGATGTGACCGATGCCATGGCCAAGCGTGAGGCCCGTGATGGTTCCCCGCGCGTTCGGATCCTGGATCGGGCTCTTCTCGCCAAGGAAATAGGGCAGGACGACGACACCCTCGCTTCCCGGCGGAACCGAAGCCGCCAGGACATCGAGCGAAGCGTGCGTCGCGCCGCAGCCGAAGCCCTGCACGATCCAGTTCAGGAGGGAGCCGGTGGCGGCCATGCAGCCATTCGGCATGAAGAGCCCGGGCACTGCGTGATAATCGAGAAAGACGCGCGCATCCGGCCGGGCGGCCGGCGACGCAAGCAGAATATCACCTGCGCCGCCGAACTTGAGGAGCACGTCCCCGGCGCCGGTCACGCCTGCCGCATAGGCGGAGGCGACATGATCGGCGATGCCGGCGATGATCGGCACGCCTTCGGGCAGTCCGGTCTCGGAGGCTGCGGCCGCACTGACCGTGCCGGCGATCTCGTGAGCTGCGCGGACGGGCGGAACAACCCCTTCCGGGAGATGGGCAAGGGCAAAGAGATCCGCGCTCACCACGCCCGAGGAGACATCAAGAAAGCCTCCCTCAAGCGCCCAGTTGCGCTCCGTTCCGCGCGCCGCGCCAAGACGCCAGGCGATATAGTCGTAGGAGCCGAAGACCGTGCGGACGCGGCGAAAATTCTCGGGCTCATGGGTCTCGAGCCAGCGCAGCTTCGCGGTCACGATCTGCTGGGTGAGGCCGTTTCCAGTCCGGCTCAGGAATATTTCCGGATCGATCTCCCGCCCGAGAGCATGGACCTCCTTGCCGCAGCGGCCGTCGCTCTGCTGGATGCTCGGGCGGATCAGCCTGTTCCCGCGGTCGAGCAGGATCACCGCCGGCACCATGCCGGTGATGCCAATCGCGACGAGGTTCGCGGCGGCACGGGGCTCGCGCGCCAGAAGCTCCCTCGTGATGGCGCAGAGATTGCGCCACCATTCCTCTGGGTCCTCCTCGGCCCAGCCCGGGCGCGGGGCGGAAAGCGTGACCGGGCGCGAGGCGGTGCCGACGAGACGGGCCGGCAATTCACAGAGAATGCCGATCGTCGAGGTGGTGCCGATATCGATCCCGAGGACGAAGCTCATATGGGGCTCTGTCTAACGCCCGCGCAGACGGCGCGCTTCGTCCATGAAGCGCCGCACGCGCGTCGGATCGACCGGCTTCCAGGTATCGCCGTCCCGCTTGAAATGCGTACCCACGATGCACCCGTCCGCAACCGCGAACACATCCTTCAGATTGTCGATGCCGACACCCGTATTGGCGAGAACCGGCACCTCCGGCACAGCAGCGGCGACTTCGTGGAGCGCATCCCGCGCGGCGGGCTGCCCGGTGATCGGGCCCGAGACGAGAATCGCGTCGGCGAGCGAGGAAAAGACGGCGCTCCGTGCCCGGAGCCCGATCGGGCGCGTATCGAGCGGGGCGGCGAATTCCGCATTGATGTTGAACAGCAGCTTGAGGTCCGGGCGGCCGAGATCCCGGCGCGCGCGCAGCGCGCCGGCGCAATCCGGCGTCCAGAGCCCCATGTCCGAGGCGTAGACGCCGGTGAAGATCTCGCGCACGAAGGCCGCACCCGTGGCGACGGCGATCTGCACGCTTGCCACTGGATCCCAAAGGAAATTCACCCCGAAGGGAACGCGGATCGCGGGGCGCGCCGCCGCGACGATCGCGCTCATCGCGGCGAGCTGCGCCGGCGGCGCGGTGACGGAATAGGGACGATCGTTCTCGTTGCCAAACATCACCGCATCGATGCCCGCCTCTTGCAGGGCCTCGAGATCGGCGAGCACGCCGTCGAGCAGCCGGTTGAAGCCGCCGGCGGCATCATAGAGCGGCGTCCCCGGCAAGGCGCCGAGATGGACCATGCCGATCACCGCCTTGAGGTCTTTCCCGATCACATCCGCCGTCATGCGTGCCCCCGTTCGGCCATGCCGTTCCCTTTCGTCTCAGCGATGATCACGCGTTTTCCCGCCCGTTCGAGCGCCCTGCGCAGGCCGGCGGGTGGCTCTGCCTCGGTGATGAGCGTGTGGATCGCCTCCAGCCCCGCGACACGGACGAAGCAGCCTTGCCCGAACTTGCTCGAATCACAGAGCAGGATGGCTTCCCTGGTGCGCGCCATCATGGCGTGCTTGAGCTCGGCCTCCTCCGGCGCATAGTCAAACAATCCGTCTTCGGAGACGGAGGCGACGCTGACGAAAGCACGTTGCAGCCAATGTTCAGCAAGCTGGCGGCGCGCGATGGGGCCGCAGAGCGAGCCCTCGCCAGGGCGAAGCTGGCCGCCGAGGAGATAGACCGCAGGACAGGCCCCGCCATGCGCGGAGAGGGCGAGGACGGCAGGGATGCTGTTGGTGACGATGCGGAGATCGTTCCGCTCGCAAAGCTGCTCGGCAAGGCAGGCGATGGTCGAGCCGATATCGAGGCCGATCATGTCGTTCGGCCCGATCAGCTCCATGGCCGCCCTCGCGATCGCCGCCTTGGCCTCCGCGTGAAGCAGGCGACGGGCCGCGAAGAGAGGCTCGTCCGGCCGCGCGCGGCGCGCCGCCGGCACCGCGCCGCCATGCGCCCGCTCGATGAGCCCGCTCCGCTCGAAGGCGTCGAGGTCGCGCCGGATCGTCATCTCCGAGACGCCGACCCGACGGGCGATGTCTGAAACGGCAAGAAATCCTTCCTCGTCGAGAAGGGAGGCGAGCGCGCGCCGACGCACCGCGGCGGGAACGACGGCAAGATGAACAAGACTCCGCCCGGCAGCGGCCTCTTTCTGCTCCTGCGCGGCGTGGTTTGCTTCGGATCGTCCGGACCCGGCCCTGCCTCGTTTCGCTCTCATCATCGCTCCGCCATCCGGTCCGTCGCCTCTTCGCCGGCGAGGCAGGCCCCGGTCTTCATTCCGCTGAATAGCCCAACCTCGGCGCGATGGAAACCGAAACAAACAAGATCGCGCATATCAAGGTGTGCCAATCTGATTGACTTTGGGAGAAGCCGCGGTATCGTCCGGATACGGAATATCCGGCAGGAGCCAACATGCCGCTTCTGGGGAGCGATCTCGCCGGGAAGACCGCGCTCGTCACAGGTGGCGCTACGGGCATCGGTTTTGCCATCGCCGAAGCGCTCGCCGCGCATGGCGTGCGCCTGGCGATCGCCGATATCGATATCATTGCCGCTCGCCGCGCTGCCGCGCAGGTGGGCGAGGCCCTCCCCGTCGCCATGGATGTGCGCGAACGGGCAAGCGTCGAGGCCGGCTTTGCCGAAGCGATCAGCTGGCTCGGCGGGATCGATCTTCTGGTCGCCAATGCGGGTGTTTCGACGATGCGCCGCGCCGTTGAGATTACCGACGAGGAGTGGGAGCAGAATTTCGCGGTCAACACGCGGGGCGTATTTCTCTCGAACCAGATTGCCGCGCGTCATTTTCTCGCGATTGGACGCAAGGGCGTGATCTGCAATACCGCCTCGCTGGCGGCGAAGGTCGGCGCGCCGCTGCTTGCGCATTATTCGGCAAGCAAGTTCGCGGTGGTTGGTTGGACGCAGGCGCTCGCCCGCGAGCTTGCGCCGCACGGAATTCGCGTCAATGCGGTCTGCCCGGGCTTCGTGCGTACCAGCATGCAGGAGCGCGAAGTGGTGTGGGAGGCGGAGCTGCGCGGTCTTTCGCCCGATGCGGTGCGCGCCGATTACATTGCCCAGACTCCGCTCAGGCGGCTCGAGGAACCGGAGGATGTCGCGGGGCTCGTTGTCTTTCTCCTCTCAGACGCGGCGCGATTCATGACGGGCCAGGCCGTGAACGTGACGGGCGGGGTCTATATGACGTGAGACTCATGGAGCGACGTTCCCCTTCTTCGTGCGCTCCAAGGGCGATGTCTGCCGAAGGGGAGCGCCTGCGGGCCGGCCGACCTCTCATGCACGAAACGCCGAGGGGAATTCGGCGAAACGACTTGACCGCGCATCCTCCCGTCCGGCCCGCCGGGTGGGAGAATTGCGGTCACGGACAACAACAGGAACATCAACGGAGTACACGTCATGGGAAAACAACGCTGGATGCTGCCTCTGATCGCCGGGCTCGGTCTTGCTTCGGGCATTGGCCCCTTGGCATCGACGCCTGCCATGGCCGCCGATGGCGGAACCTTGACGATCTCGGATGCGCAGTTCCTCTGGACTTGCGGCTTCAGCCCGTTCAATCCGCAGTCCAGCTTTCTTTCGGTCGGTGTCGTCTACGAGACGCTCATGTTCGTCAATACCCTTCAGAATGCGAAGGTCACACCCTGGCTTGCGACCTCCTATGCCTGGAGTGACAACAACAAGGTTCTCACCTTCACGATCCGCAAAGGGGTGAAATGGACGGACGGCCAGCCTCTCACCGCCGCAGACGTGGTCTTCACATTCAACCTGTTGAAGAAATTTCCGGCCCTCGATCTGAACACGGTCTGGGCCGTGCTCGCGAGCGTCACCCAGAAGGGTGATGACCAGGTGGTGATGACGTTCAACGGTCCGGCGGTTCCCTATTTCTATTATGTCGCCGACCAGGTCGGGATCGTGCCGGAGCATGTCTGGGGCAATGTGAAGGACCCTGTCACCTACAAGGATGCGAATCCGGTCGGTACCGGGCCATTCACCATCGAACGCTGCACGCCGCAGAATGTGAGCTACACGCGGAATCCGAATTATTGGCAGGCCGGATTGCCGAAAATCTCGCGGATTGAATATCCCGCCTTCACCACCAATCCTCCGGCGAACGCGCTTCTCTCGACCGGGGGCGCGCAGTGGGGCGGCCAATTCATCCCCAACCTGAAGGCCGAGTACCTCTCGAAGAGCCCCGACAACCATTATTGGTTTCCGCCTGTCGTCAATGTCGCGATCTTCATCAACCAGACCAATTCCTTGCTGAAGGATGTGGCGGTTCGCCGGGCGATGGCGTTCGCGATCGATCGCGACCGGGTGGCGGAGATCGGCGAATATGGCCAGGAACCGTCGGCGAACCAGGCCGGGATCGTCGTGCCCACCTTCGCCTCATGGCTCGACGCCGGCGAACTCAAGGCGGCCGGCTACAAATACGACCCCAAGAAAGCGATCGCGATCCTGGAGCAGGCGGGATACAAGCGTGGTCAGGATGGCATCTTCGTCTCGCCCGACGGCAAGCGGCTCTCCTTCACCATCATTAACCAGAGCGCCTATACGGACTGGGTCGCGGCACTTCAGGTGGTCTCGCAGGAGCTTGCTCAGGCCGGGATCGAGCTCCATGTGCAAAACCTGGCGGGCGACGATTACAGCGCCAAGCTCTATAACGGCAATTTCGATCTTGCCTACGCCTACGAGTCCGGCGGGCCGACGCCTTACTACGAATTCCGGCAGTGGCTCTATGGCCCGGCTTCGGCGCCGATCGGCAAATCCGCGGCGACGAACTGGGAGCGGTATATGAACAAATCCACGGACGCCCTGATCGACAGCTACGCGCAGACCACGAGCGCCTCCGAGCAGCAGGCCATCATGTCGAAGCTCGAGAACGTCCTGCTGCAGGATGTCCCGCTGATTCCGGTCACCGAGCAGGTGGACTGGGACCAGTATTCGACCGGCGAATTCATCGGCTGGCCGACGCCTGCGGATCCCTATGCACAGCCTTTCGCCGGCTATGTCATCCCCGATTGGGAGATGGTCGTGCTTCACCTGCAGAAGAAATGATAACGGGGGAACAGGCGGCGTGATTGCGAGATTGCCAGGCCATCGCAGCAGCGTCTTTCGCTAAGGAACATGCGCTACGTCCTCAGGAGATTGGGGTTTTTCGTCGTCACGCTTTGGACGGCGATGACCGTCAATTTCTTCCTGCCGCGCCTGATGCCCGGCAATCCGGCGATCGCGATGATGGCGAGGTTCCATGGCAAGCTGAACGGCCAGGCCCTGCGGGCCATGGAGGTGGCGTTCGGCGTGAACGCGCAGGAAAGCCTTCTCGTCCAATATCTCTCGTATCTCAGGAATAGTGCGACTGGGCATTTCGGAACCTCGCTCACCTTCTTTCCCAATCCCGTGAGCGAGGTCGTGCTCAGTGCGCTGCCATGGACGCTTGGGCTTGTGGGTGTCACCACGGTGATCGCCTTCCTGCTCGGAACTTTGATCGGAATGATCGGGGCCTGGGAACGGGGCGGCTGGTTCGACTCGATCCTGCCGCCCGTGTTCATCGTGCTCTCCGCCTTTCCTTATTTCTGGATCGCGCTCGTTTCCATCCTGATCTTCTCGATCTCGCTCGGGTGGCTGCCGCTTGGCTTCGCCTATACGAACGGCATGAAGATCTCGTTCTCCTGGCCTTTCGTCGGGGATGTGCTGGCCCACGCCGTGCTGCCGGGCATCACCATCATCGTTACCTCGATCGGCGGCTGGATCCTCACCATGCGCAACAACATGATCATGACGCTGGCGGAGGATTATGTGCGGATGGCGCGCGCGAAGGGCCTTTCGCCGATGCGGATCATGATGGATTATGCCGGCCGCAACGCGATCCTCCCGAATCTGAGCGGGTTCGGCATGTCGCTCGGTCTCGTGGTCAGTGGCGCGATCCTGGTCGAATATGTCTTCTCCTATCCGGGCGTCGGCTACATTATGCTCCAGGCCGTGCTCAACGAAGACTATCCGCTCATGCAGACCCTCTTCCTCATCATCACCCTCGCTGTGCTTCTCGCCATTCTCGCGGTCGATGCGGTCACGATCCTGCTCGATCCGCGAACCCGTGCCGCGTCATGAATGTCGCGCCGAGTTCGGCGCCCGAGATGCGGGCCGATGGGGCCCGTTTTCGCCTGCGATTCCCGGGGCTCGGCAATCTTGGCCGCGCGATCCTGTCGAATCGCAAGGCGATGGCCGGAGCTATCATGCTGGCGATCTTCATCATCATGGCGCTCGTGCCCGGCCTGATCGCGCCCGGCACGCCCGGGGCCGAGCTCTATCCGCCCGGCCAGGGTGCCTCCTTCGACCATCTGCTCGGGACCACCTCCTACGGCCAGGATATCTTCACCCAGTTCATCTGGGGCGCGCGCGCATCGCTCGTCATCGCCGTCGTGGCCGGTCTGCTCTCCACCATTCTCTCAGCCCTCATCGGCGTTGCAGCGGGCTATCTTCCCGGCATGCCGGACGGAATCCTCTCCCTGATCACCGACGTGTTTCTCGTCATCCCCGCTTTTCCGCTCGTCGTCGTCATCGCCGCCTATTCGAAAAGCGGAGGCAATCTGACGATCATCGCGGTTCTGGTGGTGACCGGCTGGGCCTATGGGGCGCGGCAGTTGCGTGCGCAGGTGCTTTCGCTCCGCAACCGGGATTTTCTCGTCGCGGCCAGGCTGCGGGGCGAACGGACATTGCGCATCATTGTCTCCGAGATTCTTCCGAACATGACATCGCTGCTGGTCGCCAACTTCCTCGGTGCTTCGGTCTATGCGATTCTCACGGCTGCCGGGTTGCAATTCATCGGTCTCGGCAATGTCAATACCGATAGCTGGGGAACAATGCTGTACTGGGCGCAGAACAATGAGGCGCTTCAGGCCGGCTTGCCGCTGTGGGCGATCGCGCCGGGGTTTGGCATCGCGCTCCTCGGCGGGGCCTTCGCGCTCCTGAATTATGCGTTCGACGAAATCAGCAATCCGGCCCTTCGCCCGGTTCGGGGACGCGGTGGCCGATCCGATCCTTGAAGTCCGTGACATTCGGGTTGAATACCCGACGCCGGATGGGCCGGCGCGGGCGGTCGATCGAGTGAGTCTCGCGGTGCATCCGGGCGAGTTCCTTGGAATCGTAGGCGAATCCGGGTGCGGAAAATCGACCCTGCTCTTCGCGATTACCCAGTTGCTCATCCCGCCGGCACGGCTTGCCGGCGGAGCCATCCTCTTCAAGGGCCAGAATCTCGTTCAGCTCTCCGAAGGTGCGCTCCGCGCCGTTCGCTGGCGCGACTATTCGGTGGTCATGCAGAGCGCCATGAACGCGCTCAATCCGGTGAAGACCGTTGCGGCGCAGTATGCGGATGCGATGCGCGGCCATGGCCATGCCGATCGGGTTGCGATCCGCGCACGCTCGCGCGAAGTGCTCTCGCTGGTCGGGATCGATCCGGTGCATCTCGACAGTTTCCCGCATCAGCTTTCCGGCGGCATGCGCCAGCGAGTGATGATCGCGATGGCCCTGCTGCTTTCGCCGGAACTCATCGTCATGGACGAGCCGACCTCCGCTCTTGATGTCGTCGCCCAGCGCTCGCTGATGGCGCAGATCAAGACGCTTCAGAGGAGTCTCGGTTTCGCGGTTATCTTCGTCACGCACGATATGTCCCTGGTCGGCCATTTTTCCGACCGGCTCGCCGTCATGTATGCCGGAATCATTGTCGAGATCGGGCCGACGCGCCGCATCTTCGATTCACCGGGACATCCTTATACGCAGGGCCTGCTCGAATCGTTTCCCTCTGTATACGGGCCGAAAATCCCTCTCAAGGGCATTCCGGGCTCGCCGCCAAACATGGTGATGCTGCCGACCGGCTGCCGGTTCCATCCGCGTTGCGCGAAAGTGATGGAGCGCTGCTCGATCGACCCGCCGGGGCTTTATGAAGCGGAAGAGACTTCGGTCCGCTGCTTCCTGCATGAGGCTGCCGTTGTCGGCCGTGCGTGAGGGTGAAGACGCCGAGAGCAGGAACCAGGGCGGGGCGCTGCTCGAAGCCGTCTCGCTCACGCGGCATTTCCGCATCGGCGGATTGTTCGGGCGTATGCTGCACGCGGTCGATGATGTCGATCTCACCCTGAACGCGCGGGAGATCGTGGCGCTCGTGGGCGAGAGCGGGAGCGGCAAGAGCACCGTCGCGCGTCTCTTCGCGATGGTGTTCCGGCCCACAGCCGGGGACATCCGGTTTCGCGGGCGTTCGCTCAGCAAGATTCGCTCTCGCCGCGATATCCTCGCCTATCGCGGCCAGGTGCCGATGGTTTTCCAGGATCCTTTCAGCTCGCTCAACCCCGTGCATACGATCGGCTACGCGCTCGACCGGGGGCTCAAGCTCCATCGCCCGTCGCTCTCGCGCGGGGAGCGCGAGGCGGAGGCCGTCCGTGTGCTCGATTCCGTGGAGCTTTCGCCGGGGCGGCGCATGCTCGGGCGCTATCCGCATGAGCTGAGCGGCGGGCAGCGGCAGCGCGTTGGCTTTGCCCGGGCGCTCTCCTGTCATCCAAGGGTGGTCCTGGCCGATGAGCCGGTTTCCATGCTTGATGTTTCCATCCGCATCGGGCTGCTCAATCTTATGGCGCAGCTCTGCGAGATGGAGGGACTCTCCTTTCTCTATATCACGCACGATATCGCGAGTGCGCGCTATGTCGCCCATCGCGTGGTGGTCATGTACGCGGGGCAGGTCGTGGAAAGGGGGCCAACCGAGGAGGTGCTGCATCGGCCGGTGCATCCCTATACGCGCCTGCTGCTCTCCGCCGTTCCGGATCCGCGAGCCGAGCTCAATATCACCTCCACCGACCTCGGCGAGCCGCCGCGCGTCGTCGAACCGGGAGAAGGGTGCCGGTTTCGGTGGCGGTGTCCTCTCGCGGTTTCCATCTGTGCTCAGCTCACGCCGAAGCTCCGTCCGGCATCGCCTGGCCATGACGGGGCGTGCCACGTGACGGTCGGACAGACCAGGCCCGCGGCGTGACCGGGGTTTCAAAGAGTCGTCACCAAGGACTGTGCCCGCAACGGTCGTGAGGCTCTCGACCCCTTGCGCTTGCCTTGGCAAAGTGGCCGGACACTGACCTGGGGGGCGGGATATTCCGGGGATCGAATCGCGTATCAGGGGATCGAGGGCTTCTTCCCTGTGCATCCCTGTAAAGCGGCGCGGAACCCGGGAAAACGCTGCTTTCAGAGATTTCTTGTCATTCGTATGACGTTGGTGCCGGGTGAGGGATTTGAACCCCCGACCTTCGGTTTACAAAACCGCTGCACTACCGCTGTGCTAACCCGGCAGATCAATAACTTAGCGGGACCAGAGTTGAAAGGCTTTTTACTTCCCTTCAACTCTCGTTCTGGCCGGTACGTTTTAGCCGCCGGATGGCCTGCTCGGCAAATGTCCGGTCGGGGCGCACATGGACCTTGACGACTTTGCGCGCTCGGTGGCGCGTGATGGCCCATATCTGGTCATCCGTGCATCCGGCAGCTCCGAGGTTTGTTGCCATGGTCCGGCGCAGATCGGTGAATTTCGGCGCAGGCACCAAACCGGCCGCCTCTCTGATCTCCGCAAAAGTGTTGTTGGAACTGTGGCCCCTGATAGTGGCGGTCGGTGTTCTTGCTCACCACGATTTGGGCGCTGGTTCGCGTCGTGGCATCGAGGAGGTGCTTCAGTTCAGGTAGAGGCACAACGTTTTCACTGGTTATGAGGATGCGGGGCAGGCAAGGGGGCTCCGAGCTGAGTGCGCTGCCAGGCGCGTGCGGACTTGAGGAGCGCCATGGCAAGCTCGCCCATTTTCGAGAGCGACAGCGGATCGCACGCGTGCATGCGGGCCCCGAGCCGGTCGGAGGTGGCGGCCAGCTCGTCGGAGCCGTTCATGGGTCGATTTCCGAGAGGCCGAGTGACATCGCGGCGATGCGTCGCCGGTCCTCGGGCTCCGCTAAAGCGACGGTGGCGGCGTCATCTTCCGCGTCCGCGTCTTCTTCCGGCTGGAGATCGAGGTCGCGCTCGTCGCGGAGGCTGACGAGGGCTTCGATCGGGTCCTCGAGCTCTGATACCGGAAGATCGGCATTCGATCTTTCCGAACTGATGGACGGGATCCGTTTTTTCCCGGATAGGCCGGAGGAATATAGCGTGATGATCAGCAAAAAGATCGGTGACGGCTATGATGCCTCGGTTGGCCTGGTCGGGACGCCGGGAGTTCCCGTTAACCGCGTTCATATCATCACGCAGACCGGCGCTTCGTACTAGGGCTGGGACCCATAAAAGGGATTCCCAGAGAGGGGTTGGCGTGATTCAAGATCTCCAGAAGGAGCTCTCTCTTGGATCACGGATACTTCTGGCTGACGAAAGCCCAATTTGCTCGGCTCAAGCCGCATCTCCCGCGGGACACTCGGGGCAAGCCTCGCGTCGATGATCGCCGAGTGATCAGCGGGATTGTGCATGTCCTGATATCCGGCTGCCGGTGGAAAGATGCACCACCGGTCTATGGTCCTCGGAAGACGCTCTACAATCGCTTTCAGCGATGGGCAGCCAAAGGGGTCTGGGCG
>DATJLS010000058.1:0-55483 GCA_035509315.1 Acetobacteraceae bacterium | reverse complement strand
CCGTCGCCGATGGTGATCGCGCCCAGGATCTTGGCGCCGGCGCCGACGATCACGTTGTCGCCAAGCGTCGGGTGGCGCTTGCCGCGCTCGCTGCTGGTGCCGCCGAGCGTGACCTGGTGGTAGAGATAGACGTCGTCGCCGATCTCCGCGGTCTCACCGATAACCACGCCCATGCCGTGATCGATCACCAGGCGCCGGCCGATTTTCGCCCCAGGGTGGATCTCGATTCCGGTCAGGAAGCGCCCCAGATGTGATACGACGCGGGCAGGCAGGCGCAACCGGGCACGCCAGAGACCGTGCGCGGCGCGATGCCATATAAGCGCGTGTAGGCCGGGGTAACACAGAAGTACTTCCAGCCACGAGCGGGCGGCCGGGTCCCGACGGCGGTAGGAAGCGATCGATTCACGCAAAAACATGAATGGCATGCGACAATTCCGTTATGAAAACCCGGCTGGGGCACCTATATTGCCGCCGCTCCGAGCCGCCGGCCCGGATCGTGTTCCAAGGCCTGCGCACAACCGCCGGAGGGACAAACAACAGGAAAAAGAGGGATCGGCCATTCCGCTGCCTCGCTTGGGCCGGGGGGTCGGAAGACGTTAGGCTTTCCCGACTGCACTGGTCAAGATTTCACGCGCCCGCAAGTTGAGGGAGGGGTGCGGCGGATGACGTCGGTGAGTGGGGAGGGAAAAACAAGGGTCGGCGGACCGTCCGGGAGACACCGCCAGTGGTTCGCATAATGCGCTCCGTAGCCATGGCCGCGGAGGCACAAGGAAAGAAGCTGGAACGCCATGCCTGAGGTGATGTTCGCCGGCCCTGACGGCCGGCTGGAGGGCCGTTACCACCATGCCGGGGAGCCCGGGGCGCCGTTGGCGCTGGTGCTGCACCCGCACCCGTTGCATGGCGGCACAATGAACAACCGCATCACCTACACGATGTACCAGGCCTTCCAGCGTCTGGGCTTTTCCGTGATGCGCTTCAATTTCCGCGGCGTCGGCCGCAGCCAGGGCCGCTATGACGGCGGCATCGGCGAGATCGGCGACGCGGCATCGGCGCTCGACTGGATGCAGATGGTCAACCCGAATTCCGGCGGGCTCTGGATCGCCGGCTATTCCTTCGGCGCGTTCGTCGGCATGCAGCTCCTGATGCGCCGGCCGGAGATCTCCGGCTGGGTCAGCGTGGCACCGCCGGCCAACCACTACGATTTCGGCTTCCTCGCCCCCTGTCCCTGCGGCGGGCTGATGCTGCACGGCGATTCGGACGAACTCGTGCCGGAGCCCGCGGTGCGCAAGCTGGTCGACAAGCTGAACACGCAGAAGGGCGTGCATGTCGACTACCGCATCTTCGCCGGCGCCGATCATGTCTTTGCCAGCCACGCCGATCACGTTGCCGAGGCGGTCGAGGACTATGTCGGCAAGGCCGTGGCGCGCAAGCAGATGGCGCTGGCCGCCGACTGACGCATCCATGGTGGAAAAAGGGGGTCGCGCCGCGGCCCCCTTTTTTGTGCCCGGTGGCCGGCGATCCGGCTACGATTTTTCCGTCACGTCGAAGCGTCGGAAATCGATCGCCGAGCGTCCGTCCGGGGTGCGGCCGAACATGTCGGCGAAGCGATGCCCGAAACGGATGTCCTCGGCGACGTAGGATGTGCGGGCGTGGATCGTCTGCGACATGGTCTCGTCGGTGCCGGTCAACGTCACGACGATCTCGACATCGTCCGCCACCAGGCTTTCCGCCGTGGCGCCGTAGAGCGGGCTGGTCTCATCCAGCCGGTGCATGACCGTGAAGGTGAGCGCGAAGACCGGCGTGCGTGAGCGCAGCAGCGGCATGTCGTAGAAGCGGCGCATGAACGCGCCTTCCGTGGTCACCTCGTTGCGCAGCGCCGTCATCCCGACTTCCGCCTGCAGGATGCGGTTTCGGCGTTCATTGGCGATCCGGATCATCAGCGTCGGCACGCCGTTCATCGGCGTCACCACCGCCGCGTCGCTGAACAGCACGCGCGCGGTCGGGCGCGAGACGCGGGAGAAGACGAGGCCGGTCGCGACCGCGACGACAACGATGTTCAGCAACGCCTCCACGGTCATCAGCGCATTGGCGTAGACGGTGGCCGGCGACAGCACGCCGTAGCCGATCGTGCCGAAGGTCTCGACGCTGAAGAAAAATGCGTCCCAGAAATTGCCCGGCCGGGCCTGCGCGATCGAGCCGGGCTGCAGCAGATAAAGCCCGGCGAAGATCACGTTGATGCCGAGATAGACGCCGCTCAGCGCCAGCATGAACGCCCACCAGGGCAGCGTCAGCGCGTAGTGATAGGCGTCGCGGCGCCAGTTCGCCGGCAGCCCGACCCGCAGCACCGCGTCCGATTGCGAGCGGGTGATGAAGCGCGTGCGACTTCGCTTTGCCCGGACTTGCGGTCCGATCTGGACCTCCGGCAGCGGCCGGCGCGGCACCGTCAGGCGCGGCCGCCGCCGGCGCGACCGGGTGGGCGGATCATCGCCGCGCGGCATGCCGGATCCCCTCGATTTCGCGCCGGTCCGGCCTCCGCAGCGTCGGGGCGGTCGGTGTCATGGCAACGTCCCCGTGCTCGCTGCCGGCAGCGTATCACGCGCCACCGGCCGGACGATGCGTCCCCCGGCCATCGGGCGGGGGACGCCGGTCGTCTCCGGCAGGCTGAGCGGCAGCCCGGCGGCGACGCGCGCCGCGAGGAAGCCGAAACACTGCGCCTCCAGCGCGTCGCCGTCCCAGCCCACCGCCTCCACAGGATCGACCGGCGCCGCGAGCCGCGCCCGCAGCGCCGTCATGATCGCCGGATTGTGCCGCCCGCCGCCGCACACCAGCCAGCGAAGCGGCGGTGCCGGCAAGGGCGTCGCAGCAACCGCCGCGGCGGTGAAGGCGGCGAGGGTCGCGGCGCCGTCAGCGGCCGAGATCGCATTGGCGCCGGCGAGCGGGTCGGCGAAATCCAGCCGGTCCAGCGATTTCGGCGCCGGCCGGGCGAAATACGGATGCGCCAGCAGCCGTCCGAGCAGGCTCTCGTCGACCCGGCCGGCGGCGGCGAGCGCGCCGTCGCGGTCCATCGCCGCGCTGGTGTGCCGCCGCGCCCAGTCGTCCAGCGCCGCGTTGCCCGGGCCGGTGTCGCAGGCGGTTATCCGCCCGTCCGCGCCGATCCAGGTCAGGTTGGCGACGCCACCGATATTCAGCAGCGCCAGCGGCTTCAGCAGGGCCGCGGCCAGCGCCCGATGGAACACCGGCACCAGCGGCGCGCCCTCGCCGCCGCCAGCGACGTCGGCCAGGCGAAAGTCGCAGGCGACCGGCAGGCCGGTCTCGCGCGCCAGCAGCGCCGCGTCGCCGATCTGCCAGGTGCGGCGCTCGTGCGGGCGATGCAGGATCGTCTGGCCGTGCAGGCCGATCAGGTCGGCGGGGCCGCCGATCGCCCGCACCGCCTCGACATGACGCAGCGTCAGGTCGCGCTCGATCGCCACGAGCTCGGCGTCGTCGGGCGCAAGCGACGGGGCGCGATCGAGCAGGCGGCGCAGCGCCCGGCGCAGCGCGTCGTCATAGGGCAGGGTCAGCGCCGGGCCGAAGCGCGCGATGCTCTCCCCGTCTGTCTCCAGCCAGGCGGCGTCGACCCCGTCGAGCGAGGTGCCGCTCATCAACCCGATCGTGCGCAGCATTCCAAACCCCCGGCGCCTGTGCTAGCGCCGCGCACCTCCCGCGGCCAGGGCCGATCCGGGGGCAGATACTGGGCGGATGAGCGAGCGATGCCGATCAGCGATTTCCTGCACGAGGCGACCGAGCGCGGCTTCGTTTTCCAGTGCACCGATGCCGACGCGCTCGATGCGGCGCTGCGATCGAAGCGGCTCGCCGCCTATATCGGCTTCGACTGCACCGCCGACAGCCTGCACGTCGGCTCGCTCGTGCAGATCATGATCCTGCGGCTGCTCCAGCGCCACGGCCACAAGCCGGTGGTGCTGCTCGGCGGCGGCACGACGCGGATCGGCGATCCGTCCGGCAAGGACGAGAGCCGGCAGCTTTTGAGCGACGCCCAGATCGCCGCCAACATGGACGGCATCGCGCGGGTGTTCGCGCCGTTCCTGCGATTCGGCGACGGTGCCGCGGATGCGATGCGGGCGAACAACGCCGACTGGCTCGACGCGCTCGGCTACATCCCGCTGCTGCGCGATGTCGGCACGCATTTCACCATCAACCGCATGCTCGGTTTCGAGTCGGTGCGGCTGCGGCTCGAGCGCGAGCAGCCGCTCACCTTCCTCGAATTCAACTACATGATCCTGCAGAGCTACGATTTCCGCGAGCTGTTCCGACGTCTCAACGTGCGTTTGCAGATGGGCGGCTCGGACCAGTGGGGCAACATCGTTTCCGGCGCCGAGCTCGTCCGCCGCACCGAGGGTGCGCAGGTCTTCGGCCTGACGACGCCGCTCATCACCACCGCCTCGGGCGCCAAGATGGGGAAGACCGCCACCGGCGCCATCTGGCTCACCGCGGACCGCCTCGCGCCTTTCGATTACTGGCAGTTCTGGCGCAACACGGAGGATGAGGATGTCGGCCGTTTCCTCCGCCTCTTCACCGATCTCCCGCTCGAGGAGATCGCCCGGATCGAAGAGGGCGATGTCAACGAGGCGAAGAAGATCCTCGCAACCGAAGCGACCGGCCTCGCCCACGGCAAGAACGAGGCCGCGCAAGCCGCGGAGGCCGCCCATCGCCTCTTCGAAACCGGGGAATCGGCCGATCTCCCCTCGGTTCTTGTTCCTCGCGCCGAGCTCGAAAGCGGTCTGCCCGCTTTCCGCCTGTTCACGCTCGCCGGCCTCGCCGGAAGCAATGGCGAGGCGCGGCGCCTGATCCGCGCGGGCGGCGCCCGCATCAACGATGCGCAGGTCACCGACGAGACCCACACCCTCACCCTTGCCGACCTTCAGAACGGCGCGATCAAGCTCTCCGCCGGCCGCAAGCATCACCGCCTGATCCGGCCCGAGTAGGATGAAGAGACAGCATCCCTGTCCCATGTTTCACGTGAAGCGCGGCCTCTATCAATAGGTTAACGCGCCGCGCGCGGGCAGTTATCTGTTCAATTATCTGTTCAATGCGCGGCGTCTTCGAGAATTCGGACCGGCATTTTCCCGATCTTCGCGCACCATAGCAGCGGCCCGCTCCGGTGCACCGAATTGCCGGTCGCATCCACCGCCACCGTCACCGGCATGTCCTTCACCTCGAACTCGTAGATCGCCTCCATCCCGAGATCCTCGAAGGCGAGCACGCGCGCCTTGGTGATCGCCTTGGCAACGAGATAGGCCGCGCCGCCCACCGCCATCAGATAAACCACCTTGTTGTCGCGGATCGCGGCGATCGCCTCCTTCCCGCGCTCGGCCTTGCCGATCATCCCGATCAGCCCCGCGCGCTCGATCATCGCGCGGGTGAACTTGTCCATCCGTGTCGCCGTCGTCGGCCCCGCCGGCCCCACCGCCTCACCGCGCACGGCAGGCACCGGCCCCACGTAATAGAGAAACCGGTTGGTGAAATCGACAGGCAACGCCTCGCCCCGTTCCATCATCTCCGCGATCCGCTTATGCGCGGCATCACGCCCGGTCAGGATTTTCCCGTTGAGCAGCAACCCGTCACCGGCCTTCCATTCGGAAAAATCCGCCTTGGTGATTCCGTCGAGAAAGACGCGCCTTTTGCCATGGCTCATGTCCTCGCCGATCACCGGCCAGTCGGCCAGATCGGGCGGTGAAAGCTCCGCCGGGCCCGATCCGTCCAGCACGAAGCCCACATGCCGCGTCGCCGCGCAATTCGGAATGATGGCCACCGGCAGCAGCGCCGCGTGCGAGGGGCAATCGCGAATCTTCACGTCCAGCACCGTCGTCAGCCCGCCGAGCCCCTGCGCGCCCACCCCGAGCGCATTCACTTTTTCATAAAGCTCGATACGCAATTCCTCGATCCGGTTCCTTGCCCCGCGCGTCTTGAGCTCCTGGATATCGACCGTTTCCGTCAGCGCCTCTTTCGCGAGCAGCATCGCCTTCTCGGGCGTGCCGCCAATGCCGATGCCGAGAATCCCCGGCGGGCACCAGCCCGCGCCCATCTGCGGCACCGTCCGCACCACCCAATCGGTGATCGAGTCCGATGGTGTGAGCGTGGTGAAATGGGCCTTTGCCTCACCCCCGCCGCCTTTGGCGAGGACGTGCACGCGGAGCCTGTCGCCGGGCACGATCCGGTGGTGGATCACCGAAGGCGTATTGTCCCCGCTGTTCCGCCGCGAGCCCGCCGGATCGAGCACGATCGATTCACGCAGCGGATTGTCCGCATCGAGATAGGCGCGCCGCACGCCCTCATTCACCATATCTTCGAGACTCATGGTGGCGCCGTCCCAGCGCACATCCATCCCGATCTCGAGAAACACGGTGACGATGCCGGTATCCTGGCAGATCGGCCGGTGCCCGAACGCGGCCATTCGCGCATTGATGAGAATCTGCACGATCGCGTCCTTGGCCGCCGGCGCTTCCTCCCGCTCATAGGCGGCCGCCATCGCGCGAATGAAATCCGGCGGGTGATAGTAGGAGATATATTGCAGGCTATCGGCAACGCTTCGGATAAGATCCTCCTGCCGCACCACGCTCATCGATGCCTCCTCAAATCCTGAGATTCGTCCGCGCCAACTCCACCACTTCCTCGCCCCGCCCGCTGATGATCGCCTTCAGCATGAAGAGCGAAAATCCTTTCGCCTGCTCGAGCTGGATCTTCGGCGGCATCACCAGCTCCTGCTTCGCGGTGAGCACATCCACGAGCACCGGACCATCATGGGCGAAGGCCTGGCGCAACGCGCCTTCGAGCGCTTCCGGCGCCTCCACGCGAATGCCGAGCACGCCCACCGCATTCGCCATGGCCGCGAAATCGGGATTCCTGAGATCCGTTCCCGTATCGAGATAGCCGGCCGCCTTCATCTCCATCGCGACGAAGCCGAGCACGCCGTTGTTGAAGACGATCACCTTCACCGGGAGCCCGAGCTGCACCAGAGAAAGGAAATCCCCCATCATCATGGTGAATCCGCCATCCCCCGAAAGCGAGATCACCTGACGCTTTGGGAACGCCGCCTGCGCCCCCATCGCCTGGGAGAACGCATTCGCCATCGAGCCGTGATTGAAGGAGCCGAGCAGCCGCCTCTTGCCGTTCATCGCGAGATATCGCGCGGCCCAGACGGTCGGCGTGCCGACATCGGCGGTGAAGATCGCATCCTCCGCGGCAAGCTCGCTCACCAGCCGCGCCACATATTGCGGATGGATGCGCGGATCGCCCGTTCGCGGCCGCGCCAGCTCATCGAGCCCCGCCCGCGCCCCCGCATAATGCTTGCGCGTGGCTTCGAGAAAACGGCGGTCCCTCCCGCCCCTGAGCCGCGGCAGAAGCGCCTTGACCGTTGCCCGCACATCGCCGATCAGCCCGAGATCGCAATGCGTCCGCCGTCCCAGCGCCTCGGGCCGGAGATCGATCTGCGCCACCTTCGCATTCCCGGGATAGAAGTTCCGGTAGGGAAAATCCGTCCCGAGCATCAGCAGCGTGTCGCAGGAGCCCATGGCGTGATAGCCGGAGCTGAACCCGATCAGCCCGGTCATCCCGACATCGAATTCATTCCCCCACTCGACATGCTCCTTGCCGCGCAGCGCATGCACCACGGGGGAAGCGAGCGCGCCGGCGAGCGCCACCACCTCGTCATGCGCGCCTTCGCAGCCGCTGCCGCAGAGGATCGTGACCGCGCCCGAGCCGTTGAGAAGCTCCGCCAGCCGATCGAGCTCGCGCTCTCCCGGCACCACCGTGGCCGGCGCGGTCTCGATCCGCCGCGATGTCGCGCCATCCGGTGCCGGCTTCAGCGCCACATCGCCCGGCAGCACGATCACCGCCACGCCCTTGCGGTGAATGGCGCTCAGCATCGCCGTGCGCAGCACATTCGGCATCTGTTCTGGATTCGATACGAGTTCGACATAATGGCTGCATTCGCGAAACAGGGAGGTCGGATGCGTCTCCTGGAAATAGGAAAGTCCGATCTCCGAGGAGGGGATGTGCGCCGCGATCGCGAGCACCGGCTGATGGCTCCGATGGCAATCGAACAATCCGTTGATCAGATGGAGATTGCCCGGCCCGCAGCTTCCCGCGCAGACCGCGAGTTTGCCGGTCACCGCCGCCTCGGCGCCGGCGGCGAACGCGGCCGCCTCCTCATGGCGCATATGCATCCAGGCGATCGTGCCGAGCCGGCGCAGACTGTCATTGAGCCCGTTGAGGCTGTCGCCCGTCACGCCCCAGATGCGCCGCACGCCGGCGCTCGCCAGCGTCGCCGCAACGAGATCGGCGATCGTCATCGTGGCCATGGCAAGCTCTCCTGCGCCTGTTCTTCCCTTTTATGCCGGAGATTCCCGACCGGACCAAGAAACCGGGGTTGATGCCCCGGCGTGGGAAGCCGATGCTGTTCAGGCCGGAACGCCCCAGCGTTTGGCAAGCTTCGCCAGCGTGCCATCCGCGCGCATCGAGGCGAGCGCATCGTTCACCGCGGCTTCCAGCACCGGCTCGTTCTTCGCAAAACCGATGCCGAGCGGCTGCGGATCGTCCGGCACCTGAGCTGCGATCCTGAGCCCGGGCATCCGGCGGGCGAAATAGGCGGCGACCGGTGCGACCTTCATCACCGCGGTGATGCGCCCGGCTTCGAGATCGGTCATCGCATCCGCGATCCGGTCGAAAGGATAGATTTTGACGCCGCCGATCTCGCCCTTCTTCCGCATGGCGATCGCCACATCCTCATCCGTGGTCGCCGCCTGCACGCCGACCGTCGCGCTCTTCATTTGGGCGAGGCCGGTGATGTCCGGCGTCTTCGCCGCGTTCACGACGAGGCTCAGCGTCGTCGTCATGTACGGGGCGGACCAGGCGAGCATCCGTTCCCGCGCCTTCGTGATGGTGATGCCGCCGACGATGCAGTCATAGCGGTGCGCCTGCATCTCCCTGAGGATCGTCTCCCAACGGGTATCGACATAGCGTGGCGCGAGCCCGAGCCGCTCGGCGATCTCATCCATCAGATCGACCTCGTACCCGACCTCCTTGCCGTTCTCGATGAATTCGAAGGGCGGGTTGACGAAATAGGTGCCGATGCGGAGCACGCCGGGCGAAAGCGTGGGCGGCGGCGCGGCGGCGCGCGCCACGCGCGCGGCAAGCAGCGCGAAGCCTGTTGCGATGACCGTTCGCCTTCGCTGCATTCCACGCGTTCCTTTCTAGAGCAGATCGCGATCAGGTGGAATCGGCTGATCGCGTGAAGATGCTTGCAAAACAAACATGAAGAGCGGATTGCGTGAGCCCGTGCAAACGCAATTCGCTCTAGGCCCGTCGATTTGAGAGCCGGCCAAGCGCGATGCGAAGCAGAGCGACTTGCGATGCCATGCGGCCGAGCTCGTAGCCGAGAAATCCGGAAGCGGCGGCACCGGCCCCGAGATCGGTCCCGGGATCGGCAAAACCATCACCGTTTGCCGTGAGGCTCCGGAGCACGGCAACCAGCGCCTTGCGAAATCCTTCCATTGCCGGCGCGGCCGTTTCGGGCACGGCGGTCGCCACCGCATTGAGGCTGATGAAGAGACGCTGCAAGGCGGAAGCGGCGAGCGCCGAGGCGGCCATCATCTCCGCATTCCCGCCGATCTCGCTCGCGGAGCGCTGGATCGCGGCCTGGAGATTGGTGGTATCGCGCCCGGCCAGGCGATGCGCTTCCTCGAAGGACGCCGGATCCGATTTCGCCAGGACCCGATCGGCATAGACCGCCATCGATGCGATGCTCGATTTCAAGAGAACCGGCAAGGTCTTGCGCTCGAAGCTCGGCCAGAGGAGATGGCCGCCGACGATCGCCAGCACCGCGCCGATGAAGGTTCCGGCCAGCCGCAACAGCGCGACATTCCTTGCGAGATCCGGCGAAAGGAAATGCTCGAAGGGAATGAGGCCGGCGGAGAGGAAGAAGATCGCCAGGCTGTAATTGAACGGCAGGACCAGCATCATGCAGAAAAAGAAGATGAAGACGGCGGCAAGCTCCGCCTCTGGGCCCGCAAGGAACGGCATGAGCGCCGCGCTCACGAGGATTCCTGCCCCCGTGCCGATAATGCGCTGGACCGTGCGCGCGAGCGTGGCCCCGGCATAGGGTTTCAGCACGACCGTCACCGTGAGCGGAATCCAATAGCCGAAGGGCGACGGAAAGAACCGGAAGATGATGACGGCGACGGCGGCGACGATGCCGAACCTGAGCGCGTGCCGCGCCACGACCGATTCGGGATCGAGGCACTGATCGAGGCATTGGGCCAGCGGCGCGAGCCATGCGGAGAGCCCGCTGGCCGCGGAGGGGGATGGCGGGGCGGGCACGGGCTCCGGCATCTCATCGCCGAGCGTGATCCGGATCGCATGCGCGAGCGCCACGGCCATCCGCTGACGAGCCTGCCCGGCGATATCCGCGGCCTCTTCCCCGCGCGCCGTCACGCGATCGAGCCTGGCCAGCGCGAAGCGCAGCGTCTCGGCTTTCAGCGGAACCGAGAGCGCATCCGCAACCTCTCTCGTGCAATCGGCGAAAAACGCGAGCGATGGAGACGGGATGGAGGCAAGGCCGGCCCCTTCGCGCAGCAAGGCCGCGAGCGCGAAGAGCCGCTCGGCGATCTCGATCAGCACCAGAAGGCGCTGGGCGATGAGGCTCCAGCCATGCTGGCCGCGGCGGAGCGCGCCCGCGATGCGGCGGGCCTCGGCGATCGTCGCGCGCACATTCGTCTCCGACGAGATGAGGGCGCGCGGATCATCCTCTCGCCCGTTCGCGACCTTGTCGAGATAGGAAGCGACGGCACGGAAGCAGGCTTCGGTCTGGCGCTTGAGCGGCGCATAGGGACCGGCGATCCGGAAGAGCGCGGTGCAGACCAGGGTGATGGCGCCGCCGAGCGCGAAGAGGGCACCGAACCGCGCGGCCGAAGCGAGCGAATGATCGTGAATAGGCAGGCCTAGCTCGACATAGGCCCAGGCGATCGGCAAACCCATCGTTGCGAAAGCATTGCCATAGACGCCGATCAGCCCGGCAAGCATGCCCCAGAACACCATGAGGATGACGGCGAGGACGAGCGCGGCGCCGGCGAGAACGCCGCTCGCGAGCGCGAGCCCGCCAAGGACGGAGCCCATCACCAGCCGCAGGGTCTGCTGGCGGTCCCCGTCATCCGTCGAGTCCCCGATCGCCACGAGATAGGCGCCGATCCCGACCCAGGTGAGTGCCGGCATCGCGAGGAGATGCGCGAGCTCCATGGGAACGAGAAGCCCGATCATGGTGCGGATCGCGAGCCGCCAGCCGAGCCGTTGCGGATCGAAGACGAAAAGATCGGCGAGCAGGAGGCGCGCGCGCCGCGGCCAGCCGAAATCGGACCTGAGATCGCAGCCAGGAACCGGATCAGGACGCGGCATGAATGAGGCGCCAGATGTCGGCGGGGCGTGCCGGCATCTGCAGGTCCCCGATGCGGGGACAATCCGCGAGCGCATCGACGATGGCGTTCATGATGGCCGGCGGCGCGGCGGCGGCGCCGGCTTCGCCGCAGGCCTTGGCGCCGAAGATATTGGTCCGCGATACGAGGCCATTGTCGGTCCAGGCCACGCCCGGCACGGAACAGGCGCGCGGCAGCGCATAATCGAGCAGCGTGCCGCTGAGGAGCTGGCCGGTCACGGGATCATAGACCGTATGCTCCAGCAGCGCCTGGCCGATGCCCTGGGCGACGCCACCCTGCACCTGCCCGCGCACCGCGCCCGGATTGACCACCTGCCCGAAATCATCGACCGCCGTGTAGCGAAGGATGCGGACCTCGCCCGTTTCGGGGTCGATCTCCAGCTCGCAGGCATGGCAGCCATTGGCGGCGCTTCCATGGTGCAGGACGCCGTGCGATTCGCCATCGAGCATGCCCGGAAACGAAGCCGCGATCTCGGCGATGCTCGTGGTCTCATTCGAGCCTTTGCGGGCGAAGACGCCATTCTCGAAGAGGGTATCCGCTTCGGGGATTCGCCATTGTTTCGCAAGCAGCGCGCGGCCGCGGGCGATGGCATCGTGGACCGCCTGCTCGATCGCGACCGAGCTCGTCAACAGCGATTTGGAGCCGCCGGTACCGCCCCCGCGCGCAAGGGAATGGCTGTCGCCCTCGCACACGATGACCGCTTCGGGCCCGAGCCCGAAGCTCTTCGCGGCATAGCGCGCCAGCGGGGTGCCATGGTCCTGCCCGGTCGATTGCGTGCCGATGGTGATGCGGAGCGTGCCGTCCCGGCCGAAGCGAAGAGCCGTGCTCTCGACCGGAAGATGGTCGGGCTCGATCATCTTCGCGACCGCAAGCCCGCCATTGGATTCGAGATAATTCGCGAAGCCGAAGCCGCGCTTGAGGCCGCGCCGCGCGCTCTCTTCCCTGCGCGCGGCGAAGCCCGCATGATCCGCGGCGGCGAGACAGCGGACCTGATTGTCGAGGAAGCGGCCGCCATCGATGGCAAGCCCGGTCGCCGCGACCACGCTTTCTTCCCGGCTTGAGGGAAGATTGCGCGCGCGCAGCTCGGCTGCGCCGATGCCGAGCACGCGCGCGGCACGGTCGATCACGCGCTCGAGCGCATAGGTTGCTTCCGGCCGCCCGGCGCCGCGATAGGCATCGACCGGCGCGGTGTTGGTGAAAACGCCGCGCACACCGATCTCGATCGCCCGGAATTGGTACGCTCCGGCCTGCACCGGCGCGCCGACACCCGTGGCGGTGAGGGGCGCATATTGCGAGAGATAGGCGCCGAGATTGACGGTGGCATTGACCGAAAGTGCGAGGAAATGGCCGCTTTCATCGAGCGCAAGCGCGGCCTCGGTCAGATGGTCGCGGCCCTGGGTATCGGAGAGGAAGGCTTCGCTCCGGCTCGCGGTCCAGCGGACCGGGCGGCCGAGCGCGCGGGCTGCAAAAAGCACCAGCGCCTGCTCGGGATAGGCGAAGATCTTCGAGCCGAAGCCACCGCCGACATTGGGCGTGACGACGCGAAGCTCTGTCTCTGGCAGATTGAAGGCCTTGGCCAGCACGCGGCGGACGAAATGCGGTCCCTGGGTATTGGCGATCAGGGTGAAGCGGCCGCTTTCCGCTTCGAAAGCGCCGATTGCCGCGCGCGGCTCGATCGCATTGACGATGATGCGGGGATTGCGGAGCCTGATCCGCACGACATGCGCCGCTTCCGCGAAGAAGCGACGGCAGGACTCCGCATCGCCGAAGCGCCAGTCGAAGCAGATATTGTCAGGCGCTTCCGGCCAGATGGGGACTGCGCTTGCCGGAACCCCGTTCGCGCCCTGGCTTGGCACGATGACGGGCGGAAGCGGCTCATAATCGACGGTGACGAGGTCCGCGGCGGCGCGCGCCTGCGCCAGGGTTTTCGCGACGATGAAGGCCACGCCATCGCCCACATGGCGGACCCGATCGGCGGCGAGAATGACGCGATCCGCTTCCTTGCGCTTCGTGCCATCGCAAGATGTCAGTTCCATAACGCAACCGAGCGGACGGACGATGCCGGCGAGATCGGACGCGGTCAGGACGGCGAGGACGCCTTCGGCCTGAAATGCCTTTGCGCAATCGATGCCGCGAACGCGCGCATGGGCGTGAGGGGAGCGGAGCACATAGCCATGGGCTTCGCCCTCCAGCCTCATATCGTCAAGATAATTTCCGTTCCCACGCAGGAACCGTGTTTCGTCCCGTGCGGTGGCACCGAACGCTTCTCCGTGCCAGAATGTCATCCGCCGATCCCACGCCACATCGTTCCCGCGCGGGATCATCGCAGCTCACGCCATGCGCGGAAAGGCGGCTTACCTTTCGGTGACGAGAACGGCGTTGCAGGGCGGGAGCGCGACCACGCCATTCGCGGCGAGACGCTCCACGCGTGGATGCCATGCGGCATCATTTGCGACCTGGGCGCCGCCGAGCGTGACACCGGACGTGGCGGCGGGCGAGCGCGCGGTGAGACGGAGGACGCTGGCGCCTTGCGCCACGGGGAGCGCCATTCGCGCAGATCGTTCCGGACTCATATTGATAAGCGCGAGGCGCCGATGCGAATCGGTCCCTTCGATCGCGTATGCCGCGACAGGGGCAGGGGAATCGCGAAGGGCGGCCGGGGCGACATGGCGGGCGCGCGCCGCGGCGAAAAAAAGCATGCCGTAATAGAGCGGGCGGGCGATGGAGAGCCCGCCCGTCTCCGCGCCGAGCGGCGTATAGGCGCTTCCGGCGATGGTGTGGAAATTGACCCCGACCCAGCCGGCCGCGGCGAGGCGGAACATCATGTTCGCGCCCCAGGCAGCGGCGGCGAGCGTGTCGCTGACGCCGAACCGCCCGCCCTCATAGACCGAGTTTGTTTCGGTCATGCGCAGTGGAAGGCCAAGAGGCGGGAGACCCGAAGCGCGCGCCGCCTGCTCGGCCCAGGCCATCGCCTCGGCCAACCCACTCCCCGAGGCCATCAGCCGCGGGATGGTGACGGCGGGGCTATAGCCCGGCCCCTCGGGGTAAAAATGGCGCGTGAGCAGAACCGGACGGGGATCGGCATGGACGGCGAAAGGCTTCATCCAGGAGCCGATGCCGGCGATATCGGGGCCGGCGAAGCGGGCGGCGGGCACGCGGCGCCGCACTGCCTCCGCGAAACCATGCCATTGGGCGAGATAATCGGGGATGGACCAGCCGCGCGGACGGAGCCGGGGCGTGAAGATATCGGGCTCATTGCCGATTTGAAACGCAATCAGCGCCGGGCCGGCGGCCTCGGCCACCATTTCGGCCTCCTGAGCCGCCTCCGCCTTCGTGCCGTTGCCGAGATCGAGCCCGTAGATCAGCGACCAGCCCGTGGCGCGGAGAAAACCGGCCAGCCGGCCAATGGCGGCCGGGCCCGGGTGGGCGCGGGCGCGGTCACTCGAATTGCCGCCGAGCCGGAGCACGCCTTCCGTGCCGAGCCGACGGCAGAGCGCCACGAGATCGCTGTTCCCGGGCGAAAGCCGTGTGCCGAGGAGCTCGCTCGTCTCATAACTGAGGCCGATGAAGCTTGCCGGCACGTCCGGCGCGTGATGACCGGAGGCGGAGGCCGCCATGGAGGGAGCGGGAAGACCGGGAAGGGCTGAGGAAGCGATCCCGGCCAGGGCAGAGCGGAAGACCGCGCGGCGGCCGCGCGGCGGTGCGGTCAACCGCGATTGTCCACGGCGAGGATGCGGAGCGGCCTTGTCTTCCCGCCGATCGGGCTGCTGATCGGAGCGTCGACGCTGTCCCCCTTGCCGTTGCCGATGAGGGCGGCGGCGGTGGGCGCGCGCCAGCTCACCTTGCCGGCGGAGGGATCGCTCTCATCCTCGCCCACGATCTCGAGGCTGACTTCGCCCCTTCCGGGCCAGGCGAGCTTGACGCGCGAGCCGAACCCCACCTCCTCCGGGTCGGAAGGCGGGGCGGTGAGCTGGGCCGTCGCGCGCCGGGCCGTCCAGTAACGGAGCCGGCGGCGGAGCTCGGCCGTCTCGGCCTGTTCCTCGGGCGGCACGCGGGCCAGGCGTTCCCCGAGAGCGGACACCATCGCCTCGATCAGGGCGAGGCCGCGCCTCGTGACCGGGTTCGGCGGCGGCGGCAGGGGAATCTCCGCCAGCGGCTCGGGCGGTGTCTCGGCGTCAGGTTCGCGGACAAAGGCTCGGCTCACTTCGGTTCCTCCTCCCTTGCGCAAGGTCCGGTCGGATTCTTGTTTGATTGGCGACGTAACGCCGCATTGCAAGGGGTTGACCCCGGGAGAAAACCGTACCCGTTTCGCGTCAATTGTTGCCGAGGAGCGCGAGCAGGGCGGCAAGCAGCCGCGCCGGCGTGGGCGGGCAGCCCGGAATGGCGAGATCGACCGGGATCACCGCGGAGACCGCGCCGAGACAGGCCGGGCTTTTCGCGAAGACCCCGCAGCCGGACGCGCAATCGCCGGCGGCGACGACCCATTTCGGCGCCGGTGTCGCTTCGTAGGTGCGCAACAGCGCCTCGCGCATATTGCGCGTGACCGGGCCGGTGACCAGCAGCACATCGGCGTGGCGCGGCGAAGCGACGAAGGAAAGGCCGAACCGCTCAAGATCATAGAAGGGATTGGCGAGCGCGTTGATCTCGAGCTCGCACCCGTTGCAGGAGCCGGCATCGACCTCGCGGATGGCGAGGCTGCGGCCGAGACGCCGCCGTGTCTCCCGCGAGAGCTTCTTCGCAAGCTCGGCGAATTCCGGATCGGTCGGCAAGGCTTCGGTGACGGGCTGGCGGAAGCCCTCAAGCAGCGTGCGCAGCATGATCAGAGATCGTGGCCCGCATAGGAGCAGTTGAAGGATTTGTTGCAGAGGGGAAAGTCGGCGACGATGTTGCCGGCGATCGCCGCTTCCAGAAGCGGCCATTGAAACCAGGAGGGGTCGCGCGCATGGCAGCGCGCGATGCGGCCAGCCTCCAGGCGCACATGGAGAAAGACATCGCCGCGAAAACTCTCGATCAGGGCAAACCCCTCGCCGGAGCCTTCGGGAAGCGCCGATCGGACGGGGCCGGAGGGCAGATCATCGAGAATTTGCGTGATGAGGCCGAGGCTTTCCGTGATCTCGGCGGCACGGATCCGGAGCCGCGCATCGACATCGCCCTCACCGCGCACGGGAACGGAAAAGCTGAGCGAATCATAAGGCGCATAGAGGCGACGGGCGTCGAAATCCCGCCCCGAGGCGCGGCCGATGAAGCCGCCGGCGGCCCAGAGCCGCGCGAGATCAGGGCGAAGGATGCCCGTGCCGACCGTGCGGTCCTGCAGCGAGGCGGTGCGATCATAGAGAGAAAGGAGGCGCGGGAATTTCTCCCCGATCTCCGCGACGAGCGCGCGCAGATGCGCGGTGCCCTCCGCGGAAAGATCGGTGGCAGCGCCGCCCGGAAGGATGCGGTCCATCATCAGCCGATGCCCGAAGCTGAAGAAGGCGGCGCGCACGACGCGTTCACGCAGCATTCCGCAATGCGCGAGCATGAGGGCGAAGGCGGCATCATTGCAGATCGCGCCGATATCGCCGAGATGATTGGCGAGCCGCTCAAGCTCCGCCATCAGGGAAGCGAGCCGGAGCGCGCGCGGCGGCGCCAGGATGCCGAGCGCGGATTCGACCGCGCGGGCGAAGGCGATCGCGTAGGCGACCGCGCTGTCCCCGGAGATGCGGGCGGCGATCGGCGCGGCTTCCTCCGGCGTCTTCCCTTCCATCAGCGCCTCGACACCGCGATGGACATAGCCGAGACGTTCTTCAAGGCGAACGATCGTCTCGCCCGCGCAGGTGAAGCGGAAATGCCCGGGCTCGATGATCCCGGCATGCACTGGGCCGACGGGGATCTGGTGCAGATGCTCGCCTTCCGCCGGCAGGAACGGATAGGACGCCGCCTCGGCGCCGTGGAGGAGCCAAGGACGCGTATCGGGCAGGCCCTCGGGCACGAGCGCGGAGGATTCGGCGAGCGCGCGCTCGAGCCTGAGCGCGGGGGGATGGAGACGGCCGAGAGAGGGATAGCGCCCGCCCGGCGCCGGATGATCGAGGATCCCGACCTCCGCGCCGGAAAGGAGCGCGAGCCGCGCCCGCAGCCCATCCGCCCAGAGCGAGACGAGGCTCGCCTCGCCCGCCGCGAGCCTCTGCCCCGCTTCTTGCCAGGCGCTCATCCGAGCAGCGAGGCCGCATGGCGGAACCAGGCGACCAAAGGCGGCGGCAGCCAGAGGCCGGCGGTGAGGACGAGGGCAAGATGGGCGAAGATCGGCGCGCTCGAGGCACGCACCGGCGCGGTCTCTCCCCGCACCGGGCCGAAGGCGATTTTGCCGAGGCGGAGCAAGAGCGCGCCGAAGGAGAGAAGCAAGCCAAGCACGAGAATGGCAGTGAGCAGCGGCGCGCGCGAAAAGCTCGAGCTCACGACGAGAAATTCGCTCGTGAAGAGGCCGAAGGGCGGAAGCCCCGCGATGGCGATGACGCCGGCGACGAGCGTCCAGCCGAGCAGCGGATGGGATTCGGTGAGGCCGCCCATCTCGGCCATGCGCTGGGTTCCCTTCACCTGCGCGACATGGCCGACCGAGAAGAAGATCGCCGATTTGGTGAGGCTGTGCATGGTCATTTGCAGAAGGCCGGCGAGATTGCCGAGCGGGCCCGCGACGCCGAAGGAGAAGACGATGATGCCCATCTGCTCGATCGAGGAATAGGCGAAGAGACGCTTGATATCGCGCCTGCGGTAGAGCATCAGCGCGGCGAGCAGGGTCGAGGCGAGGCCGAGCGCGATCATCAGCGGCCCGGGCGCGATGGCGCCGGGACAGGCGGCGAGCAGGATCTTGAAGCGCAGCAGCGCATAGAGCGCCACATTGAGAAGCAGGCCCGAGAGCACGGCGGAGATCGGGGTCGGGCCCTCGGCATGCGCATCCGGCAGCCAGGCATGCATCGGCACGAGGCCGATCTTGGTGCCGTAGCCGAGCAGGAGAAAGACGAAGGCGGTATCGAGCAGCGCGGGATCGAATTTCCACGCATGCGCGAGGAGCGCGGTCCAGAGCATGCCCTGAGCCCCCTCTCCGATCACGGGATGGGCGGCAAGATAGACGAGGATCGTGCCGAAAAGCGCGAGCGCGATGCCGACGCTGCCGAGGATGAAATATTTCCAGGCCGCCTCGATCGCCTCATGCGTGCGGTAGATGCCGACCATCATCACGGTGGAGAGGGTCGCGAGCTCCACCGCGACCCACATCAGCCCGATATTCGCCGCGATCAGGGCGAGGCTCATGCAGAAGAGCATCAGCTGGTACATTGCGTAATAGAAACGAAGAGAGGCCGGCGTGAGCTTTCCGCTCTCCAGCTCATGGCCGATATAGCCGGCGCTGAAGAGGCTCGTCGTGAAGCCCACGAAGCAATTGAGAACGATGAAGACGATGTTGAGGTCATCGACCAGGAAAAGCGCGCCTGGCGCGGGGCGATGGACGAGGAAGAGGAGCGAGCCGGCGAAGCTCACGAAGCTTGCGAGCCCGTTGATGCGCGCGGAGAGCCGATAACCGGCGATGAAGGAGAGAAGGAAGGCGGCGGCGAGCGGCACGCCGAGCACGGCGGCGAGCGCGATCATCGCCGTTCCCCGCGAAAGGCTTCGAGGGCGGCGAGATCGACCGTGTCGAACCGCTCACGGATGCGGAAGAGGAAGATGCCGATCACGATGAAGGCAATCAGCACCGAGAAAGCGACGCTGAGCTCGACGACGAGCGGCATGCCGCGCGCGCCCGCGGCCGCGAGGTCGATCCCGTTCTCGAGCGAGAGGAAGCCCGCGACCTGGCCCAGGGCATTGCGCCGCGTGACCATGACGAGAAGCCCGATCAGGACGACGGAAAGCGCGAGCGCGATATCCTGCCGCGAAACCGGATCGGCCCCCGCCGTGACGGGCAGCATGACGCGGAGCGAAAGGGCGACGAGCGCCATGCCGGCGAACATGGTGAGCCCGATGCCGCCCACCGTCTCGACGCTGCGATGGATGCCGAGCCGCTCCACGATGCGGTCGAGCGCGCCCGGGATGACCAGCGCCTTGACGAGAAGCGCGATCGCGGCGGAGACGAACAGCTCCGGCGCGGACTGGATATGCGCCTGCCAGGCCACCGCGAGGGCGAGGATGAGGCCGTGCAGGCGCAGCACGTTGATCAGCGCGGTAAGACGGTCCTGATAGAGCAGAAGAAGGCTCGCGAGCACCATCAGGCCGGCGAGCATATGCGCGATATCGAAGCCGAGCCCCATTGTCAGAGACTCCGGGAGACATAGAGAAGGAGTGTCGCGAGCAACCCGAGCATGAGGCCGGCACCGAGAAGCTCGGGCACGCGGAAGATGCGCATCTTGGCGATCGAGACCTCGAAGATGCCGAGCAGGACCGCGGCGATGCCGAGCTTCGCGGCATAGCTCGCGAGGCCCGTCAGGAAACCCGCCGCCCCCATGCCGCCGAGGCCGAAGGGGAAAAAGATGCAGACGATGATCGAGATCATGAGAAGGAGCTTGAGCGCGGCGGCAAGCTCGATCATCGCCAGATGGCGCCCGGAATATTCGAGCACCATCGCCTCATGCACCATGGTGAGCTCGAGATGGGTCGCGGGATTGTCGAACGGGATGCGCCCGTTCTCGGCAAGTGCCACGATCCCGAGCGCGATGAGGGCGAATGCCAGGGAAATGCGCAATCCGAGAGCGGGAGAGAGCATGAAGGCGGCGATCGAGGAAAGCTGGGTCGAGCCCGCGGCGATCGCGAGCGTCACCACGATCATCAGCATCGCGGGCTCGGCGAGCGAGGCGAACATCACCTCCCGGCTTGCGCCGATGCCGCCGAAGCTCGTGCCGATATCGAGACCGGCGAGGGCGAGAAGGAAGCGCGCGGCGCCGAGAAGTGCCGTGATGACGATGAGATCGCCGAGGCGGGCGAAGATGATGTGGGTGGAAAAGGTGGGCACCACCGAGGCCGCCGCCCAGGTCAGCGCGAGGATGAGATAGGGCGCGGTGCGGAAGAGCCAGGAGGCATTGTGCGCCAGCACGACTTCCTTGCCGAGCAGGCGGGCGAGCTGGCGATAGGGCTGGATGAGCGGCGGGCCTTCCCGGCGCAAGAGGCGCGCCTTGACCGCGCGGACGATTCCGACAAGGCCGGGCGCGGCAAGCAGGACGAAGCCCATCTGCACCGCCTCGATCGCGACCGAACCAATCATCGAGGGGCCGATCATCGCTGAAGCGCGAGCGCGAAAAGAAGCATGACGAGTGCGGCGAAGACGAAGAAGAGATAGCGGCGGATCGTGAGAAACTGGAGATGGTTGGCGGCATCGGCGAGACGCGCCACGGCGGCGGCAACGGGATCGTAGAAGATTTCCCAGAGCCGGTCGTGCAGCGCGGTCTCGATCTCGGCGGGCGCGGTCGCGCCCGGCGGCGGCATGCGCACGATGCTGGCGGCGCCGAAAATGATCGGGCCGAAGACGCGCCGGATCGGCTCGGCGAAGCTCGTGGCCGTGTATTGCGTCACGGGGCGCGGATCAGGGAAGCCGCAATCCCACGCCGGCGCGCGGCGCACCGCGTGGGCGGCGAGGCGGCGCGCGCCGGCGACGGCAAGAACCGTGACGGCCAGGATGAGAAGGAAGATGGCGGACCCGTCATAGGAGCTGCGGGCGGCGGCGACGGGAATGATGGTCCCCCAGGGAAGATGGCTTTGGCCGGGCATCGCCGCGCCGAGCAGCGCGCGGCTGACCGGGGCGAATGCATTGATCACCGCGGCGGGAAAAATGCCGGCGAGGAAGCAGAGCACGGCGAGAATGCCCATGGCCGAAAGCGAGAAGCGATCGGTCTCGGCCGCTTCGGCGGCTTCCCTGGAGCGCGGGCGGCCGAGGAAGGTGATGCCGAAGGCTTTCACGAAGCAGGCGGCGGCAAGCGACGCGGCGAGCGCGAGCAGCGCGCCGGCCACCGGGATGATGATTTTCGGGCCCCACGCGGGAAGGCCCGGCCCCAGCAGAATCGCCTGGAAGGTGAGCCATTCGGAGACGAAGCCGTTGAGCGGCGGCAGCGCGGAGATGGCCGCGCAGCCGATCAGGAAGAAGAAGGCCGTCTGCGGCATGCGATGGATCAGGCCGCCCCCTCGTTCCATGTCCCGCGTGCCCGTCGCCCGATCGACCGCGCCGGCGCCGAAGAAGAGCAGGCTCTTGAAGAGCGAGTGATTGAGAACGTGAAAGAGCGCGGCGGTGAGCGCGAGCGCGGCCGCGGCCTCTTCGCCGCCGGCGGCGCGAAAGACCATGGCAAGCCCGATGCCGATGAAGATGATCCCGATATTCTCGACCGTGTGATAGGCGAGCAGGCGCTTCAGATCATGCTGCATCAGCGCATAAAGCACGCCGAGCACGGCGGTGATGCCGCCGAGCGCTGTTACGAGAAGGCCGGCCCAGGCCGGGGGGATGGGGAGAAGCGTGAAGGCGATGCGGAGAAAGGCATAGACCGCGACCTTCGTCATCACCCCGCTCATCAGCGCGGAGACCTGGCTCGGCGCGGCCGGATGCGCGAGCGGCAGCCAGGCATGGAGCGGGACGAGGCCGGCCTTCGCGCCCGTGCCGATCAGGGCGAGCAGCAGCGCCAGCACCGCGAGGCCGGGCGCGGGATGGGCGAGGCGCATGGCGGAGAATGCGTAGGAACCGGAGGCCCCGGCGAGCAGGCCGAAACAAAGGAGCAGGGCGAGGCCGCTGAGCAGGGCCATCACGAGATAGACATAGCCCGCCCGGATGCTTTCGCGGTCGCGATGCTGCACGAGCACGAGCGCCCAGGAGGCGAGCGACATCAGCTCCCACGAGAAGAGGAAGGAGAAGGCGTCGGCGGCGAGGACGACGAGCTGAAGCGCGGCGAGAAAGAGCGGAAAGAAGGGCAGCACGCGGCCGGGCTCCGCCTCATGCCGGCCATAGCCGATGGCGAAGAGGCTCGACGAGGCGGCGCCGAGATCGACGACGAGGAGAAAGAAAGCGGAGAGCGGATCAAGCCGGAAATGCCAGCCGAGCCAGGGCAGCCCGAGCGGAAGGACGAGTGTCTCGGGGCGCGCCGGCAGCGAAACGAGGGCGAGGATCGCGGAGAGAAACGCGACGAAGGAGGCGATGGCGTAGAGGGATCGCCCCTGCCCTTTCACCACCGCACCGGCGAGCGCGAGGGCCAGCAGCACCGCGGTGCCGGCGAGAAGGACGAGGATCACGGGGCGCGGTGGACGAGGCGAACGCCGCGGCCGCCGTCCGGGCTCGCGGCGCCCTCGCCGATCAGCTCGACGCCGGCGAGGTCCAGCGCGGAGACGAGCTTCATCAGGGATTCGACCTGGCCGCGGATCACCCCCTCCCTCCCCTCCATCCGCTGGATGGTGGGGAGGGAAAGACCCGAGAGCTCGGCCAACCGCTTCTGGTCGATGCCGAGCAGCGCCCGGGCAGCCCGCATCTGTCCCGCCGAGATCATGCGGCAGTCATTAGAACTCTGGGTTCAGAGGTGCAATGCGATGTCTCACATATCAGTTCATAGGGTTGGTAATAGGTCTCGGCAGCGGCCTAGTAGGGTGTAATCAACTCAACTGAAGGTTGTCCTCGCGCGGGGGCTTAGTGGCCGACTTGGGCGGGTGTGCCGGCCCGCTTTCGGGTCGAGAGGCGCTGCAATCGGACGCTCGACCGAGGGTAAAGACTGGATAGCTTTGGGTGATTAAGGGCGGGAGCGGCCATTCAACACAAACAATGCATCGTTTCGAGTTGCCTATTGTTCGCGGCTCCGCGGTTCATTGTGGTTCCCTTGCGTCGCGGCCAACACGACATAATAATTGTTGAGAAGGAGCGACGGACCGGATCAATAGGGGAGGAGCAGGCTGGTGCGGGCTCAAGATTTTTATCTGGTAAATGGCCCAATGAATGGCGTTGGCGACGCATCGCCTGCATTGCGGGATTTGCCCCATCGCATCGCATCGTTGTGCGAGCTCGCTCAAGGAGTGCTGATCCATCGCGACATTGCACCGTGGCTTTACGAGCTGAAGCTTTCCAACGAGACGCGCGACCTTGCAAACATCCGTCCTGTTGCCCGGATGATCGAGGAAATCGAGAAGCGCGACGCGAAACCGCTACGCGAGACTCGTGCGCCAGCGGAGCGCATGCCCTGCGTGTGCTGGCACTTCTCGAGTTTCATTGCCGCGATCCTACGCGAACAGGGCGTGCCCGCCCGGCCGCGCTGCGGGTTCGGTACATACTTCAACCCAGGCCGTTTCGAAGATCACTGGGTTGCCGAGTACTGGAACGCGGCCGAGCGTCGCTGGGTTCTCGTCGACGCGCAACTCGACGAGGTGCAGCAGAGGATCTTCCGAGTGGACTTCGATCCCACCGATGTGCCGCATGACCGCTTCATCCTCGCAGGCGATGCCTGGCAACAGTGCCGCGCAGGCCACGCTGATCCGGACCTCTTCGGCCTGTCAATCATCAAAGAGCAAGGCCTGTGGTGGATCGCGCAAAACCTCATCCGCGACCTCGCTTCGCTCAACCGTGTCGAGATGCTGCCTTGGGACGTCTGGGGAATGATGCCGGGACCGACCGAAGCCATCTCGGACGAAGACAGAACGTTCCTTGATCGCATCGCCGCACTGACACTGCGCGGTGACGACGTGATTGCAGCGCTTCGCGAAATCTACGATGATCCGCGCGTTAAAGTCTCGCGCAAGATTTTTAATGCCGATCGCAAGATCGAGGAAGAATTAACCTTCTGACTCCGCGTCGCGACTGATTGCAGTAGAAGAGCATGATGGTAGCTGATTCGATTCGATCATTCGGCACACAGGCCAACCTCTTCGATGGGCGGCAGCCTGTTATCGCCGAGCCCTCACGCGACGAGGTCCTCGGGCGCCTTCACGCCTTGCTGTCTATCGCGCAGGAAGCGACGCGAATGCCTTGGGACGAACAACGATCCCGGGTGAACGCGCTCCTCTTCTACAATATGGCCAATTGGCTTCCCGAGGAGGAGCGGGCCTCATTGCGCGCGGCCTTCAGCCACGAGCTTGAGCGCCTGCGCGTCACTAGCGGATCGAAAGCCTGAATCGGTGACCGACTTCGGCACAGCGAGAACAGGATAAAACGGCTGTCAGACCGGGTCCCAGGAGAACACGTCCTCGCTGCGGTCGAGCGGGACGAAGGAGGGTTTCAGGGCCGGCGCCGCATATTCGGCGATCCGTTCCGGCGTCCAGCCCTCGGCGCGATGAACGGAGCGGAGCGGGCGGCTCTGGCTCATCAGCACGATCTCATTGTGGCGGGTGGCGAAGATCTGCCCGGTGATGCCCTGTGCCGCGTCCGAGGCGAGGAACACCGCCATCGGCGCGTTCTTCTCCGGTGTCATTTGCTGAAGGCGCGCGACGCGGGCCTGCTGCGCCTCGGTCTCGGCGGGGATGGAGCTGGTCATGCGGCTCCAGGCGAAGGGGGAGATGCAATTGGAGCGGATATGAAAGCGCGCCATGTCGAGCGCGATCGATTTGGAGAGCGCGGCGATGCCGAGCTTGGCGGCCGAATAATTCGCCTGGCCGAAATTGCCGATCAGGCCCGAGCTGCTCGTCATATGCACATAGGCGCCGCTCTCCTGGCGGCGGAAATGCTCGGCGGCGGCGCGGCTGACGAAGAAGCTGCCATTGAGATGGACATCGATGACGGCGAGCCAGTCCTCTGGCGCCATGCGGTGGAAGATCGCATCGCGCAGGATGCCGGCATTGTTGACGACGATATCGATCCGGCCGAAGGAATCGACCGCGGCCTCGACGATTTTCCGGGCCGATTTCCATTCTGAAACAGAATCGGTGCTGATGGCGGCCCTGCCCCCGGCCTGCGCAATGATCGCTTTCGTCTGCTCGGCGGGGCTCACCGAGTTGCCCGTGCCCGTGAGCGAGGCGCCGATGTCATTGACCAGCACGGCGGCGCCCGCGTCCGCCATCGCCACCGCGATCGCCCGGCCGATGCCGCCGCCGGCCCCCGTGACCAGCGCGACCTTTCCTTCGAGCATCGGCCGCTCGGCCATTCCTTTCTCCACCGTGCGATCAGGGCGAGAGGGGTGGGGAAAGGGCGCGGTCCGCGGCCGCGATCTCCCCGGCGATCTCCGCCGCCGCCGGCCGCGCCCCGACCCGCGCGTACCAGGCGGCAAGCGCCGGGCTCTCCTCGGGCCCGGGGCCGCCGAGGCGGCGCGCGTACAGAACCGCGACGAAGAGCGCGATATCGGCAACGGAGAAATCGCCGCAGAAGAAAGGCTTTCCGGAAAGCCGAGCCTCCAGCGAACGATAATGCGCGCGGATTGCGGTCTCCGCCCGCCTGCCCTCCTCGGTGCGGCGCGCCCGTGTTTGCCGATCAGGGTCCGGCGCCTCGGTGCGATACATCAGCCGGCGCACCTCGCCGCTCAGGATCTCGTCCGCGTAAAGCTCGAGCAGGCGGCATTGGGCCCGCTCCGTCGGATCGGATGGATAGAGCGCCGGCTCGGGATAGGCATCCTCCAGATATTCGAGGATCACGGTCGAATCGAAGAGCGCAAGATCGCCGTCGTACAGGACCGGGACCTGCCCTTTCGGATTGACCGCCAGCACGGCCGGATGCTTCGGCGCGTATCCGCCTTCCTGGGTGAAGGGAACCATCTCGCGCTCATAGGTCAGGGTTTTTTCGCGAAGCGCGATCTCGACCTTGCGGCCATAGAGGCTGAGGGGCGCGGTGAAGAGCTTCATGGAGCCGCCATTCGCCCCGCATCGCGCATGCGAACCCGCTGGCGCACCAGCCCGAGCAGGGCGCGGGAGAGCGGCATCGTCTCGCCCACCCAGCCGCCCATCTCCACCGCGGCGCCGAGCAGCGCCTCGATCTCGAGCGGGCGGCCGCGCTCCAGATCCTGCAGCATCGAGGGCTTGTGGCGACCGACCTCGGCCGCGCCGGCGATCCGCTTATCGACATCGATCGCGAAGCGCACGCCGAGCTTTTCCGCGACCGCCTGGCCCTCCAGCATGATCGCCCGCGCGGTCTCGCGCGTGTCGGGGTCCGTCGTCACGAGATCGAGGGTGGCGGTGGTGAGCGTGCAGATCGGGTTGAAGGCCATGTTGCCCCAGAGCTTGACCCAGATCTCATCGCGCAGGCGCGGGCGCACCGGCGCCTTGAAGCCGGCGGCGATCAAGAGTTCCGAGAGATGCTCGATCCGCGGGCTGCGCCTGCCATCCGGCTCGCCGAGGCTGAACCGGTCGCCATAGGTGTGGAGGACGACGCCGGGCTCGGTGACCTCGGCGGCCGGATAGATGATGCAGCCGATGGTCTGGGAGGGCGGCAGAGCCTTCCATAGCGCACCGTCCGGATCGACGGATCTGACGCGGCGATCGGTGAAAGGCGGCGGCAACCCATAGCAGTACCACCAGGGAATGCCGTTGACCGCGGCGACGATCACCGTCTCCGGCCCGATCAAGGGGCGGAGCTGCGGCAGGGACGGCGCGAGGGAGTGCGCCTTCAGGGTAAGGATGAGGCAATCCTGCGGGCCGAGCTCATGCGGGTCCTCCGCGAGCACGGGTTGCACGGTGAAGCGCTCCTCGCCGCTCACCAGCGTGAGGCCATGGGCACGCATCGCCGCGAGATGCGGGCCGCGCGCCACCACCGAGACTTTCGTGCCCGCAGCCTCGAGCCGGGCGGCCAGAAGGCCGCCGATGGCCCCGGCGCCGAACACCGAGATGCGTGGCATGAAGCGTTAATCCACGAGCCCGAGCTTCTCGGCGAGGCCGATGCGCTGGAGCTTGCCCGTCGCCCCTTTCGGGATTTCCTCCATGAACAATACCTTGCGGGGGATCTTGAAGGGCGCGAGACGGGAGGAGCAGAAATCGCGGATCTCGATCTCGCTGACCGTGAGCCCATCCCGCAGGACCACGGCCGCAGCCACTTCCTCGCCAAGCAGCGCATGCGGCATGGCGAAGGTGACGACCTGGGCCACGGCCGGATGGTCCATCAGCACGATATCGACCTCGAGCGGGCTGATCTTTTCACCGCCGCGATTGATGATCTCCTTGAGCCGGCCGGTGAGCCAGAGATACCCCTCCTCATCAAGCTCTCCCTGATCGCCGGTGCGGAACCAGCCGTTCGTGAAGGATTTCGCATTGGCCTCGGGATTGTCGGCATAGCCCCGGGTCACGTTCGGGCCGCGGATCACGACCTCCCCCTGCGCGCCGCGCGGCAGCAGATTGCCCGCGTCATCCATGATCGCGACCTCGGGCCCCGCCGCCGGCCCGACGCTGCCGGGCCTGCGCGGCGCCGGCGGCAGCGGGTTCGACGTCATCTGATGGGAAGCCTCGGTCATGCCGTAGGACTCGATCACCGGAGCGCCGAAAACCTCCTCGAGCGCCGCCATCACCTGCGGCGGGAGCGAGGAAGAGGAAGAGCGGATGAAGCGGAGCTTCAGCGCCCGGGCGCGTTCGCGCTCACGCTCGGCACGGCCAAGGATCGCCTGATGCATCGTCGGCACGGCGCTGTACCAGGTGGCGCCGACCTCCTCCGCCTGGCTCAGGAAGCGGATCGCGTTGAAGCCGCCGGAGCAGGCAATCGTGGCGCCGGCGGCGAGCGAGGAAAGCGTGGCGCCGATCAGGCCGTGGATGTGAAAGAGCGGCATGATGTTGAAGCAGATATCGCCCGGGCCGAGGCGGAGCGTGGCGCCGATATGCCGCGCCGAGGCGGCCAGGTTGGCGCCGGTGAGCGGCACGATCTTCGGCCGCGCCGTGGTGCCGGACGTGTGCAGGACGAGCGCCTCATCCTCCGCCCCCGCGGGACCGGGACGGGCGGTGGCTTGCGGCGCCATGGCGCCGGCATCGAGGCGGAAGAGCCCTGCCGGCATGCCGGGATCGGAGGAAAGCTCGATCAGCGGGATGGCGAGGCGGGCGGCGACGTCACGCGCGGGCGAATCGAAACCGGCCTGGATGAGCAGGGCCTTGGGTTTGAGATCGGAGAGATAAAAGGAAAATTCCTCGTCCCGATAAGCCGGGTTGAGGGGCGCGGCCGAGCAGGTGCTGGTGACGGTGATGAAGCCGCTGGCCATCTCGGGGCCGTTCGGCAGCACGATCGCCACCCGATCCCCGCGGCCGATGCCGGCCTCGTTGAGGGTCCGGCGCACTTCTTCGATGAGGCGGAGGAGGCCGGCCGAATCGAGCCAGGGGCGCGCCGAAGGCCCGCTCGCGGGCGCGCCGATCGCGCGCGCTTCCGGATCGCGGCGGGTGAGAAGATCAAGGATCGTTTCGGCCATTCGGGGCTCCCCAACGGGTTCAGATATTCGAGATCAGGCGCCGATGCTCGGCAATACGGTCATGGCTGCGCCCGTCATCGTCGCCGGATCTCGTTCGGTCCAGCGCCCGGATTCGACGAGGGTGACGAAATCGAGCACGGCGCGATTGAACGCATCCGGCTCCTCGAGATTTATGGCATGTCCGGTGCGCGGGAAAATCACGAGGCCGGCACTCGGGATCGTGCGCTTGAGATAGAGCGAGGGTTCGAGCGAAGGCTCGTCCTCATCGCCCGCGACGATCAGGGCAGGCACCCGCATCTGGCGGAATTTTTCCGCAAGATCAAAGAGATTGGGCCGCAAGCGCTGGATGCCGAGCATCGTCAGCGCCGAGCCTTCGGTGGAATGCCCGGCGAGATGGGCCTGAAACTCGGCATAGCCGCGCGGATCCTTGGCGAGGAATTGCAGCCGTGTCGGGCCGCGACTGTAGGTGAGCGCGCGCCTGTCCATGCCCTCGGCGCGGATGGCGGCGGCGGTCTCCTCGGCCTCGGCGCGGAATTTCGCCCGCACCTCGGCCGGGCCGGCGCCGTAGCCGACGCCGGCGGCGACCAGGCTTGCCGCCAGCGCCGGGTAGCGGAGGCCGAAATGAAGGGTCGCGAACGCGCCCATGGAGAGGCCGACGATATGGGCCCGCGCGATCCCGAGGCCGCGAAGGATTGCGGCGATATCGTCCGTTGCGCGGTCCTGCGAATAGAGGGCGGGATCCTGCGGCACGTCCGAAGGCGGATAGCCGCGGGCATTGAAGGCGATGCAGCGAAAACGGCGGGCGAAGAAGCGGAGCTGCGGCTCCCAGCTTCGCATGTCGCCCGCGAATTCATGGACGAAGACCATGGGAAAGCCGCTGCCGGCCTCTTCATAGGCGAGCTTCTGCCCGTCATCGGCGGTGATGGTCGGCATGCGCGGCACCCTTGCAAGAACGTGAAAAGCTACATCGGCAAGGAGCCGGCGCAACCCCCGGAAAAAAGCCGCGGAACCGGTTGTGCTGAGGCCCGCCGGGGCCTTGACGGAGGCTTTGTCCTGCGCCATCTGCCGCATACCGGACTTTTGGAGTCCGATTAGCCTTTCAGGGGGAACGGGCAAAGGCCCGGGGGCGAAGATGCTGCGGCTTTCCAAGCTCACCGATTATGCCGTGGTGGTGCTGGTGCGGCTTGCCGGCGGCGCCACGGTGCAGACATCGCCCGGCATCGCGACCGCGACGGGGATTCCCGAGCCGACGGTTGCGAAGGTGCTGAAGGCGCTCGCCGCCGCCGGGCTCGTCACCTCCCAGCGCGGCGCGCATGGCGGATACCGGCTGAGCCGGCCGCTTGCCGCGGTGCCGATCGCCGAGGTGATCGCCGCGATCGACGGCCCGATCGCCCTCACCGCCTGCGTGGACGGCTCGGCGACGAGCTGCGAGGTGCTGGGGCTCTGCCCGGTGCGGGGACGGTGGGACGCGGTGAACACGGCCATCCGTGATGCGCTGACGGCGATCACCCTTGCCGACATGCGGGAGGCGAGCATCCCGCGCGCCTTCCGCATTCCCGTGCCTGTCGTTCCACCGCCCGAGCCGCTCGCCGAGGCGGCAGGCGTCCCTTCCCTTCCCGTTGCCGAATAGGGTGCCATGCCAGCCGTTGCCGAAACGATCGAAACTGTCAGCGCCGTTAGCGAAGGCGGCTACAAGTGGGGCTTCGAGACGGAGATCGAGACCGAGCTTGCCCCGAAAGGGCTCTCGGAAGAGACGATCCGCCTGATCTCCGCACGCAAGGAGGAGCCTGAATGGCTGCTCGCGTGGCGGCTCAAGGCCTTCGCGGCGTGGCAGACCATGACCGAGCCGCATTGGGCGCGTGTTGCGCATCCACCGATCGATTACCAGGACATCCACTACTACGCAGCACCCCGGAAGAAGGCGCCGAAGAATCTCGAGGAAGTCGATCCGGAGCTGCTCCGCACCTATGAAAAGCTTGGGATTCCGCTTTCGGAGCGGGCGGCGCTCGCGGGGGTCGAGGGCGGGCAGGTCGCGGTGGATGCGGTGTTCGACAGCGTCTCGGTCGCGACGACCTTTCGCGAAACGCTCGCCAAGGCGGGCGTGATCTTCTGCCCGATCAGCGAGGCGGTGCGCGAGCATCCGGAGCTGGTACGGCGCTATCTCGGCAGTGTCGTGCCGGCAGGCGACAATTTCTTCGCCGCGCTCAACTCCGCGGTCTTCACCGATGGCAGCTTCGTCTTCGTGCCGAAGGGCGTGCGCTGCCCGATGGAGCTTTCGACCTATTTCCGCATCAATGCCCGCTCGACCGGGCAGTTCGAGCGGACGCTGATCATCGCCGAGGACAATGCCTACGTCTCCTATCTGGAGGGGTGCACGGCGCCGATGCGCGATGAGAACCAGCTTCACGCGGCGGTTGTCGAGCTGGTGGCGCTGGACGAGGCCGAGATCAAATACAGCACGGTGCAGAACTGGTATCCGGGCGATGCCGAAGGCCGCGGCGGGATCTACAATTTCGTCACCAAGCGCGGCGCCTGCCGCGGGCGGCGCAGCAAGATCTCCTGGACGCAGGTGGAGACCGGATCGGCCATCACCTGGAAATATCCGTCCTGCATCCTGCAGGGCGAAGGGAGCCATGGCGCCTTCTATTCGGTGGCGGTGACCAACAATCACCAGCAGGCCGATACGGGCACGAAGATGATCCATATCGGGGCCAATACCTCGAGCACGATCGTCTCGAAGGGGATCAGCGCCGGGCGCTCGAACAACACCTATCGCGGGCTGGTGCGGATCATGCCGAAGGCGGCGAACGCGCGGAACTTCACCCAGTGCGACAGCTTGCTGATCGGCGACAAATGCGGGGCGCACACCGTGCCCTATATCGAGAGCCGCAACGCGACGGCGCGGGTGGAGCACGAGGCGACGACCTCCAAGATCGCCGAGGATCAGCTCTTCTATTGCCGCAGCCGGGGATTGTCGGAAGAGGATTCGGTCAACCTCATCGTCAATGGCTTCTGCCGGGAAGTGTTCAAGGAGCTGCCGATGGAGTTCGCCGTCGAGGCGCAGAAGCTTCTGGCCGTGAGCCTCGAAGGCTCCGTTGGTTAGTTAAGACGAGAGGAATTGAGGCGATGGCTCTGCTCGAGATCGAGGGACTGCGCGCCGAGGTGGAGGGCAAGCCGATCCTGCGCGGGATCGACCTCGCCCTCCCGATCGGCGAGGTGCATGCGATCATGGGCCCGAACGGATCGGGCAAATCGACCCTCGCCTATGTGCTCTCCGGGCGCGAGGGCTACACGGTGACGGGCGGGGCGGTGCGCTTCGACGGGCAGGACCTGCTCGCGATGGAGCCGGAGGAGCGGGCCGCTTCGGGGCTTTTTCTCGCGTTTCAATATCCGGTGGAGCTGCCGGGCGTGGGCAATGCCAATTTCCTCCGCACCGCGCTCAATGCCGTGCGACGCGCGCGCGGCGAGAAGGAGATCGACGCCGTCAATTTCCTCAAGGAAGCGCGGGCGGCGCTGCGCCGGCTTTCGATGGCCGACGAGATGCTGAAGCGGAACGTGAATGTCGGCTTCTCGGGCGGCGAGAAAAAGCGGAACGAGGTGTTCCAGATGGCGCTTCTGAAGCCGCGCCTCGCGATCCTCGACGAGACCGACAGCGGGCTCGACATCGATGCGCTGAAGATCGTGGCCGAGGGGGTGAATGCGCTGCGGGGCAAGGATTTCTCCGCCCTCGTCATCACGCACTATCAGCGGCTGCTCGATCACATCGTGCCCGATCGCGTGCATGTGCTCTCCGCGGGCCGCATCGTCCGCTCGGGCGGACCAGAGCTTGCCAAGGCGCTCGAGGCGAGCGGCTATGCGGGGCTCGCGGCGGAGGCTGCATGAGCGCCGCGCTGCAAGATCAATATGGCTTCTGGCGGATAAGCGGAGCGATCCGCCAAAGCCCAAGGGGAAGCCATGAAATTGATCGCCCCATGGAAGCGAGAGTGTGATGGCCGCAGGAAACCACGCTCTCGCGGAGGCGGCGGAAGGGTTTTCCGCGCGTTTCCGGAAGCTGGCGCCGCGCCTGCCCGGCCCGGCCGAGGCGCGGCTTCGTGCGGCTTCCGTTTTCCGCGCGCGCGGATTTCCCGACACGCATGACGAGGCGTTCCGCTTCACCAATCTTCGCCCGCTCGCGGATGTATCCTTCTCCGCGTCGGACGGGGCAGATGAGGTGGGGCTTGCGTTGCTGGCCCGCGTGCCGGCGCATGAAGGACCATGCCTCGTTTTCGCCAATGGGCGATTCCGGGCCGAGCGGTCCCGCTTGCCGGGAGGATTTCACGTTGCCTCCTTCGCGGACGAGCCGGTGCTGGACGGCACCGGGGCGGGCGAGAACGCGCCGCTGACGGCGCTCAACACCATGCTTGCCGAGGATGGCGCGGTGATCTCGGTGCCGGCGGACGTGGATGCGGGCACGCTCCTTCTTGTCTCGCTCGGCGCCGGCGAGGATGGACGGGCGGTGGATTTCCATCCGCGGCACCGGGTGATCCTGGAAGCGGGCGCGCGGCTCGCGCTGATCGAGATCGCGCTCGGCGAAGGCGTCTATCTGCACAACCCGGTGATGGAAGCGACCCTCGGCGCCGGGGCTCGGCTCACCCATCTGAGGCTGCAGAACGAGGCGGCGCGGGCCTTCCATCTCTCGAGCCTGCATGTCGCCCTCGATGCGCGCGCCGCGTATGAGGGATTCTCGCTCATCTGCGGCGCGGGGCTCGCGCGGAGCGAGATCCATGCGGATATCAATGGCACGGGCGCGTCGCTGGCGATGAATGTGGCGCAGCTCCTGGATGGCGAGCGGCATGCCGACACCACCGCGTTCGTGCGGCACCTCGCGCCCGGCTGCTCCTCGCGGCAGGCGGTGAAGAACGTCATCACCGGGCGTGCGCAAGGGGTGTTTCAGGGGAAGATCGCGGTCGCGCGCGTGGCGCAGAAGACCGACGGCTATCAGATGAACCAGGCGCTGCTGCTCTCCGACGAGGCGCAGGTGAACAGCAAGCCGGAGCTCGAGATTTTCGCCGACGACGTGAAATGCAGCCACGGCGCCACGGTGGGCGCGCTCGATCCGGAGCAGCTTTTCTATCTGCGGAGCCGGGGCGTGCCGGGCGACGAGGCGCGGGCGATCCTGGTGCGGGCTTTTCTTGCCGAGATGCTCGAGACCATCCCGCATGAATGGGGCCGCTCGGTGCTGGAGAACGCCGTGGACGCGTGGTGGAAGGACCGGCCGCTATGAACGTGATGAGCCTTGCCAAGGACGCGGTTGGGAAGAGCATCGCGGAAGCGCGCGCGGACTTTCCGATTCTCGCCGAGAAGGTTCATGGAAAGCCCCTGATCTATCTCGACAGCGCCGCCTCGGCGCAGAAGCCACGCGCGGTGATCGCCGCGATGGTCGAGACGATGGAGCGGCAATATGCGAACGTGCATCGCGGCCTCCATTGGATGAGCGAGCGCACGACCGAGGCCTATGAGGAGGCGCGGACCGCGGCGGCGCGGCTTCTGAACGCGCGCGAGCGCGAGGAGATCGTCTTCGTGCGCAACAGCACCGAGGCGATCAATCTGGTGGCGCATTCCTACGGGCGCGGCGTGCTGCGGCCGGGCCAGGCGGTGCTGATCTCGGAGATGGAGCACCATTCCAACATCGTACCCTGGCAGCTCCTGCGCGATGCGCACGGGATCGAGCTGCGCGTGGCGCGCGTGACCGATGCCGGCGAGCTCGACTTCGAATCCTTCGAGCGACTGCTCGCGGACGGCAAGGTCGCGCTGGTCGCGATCACCCATATGTCCAACGTATTGGGGACGGTGACGCCGGCCGAGCGGATCGCGCGGATCGCCCATGCGGCGGGAGCGAAGGCGCTGTTCGACGGCTCGCAGGCGATCGTTCACCGCGCGGTTGATGTGCAGGCCCTGGATGCCGATTTCTATGTCTTCACCGGGCACAAGCTCTATGGGCCGACGGGGATCGGGGTTCTCTGGGCGCGGCGGGCGCTGCTGGAGCGGATGCCGCCTTTCCTGGGCGGCGGGGAGATGATCTCCGAGGTGACGTTCGAGCGTTCGCACTGGGCCGCCGTGCCGCATAAGTTCGAGGCGGGGACGCCGGCGATCGTCGAGGCGATCGGGCTCGGCGCGGCGATCCGCTATGTCGAGGAGATCGGGTATCCGGCCATCGCCGCGCATGAGGCCGCGCTCACCGAGCATGCGCTGGCGCGGCTTGGGGGCCTGGAAGGTGTGCGGGTGATCGGAGAGGCGCAGGAGCGCGGCGGCGTGGTTTCCTTCACGCTCGACCGCGCGCATGCCCATGACGTGGCGACGTTGCTCGACCGCTCGGGGATCGCGGTGCGGGCGGGGCATCATTGCGCCGAGCCCTTGATGCGCCGGTTCGGCGTGGACAGCACGGCGCGGGCGAGCTTCGCGCTCTATACGACGATGGACGAGATCGACGCGCTTGCCGACGCGCTGGCCAAGGTGCGGGAGTTCTTCCGCTGATGTTCGACGATCTCGCCGATCTCTATCAGGAAGTAATCCTGGACCACAGCCAGCGGCCGCGGCATGGGCGCAAGCTTGAATGTTTCGATGCGACGGCGCGCGGCGACAACCCGATGTGCGGCGACCGTGTGCAGGTTTTCGTCAAGCACGCGCCGGACGGAACCATCGCCGAGGCGGGTTTCGAGGCGCGAGGCTGCGCGATCAGCGTGGCCTCGGCCGACATGATGGCGGAGGTTCTGCGCGGACGGACGGATGCGGAGGCGCGGCAGCTCGCCGAGAAATTCCGCGCGCTGGCGAAGACGGGCGCGATGCCGGAATCGGAAGAGGCGAACGGCCCCGTGGAGACAGCGGTGGGGACGGCGCTCGAGACGTTGCAGCCGCTTGCCGGCGTGCATGCCTATCCTTCGCGGGTGAAGTGCGCGACCCTGGCGTGGCATGCGCTCATCGCCGCCCTGGAAGGCGGCAAGGAGGCGAGCAGTGAGTGAGGGCGAAACCGTGCACGGAACCGAAGCGACGCACGGCGCCTGGACGCCGGAGGGCGAGACGGCGCCGCGTGTCTCCGAGCTTGCGGTGATCGATGCGATCTCCGGCGTGTACGATCCGGAGATCCCCGTGAATATCTACGAACTCGGCCTTATCTATGCGATCGATATCGAGGATGATGGCCGGGTGAAGGTGGAGATGACGCTCACCGCGCCGGGCTGCCCGAGCGCGCAGGAGTTGCCGGACCAGGTGCGCGAGGCGGTGCTGGCGGTGGACGGGGTGAAGGATGCGACGGTGGAGACGGTGTGGGACCCGCCCTGGGACCCGAGCCGGATGAGCGAGGATGCCAGGCTGCAGCTGAATATGTATTGAGGCGGCGCCGGACGCGGATGGACGCAGGATGAGCATGAGCACGACAAACGGGAACCCGGGTGTGAGCAAGCCACGGCGAGCCTTGCCACCTTTGATGGCGCTGACCGATGCGGCCGCTGAACGGCTGCGCGGCCTTTATGCGAAGGGACGCGAGGGCATGACCCTGCGCATCGGCGTCAGCACCAAGGGGTGCTCCGGCCTTTCCTACGAGATGACCTGGACGGAGGCGCCCGGACCGGGCGATGAGGCGGTGACCGACAAGGGTGTGACGGTGCTGGTCGATCGCAAGGCTTCCCTCTTCCTCATCGGCACGGTGATGGATTACGAGGTGAAGTCGCTCTCCTCCGGCTTCACCTTCATCAACCCGAATGAGAAGGGCCGCTGCGGCTGCGGCGAAAGTTTTCACGTGTAGGCCGGACGGCCGCGCCTTCCATCTGAGCGCGGAACGGGCCACCGAAACCAGATCGATTGGGCGCATTTGCCTGCTGCCGGAATCCGCAGCGATGAGGGCCGGTTTTCTATATCCGATCGGGTGAGCCGCGCGGGGCGCCGCACCGAGCACCGATCCGGCGATTGCGGATGGAGATGCGCTTTATATGAGCCGGCAGCCGGTTCAGCATGGATATTATATTCACTTGCCAGTTACCAGTGCCGATCAGTGATGCGTGCCGGCGCACGGCGCACCGCATCGTATTTCCAAGAGAGAGATCGGCATGGCTTCCAATGTCGCGGCATCCGCTTTCGCCGGAATGCAGGATATACCAGGGATTCCGGCAGCCCCTTCAAGTTCGGCGCGGCGCGGCCGACCCGGGTGCGCCTTTCTCATTCAAAGAAAACTTCTGATCTCTTCCGCGATGATCGGATGCATGGCCTGGAGCATGAGCGGGATCGCCCTTGCCCAGGACGCCCCCATAGAGCTTCTCGATCCGACAACCACGCTGGCGCAAGCCACGATTCCGCCCATCGGTCCGCCGACGGGTCCGCAAGCGCCCGCAGCCCCGCCGCCCGTGCCAGCCGCCACCACCGTCACGCTGCCCGCGCCGGGAATGGCGGGCCCCCTCACGCTCAACCCCAGCCCTTTCAGCATCGATCTCGGCCCCGCCGGCAGAACCTATGTCAGCGGCGTCGTGAGCGGCCTTGGCCTGGCGCAGACCAATGCCACGCCGCCGGACCATGCCGGGCGGCTCGATGTCAGCAACGCTCAGATCATTCTTCAGAAGACCGACGGGCTCGTTCAGTACTATGTGCAGGTCGGCGCTTATACTCTGCCCATCCTCGGCACGTCCTTCACCCCGTCCAGCCAGGCGTTGTCCGACTTCTTCAGCCCGGTGCCGCTTGCTTACGTGAAGCTGGCCCCGACTGCCAATTTCTCGATCGAGGCGGGAAAGCTGCCGACCCTGATCGGGGCCGAATATACCTTCACCTTCGAGAACATGAATATCGAGCGTGGCCTGCTCTGGAACCAGGAACCGGCGGTCAGCCGCGGCGTGCAAGTGAACGGCACGATCGGCCCCGTGGCCCTCGCGCTTTCTTTCAATGACGGATATTATTCCGACCGCTTCAACTGGCTCTCCGGCTCCGCTGTCTGGACCATCAATCCGGCCAACACGCTCACCTTCGCGGCGGGCGGGAATTTTGGGCGCACCGGCTTTTCTTCCTTCGCGGCGCCGCTGCCGCAGGACAACGGCTCCATCTACAATATCATCTACACCTATGCGTCCGGGCCATGGACGATCACGCCTTATCTGCAGGCGGATTATGTGCCGCGCGACACTTCCATCGGCATCGTCCACAGCGCGGCGAGCTTCGGCGGGGCGGTGCTTGCCAACTATGCGTTCAATGCGAACGACAGCCTGGCAGGCCGGGTCGAATATCTCGCCACGACGGGAAGCCTCTCGGACGGAGCGCCGAACCTGCTTTATGGCCCGGGCAGCAAGGCGCTTTCCTTCACGCTGACGCCGACCTACCAGTACAAGCGCTTCTTTGCGCGGCTCGAATTCTCTTATGTGAAGGCATTCGATACCACGCCGGGCGATGCCCTCGGGCCAAGTTTTGCCGCCGCGAGCCAGGTGCGCGGCCTGGTGGAGACGGGCTTCCTGTTCTGAGAAAAAGAGCGGGCCCTTCCCTCCTTGCTGCGACGCAGCGGGGCGACCATTTCCAGTCACGACCTTTGGTTCTCACGGAGGACAATCCCGCCCATGCCGACGCTCTTCGATCCGATCACAATCGGCGAACTTCGCCTGCCCAACCGCATCCTTTTGGCGCCGCTGACCCGCACCCGCTCGAGCGGCGATGGCCGCGTGCCGAACGCGATGATGCGCGACTATTATGTGCAGCGCGCTTCCGCGGGCCTCATCATCACCGAGGCGACCTCCGTGACGCCGATGGGTGTGGGCTATCCGCGCACGCCGGGGGTCTGGTCCGAGGAGCAGGTTGCGGGCTGGCGTCTCGTCACCGAAGCCGTGCATGCGGCCGCCGGGCGGATCTTCCTCCAGCTCTGGCATGTCGGGCGCATCTCCGATCCGATCTATCACAACGGGGCGCTGCCGGTGGCGCCGAGCGCGATCGCGCCCAAGGGGCATGTGAGCCTGCTGCGCCCGGAGCGCCCCTATGTGGTGCCGCGCGCGCTGGAGACCGAGGAATTGCCGAGCATCGTCGCCGCTTTCCGCAAGGGCGCCGAGAACGCGATGGAAGCCGGCTTCGATGGCGTGGAGATCCATGGCGCCAACGGCTATCTTCTCGACCAGTTCCTTCAGGACGGCAGCAACCATCGCAATGACCGCTATGGCGGCACGATCGAGAATCGAGCGCGGTTGATGCTCGAGGTGACGGACGCCGTGATTTCCGTTTGGGGGGCAGGCCGCGTGGGCATGCATCTCGCGCCGCGCGCCGACTTCAACGACATGGGCGATTCCGATCTCTCCGCCGCATTCGGTTACGCTGCGCGCGCGCTCGGCAAGCGGAAGATCGCCTTCATTTGCGCGCGCGAATCGGTCCAGGCGCCGCGGCTTGGACCCGAGCTCAAATCCTTGTTCGGCGGACCCTATCTCGCGAACGAAAGCTTCACCCGCGAAAGCGCGGAAGCCGCGCTCGCCGCCGGCGAGGCGGATGCCGTTGCCTTCGGCAAGCTCTTCCTCGCCAACCCGGACCTGCCGCGGCGATTCGCGATGAACGCCCCGCTCAATGCGTGGGATGCCGCAACCTTCTACACCGACGGCCCGGAGGGCTATACGGATTATCCCGCCCTCGCCACGGCCGCGGAATAAAGCGTGATCGCCCGAGGTGGAATGACCGGAGGCGTGAATCACGCGGGGAAATAACGGGCGAAAGCGGGATGGGTGAGCGCGAGCGAACGCATCCCGCTCTAAAAGATGTTACCAACCTTCCATTATGCCTTGTGCGGCAAGCAAAGAAGGAAAATCGTTCTTTCTTGAAAGAAAGAACCAAAGAACTTTTATCCGTTCGTTCGTAGTCCCTAGCCGGCCGTGGAGGCTGCATTCGCGCCGGTGAGAGAGGCCGTGTCCATCGTCGTCTCCAAAGCATCGGAGAAATGCGGCTGGCGTGGGCGAATTCCGCTGCCGGCCCGCCACTGGTCGAGCCGCCAGATATAGGCCAGCACCTCCGCGACCGCGCGGTAGAGGCCGGGCGGGATCGGACGATCCACTTCGACATAGCGGTTGAGCGCGCGCGCCAACGGGGGTGCCTCGACGATGGGGATCCCGTATTGGCGGGCTTCTTCGAGAATCGGTGCCGCATTGAGATCGACCCCTTTGGCGACCACCATGGGAACCGGATCGACATCGCGGCGATAGCGGACCGCCACGGCGAAATGGGTCGGGTTGCTCACCACGACCGACGCCGTGCGGACCGATCGCCTCTGGCGTGCCCGGGCCTGGCGACGCAGGATGGCGCGGCGGCGCGCCCGGATGTGGGGATCGCCTTCGGATTCTCTGAGCTCTTCCTTCAATTCCTTGTCGGTCATCCGCAGGGACCGACGGTTCAGCCAGGCCTGGATTCCGACATCGGCCCCGGCGAGCACCGCAGCCCCCCCCGCCGCAGCGGCGACGACCACCAGGGCAGGCTTGCCGATCGCGGAGAGAGCGAGCGCGTGCGGCGCGGCCAATTCGAGAAAATCCGGCCACAGCAGGCGGAAAGCGACCAGCCCGGCGCCACCGACGACGACGATCTTGACGATTGATTTTGAAATTTCCACGAGGTTCATCAACGAAAAGATCTGTCCCCAGGATTGGCCGGGGGAAAGATGCTCGAACTTCGGCGCAATCAATCCGAGGGCCAGGTTCCATCCGCCGCTGAGCGAGCCGAACAGCAGGGCGAGACCGGCCGCCGCGAGAAGAAGCATGCAAAAATCCACAGCAAAACGCATATCGAGCGCCCATGACGAGTGCAGCGCGCCCTTGCCGGCCAGACGAAAGCTCTCGATCATCCAGGCATAGGCACCGTCGGCCGCGAGCCAGCCGAGCGCCGTGACGGCAAGAACGAAGAAAATGGTGAGCGCCGATTTCGGCAAATCGCTTGAACGGCGGAGCTGGCCCTGCTCGCGCGCCATGCGCAGCCTTCGTTCCGTCGGGCCATGCTTCTTTTCGCCCTGCTGCTCTTCAGCCATGCGCCAAGGCCGCCATGAGGGCAAGCCCTTCCCGCAGCAGATCCGCCGCAAGCGGCTCAACAGCGAAGAGCGAGGCGGCAAGGATCCATATGCCGCCGAGAAACAGCAAGGGGAACCCGATCGAGAAGATGTTGAGCTGCGATGCCAGCGTATTGGCAAGGCCGATGACCGCATTCATGGCGAAACCCGCGGCCAGCGCCGGAAGAGAGAGCAGCAGCGCAACCCGGAGCGCGGCCCCCCCATAATCGACGAGCGCGCGCAGGCTGAGCGCGTCCGGGATTCCGGCCGGCAGAGTTTGAAATGATCTGTTGACGGCCTCCATCACCAGGAACGGCCCGCCAAGGGCGAGATAGACGAGCAGCCCGACCCACTGGAACATATTGGAGAGGACCGGCGTCGCCTGCCCCGTGGTGAGCCCGGAAGCGGTGGCGAAATTGATCCCGAGGGCGAGGCTCGCAAGCTCGCCGGCGCCGGCAATGCCTGCGACCACGATCTGGCCGACGAGGCCCATGAGAGCGCCGAAAGCGAGCTGGACGGCCCCCGAAAAAATGACGGCCCCGGCGCCCGAAGGGAATGAAGGCCAGGGACCGCCCCAGCCCGCGAGGCAGCCTGCCACCAGCGCCGAGAGAAGGACGCGGAATGGAACCGGCAGGATGGAATTTCCGAGAACGGGCGCGGTGAGGAAGACGCCGGTGAGGCGCATGAACGGCCAGAAACCATCCCCGAGATATTGGAGCAATGCGTGCTCGCTGATCAGCATCGGATCATGACCACACGCGGTTAATCATTTGCGGGATATGAGAGATCCAGCCATGCGCGAGACCCGCAAGTGCCCGAAAGATCGCCGTCATGGCGCCGGCGGCGGCGAAAAGAGCCGTGGCGAGCCGCGCGGCCATCACCAACGTTCCGTCCTCGACCTGGAGTGCACCTTGTACTATGGCAACCAAGAGCCCGACCCCGAGAAGCCCGAAAATGGAAGGACTCACCGCATCGGCCATCACCCTGATGGCTTCGCCAAAAAGCTGAACACTGTAGAGCTCATGAACCATGGTGCATTGAAAGGTGAATTGAGAGCATGAAGAAATGGCTTCTCCGTGCGGCCATTGGGACGATTGCCCTTGCCATGCTGGCGGGCGACGGGCTTGCGGTGCTTTTCTGGAAGGAGAGAGCCGTGGCGGCACCGACGCGGCCCGCTGCCGCGGCCCGGCACATGTCCCTGCCCATGTCCCTTCTGCCGCCAAGACATATCTATCTTGCCTCGCTGCCGAAATTCGTGGCCGTGCTCAGCACGGATGGCGCCGGCGACAGCACATACGCGGAGATTGCGCTCACCTTCTCCACCTACGACCAGCGGGCCGTGGAGGCATTCGGCAATGTCCTTCCGATCGTCCAGGCGGCGGTCATTTCCGAAGTCATGCAGAACGGATCGTCGCTGGCCACCGGCGATGAAGCCGCGCGAACGGCGATGACCCATCAGGCTCTCCTCGCAGTGAACAGCGTTATCGGAAAGACAACTCCGGCGCTCGGGGTGAGCGCCTTCACCAGTGCATACCTGACGGACTTTCTCATTCAGTAAACAAATTCGTCGCATCCTGGCCGGAGCCGGCCGCAAGCTGCCGCGCAAGTCATGGCAAGCCCAGGGCGAGCGCAAGGGGAGCCCAGCCGGTTCGGCTTCTTTCCTCCATTCGAAGAAGGGAATTGCCATGCCATGAGGAGCAAATGACGGGCGCGCAGGTGGATCTCATGGAGAGTACGACAGGCGGAAGCGGATGGATCCCTCACATCTTGCGCTCATGACCACTTCCCCGCATGGAGGCGGGGCCGTCTATTCGCTCGATATCCAGACATTGCTGATTGTCACCGGCCTTGCCTTCCTCCCTGGCCTGGTGCTGCTGATGACCGGATTTACGCGGATCATCGTTGTGCTTGCCATCCTCCGTCAGGCACTGGGTCTCACCACCACACCGCCCAACGTGATCCTGATTGCGCTGGCCATGGTCCTCACGGCTTTCGTGATGCGGCCGACGCTGGAGGCCGTCAATCACGACGCCCTGCAACCCTATCTGGCCGGGACTCTCTCGTTCCAGGACGCCATCGACCGCGGGCAACAGCCGTTCCGGGCCTTCATGCTGAGCCAGGTGCGCAAGCGCGAGCTTCGTCTTTTCATCAATCTCTCTGGCAGGAACACCGAGCCCGATATCAAATCCATCCCGATGCTGGTTCTCATTCCGGCCTTCGCGACTTCCGAGCTGCAGACCGCCTTCGAGATCGGGTTCCTGATCTATATTCCTTTCGCGCTCATCGATCTGGCGATCGCATCCATTCTCATGGCGCTTGGAATGATCATGGTCAGCCCAACCCTGATTTCCTTGCCGTTCAAGCTTCTTCTCTTTGTCGCGATCGGCGGATGGGGCCTGTTGATGGGCAGCGTCGCCAACAGCTTTATTCATTGATTGTTTATTCATTGGCAACACCAAATTACAAAAAGGTAATCCTGAGCGGATGCAAGAATGCGAGCTCTCTCTCGAATATAGGGAGGCACCGGCAAGACGGGCCCGGCGCCGTCATCCCATATCATGGAGATCTTCTTCGATGTCTGGCGCAATCGGATCGATCCTCAGCAATTTCGGTGCCCTGGAGGCTCTGGACGGTCTCGCCTCCACGCAAGGTGAGAACAACACTCTGGAGACGGAGCTTTCGACCGGTCTTTCCATCAACAGCCCGGCCGACAACCCGGCGGGCTTCATCCAGGCCCAGGGCTTCGATGCCCAGATCAACGGCATTACGCAGGCAAGCGCCAATGCCAATGAAGGGATTTCCCTGCTTCAGACGGCTCAGGGCGCCGTGCAGCAGCAGCTCAACCTTGCGCAGAAGCTGAACAGCATTGCGGTGCAGGCCGCCAATGGCACGCAGACGCCGGCGGAAGCGCAATCCCTGCAAGGGGTCGTCTCCCAGCTCACCGGCCAGGTGACGACCATCGCCGACCAGACGCAGTTCAACGATATCAGCCTTCTCAATGGCACATTCAACGGCGTGCAGTTCCAGGTCGGCGCCGACGAGGGACAAACGATCGACCTCTCGATCAGCAACACCGAAGCCGGCGCCATCGGGCTCAATACCCTCAATTCATCCGCGTCGGCTGCGGCACCGCTCTTCAAGGCCTCTCCCTCCGCCGCCGTTACCGCGACCGGCTCCGCCTTCACCGCGGGGAGCCTGACGCTTCACGGTTCCGCCGGATCGGCCAAGGTCAAGGTGAGCGCAAATGAATCGGCCGCCAGCCTGGCCCAGGCGATCAATGGCCTCACCAATCAGACCAACATCTCCGCCCAGGCGAGCACATCGGTCGTGCTGAAGGTCAAGGGTGGCTCCGGCAGCGCCTTCGATTTCACCCTTGGCAACGGCAGCGCGGCCAACAGCACCAACGACGTGTCGATCTCCGCAACCGGAGTCTCGGGGTTGATCCAGGCGGTCAATAACGACACCTCGACCACCGGCATCACCGCCACCGAGAACGCCAGCGGCAATGTCGTGCTTACCCAGAGCCAGGGCCAGAACATCGCCATCACCAATGTGGCGAACGGCTCGTTCACGGTGGGGACCGGGGCCAGCGCACAGACCTTCGGCGGCACGACAAACGCTGCCGGCACATTCACGGCAGCCGCCGGGGGGAGCAGCCTGGTCGCGCAGGGGCGGGTTTCGTTCCAATCCGACCAGAGCTTCTCGGTCGGCAGCGCCAATCTGGTTGGGCTGCAATCCCAATCCACCCTCGATTCCTTGTCCAGCATCAACGTGACAACCCAGAGCGGCGCCAACAATGCGATCAACGTCATCAAGTTCGCCATCCAGGGATTGAACAACACCGACGGATCGCTGGGCGCCACCCAGCAGCGACTGCAGGCGACGCTGCAGAACCTCAGCACGACCAACACCAATCTGCAGAACGGGCTAGGCGTGGTGCAAGATGCCAACATTCCGCAGGTGAGCGAACAGCTGACCGAGGCGCAGATCCAGGCGCAGGCGGGAGTATCCGCACTCAGGAGCTCGACGACCATACAGCAGGCGTTCCTGGCCCTGCTGCCCCAATAACGCAAGACGGCGACGCGCCAGAGTCACGCGTGAAAGGAACACGCCGAAGGAACGCCGGACGGTCCGTTGGTTCCTTGGCGGGCACGGAGATCAGTTAACAAAGCCTGAATTCGATGTCTGGACGAAGCCCCTGGCACCAACTTTTCCGTGCCGGTTGGTGCCGGGGCAAATCGATCCTCGCGGCGCCCCGGGGGGGCGGGTTCGTAGAGGGCGGAAGGGCATGCTGGGGACAAGGTTTCCAGGAAGGGCGGAAAGCAAAGGTTTGATCGGAGAAAGTTAAAGAACTGGAAAGCGTCCGGAGGCAGAGTATCGAGGCCGAATCCCATGAAGAACCGGATTGACGAGGACGAGACAGGAATCCGATGCCGGGCCGAAGCAGCGAGGCCAGATCGCATTGCACGTGGGTGAAAGACCCCAGGCCGCGACGCACGGCAAGGAGTGGCAAGGAGTGACGAATGAGCAACAGCATATCCAGCCTGTTCAGTTCGGCGGAGATCAATCTCGTGGTGACGCAGCTGGAGAACCGGCTGGACGCCCCGATCACCGTTGAACAGAATGAAGTCAAGGCGGATCAGGCGCAGATCTCGGCGCTCGGTTCCATTCAGGGGGCCTTGTCCTCCCTCAGCTCTGCGCTGTCCGGGATCTCCGATCCTTCGACCACCAACGCGAAGCAGGCAACCGTATCCAACAGCAATGCAACCGCTTCGGCCACGGCCAGCGCGGCCAGCGGCTCCTTCTCTCTCTCCAATATCGTTCTGGCCAAGCCGCAGAAACTGCTCTCCACGCTTTTCTCGTCAAGCGGCTCGAAAGTCGGCAGCGGTTCCGGGACCCTGACCTTCAGTTTTTCTGACGGCGATTCGGAAAAGGTGGATATCGCGTCCGGAAGCGCCACCGTGAGCGGGATTGCGAAAGCCATCAATGCCGCCGATGTCGGGGTGACGGCGAGCGTCGTCCAGTCCGGCAGCGGGGTCTTCCTTTCCCTGCAGAGCGAGAAGACGGGAAGCGGCGATGCTTTCAGCCTGTCCGGGACCGGAAGCCTTTCCAAATTCAGCTTTTCAAAGGGCGGGAGCAGCTCCGATTTCAGTCAGACACAGGCCGCGAGCGACGCCAAGTTCGATTTCAACGGCGCGCAGATCGTGGAGCCGAGCAATAGCGGGCTGAATATCGTGCAGGGCCTCACCATCAATCTTGTCGCGTCGGGTTCGGCAGACATCCAGGTCGGCTCATCCTCGCAAAATCTTTCTTCCTCGCTTTCGAAATTTGCCGCTCAGTTCAACAATGCCCTCAGTGAGATCGCCAAGCAGACGGCGTTCAAGCCTGCGTCTTCCTCCGCCAGCGGCGGGAGCGGGGCGAGCGGCAAGGCGCAGACGGGCCCCTTGCTCGGGGATGTCCAGATCGAGCAACTCTCCCAGGCATTGCTTTCGACCATTGCCAGCGCCGCGGCGAGCAGCATTAGCGCGGCTTCCATCGGGTTGACCATCGGCAGCGGCGGCTCACTCTCCTTCAGCAGCTCCGCCCTGACATCCGCTTTCGCAACGAATCCGACGGCCGTAAACAATCTGGTGCAGAAGATAGAACAGAACGTGAAGAATGTTCTTTCCGGAGCGATCGGCAGCGGGTCAGAAGCGGGTTCCGGATCGGGATCCGGCGCGGCAGGGGGCGGCACGGTTCAGGCAGAAGACTCCAGTCTCAAGAACACCGTGTCCTCCCTCAATCAGGAGATTTCCGCGCAAAAGACGTTGGCCGCGCTGCAGGTCCAGACGCTCGAGCAGAATTTCACCGATGCCGAATCCCTGTTCAACGCAGAGGCCCCAACGCTTGACTTCCTCAGTTCACTCTCGGGCACGACCGGCAATTCCGCGGGTTAGCCGCGATGAACTCCTATCCCGACGGAGCCGCGCGGTACCGGCAAGCGACCATGCTGACCGAACCCCCCACCATCATGTGGATTGTTCGAGGTTGGCGAGGAGTGAGGACATATCTTCTGCGTGCCGCCCGAGCGGCGGAACAGGGCGATATTTCCGGCAAGATCGCCGCGTTGCAAAAAAGCTCAGACTTGCTGGCGTTCCTCTACAGGCTTACGCCCAGCGACGAAGGCGCGAGGCTTGGCGCCTCGATTGCCGGGGTGTACCGGCAGATTCACTGCCTGCTCGCGCTTGCCAATGCCAGGAGCGACGCTGCCTTGTTTCGCGAACTCAGCGAGGGACTTGCAAAACTCGAGAACGCCGTTCTCGAGGCCCATGAAGCGGCCAGGATGGGCTCATGACAACGCCGATTTCCTCCTCCGTGACATCATCGGCGGTGGACCGCGCCTCGGACTTGACCGTTTCCGCCGACAGCGGAGCCACGACATCCGGCCCGCCGGACTCGAGCCAGGGCCAGGACCGCGTCGAGCTCAGCGAGCAGGCGGGCGCGGCCGAAACCATTCTCGCGGCCGCCAACCAGCCAGCCTCTGGCGCGCCGGATCCCGCCCTCGTTGCGATCAGCCAGGATGTCGCCAACGGAACTTACCAACCTTCGTCGACGGCGGTTGCCGAGGCGCTGGTCCGATACGAGCGCCGGCTTCTTCAGGGCGGCTAGACGATGACGGAAAGAAAAGCTTTCTCGCGTCTGCTGAAGGAAGCGCTGGAAGACGCAAGCGGTTTGCGTGAAAAAATCGAAGCGCTTTCGGGTGAGATCCTGACAGGAGAGCCCGCCCGTATCTTCCAGGCGGCCAGCTGCCTGGAAGGGCATGTCGAAAGCGGCCGCGCGGTGCTGGAGCGGCTTATCGCCGTTCTTAGCCGCGCGCATCTGCACACACTCGGTTCTGCTTACGAAGCTCTGCGCGCTGCCAAAGGCCGGGAGGCGGACGCCGAGGATATGCTCCGACTCATTTCTGAATATCGCCAAGCGAAAGCCATCATGCGCATGGCGACGCGCCATGTCGATACGGCCATGGCCAGTCTCAGCAACGCCATGCCAAAAGCCGGCCTTGCCTCCACGCGTGAACCGAACGAGAAGCGGCCGGGCGCGCTCCTCGCCAAGGCCTGACCCCGGTCGGGAATTTCGTCTTTTCGTGGATCGGACCCTGGCGCTGCGGACGCAGATCCCCGAGATGGAAGGCGAAACCTGATAACCAAAAATTATCCTATTTCGAAGATGCTCCTGGAACTTCCGGTATATGGCTTTGAACGCGGCTGGTGACGTTCCCATGGGCTCAAGTTGTCGACATGTATCGAAAATATGAGCGTCCATGCAGCCTGACTTTCTTGCCTTCGCCAGCAATATCCTGAATCTTCGGGAACTGCGGGAGAATCTGCTTGCCGCCAACGTCAGCAATGCCGACACACCCGGCTACAAGGCGGTCGATATCGACTTTCAGAATGCCCTGTCCGCGGCGATGGATGGTTCCTCAACCGATCCTTCCCCGCTGTACCTGCAAGATTTTCCGGTTGGCCTCGACGGCAATGACGTGTCCCTGACAGAAGAGAAAGTGGAGGCCCTTATGAACGACGCCGGAATTTCCAACGAAGTGACCTATCTCCACCAGGCGACCACGGACCTGATCACCGCGCTTCGACCCAATCCGAACGGCATCTGATGAGCGAAAATCCAATTTCCGGCGTAACCGGAATCATCGGCAGTGGTTTGCTCGCGCAGGACCAAAGAATGAGTCTGATCGCCTCGAACATGGCGAACGCGGATTCGATCGCGACCCCGGGAAGCCAGCCCTTTCGGGCGGTCGAGCCGATCTTTGCCGCCCTGCCTCTGTCCGACCCGGAGGATGAGGATATGAACGATCTCCCGGACCCAAACGATCCCCCAGGTGCCGCCAGTGTCGATGTGATCGCAACGATGCAATCCAGCGCACCAGCCAAGCTTGTTTATGATCCGGGCAGCCCTGCCGCCAATCGGGCCGGCTATGTCCTGGAGTCCAATGTCTCGGAGGTGCAGCAGATGGTCGATATGATCGACGCCTCTCAGGACTATGAGGCTCAGGTCGCCGTGCTCGATGAGCATGAGCATACGGAGGCCATGATCGCCCAAAGCTTCATAGCGTAGATCGCGGGCAACCCGGAACATGACGCCGATTTCCTCACCGCCTGCGACTGGCGGCCCATCCGCCGCAGGATCCAGTCAGCCGAGTTCGGGGACAAACTCGAACAACACCTTGACGGAGCAGGATTTCCTGCAACTTCTGATCGCCCAGCTTCAGGACCAGAACCCGCTTTCGCCGAGCAGTCCCCAAGATCTTGCCAATGAGTTCGCGGAGTTTTCCACGGTCAGCGGTGTCACCACGCTCGCTACCGAGGTTGGCCAGATCGAGAACGGGGCCGCTGCGGGCGAGCTTGCCCAAGCCGCGGGACTGGTTGGGCAGACCATTGCCATTCCGGGCAACACATTGACCCCCTCATCATCAGGCACGGCGCAGGGTGCCTTCAGTCTTCCCACGGCGGCAAGCAGCGCCACGGTTTCCATCTTCAATAGCAGCGGCACGCAGGTTGACACGATTCAAATCCAAAATCCCAACGCCGGGCTCAATGCCTTCACCTGGACAGGTGGAACCGCCGGCCAGACATACACGTTTTCGGTGACCGCAACCGGGACGAACGGAGCCTCCGTCAAGGCAACGACTTTCTCGGCGGCGCAGGTTCAGTCAATCGACCTTTCGCAGTCTTCGCCGGCCGTATCGATCGGTGCGGGAGAGCCGGAAGTTCCGCTTTCATCGATCGCCGGCATTCTTGGAGGATAAGTCGCGATGTCTCTTTTCACTGCCTTGTCGGGCCTCCTTGCCGCTCAAGATGGGCTCGACGCCATCAGCAACAATCTGGCCAATGCCAACACGGTCGGATTCAAATCTGGTTCCGCACTTTTCAGCGACCTTTTTTCGGGTGCCAGCGCCAACGCCCCCGGCGAGGGCGTCACCGATCAGGAAATTCAGCAGGATTTCTCGCAGGGAACGCAGGAATCGACCGGCAATCCCCTTGATCTGGAAATTCAGGGCAATGGCTTCTTCGTGGTGCAAAATCAGGGACAAAATTCCTTCACCCGCGACGGTGCCTTTCATCTGAGCCCGAGCGGACAGCTCCAGACGGCGAGCGGCAAGGCGGTGCTCGGTTTCGGGACCAACGCCAACGGCACCTCAAACGGGATTCTGTCCCCGATTGTGGTGCCAAACACCAACCAGACTTCGCAAGCGACCTCAACGGTCTCACTTTCCGCAGCGCTGAACACCGCCGACCCTGTGATCACATCAACGTTCAATGAGCAGAATAGCAAGACATTCGACGAGTCGACATCGGTGACCGCTTTCGACTCATTGGGAAATGCCAATCATGTCCAGCTTTTTTTTGTGCAGAACAAGTCGTCTGGAAGCGGCTCGGCGACTACGCCCGGCACCTGGACGGTTTTCGCGCAACCCGAAAATGCGAACGGCAGCGCCATCGGATCTGCCACCAACCTGACAACCCTTACCTTCAATTCCAGTGGCGTGCTTCAGTCTGGCGGATCAGCGACCCTCAACGTGAACTGGAACAATGGCGCCGCACCTTCGACGATCGCCTTCAACTTCGCCAACACGTCTCTGGGAGCCCAGTCTTTCGCTGTCGGTTCATCCAAAAGCAACGGCTTCGGGCCAGGGGCGTTCAGCAGCGCGACAATCAGCAATACAGGCCAAATTCAGGCCAATTTCAGCAATGGCCAAAAGGTAACGGTCGGCAATGTCGCTCTTGCGACCTTCATCAACAATCAAGGACTGATTCCGGAATCACAGAATCTCTTTTCTTCCTCGGAAAATTCCGGGCAGCCCGCATTCAATATTCCGGGCGCGGGCACCAGCGGCACTTTGGTCTCCGGCAGCCTGGAGCAATCCAACGTCCAGACCTCGAACGAGCTGGTGCAGCTGCTCAATTTCCAGCAAGCCTATCAGGCAAATACAAGTGTTCTTCAGGGTGATCAGCAGGATATCCAGAAACTTCTTCAGCTGAACTGAGCAGAACCGGGCCATGGCATCTTCCTTGCTTTTCACTGCTATGGCGGGCCTCGAGGTTGAATCGGGCAAGCTCGATACGATTGCGGAGAACGTAAGCAATACCGACACAATCGGCTATGCCGCAGCTCAGACAGCGGCCCTTGCCCTGCCCTATGCTGGCGAAAACTCACCTTCTGGCGCGGATGTCACGCCCCTGGATGAGGGAACGGATATTGCGGAGGGTCCGATACAGCGGACCGGCTCGCCACTCGACCTTGCCGTCAAAGGCGGCTGGCTGGTCGTTCAGGCGCCGGATGGCGGCGTGGCGCTGACACGCAATGGTATTCTGCTGCAAGGAGCCGACGGCGCCCTTGTGACGCAAGATGGCGATCCCGTGCTCGATGCAAATGAGCAACCCATCAACCTGCCGCCTCTCAAGGATCTGCAAATCTCCCAGGATGGGACGATTTCCGGGATCCCAACGAGCAGCGATGTCCAGCAGGCTTCGGTTTACGGCACCTTGTTCATTGCCGCGACACCCCAGAACGCCCGACTCGTGCCGCTTGGCGGCACACTCTATGGGTTGCAGGACAACGCCCAGCCGACCCAGGCCACCAATGCACAGGTTATGCAGGGGTACCTCGAAGGAAGCAATGTCGACCCGGTGCAATCCATGGTCGATATGATCTCCGGCACACGTTCCTTTCAGCTCCTTTCTCAGATCGTCTCAGGTTCTGGCAACGCTGAGCAGTCGCTCAACCAGGTTCTTACCGCTGCCTCGTAACGGAGACCGCGAAGATGCTTGCCGCATTGGAAACCGTCGGCACCGGTCTGGATGCTGTCCAGACACAGATGGACTCGATCGCAAACAACATTTCGAATGTGAACACGTTCGGATACAAACAATCATTGCCTGTATTCGAAAGCCTGCTTTATCAGAATCAGATCCAACCCGGAGCTGCATCGAGCGGAAATACGCTCTATCCCTCCGGATTGGATATCGGAACCGGGGTGAAGATTGCGGCCGAAGTGCCCGTGCTGACGCAAGGAAACCCGACCCAGACGGGCAATCCTCTCGATCTCGCGATTCAAGGCGCCGGGTATTTCCAGGTTCTTCAACCTGACGGCCAGGTCGCCTACACACGGGATGGTGCCTTCCAGCTCAACCAGAATGGCCAGCTTGTGACCGCCGACGGTTTTCAGGTATTGCCCAACATCACAGTACCCGCGAACCAGACTGGCATCACCATTGGCACAGACGGCACGATATCAATAACCACGCCCGCTTCGAGCAATGCCGTCGTGATCGGCCAGATTCAGCTTGCCAATTTCGTCAATCCGCAAGGGTTGCAACCGGTCGGCCAGAATCTCTATCTTCCCACCACTTCCAGCGGTCCGGCCATTACCGGAACACCGCAGACGAACGGCCTGGGTTCTGTCAATCAAGGGGCTCTCGAAGACTCCAACACTGATGTGGTGTCTTCGATGGTTGATCTGATTTCCGCCGAACGGGCCTATCAGCTGGGAACCGACGTGGCCCAGGCCGCCAGCACGGATCTTGGATTCCTTGCGCAGATAGCAACCAACGCGTGAGCTTCTGTAAACCCGCCTCGGGACGGATGCTCCGTCTCGCCGGTCTCTTGGTTCTGGCCGGATGCGCAACCGAGGCCCCGGGAAAGGCGTATTTTGTCAGACCGAGCAGCTTTCCTGTCCAGGCGCCGCCGATCCCCGATGCCACCGATGGAACCGTATTCCCGGCGGACTCTACCGGTTCGCTCTACAGCAACCAGCGTTTTTGGGAGCCTGGCGATATCGTTACCATCGATGTGACATTGGCATCCACCGCGCAAGGCAGCGATGCCGGGTCGCTCAACAAGAATGAATCACTCAATGCCTCGATCACCCAGTTCTTGGGGATCCCTCTGGAATTCGGGAATGCCAACGGCAGCCGCTTCTCTCCTTCCTTCGTCACCAGCAACCAGCAGCAATTCACGGGCACGGGATCGGTTTCCGGTTCCAGCACGGTCACAACCAATATCGCCGCGGTGGTCACGAATATTGAGCCGAACGGCGTGCTCGAGCTTTCGGGACGAACCAATGTCAACATTAACGGTAACGTTACCGGAATCGTGGTAACCGGATTTGCCCGCCCACAGGATATCGGCGCCAACAATACCATCGGCTCCGATCAACTTGCCCAGTCGAACATCCAGTATGTGGGCATTGGTCAACTCAACTCAGCGCATCATGTGCCATGGCTCGAAGGTATCTTCTCGCAATATCTGCCCTTCTGATCGGGACCTTCGGATGGGCCGTCACCGCCCGCGCCGAGCCCGTTCGCGATCTGGTGACGATCGGCGGAGCACCCGAAAATCAGCTCGTCGGTTTTGGGCTCGTCGTGGGCCTGCCCAGTACGGGGGATCAGACCACGCAGGTGCCATACACGCAGCAAGCCATCACCAACATGCTGAGCCACGAGGGAATCACGCTTCCAACGACGGCGTTCATGCTGCCGAACGATGTCGCGAGCGTCATGGTGATCGCCACTGTCCCGCCTTATACGGAATCGGGCAGCGCGATCAGCGCCACCGTGTCGGCGATCGGCAACGCCACCTCTCTGGCGGGTGGTGTTCTTTTGCCCACTCCCCTCAAGGGTGGTAACGGCCTGATCTATGCCCAAGCCCAGGGGCCGCTTCTCGTCAGCGGCTTTTCGGCAACGGCGGCAGGCAGTTCCATAAGAAGCAATACCCCAACGGTCGGACGACTGCGCGACGGTGCCATTCTTTCCCGCTCCATTCCGACAGCTTCGGACAGGGATGGACGTATCGCCCTTCTCCTGAGGGATCCGGACTTTACCGATGCGGCAAGCATTGCCACTGCCATCAATCTCAGCATGGGCGCGGGCACTGCCCGCGCCATTTCTCCGGGATTGGTCGATGTCATCAACTATTCGCCCGCGTACGGCAATGTTGCCTTCATGGCCAAGGTCCTGGCCGTAGATGTTGAGACTGCTCCGCCAATACCCACTGTTGTCGTGGATGCGCAGAGCGGCACCATCGTCATGGGTGCCGGGGTTGAGCTTGGCCCTGCCGTGGTCAGCCACGGCAATCTGACGGTGCAGATTCAAGCCTACAATGCAGTGAGCCAGCCCGCGCCGTTCAGCAATGGGCAGACAACCGGGGTCACGAACGCGGCCATCTCAGCGAGGCCCCAGGTTGCCCATGTTGTCAGCTTGCCAAGGACCACGACGCTCGCGCAAGTGGCTGAAGCGCTCAACGCCATCGGCGCCACGCCCGTTGATCTGGTTGCGATCATCGAGGCGCTGAAGGAGGCCGGAGCGCTCAAGGCGCAACTCAAGGTCATCTGATGCCGGGTCTTGCCCCCGCAGCTTCTGCGAACCAGGGGCCTCAGGGCATGCAGCTCGCCATGTCTGCCGAACGGCTCGTCGCGATACTCTGGAACACGGCTATTTCCGGCATGCTCAAGGGCGCCATCAGCGACGACTCCCTGGGCACCGGATCTGGTCCGCTCAATGACCTCGCGACCGAATCCGTTTCCGGAGCGTTGTTCGGCAAGACGGATTCTTCCCTTGTCAGCCAGATCGTCTCGGAGCTTGACGCCCACCGCGCAGCGATGCCTTCGGATAGGGCCAGCCCCCCCCGAGCGCCCCTGCCCTCGACGATGGCGAATGTCCTCGGCATGTCCGTCCCGTCGGACGTCCAGGGAACATCCGGCGCTCTCGGCGCGACCATTGCCGGCGCCGTTTCCTTCGCAAAATCAATATGGCCGTACATCGCCAAAAGCGCGCGGTCTCTCCAAGTATCACCGATTGCGCTGCTGGCTCAGTCAGCTCTGGAAACCGGATGGGGAAGCTCCACCCCGGACAACAACATCTTTGGAATCAAGGAGCATGACAATCTCCCCGCAACGAAAGATGCCACCACCGAGGAACAGAGCGGAAGCGTGATTTCCACGATTGCAAATTTTTCTGCCTATCCCTCGGTCGCCCAATCGACCACCGACTACACAAATCTTGTGATGACGCATTTCCGAAGCGCCATCGGATCTTCCAGCATTTCGCGATTCGCCGCCGCCCTCCAGAACAATGGGTACGCCACGGATAGTTCGTATGCGAACAAGATCGTGGAAATTGCCCACTCTCCTTTCATGGAGGATGTACTACGAGCGCTCGGAATAGAGGAGACGGTGCCATGAGCAGCCTTGCCGCAGCCATCAATGCCGCGTTGAGCGGGATCGAAGCGTTCGAGGAGGCCATCCAAACCATCAGCACCAATATCAGCAACGAAACAACGCCTGGATATGCGCTACGGACGGTAGAAACGGAAACCAGTGCCTCCGGCCCGAGCGGAGCCGGGAGCGGTGTTGTCGACCCGGCGACCGTCCAACGCACGGCCGATGGTTTCGCGGCAGGCAGGTTGAACAATGCGACTTCGGCGAACGAAAGCGCACAGACATTGTCCGCGGCACTTTCGGCCATCGACCAGGCATTGCAGGGGAGTGGCGATATCAACAAAGCCGCAAGCGCCTTCTTCTCCGACCTCGAGACGCTGGCCTCCGAACCCACCAACTCCACCCAAGCCGCGACCGCCCTGGCAGATGCGGGCACTCTGGTCAACACATTCCATGCCGCAGCAAAAAATTTGACCAGCCAAGCCTCCGGAGTCACTCAATC
>DATJLS010000057.1:0-6761 GCA_035509315.1 Acetobacteraceae bacterium | reverse complement strand
CAGAACCTCGATTCGCCGATACTCGCCCTTCGCGTCGTCATTAACGTCATCCATAATGATAGCTCGAAGCCTCCCGCTCCAAGCCACCAAATCCATTCTCGCCACTTAGGCAAGAAGGGCCTCAAAGCGCCGCTTACGCTTATTGGGTGCGGTAATGCGACTCATCCGGCTGGGGATGGGAACCACTTGGATCCGGCTGCGGAGATGGATCTGATCCGCTTGGTCCCCCGTCAGGGGCCCGTCCAGGGGTTGACTATGTTGACGCCGCAGTCGGCGAAATCCTTGAGATTGCGCGTGGCGATCGCTTCGGCCCCATAGGCGCGGGCGGTCGCCGCGATCATGGCGTCCTCGAGCGCGATCGGTTTGCCGACGGCCTCTCGAGTGCCTCGGATCTCCCCATAAAGGGCGGCGCAAAACCGATCGAAGGGCAAAATCTGATTCTGGAATCCGCTGTCGAAGAAGATATCGACCCGGCCGATCAGGTCGTCACGCTTTCGACCCGGGGGCATACGCGCCAAGCCGTAACGGATCTCAGCCTCGCAGATCGCCGCCGTAAAGACCGTCTCGGGGCTTAGGCTGCCAATATAGGCGAGAACTGCTGGGTCCGGTTCAGGCCTGACGAGCTCCGAGAGGACATTCGTGTCGAGAAGGATCACGGCCGGGCGGGTAAATCGTACTCAGGACCGGAAAAGTCGGGCGGGATACTCGTCGGCGCGGATGCCCTCGATGGGATATCGAGGTTGGCGCCATGCTCGGGTCCGAACAGGCGGCGGGCGAGAGCGGCAAGATTTTCGCGCGCTGGGGCCTCCCGCCGGGCAACGGCGGCGCGCAGCAGCTCTCGGGCCTCCTCCTCAAGAGATCGATGATGGGCCGCGGCACGCTCTTTGAGGCGTGCATGCAGGGTCTCATCGACATTTCGGATCAACACACTTGCCATCAAAATCCCAGTTAATTCCTATGCTAGCACTTGCTAGCATGCCTGACGACAATCTTACAACTACGGCTATGGACGCATTATCCGATGCGCGGCTGGGTGTTTCCGAGCAGCCCGAGGCGCTCGGCGTGGAGGAGCAGGTTCCTGACGGAGGAGGGGTGCCAGCGAGTTCCGCCCCGGGGTGTGCGCTCACGCATGGTCTCGAGTTGGGCGGCGATCTCTTGCAGCGTGCGACCCGGAGCGGCCGCCTTGATGCCGGCAACCAGGCGCATCAGCCGGTCATCGCTCGGCTGCGGCGGGGCGCGCTCGAGGATGTGTCCCTCGATAAGCCCTTCCGAGACCAAACGGCGGACGGTGCGGCGCAGCCGTTCGACCGACCAGGTCTCTGCCTGGCCGCGGTTGAGGACGCGCACGACGTCGCCCCAGGGCTGAGCGGGGCGCATCCGGCGCACGATGGGCAGCCAGGCGTCCAGCCCCGCCAGGATGCCGCTGAGATGGGTGGCATCCCGGCTCGTGCGGATTTTGCGGATGGCCTCCGGGTCATGGGCCCGCAGGCCGGGATTGCCGCCGATACGCCCGCGCTTGCGGGCGGCAAGGAGGCCGGCCTTGGTGCGTTCGGCGATCAGCGCCCGCTCGAGCTGAGCCACAGCCCCCAGGACCTGTAGGGAGAACATACCCTGCGGCGTGGTGGTATCGATCGGATCGCGCAGGCTGCGGAAGTGCGCCCCCTGGGCCTCGAGGCCCTCGATCACCGCGAGCAGATGGCTGACCGAGCGGGCCAGGCGATCGAGCCGGACGACGATGAGGGTGTCGCCCTGGCGGATCTCGCGGAGGATCCGGGCAAGGACCGGCCGGCCGCGGTCGGCCCCGGAGGCGTGTTCCTCGTGGATGGCGCCGCACCCGGCGGCACGAAGCTCGTCGGACTGGGGATCGGTGCCCTGATCCTCGGTCGAGACGCGGGCATAGCCGATCAGGCGGCCGGCGGAGGCGGGCGGGGCATGGGGCATGCGGACTCCGGCAAGGGCGACAAGTCCATTTTTACAATTCCACAAGATGGACGGAAATGGTCGTTTGCACAGGTGGCCAATAGCCCATTTCGGGGAGACCGCCCGGCGGGCAGCCGGGGCGGGCGAGGGGCCTCGGGCCGTTCGGCAGGCCAGCCAGGCCGATTTTGGCGGGATTTGCGGCCTGCAGCCGGGCTCAGGACTGCTTAAGCGGCCCAAACGTCGGCTCACGGGGCCCAGGAAGCTCAATCAGCAAGGAGGACCGACAAGCGCCCTTATCAAGTATACGACAGCCCGACTGGCCTTACAGGAAATAAGAAGGTTATTTGACGAATCTGGACGATAGCCGTCAGTATACTGGTAAGTTATTGATCCGTCGTGCAGAGCGGTCGGCACCGTGTCCGCGAGGCAGCGGCCCGCCGAACCCACCTGCCGGCGGACCAGACGAAACGGGGAGACCACTGACGCCTGAGGCTTGGCTTTTCGGAGGGCAGATCTGATATGCTGTCAAGCGCAGCAATGACAGCAAACGGGAGCCCCCATGCCCACGCTGACCGTCCGTCACCTTGACGATAATCTCGTTCGTCGCCTCCGGATTCGCGCTGCCGAGCACGGCAGATCCGCCGAAGCCGAACACCGGGAGATCCTGCGCGCCGCCTTGGCCGGCCCGAACCTCCAGACGGTGCGAAAGGAGACCGCTGAGCGGCTGGCCGCCTTCCGCAGCCGCACTGCAGGCCGCGCTTCCGATTCGGTCACGGCACTTCTCTCGGAGTCTCGCTCTGGGCGCCTGCGCGCTCTGCGCGACGGCGGCAACGGATCCTGAGAATGGCCCTGGTTATCGACGCGTCGGTCGGCCTGAAATGGCTTTTGGCCGAGCACGACAGCGCGGTCGCGGAGGCTCTGGCGATCAGCGAGGAAGAGCTGCTGGTCCCTGACTTCTGGCTCAACGAAGCCTGCAACGTCCTGTGGCTGCAGGTGCGGAGAAACGTGTTCTCACCGGCCGAGGCGCAGGAAGGGTTGGCACTGCTCCGCGCTCAGGTGGAACCGACGCCAACGGCGGGCTTAGGACTGCACGATGTAGCGTTGGAAATCGCTCTCATGGTCGATCATTCGTCATACGACACGATGTATATGGCCTTCGCCATTGCTATGGGCGCGGAGAAGCTTGTGATGGCGGACCGGAAATTTGCGGCGGCGATCCGGAGTCATCCGGACCCGGCGCTTGCGCGGATACCCATGCTGCTCGGCGAGTGGGCCACGGCACGTGGCGCTTGATCTCGCCATTCCTGGCCGGAGCTCGGGCGCGGCTAACGCCGCCCTTGCGGAAGCTGCGGCGGCCATCGCCCGCCTCGACGAGGCGCTTGCCGGGCACCCGCTGCGGCCGGCCTTCCTCTATCGCGCCCGGCTCGAAGCCGTCCGCCGCCAAGCCGCTGTGGACGGACAGCGGATCGACCCCTGGCACCTCGCCGCCCTGCTCGAGGGCCTGCGCCTGCGTATGGATGGCGCCCTGCGCCTGATCGACCGCGGGGCGATCTTCGAGGCCGGGCGCTACGCCTTTGCCCTACATCAGTGGCAGACCGCTCCTGACTTCGACGAGGAAGGCGAGATCAGGCGGGCGGAGATTCATCTCACCGGTTTCGGTGATCAGGGTACTCCGCTGCTTGCCGCGGCGTATGGCATGCATGCCTGGCTCGAGGCGGGCGGGGTTCGTCCGCCGATCCGTGCTGCGCTGATCCGGCATTGGGCCCGGCACCGTCTCCTCTCTTTGTCTGTGCCGCTCACTGGCCCCGCCGCATTACGCCCCGACACGTCCTGGCAGCCTGAGGTTTGGGTGCCGGCCTTCCTCCACGCGCTTGCCGAGGAAGCTGCCGACGGACGGCAGCTGCTGGCCGACCTCGAGCGCGCCTGGTACGCGGCCCGGTCGACGGTGGCCGGGCGCCGGCGGGACTCGCATGCTGCCGCGGTGGTCGACGTCATGGCTGCCACACCGCTGGTCTCCGCAACTTCGCTGGCTGCGGGGCTGGGCATGGCCGTGAAAAACGCAATCCGCCTCCTGGACGAGCTGGTCGCCGCGAGCGTCGCCGTCGAGGTGACGCACCGGTCGAAGCGGCGGTTGTTCGGGCTCAGGGGGATGGCGCCACTCGGCGAGGCCGTGCGACCGCCATACCGGCCGGAGCTGGGGCGGGGCAGGGGCCGACCGCCAATTCTTCCACCCGAAGAGCCCATCCCCGCGCCGCTGTCTTTGCCGCCGCTCAGCCGGATCGAGCGGCGGGAGTTCGATTACAGCGACCTCGAGCGCTGCATGGCGCAGCTGGCTCAAGTGCTCCGGAAGACGCGCCGAGAGCTCGACTCTCTGGCACACGGAGCTCCGGCACAAACGGGGGAGATTTCCTGTTTCGGTAACGGGGAAGCGGCAGACCCATCATCAGTCCCAGCTATCGGCATCGGTGACCATCAGGGTCACCAAGAACGGCCAGCCAATCCTTCCCAAGGATGACAAGGTGACGGTCGCTCGCTCGAACACGCCTCCCGGCTACGGAACCTGGCTCGCGGAATTGAAGACTCTACTGTCAGATTGGCATTGCCCGCGCCGACCACCTCACCGTCGGGGCCACGTTCATGGCCCGACGGTTTCGCGCGGAAGTGCTGTCGTGCGCTTCAGAACTCCGCGTCGATATCAACGACGTCGATCAACTTGTGGTTGACGAATTCCTTGATGCCGAGACCAAAGAGTTCGGGCCCGTAGCCGGAATTCCGGATGCCGCCGAAGGGAAGGTCCGCCTTCACCATGGTCGGGTGGTTCACGAATACCATGCCTGTGGAGATCTTCTTGGCCACTTCAGCACCGTGCTTGGTGTTCGACGTGAACGCTGAGCCGCCAAGCCCGAAGGGAGAGTCATTGGCGATGCGCACGGCGTCGTCCTCGTTCTGCACTCGGAACAACATTGAGACCGGCCCGAAGAACTCTCAGTTGCGCACGCCCAGCTGCTCGATCGCGCGACTACACGTCTCGGCATCCCGGCGACCGAGCTGACGCTGAAAGAAGGGCGTGCGATCGCCCCAGACGGGCGCGCCCTCTCTTACGAGGCGCTCGTCGGTGACGCCTCTCTTGCGGGTGATATTCCTGATTTGGCTGAGCCGAGCAATACGGCCATGTTCAGCATCCTCCGAAGCCTGGCATGACGCTGGAATAGAAACTTCTGCTGCTCGCGCACGTCCCTGGACGACGAACCCGATCGAAGAGCAAATGGGGTGGCTCAAAATGCTGAAGCGAACGATGTACGGCTGCAGCATTGTCGCCTTGCTTCGGGCTGTGTGCATCATGCCGCTTTACCAAAATCAGCACGAAGATTGTGGGGTGACGCCCGCCGACGTCTACCTTGGCCGCGCCGCAAAGATCCTCGCCGAGCGTGACAGGATCAGGTGCATGACTATCGCCAGTCGCCGCTTGCGGCACCGACCGCTTGCAGGATAACCTTTAACTCACATGGTGCCGAAATTCTCTTGCTGAAGCGCCTTACTTGTCTCATTCGGCCTGACTACGGACACCAAAAACCATGCAGTTCGCGGGAAGCAGATCATCGGAGGTAGGACCACCGTAATGGTACAACTTCGGCACTTGCGCTACTTCGTGAGCGTCGTGAATTCGCGCAGTTTTTCGCGTGCCGCGACGACTATTCATGTCGCACAGCCCGCGCTGAGCAGGCAAATTCTCGAGCTGGAGGAGATCATCGGGATCGAACTGCTGCACAGGACGCCACGCGGCGTTCGCACAACGGTGGCAGGTGAGGTTCTCTACCGCGAAGCAAGCGCCATTTTGAGTCAGATGGATCGACTCCCGGATCTGGTTCGGTCCGCGGGAGGCGATATCGAGGGCACCGTCGTCGTCGGCATGTCCTCTACTCTGGCGGCCTCCCTTGCTGGCCCGATCGTGCAAGCGAGCAATGCGCGATACCCAAAGATCAAGCTGAGACTCATCACCGGAGACAGCATTCTGCTCAAGTCACGAATGGATACAACGAAGCTCGATCTGGCAATTGTCTTCGAGGACGTTCCGTCTCCCGGCTACAACCGCCAACCGCTGTTCCGCCAGAGGTTATATTTGATCCAGCGTGAATCGGATGCCGACAGCAGCGGAGTGGTGTCGTGGGAACGGTTGGCCGAGCTGCCACTGATTTTGCCGGCCCTGCCGAACGTGACGCGGATTCTGCTGGACCGCGCTTTTGCCGAAGCCGGCATCGCGCCAAACAAGGCCGGAGAGGCCGACGTGCTATCGAGCATGCTGTCGGTAGTGGCATCCGGCATGGCCCACACGATACTTCCCAAGGGCGACTTCTCCAACGTACCCGGCTACGAATCACTTATGGCCTGTCCGATCGAGCCGGCGATCTTCTTGACTGCAAGCATAATTAATTCAACTGATGCGCCACTAAGCCGGCCTGCCAGGCTCGTGCATCGCCTGCTGACCGACTTCGTCTTCAATCTGATCACCGGGGCGCCGCCGCCTGGCGCACAATGGATCGGCGGCGATCCGCCCTTACAAGCAAAATAGAACCGCAGACACCCTGGTGGTACAACCGAAGCGTGCCGCGATCTGGATAAACGGCATCAGCCCCCAACGGCAGATAGTACGAGGTTGCAAATGCCGCCCATAGCGGCGCACGGGCTCACCACCGTCGCAACCGGTTGGACCGCGGGCCATGCCGGGTCGGCATAGGCATATTTCGAGATAGTATTTCCTCTGATGTCTGTACCGTGGTGAAACCTGCCTCGAAAGTCAGTGCATGGCGTTTTCTATGGAGACGCTGGAATTCTTGGTGGGA
>DATJLS010000056.1:0-28891 GCA_035509315.1 Acetobacteraceae bacterium | reverse complement strand
GTCCTCGACCTCCAAGCCGCCATCAACCGCTTCCTCGCCGAGACCAACCAGTCGCCAAAGCCCTTCTCTTGGACCGCCGATCCCAACAAAATCATCGCCGCCGTCAGACGCGGGCACCAAGCGTTGGATTCGTACCACTAGATCAGATCGGGGACATCCCAGGGGGCAAGGTCACCCGCCATGCTCCAACAGTGCAATACCTCTAACCATACGAGAGCATCGACACCAGAGAAGCGGTTTATCGATTACGAATATGCCAAACCATCAATGCCACGGGAAACAGAGCTTGATGGCAAGGAGATTGCTAATCCACCAAGCGCAGCCGAGGCAAAGGATGCGATGGCTGCACTTGCACGGATGGCTGAGAGAGTCGGAGAACGATCATAGAATTGTGCGTTTGCCAGTCGAGCCCCGCCGAGTGCGGGGCTTTTTCATCATTGGTGACCAGCGCGCTCTTTAACCTCGATATACAGATTGAAAATATCGGCAGCTATCTGGCTCTGGTCATCGAGAGGTAAGCTCTCAAATGCATACCGCTGTGTTGCGGGATCAAACACAAACTGCTTCGAGAGCACGCGGAATTTCCCCTCCAGGTCTGGCCAGGGAAAATAAGGCCCTGCGGACACTAGGCCGCCGCTCCACGTGTCTTTGAGCCGCTGCGTTATACCTCCATGTCCTGTAACCAGATCGCGCACAGCGACGCCTAGTGTTTCCCGCACGCTGTCTGAGGTTTGTGGCATTTATGCCCTCCAATGATGATGGAGTCCTGCACAGCGCGCGGACTAGGTATGTCTGCCGGAGGGGGCATCCATGGGGACAAATCCGGCCGATCTTGGCGTAACCTATTGAAAAAATTGATGCGCTGGCGGAGGGAGGGGGATTCGAACCCCCGATACATCTTTACGATGTATAACGGTTTAGCAAACCGCCGCCTTCAGCCGCTCGGCCACCCCTCCGGTCTCGGTCGCGAATTTTCGGTTCTGGAGACTAAGGACTCGCGTCAAGCCGGTCAACGCAACCGCCCATTCCGGCAGAGATCCCCGGCGCTCCGCGCCCGCCCCCGCTTCACGCCCGCTGCACGAGTTCGATCTTGTAGCCGTCAGGGTCTTCCACGAAGGCGATTACCGTCGTGCCGAACTTCACCGGACCTGGCTCGCGCGTGATCTTCCCGCCTGCCGCGCGCAGCGCATTGCAAGTCGCCGCGACGTCGGGAACACCGATGGCAAGATGTCCGAAGGCGGTGCCAAGTTCGTAGCCGTCATCCTTGCCCCAATTGTATGTCAGCTCCAGAACAGTGGTGCTCGCCTCGTCGCCATAGCCCACGAAGGCCAGCGTGTATTTGCCCCCGGGCACTTCATTGCGGCGCAATTCCTTCATGCCGAGCAGCTTCGTATAGAAATTCACGCTCGCCTCGAGATCCTTGACACGAATCATCGTATGCAGCAGCCGCTGTCCGTTCGCGCTCATCTCTTCCTCCTCGCATTCGAGCATGATGACCCGAGGTGGAGTCACCGCAGGTCCGAATCACGCCGAAAAACAAATGGCTAGAGCGGAATATCCGCGTGGGAACGAACGCACCCCGCTCTAGCGTCCAAGCATGGCCGGATCGAAGCTAGCGGGATCGAGCCCGAGAAGGAACAGGCCCCCAGCATCCGCGGCGGCGATGCATGCCGCGCGATCCACGATCAGCGTGCCGCCGGCCTCGAAGGCGATTCCACGCAGGCCGGCGGATGCGGCCAGCCGCATCGTCTCGGGACCCAGCGTCGGCAGGTCGGCCCGCCGCTCCTGCCCCGGCTTGACCAGCTTCACCAGCACCCCGCCCGGTCCCGGGCGCGCCAGCCCGCCCGCGCGCGTCAGCATGGCATCCGTGCCCTCCGCCGCCTCCACCGCCAGCACGATCCCCTGTTGCACCACACAGCCCTGGCCCACATCCACGCCACCCAAGGCGCGCGCCACCGCGATGCCACGCTCGATATCGGCCATCGCCGCGGCGTCTGGGGGCGGGGCTATCCGGGTCAGCAGGCCGGCTGGCCCCACGGCCTCGCGCAAGATCGTCTCGACGCCGAGAACCGCAAACCCTTCCTCTCCCAGCACTCGCACGATCGCCGCCAGCAATCCGTCGTCACCGGCAAAGGCAGTGCGGCCGATCCGGGCCAGCAGGCGGATGGCCAGGGGATCGGGCCGAAGATCGACGAAGGAAGGCCTTCGCACCGAGCCCACCAGCACAAGCTCCCGGCAGGCGTGCGCGCGAAGGAGATCGCGGATCCGTCCGGCCGCGCCGAGCCGGGCAAATTCATGCGGATAGGGGGCCAGCACTGCAGGATCGGCAAACCCATCAAGCCCAATCACGAAGACGCGGCGCCCCGCGGCCTGTGCCGCGGCGGCGACCCGCCCCGGCAGGACCCCGCCACCCGCCAGGATGCCCAGGCTCTCCCTCACTCCGCTCATCAGCCGCGCCCGCGGAGGCCGTGTCCATTTTCCTTACGGGCCCTGGCGCGTTGTGACAGGATCCCCAGGCCCCGAAGCACATCACATGTTTTCAGATCGTACATTGTCCGCTCTGATTTACGTTCTGAACGTATTTTTAATTGCCGCAGTCACGTCTCCTGCGGCATAGCTCTAAAAATTTCCAAAAGATTTTCAGAGGATCTTTCCACGTGGGAAAATCTCGGGCCGCCCGGCGCGTTCGGGCGATCCGCGAGCCGGAAGCATCTGTGCCCTGCGAGGCAAATGCAGGCGGCATCGCGCAATGTCTCAGGATGCTGGTCGAAGAGGCAGCCTCGGTCGGTTTCGCTGGCACGGTGGCAGCGCTGCGAACAGCGATCGCGATCTGCGAGCAGGAACTGGCCCAAGAAGATGCCCAGGGAAATGCCCTGGGAAACGCCAAAGAGGATACTCCGGGACCCAGGCATTTCGCGCCGATGAACCCGATCCTGCCGGCCGTCCCCACGGTGAATTGAGTCGCCCCGATCCTCAGCCGGCGGCTTCCTCGCCGTCCCAGCGGGGGGTTGCGCGGATGAGGCCGCGATGGCTCGGCGCGTCGATGAATTCCATGATCTCCCGGACCAGCGAATCCTCGCCATAGCGGATCCTGGTCTCCGCAAGACGGTCGGCGAACCTTCCCTCGTCGCGGAACAGGGAGCGAAACACGGCCCGCAGCTTGTGCACCGCGGCACCATCGAACCCGCGCCGCCTCAGGCCGACGACATTCAGCCCGACCAGCCGGCCGCGATTGCCGATGACGGCGCCGAACGGGATCACATCTCCGCCGACACCCGTCACCCCGCCGATGATCGCTCCGCGCCCGATGCGCACATACTGATGCAGGGCGGCCGCTCCGCCGATCACCGCCTGATCGGCGATCTGCACATGCCCACCCATGACGACATTGTTGGCGATGATGACGTTGCTGCCGATCTGGCAATCGTGCGCCACGTGCACGACCGCCATCACCAGGCAATCGGCTCCGATTCTGGTAACGCCGACGCCGGTCACCGTCCCGCGATGGATCGTGCAATGCTCACGAATATGGGTGCGCGGCCCGATCTCGCACTCCGTCGGCTCCCCGCGATATTTGAGATCCTGCGGCGCAAGACCGACCGTGCAGAAAGGAAAAAGCTCGGCCTCCGGGCCGATCCTCGTATGGCCATCCACCACCACGTGGCCATGCAGCCGTGCGCCGCGCCCGATCACGACATTCGGCCCGATCTCGCAGAAGGGCCCGATCGAGGCACCCGGCTCGATCACCGCCTGCGGCGCGATCAGCGCCGTCGGATGAATATCGGCCTGTCGCCGCTTCGCCGATCTCAGCGGCTCGACATTCGGCTCAAGCATTTCGGGGGCGTCGGGCAAGCGGTCCATCAGGCATGAAACTTTCGCGGATCCTGGGAAGAGTTGCGGGGAGACAAAGGCGAAAGTTCGGCGACGATGCTTGGCAACGGCGTTTCTCCCAAGTCAATGATTGTTGCCCGATGTTGCATTTCCTACCCGACGTCCCGACAGAAGGGCCGTGCCGGATGCGCGAGGAAGCCCGCGCGGAGAGGAAGCGCGGGAAGAAGCCCGGAGAGGAGAAGAAAATCGAAGAGGGAGATCGGGCGGATTTACCGGGATCTGAAATGATCACGATTTCGGTTCAATTTCGGTGGTTGATTTCATGGCCCGAGCGAGATCGGGATTGGGCGGGCGCGGACGAACCTATTCCGCCCTAGAGCTTGCGCGAGCGAAGCTCGGCCGGGTCCATGATCATCGCCGCGTACGCCGCCTCCGCCACGATCTGGCCGTCAACCATGGCAACCGCCCCGAATTTCCATACATTGGCGCGCTGCCGTTCCTTCTTTACCCGGATCCGCATCTGGTCCCCGGGCGTGACAGGGCGGCGGAACTTCGCATTGTCGATGAACATGAAATAGACGACCTTGCCTTCCGCGTCCTGCCCGAGCGTCTCGAGCACCAGGGCGGCCGAAGTCTGAGCCATGCTCTCGACGATCATGACCCCCGGCACGACGGGGTGACCGGGGAAATGCCCCTGAAAGTAAGGCTCGTTCATCGTCACGTTCTTGATGCCGATGGCGGAGTGGCCGCGCACCACGTCTACGATGCGGTCAACCATCAACAGCGGATAGCGATGCGGCAGCAGTTTCTGCAGGCGCTCGATATCGATCGTGTATCCGCTCTCGGATCCATGCCCATCGACAGCGCCATTCTTGCCTGTAACCGCTAGGTCCATCCGTTCTCAGCCCGTTTTTCCGCCGTTCTGCTGCCTCGCAGGCCTTTCTCCGCGTGCCAGCCGCCGCAGGATGGCGATCTGGCGAAAAAACATTCGCACGGGCTCGGCTGGGCTGCCCACAACCTCCGCCCCGGGCGCAACGTCCGCCATGATCCCGGCCTGCGCCCCGAGCCGGGCCTTTCGTCCGATCCGCAGGTGCCCGACAAGGCCCGCTTGCCCACCGATCATCACGAAGTCTTCGACGACCGTCGAGCCAGAAATGCCGGCTTGCGAGACGATGACGCAAAGCCGGCCAATTCGGACGTTGTGCCCGATCTGGACTAGGTTGTCGAGCCGCGTGCCGGCGCCGATCACGGTGTCCTGCACCGAGCCGCGATCGATTGTCGTATTGGCGCCGATCTCGACATCATCTTCGAGCAGCACCCGCCCGAGCTGTGGGACGCTCAGGAAGCCCTTATCCGTGATGGCGAAGCCGAATCCATCCTGGCCGATTCGCGCGCCCGGATGGACGGTCACCCGCTCGCCCAGAACGGCATGGCTCAGACTTGCAAGAGCGCCGATGCGGCAATCGGCGCCAATCGCAACACCTTCGCCGATCACCGCGCCCGGGGCGATCCGGCTGCGCGGCCCGATTTCGGCCCTGGCGCCGATGACGACGAGGGGGCCGACCTCCGCGGTCGGATCGACGATCGCCCCCTCCCCCACCACGGCGCTCGGGTGAATCCCGGGCCTCGGCGGCGGGGCGGGATGGAAGAGCGCCGCGACCCGCGCCCATCCTGCATGCGGATCGTTCGTCACGATCGCGGCGGTCCCGGGGGGAACCCGCGAAACGAGATCGGAATGCACCAGGACGGCGCCGGCGCTCGTCTCCGCCAGGGCATCTAGGTAACGACGATTATCGAGGAAGCTGACCTCTTCCGGGCCGGCCGTCTGCAGCGGCGCGACCCCACGGAGCAGGCGTTCCGCCGCTTCCGCCCGCCCGCCGGCGGCGCGTGCCACATCCGCGAGCGCATGCGGCCCGGAGCGGGCATAGAAGCGCGGATCTCCCGCGCCGACCGGGATCGCGAGGGGCATTCTTCAAGGCTTTGCGGTGTGGCCGGCCGGAGACGGCGGCAACGGCAGCGGCAAGGATGGCGAGGGCGCCACATCCGGCGCGCCGTCCGGCAGGCCGCCTGCCACATCCTCGGGCGATCCTTCCGGCGATCCCACTGGCATCTCGCTGTCCGGGGGAACCGTGACCGAAGGCAGCCTCAGATTGAGGTTCTTCGCCACCTCGTCGGTGATATCGAAGGCATTCATGTTGAGCGCCACCTGCTCGCGGTGCAGCACAAGATTCATGCCGCGGCTCTCGGCAACCTCACGAATGACCGCGATCAGCATGCGATTGACCTCGGCGATCGCAACCTGCGCCGCTTCCTGAATCTGCTGGTTGCGCCCCGAGAATTCCTTCTGCGCCGCCGTGATCCGATCCTGCAGTGCCGTCTCGCGGGCACGAATCTGATCCGGAGTGAGCTTGGACCGGTCTCGCGAGAGGGAGTCCTGCATCTGCCGCCAGGCCGCCTGCTCCTTGATCGCGTCGTTGTTGAGCGCCTCCCGCCGCCCATTGATAACTTTTTCGATCCCCTGCACAGCCGTCGACTGGCGATAGACATCCGGCACGCTCAGAACACCCATGACGGCAGCCGGCGGCGGCTCCGCCTTGGGCAGCGCCGGGAGCTGTGGGATCGTCTGGGCCTCCAAGGCGGGAGGCCGGACGGGCGCAGGGGCCGGACGGGGCGGCGCCGGACGGACCGGCGCCGGCGCTGGCGTCGCGGCCGGGTGTGACTGGCCTGGAATGAACCATCCCGGGCTCTGCTGCGGCGCGGCCTGGGCGAGTTCCATCTGCGCCAGGCCGCTTCGGGGAAAGAGCAACGGAAGCGCCAGGAAAGCGGCGGCGAAACGGAGAATGCGCACTAGAACCTCGTGCCGAAACCAAAACGGAAGATCTGGGTCTGGTCGAGCGACTTCTTCACAACCGGGTAGCCGAGGTCGACGCTGAGCAAGCCGAGCGGCGAATCCCATGAGACGCCGAAGCCCGCACCGACCCGAGGGGAAGAGAAATTGGTGATCGGGCCATGGTTCTCCTTGAGACCCCAGTCCGAACCCGTATCCACGAAGAAACGTCCGGAGAGCCCGAGATCGGGATTGACGGGCAGCGGGAAGCGGAGCTCGGTGGATTCCGTCCAGAGGAAGCGTCCGCCAAGGCTGTCCCCGGTGCTGACATCGTGCGGACCGACGCCGCCATCCTCGAAGCCGCGCAGATTGGCGCCGCCGAGATAGAAATTGTCGAGGATCGATTGTTCGTGGTTGATCGGGACGAGATCGCCATAGCTTCCCCGCTCCGCGATCCCCCAGCCATCGCCGAGAAGCCCGACGAGCGGGATGTAATAGGCCGCATCGGCGCGCAGCCGGACGAAATCGGCATTGCCGCCGATCCCCGCATAGTCGGCGCCACCGCTAAACACGAAGCCGCGCGTGGGGTCGATCTTGCTGTCGCGCCAGTCGAAGACGAGCGTCGTGCCGATCTGGGACAGCACGTTATTGCCCTGGTCGGCGAAGATATAGGGGCTCGCCGTGGTCGCGATATCGACGATATCGCGATTGACGAGCGAATAGCTCCATTCCTGCGAAACATGATCGTTGAAATTATAGCCGATCCTGGTCGTGAAGCCGTACCGGTTCTCGCTATATTCCGCGATGTCCTGGTTGTTGTTGGTGATGTCGAAGATATCGATGCCGGTCAGCAGGTTGCGGCCCAGGAAATAAGGATCGGTCACGGAAAGATCGATCGAGCTTTCCCGCTGCGCCAGGATCCCGCTGATGCCGGCATCGATCCCGCTGCCAACGATGTTGTTCTCCTGCAGACCGACATTCACGAGCGCGCCCACATCCGTCGAATAGCCGCCGCCGATGGTGAACTCGCCGGTTGCCTTCTCGGTCACTGCCGTGTGCACGATCACCCGGTCCGGCTCCGAACCCGGCGAGGTGGTGATGTTGACGTTGCCGAAGTAATTGAGGTCCTTCAGGCGCTGCTGGGTCTGCTGGATCGAGGAGGCGTTGAACGGATCCCCCTCCGCCAGGTTGAACTGGCGGCGGATGACCTGGTCCTCGGTGCGGGTGTTGCCGGTGATATCGATGCGCTCGATATAGACGTGCGGCCCTTCCACGACGTTGAAGAGCAGCGCGACGGTACGCTTCCCGGGATTGCGCGTGATGTCCGGATGGACCTCGGCAAAGGCGAAGCCGTTATTCTGCAGCTTGTCGGAGACCGCCTGCACCGATCGCTGGACGGCATCTCCGTCGTACCAGTCGCCGGGGTCGATCGCCACCAGCGGCCGAAGCGAGGCGCCGGACACTTTCGGCAGATGGGAGACGACCGAGACCGTGCTCACGTGATAGCGGCTGCCCTCGCTCAGCACGAAGGTGAGAACGAAGGAGCGATGATCCGGGGAGAGCTCGGCCTGGACATGCGTCACCCTGAAATCGACATAGCCGTTGCGGAGATAGAACCGGCGCAACAGCTCTTCGTCGAATTCGACGCGCTGGGGATTGTAGCTGTCCGCGTTGCTGAAGAAGCGCCACCATGCTTCCTCGCGCGAGCTGACCACGCTCGAGAGCGTGTCGGCGCTGAAGGCGTGATTGCCGACGAAGACGATGCGGCTGATATAGGTTGCCGGCCCGTCATTGATCTCGAAGACCACATTGACCCGGTTCTCGGGCAGCTTAATGATCTTCGGCACCACCGTTGCCGCGTAATAGCCCCGTTGCGCGTAGAGCCCGAGAATTTTCTCCCGATCCGACTCCGCAACGTCCGAGGTGAAGACCGCGCGCCCGCGGAGCGTGATGGCCTGGCTGAGCTGCGCATCGGTGAGCTCGTGATTGCCCTCGAAGGCAACCACGTTCACGACCGGGTTCTCGCTCACGGTGACGACGAGCACACCGCCCTCTCGGGCGAGCCTGACATCGCTGAAGAGGCCGGTTGCGTAAAGGGTCTTGAGGCTGCGGTCCATCAGGCTCGGGTCGAACGGATCGCCGGGCTCGAGCAGCATGTAGGAGAGGATCGTGCTGGTCTCGATTCGGTGATTCCCAACGACACGGATCGCCGCGATCCGGTCCGATTGACCCGCGGCAGCAGGCACGGCCGCGCCAGCCGCCGGCGCCTGTGCCACCGTCGGAGCCGGCAACAGGGTAAGGCAGAACGCAACCGCAAGAAGTACTGAACCGATACGACGCAACCGGCGGACTCTCCGAATCCCCCCGGGAAAGCTCCCGGTCACGCGGGGCAAGAACACGGGGCGACGCTAGCCATAGGAAGGAAGGAACGACAATAGCCGCCCGTCCGGCCGGGCGCCAACCCGCGGTCGAGAGCGCGGTGATTTTTAATCATCAGGCGCGCGCCTTCATTCGGCAAGCCATTTCATGGCCTTGGTGCAGAGATTCGCCTTTCCGCCGCAATCCGGGATGAGCCGCTCCACCCGTGCGGCTCACAAACTTTTCACCCAGCGGACCACGCCGAGATGCGCGAGATCGTTCCAGGTCGCGAACACAAAGATACAGACGAGAAGCGCGAGCCCCGCCCGCAGCCCGATCTCCTGCGCGCGCGCCGAGAGCGGTCTCCCATGTACGGCTTCGGCCAGGAAGAAAAGCAGATGGCCGCCGTCCAGCACGGGAATCGGGAAAAGATTGATCAACCCGAGATTGATCGACAGCACGGCGATGAAGGAGACCAGACTGGCCACTCCGAGGGCGGCGACCTGGCCCGAAAGTTCGGCAATCCTGAGCGGCCCGCCGAGCTCGGCGGTTCCGTGCCGCGTGGTGAGAATCTGCCACACGCCGTTCAGCGTGGCGCCGCTGACGCTCACCGTTTCCTGGAACGCCTGCGCAATCGCCTCGCCCGGCCCCAGCGGCTCGAAAGCCGAGGTGTCACCGCTGATCCCGAGCACACCATGCGCCTGGCCGTGAACGGTCGTCGTGCCGGTGCGGACTTCAAGACGGATCGGCTTGCCCGCACGCAGCGCCGAAAGCGTGAGTGCCTGGCCGGGGCGCGACTCGATGACACGCTGAATATCGGCAAAGTCGCGAATCGGTGTGGCATCGATCGCGACGATGCGGTCGCCAGGATGAAGCCCGGCGGCGGCGGCCGGGCTGCCAGCCGTCACACCATTGACGACCGGCATCACCACCGGCTTTCCCGCGAGAGCGAAGAGCGCGGCGAAAAGAAGGAATGCAAGCACGAAATTGGCAGCCGGTCCCGCGGCAACGACGATCGCCCGCGCGCCCACGGGCTTCTCCTGGAAGGCACGGCCAGGGATCCAGCGTGCCCGCTCCTCCGCGCTCACCGTCTCGAGCGGCTCCTGGCCGTGCAGCTTGACATAGCCGCCGAGCGGCAGCACGGCGAGCCGCCACGCCGTGCCCTGCCGGTCGCGCCAGGTCGCGAGCGCGCGGCCGAACCCGATCGAAAAGGCCTCGACATGCACGCCGCAAAGCCGCGCCGCGAGGTAATGGCCGAACTCGTGCACCGAAACCAGTACACCGAGCACGACCAGGAATGAGACGACAGTCCGGATCAGGTCGATCATCAAGTCCACCCCAACTCCCCAGTGGGCTCCCCCGTCGGTTCTCCGGGCACGCTTTCGAGCCGACCGCCGACGAACGCGCGCGCGCCCCTCGCCGCGAATCGTTCGGCGTGCCGGCGCGCTTCGGCATCGAGGGCGAGCACGCCCTCGAGCGTCGGCGCGTCCGGCGCGCCCATGCTCTCGAGCACGGATCCGACCACACGCACGATATCGAGAAAGCCGATCCGCCGCGCGAGAAACGCGCCCACCGCGGTCTCGTTGGCCGCGCTCAAAATCGCCGGCGCTGCGCCGCCGGCGCGGATCGCCGCGCGCGCCAGCTCAACGGCAGGGAAGCGATGCTCGTCCGGCTCGGCAAAATCGAGCCGGGCGAGTGTCGCGAGATCGAGCCGGGGAGCAGCGGTCGGCAGCCGCTCCGGCCAGGCCAGCGCGTGAGCAATCGGCACGCGCATATCCGGCGAGGCGAGGCCGGCGATCACGCTGCCGTCGGCATAGAAGGCAAGGCCATGGACGACGGCCTGGGGATGCACGAGCACACCGATCGAGCACTCGGGCAGGGAGAAGAGCCAGGCCGCCTCGATCAGCTCAAGCCCCTTGTTCATCAGTGTGGCCGAATCGATGCTGATCTTGGCGCCCATCGACCAAATCGGATGCTTGAGCGCCGCTTCCGGCGTCGCCGCCGCCATCTCGGCAAGGCTCGCGGTGCGGAACGGCCCGCCCGAAGCGGTGAGCACGATCTTCTCGAGCGCGCCGCGATTGCCGTCGGCTATCGACTGGAACACCGCATTGTGCTCCGAATCCACCGGCAAAAGCTGCGCGCCGGCCGCGACGACGGCACGGATCATGATCTCGCCCGCGCAGACCAGCGCCTCTTTGTTGGCGAGGGCCACGGTCCCGCCACGGCGGATCGCAGCCAACGTCGCCGGCAGCCCGGCCGCGCCGCTGATCGCCGCCATCGTCCAGTCGACCGGAACTGCGGCCGCCGCCACCACCGCCTCCGCGCCGGCCGCGATCTCGATCCCCGTGCCGGCCAGCGCCGCGGCAAGCGCATCGAGCCCCTCCGGATCGCTGATGACGACCCGCTCGGCGCCAAGTTGCCGCGCCTGCTCGGCCAGCAGGGCGGCGTTCCTGCCGCCAACGAGCGCACGCACCCGAAAGCGCTCCGGATGGGCGGCGAGCAGAGAGACGGTCTGCCGGCCGACACTCCCGGTACTCCCGAGCACGCTCACTGTTTTCACCGCCAAAGCTCAACTCCCGGTCCGAGCGCCAAAGTCAAGATCGCTGCCGCTGGCGCCGCCGCCAGCACGCCGTCCAACCGATCGAGGACGCCTCCATGCCCGGGGATGAGACTGCCCGAGTCCTTGACGCCGAATCGGCGCTTGAAGACGCTCTCCAGAAGATCCCCCGCTTGTGATGCCACACCGAGCGTGACCGAAGCCAGAAGAACACCCGCCGAAGGTCCGGCGGCGAAGCCTTCCGCGACCAGGAGCCCGGCAAGGATTGCGAAGCCGAGCCCCCCCGCCGCCCCGGCCCAGGTTTTCGAGGGGGAAATCCGCGGGACGAGCTTGGCCCCCCCGATCACGCGGCCAGCCAGGTACGCCCCTGAATCGCTCGCCCAGACGATCAGCACCACGAACAGCATATTGCCGAGGCCCGCCGGGCCGTACAGCCGAAGGCGGACGACCGCGACCGCGGCAAGTCCGAGATAGAAAAGCCCGCCCGCGAGCCATCGCCGGGGCCCCACCCCGCCGCCGTTGCCGGCCGCGAGCAGCGCCGCCACGACCGCGAGCACCGCCAGCGCGAGAAAGCCAAAGCCGAAGGCCGCCGCAGCGCCCGCCACCGGGACCAGGAGCGGCAGCAGCAGGCCGGGCGGTCCGAAGGGCAGGAAGCGGCAGACGCGTGCCCACTCCCTGCCCGAGGCGATCCCGGCAAGCATGACAAGAAGCACCCAGGTGACGCCACCGAGCCAAAGGGAGATGAGCGCAACCGGCGCGAGAACCAGGGCCGACAGCGCCCGTCGCCGCAGATCGCCGAAACCTTGCGTCACCTTCTCAGCCGGGCCGCGAGCCAAAGCGACGCTCCCGGCGCGCATATTCCGCCAGGGCGGCGGCGAAATCCGCTTGCGCGAAGTCGGGCCACAGCACGTCGAGGAAAACGAGCTCGGAATAGGCCGCCTGCCACAGCAGGAAGTTTGAAAGCCGCTGCTCACCGCTCGTGCGCACGATGAGGTCGGGATCGGGTATGCGAGCGGTTGCCAGGAATTGGGCGAAGCACGCTTCGTCCAGCGCCTCCGGATCGAGCTGGCCGGCGGCGATCGCCGCAGCGGCGGCGCGGGCCGCCGCAAGGATCTCGGAGCGGGCGCCGTAGGAGAGAGCGATCGTGAGATGGAGCCGCTCGTTGCCCTCGGTGCGCCTCTCCGCCGCCGTGAGCTCGGCCTGGATGTCAGGAGGAAAGCGACCCGGCTCGCCGATCACCGATAGCCTCACCCCTTCCGCGGCGAGAGTCGCGATCTCGCTCCTGAGATAGTGGCGCAGCAGACCGGTGAGGTCGAGCACCTCGGCAGCAGAGCGCCGCCAGTTCTCGGCGCTGAAGGCGTAGAGGGTAAGCCAGCGGACCCTATGGGCGATCGCTGCCTCGATGGTCCGGCGCACGGCCTCGGCCCCGGCCCGGTGGCCGGCCACGCGCGGCAATCCCCGTGCCCGCGCCCACCGCCCGTTTCCATCCATGATGATGGCGACATGGTCCGGCACGGAACCTTCTTTGTTTTCGACCGAAGCTTTCTCGCCCGGAATCGGAACCGGAGAGGCCCGCGGGGAGGGTACGGACCGCATCGCTCAGATCTGCCGGATTTCCCGCTCCTTGTCCGCGAGCGAATCGTCCACCCGCTTGACATAGAGATCCGTCAGCTTCTGGACATCCTCCGACCAGCGGGTCATGGCGTCCTGGCCGATCTCGCCTTTCTTCTCGAACTGCTTGATATGGTCCATCCCGTCGCGCCGCACCGCCCGGACGGCGATGCGCGCGCCCTCCGCGTAGCGGCCGGCGGCCTTCGCGAGCTCGGCCCGGCGCTCGGCCGTGAGGCTGGGGATCGGCACCCGCACGAGCTGCCCGTCCGTCGCCGGATTGAGGCCGAGCCCGGCATCCCGGATCGCCTTCTCCACCACGCCCACGAGCGCGCGATCCCAGACCTGGACGGTGATCATCCTGGGCTCGGGCACACTCACCGTGCCGACCTGCGAGAGCGGCAGTTCGCCGCCATAGGCGTCGACCTTCACCGGCTCGAGCAGGGCCGGATTGGCCCGCCCCGTCCGCAGACCCGCAAACTCGCGCCGCAATGTCTCGAGCGCGCCATCCATGCGCCGCTGCAAATCCTCCTTGAGGGCATTGAGATCCGCCGCCACGGCCGCCTCCCTAATTGTCTCCGTCCCGGTTCATTGCGGTTCGACGATCCGGGTGAACCGCCCTTCCCCGCGCATGACCTGGACGAAGGCGCCGGGCGCGTGGATATTGAAGACCAGGATCGGCAGGCTGTTCTCGCGCGCGAGGCTGATCGCCGCCGCGTCCATCACGCTGAGATCGCGGGCCAGCACGTCGAGATAGGAAAGCTCCTCGTAGCGCGAGGCGCCCGGCACCTTGCGCGGATCGGCCGAATAGACGCCATCGACCTGGGTGCCTTTGAGCAATGCGTCGCAGCCCATCTCCGTCGCCCGCAGCGCGGCGGCCGTGTCCGTTGTGAAGAAGGGATTGCCGGTGCCGGCGGCGAAGATCACCACCCGCCCCTTCTCCATATGGCGCTGGGCCCGCCTTCGGATATAGGGCTCGCATACGCTTGCCATCGGGATCGCCGATTGCACCCGGGTCGGCACACCGCTTCTCTCGAGCGCGCTCTGCATGGCGAGCGCGTTCATCACGGTGGCCAGCATGCCGATATAATCCGCCTGCGCACGGTCCATCCCCTCGGCGGCCGCGGACACGCCGCGGAAGATATTGCCCCCGCCGATCACCATGCAGACCTGCACCCCGAGCGCCACCACGTCCTCGATATCGATGGCGATCGCCTGCAATGTCTCGGTGTCGAGACCGAACTCGCGCCCTCCCATCAAGGCCTCGCCCGATACTTTCAAAAGTACACGCCTATAGACGGGCTGCTTCAGCATCGAACGGGCTCTCTAGAGCGTGATGACCGGAGGTGGAATCACCGTAGGTCTGAATCACGCGGAAAAAACAACTGACGAGAGCGGGACACGTGAGCGCAAGCGAACGTCTCCTGCTCGCGGGCTGCGGTCTTCGGGCGGCAAGCCGCCCCTCATAGGACGGCCCCCCGCCCGGAACAAGCCGAACCTCTGTCAGGCGGCGGAGGCCTGCTCCTCCGAAGGCTTCGCGGCCCCCTCGCCCAGGGCGAACCGGGCGAAGCCCGAAAGCCGCACGCCGGCCTTCTTCAGGACCGCCGCGACCCGGCTCTCGCCGTCATGGACCCAGACCTGCTCGAGCAGGACAACCTCCTCGTAATATTTGCGGATGCGCCCTTCCACCATGCGCGCGATGATCTCCTCGGGCTTGCCCGAGGCCCGCGCCTGCTCGGCCAGCACCGCCCGCTCCCTCTCGAGGGCGGCGGGATCGACGCCGGCGATGTCGATCGCCTCGGGACGGCTTGCGGCGATGTGCATGCCCACCTGCCGGCCGAGCTCCAGCACCGCCTCGGTTTCCGCGATCCCGTCAAGACCGACGATCACGCCGATCCGGCCGAGGCCCGGCCGGAGGGCGGCGTGCATGTAGCTGGCGACGACGGGAGCCGAGAGAACCCGGGCCCGGCGCAGGGTGATGTTCTCGCCGATGGTCGCGACAAGGCGGGTGATCTCCTCGCCCACGCTCCCGCCGCCGGGCAGGGGGGCGGCGAGAATCGCCGGAAGATCCTCGCCGACCTCGAGCGCCACGGCGGCGACGGCGGCCACGAAATCCTGAAAAATCTGGTTGCGGGCGACGAAATCGGTCTCGGCATTGACCTCGACCATCGCCGCACGGCCGGGCCGGGCAGCGATCGCGACGAGCCCCTCGCTCGCCGCCCGGCCTGCCCGCTTGGCTGCCGCGGCAAGGCCTTTCTTGCGCAGCCAGTCCGTCGCCGCCTCGAGATCGCCATCGGTCTCGGTCAGCGCGCGCTTGCAATCCATCATCCCGGCGCCGGTCTTTTCGCGCAGATCCCTGACCAGCGTTGCGGTGACCTCAGCCATCCTCCTGCCCTCCGATCAACCCGCCGCAGGCTCGTGCTCGGCCGCCGAGCCCGGCTCCGGCATCAGATCCTCGGCCACACCCGGGTCTGCCCCGGAGGCGGCCAGCTCGGCGCTGATCCCCTCGAGAACGGCGCCTGCCGCCAGATCGCAATAAAGATTGATGGCGCGGATCGCATCATCGTTGCCCGGAATCGGATAAGTCACGCCCTTCGGGTCCGAGTTGCTGTCGAGCACGGCGACGACCGGAATGTGCAATTTCTGGGCCTCCTCGATCGCGAGCTTTTCCTTGTTGGTGTCGATCACGAAGAGGATGTCGGGCAGGCCGCCCATCTCCTTGATGCCCCCGAGCGCCCGTTCGAGCTTGTCGCGGTCGCGGGTGATCTCCAGCACCTCCTTCTTGGTCAGGCCATGCGTGTCGCCGGTCAGCAGGTCCTCGATTTGGCGCAGCCGCTTGATGCTGCCGGTGATGGTCTTCCAGTTGGTGAGCGTGCCGCCGAGCCAGCGATGATTGACATAGTACTGGCCGCAACGCTTGGCCGCATCGGCGACATATTCGGCCGCCGCGCGCTTGGTGCCGACAAAGAGCACACGACCACCCCCGGCGGTCACGTCGCGGATCGCACTGAGCGCGCGGGCGAGCAGCGGCACGGTCTGCTCGAGATCGATGATGTGGACCTGGTTGCGCACGCCGTACAGATACGGCGCCATGCGCGGGTTCCACCGCCGCGTGTGGTGGCCGAAATGGACGCCGGCCTCGAGCAGCTGGCGCAGGCTGAATTCGGGCATCGCCATGGGCGCTTGTCCTTTCCTTCCGTCCGGTTGAGCCTCCGCGGGGCCTCGCTCATCGCACCGGACCCGGCCTGGCCGGGAAAGGCGCCCCGCGTGTGAATTACCGGCGCCCCAAGGTCCAGCGGCATGGAAAGCGAAGCCTGGGCCAAAAGGCGAACCGACGGGCGGGATATGGCGGACTCCCGGTCGGCTGGCAACCCCGCGCAATCCTCTTCAGCCCCCTCGCAGCCTCCCGCCAACCTTCCGGCCCGGGCGGGTGCCGGTGCGGAGGCGGAACGGCTGCCTCAGAAGCGGGCAGACCCTTGCGTTTCGCCCAAGGAAGAGGCGTCGATCCTGTCGCCGCGCCAATGCGCCCATATCGCGCGGCCGGCATTGCCATTATGGCACGGCGCGTGCAAGCCTCTGGGGCGGCCTTGTCAGGCGCGTGACGGGTCGCGGCGGTTCGGACGCAACAGGAGGGTGCTCCGGCCTGGCCGGATGCGAGCGTGCGATGAAAAAGATCGAAGCCGTGATCAAGCCGTTCAAACTGGATGAGGTGAAGGAGGCGTTGCACGAAGTCGGATTGCAGGGAATAACGGTGGTCGAGGCGAAAGGATTCGGCCGCCAGAAGGGCCACACCGAGCTCTATCGCGGCGCCGAATATGTCGTGGACTTCCTGCCGAAAGCGAAGCTTGAAGTCGTGTGCGACGACGCGATGGCCGAACGGGCGATCGAGGCCATCATGACCGCCGCGCGCACGGGACGGATCGGCGACGGCAAGATCTTCGTGAGCAATGTAGAGGAGGTAATCCGCATCCGCACCGGTGAGCGGGGCGAAGACGCAATCTGAAAAAAAACAAACGTCCGCCGCGCCGATGTCCGGCGTGGCGGAGCCGGCAGACGAAACGACCCCCCAAGCGACGATCCCAAAGCATAAAGGATGGAGAAAGGAATGGCGAAGCGACCCAGCGCGCCCGGCGGCGGCGTGAGCAAGGTCCTGGACATGATGAAGGAACACGCGGTCGAGTTCGTGGACCTCAGGTTCACAGACCCGCGCGGCAAGTGGCAGCATACCGCCCAGGCCGTCGTGACCATCGACGAGGATACCTTCAAGGACGGAATCATGTTCGACGGCTCCTCGATCGCCGGATGGAAGGCGATCAACGAGAGCGACATGATCCTGATGCCGGATCCGGACACGGCCTGCCTCGATCCCTTCTCGGCCAAGCCCTCCCTCATTCTCTTCTGCGATATTCTCGAGCCATCCACCGGCCAGCCCTATGGGCGTGACCCGCGCTCGACGGCGAAGAAGGCCGAAGCCCATCTCAATGCCTCCGGCGTCGGCGACACCGCCTTCTTCGGTCCGGAAGCCGAGTTCTTCGTCTTCGACTCGGCGCGCTTCGGCACCGGCGGCAATTACGGCATATTCCAGCTGGACAGCACCGAGGGACCGCAGGCCTCGATCAAGGACTATCCCGAAGGCAACACGGGACATCGTCCGTCCGTGAAGGGCGGCTATTTCCCCGTTCCGCCCGTCGATTCGGAGAGCGATCTGCGGGCAGAGATGCTCTCGACCATGGGCGAGATGGGGGTCGCGATCGAGAAGCACCATCACGAGGTCGCGCAGAGCCAGCACGAGCTCGGTATCAAGTTCAGTCCGCTCGTCAAGATGGCCGATGCGATGCAGATCTACAAATACTGCATCCATAATGTCGCCCACAGCTACGGCAAGACGGCAACCTTCATGCCGAAGCCGATCTATGGCGACAATGGCTCGGGCATGCACTGCCATCAGTCGATCTGGAAGGCGGGCAAGCCACTCTTCGCCGGCAATGGCTACGCCGATCTCTCGGAGATGGCACTCTATTATATCGGCGGCATCATCAAGCACGCGAAGGCGTTGAACGCTTTCACCAACCCGACCACGAACAGCTACAAGCGCCTGATCCCGGGATTCGAGGCGCCGGTGCTGCTCGCCTATTCCGCCCGCAACCGCTCCGCCTCCTGCCGCATTCCCTACGCCACCAGCCCCAAGGGCAAGCGCGTGGAGGTGCGGTTCCCGGACGCCGCCGCCAATCCCTATCTGGCATTTTCAGCGATGCTGATGGCCGGACTCGACGGCATCCGCAACAAGATCCATCCCGGCGATCCGATGGACAAGGACCTTTACGATCTGCCGCCGGAAGAGCTCAAGGGAATCCCGACCGTCTGCGGCTCGCTGCGCGAAGCCATCGGCGCGCTCGAGGCCGATTACGACTTTCTGCTTGCCGGCGACGTCTTCAACGCCGACCAGGTGGAGAGCTATATCGCGCTCAAATGGAGCGAGGTGTACCGCTTCGAGCACACGCCGCACCCGGTCGAGTTCGAGATGTATTATTCCGTCTGAACGAAGAGCGGACGGCGAACCAAAGAAGGCCGGGGCTTGCCCCGGCCTTTTCATTTGCAAGGCCAGATCACTATGGCTTCCGATGGAATCGGGACACCCTCTGAAGGGGTTCCTCGATTCCAGCCAGGCACGATCCGCTCTCGGTCATTTTTTCTCGCATGAGAGAGACCTTCAGTCATCACGCTCCGGCATGTCACCGAGAGCTGTTTGCGCCGTCGTGCTTGCGCAAGCTCCGTGCAATTGTTCCGTCGCGCGGAGCCTCGGCGCTCTTGTATTTAACGTGCTCGATGAATGCCCGCAGTTTGGGCAGGACCTGGCGTTTCCCCGGGTGGTATAGAAAAACGCCCGGCAGGGTGACGGCGAATTCCGTCAGGAGTGCGTGCAACCGGCCGTCGGCAATCGGCGCTTTGGCGAGGGGGCCAGGCACCTGCGCAAGTCCCACACCGCGGATCGCCGCGCCGAGGAGGGTGGGGTAATCGTGCGCGATAAGCGGCCCGGAGACGATCGCCTCGACCGGCTTGTTGCCATTGACGAACGGCCAGGGCGCGATCGACCCGTTTGAGCGACGCATACGCAGGCAAGCATGGCGACGCAGATCGTCGATGCGCTCCGGCGGCTTCCGCTGGCGCAGATAATCGGGGCTGCCAACGACCACGAACGGGAACGGCGGCGTCAGCCGCACGGCGACCATATCGGCGGCGATGAACTGACCGAGCCGGATGCCGGCGTCAAACCCCTCGGCTGCGAGCTCGACCAGCTCTTCGCTTGCGGCGACTTCCACCTCGATCTCGGGATAGGCTCGGCAGAAGGACGCGATCAGCGGTTCCAGCAGGAGCGGCACCACCGCCCGCGGCACCGAGAGGCGCAACAATCCGGCCGGAAGCTGGCCGAGGTCTCGCGCAGCCTCGCTTGCGGCAATGAGCTCCTCGAAGGCAGGCTTGGCACGCGAAAGGAACCGTTCACCGGCTTCGGTCAGGCCGACACTGCGTGTGGTGCGGATGAAGAGCGCCGCACCGACGCGGGCCTCGAGAGCCCGTACCGCCTGGCTGATCGCTGACGGCGTCACCCCGAGTTCCGCGGCCGCTCGACGGAAATTGCGGTGCCCTGCGACGCTCAGAAACGCTTCCACGCCATCGAGCGCACCTTGCCTGACTGTGAAGTTCTGCTTCATAGCCTGTCAATATTATCGCGGATAGTCGCTTGCGGGAAGTCGCCATAAGTCTGCTGCGTATTGGGAGCCCAGAGCATGATGACCGATGTTCTTGATGATGTGCGTGCCCACTATCGCGCGATTGGCCTGACCGAGCGGCTAAAGACAGCGCTGGCGATCCTTGGGCCGGAGGATCGGCTTCTCACGCCCCAGCAGCTTGCCGCCCTCGACCAGTTTCACACAAGAGGTCTCGCCGCGACTGCCGAGCTCGCCAAATTGGCAGGGATCACCGCCGATATGTCGGTTCTGGATGTCGGATCGGGCGTTGGCGGGCCGGCGCGCTTTCTGGCCGCTTCCCATGGCTGCCGGGTCACGGGCGTCGATCTCAGCGAGCCATTCGTCGATGCCGCGCGCTATCTGACCGAGCGCACGGGACAGAGTGGCCAGGTATCGTTCGAGACCGGCAGCGCGCTGGCGCTTCCGTTCGGCGACGGCAGCTTCGACGTTGTGCTGTTGCAGCATGTGGCGATGAACATCTCCGAACGGGCGCAGCTCTACCGTGAGATCCGGCGCGTGCTGAAGCGCGGCGGCAGGTTTGCGACCTTCGATGTCGTGTTGAACGAAGGTGAGCCGCACTACCCCGTTCCCTGGGCACGAACGCCAGAAACGAGCTTTCTCCTGACGGCCGCCGCGACGCGCGAAGCGATCGAACCGGCCGGCTTTCGCGCCCTGGCATGGCGAGACGACACCGAGGTGGCCAAGGCCTGGATCGCGCAGTTGCGCGCGTCAGGGAATCCGCCATCGCCAAATCTTGGTGTGGTGATGGGGCCGGACTTCGCAGAGCTTGCCGCCAATCTGGGCCGAAATCTCATGGAAGGCCGGCTCGGCATCCTGGCCGCGGTGTTCGAAGCCGTATCAATCATCACATGACGTGAGGCCCCATGTCGCCCGCAACGATCTTCCAGATACAGCTTGTCCTGGGTTATGTCCCATGGCTGCTTTGCTTCGCCGCGTATGTCTGGCCGAGACTCAAGGCGATGGAGCGCGTCGAAGCACATCGCGCCATCGCCACACTGCACAGCTTCCGCTTCTTCGGCCTGGTCTTCATCCTTCCAGGAATCGTCGGCTCGAACCTGCCCGCGGGCTTTGCCACATTCGCGGCATACGGCGACTTCACAACCGGATTGCTGGCCATGCTGGCGCTTCTCACGGTGAGAATACGATCGGTCTTCTGGTTGTTCGTCGTCGCTTTCAATCTCGTGGGAACAATCGACATCCTCGTCGATTATTATCATGGCAACCAGCTCGGCCTTCCGGCGCTGGCGGGCGCGTTGGGCGCCGCCTATGCGATCCCGATCCTCTATGTGCCCGTGCTCATGATCACGCACGTCGCCGCATTCTATTTGCTGGCACGTCCTCAGCCCAAGGTGGCTCAAGCCCTCGCCGCCAATGCCGTCACATCTCAAACAGGCTCTCGGATGTGATCGGATTGGAGTCTGAGGACGCCGTCGTAGTACTTGAGCAAATTTCCCTTCCTGAAATGATTGCACGAAACCGGACGTTCCGCCTTCGCCCAAGCCGGGTCGTTCCGGATCGCGCGCACGCCTGATTCCCTTCGCCGTTATTGGGGGCCGCTATTCGGGCTGGTCCTTCACGCTGTCACATTGCCGCGCTAGACGGGCCAGTTTCCAGTCATCATGTTGGCGCCGCAATGCGTAATGGAAGCGGACGACATGATCCCGGAAGAGGATGAACATTCGCTCGATCTCAGTCGTCGCAAGCTGCTCGCCGCCGCCGGCCTTGGCGGGGGTGCCGCAATGGTGGCATCCGTCCTGCCCATCGGATCGGCACAGGCGGCTCCCACAACGCCTGCTTCTGAGACGGCATCCGACCCGGTGGCGACGCCGCCGGTTGCCGGCTTGCATTTGCAATTCGGCAGAGATGCGTCATTCGAGGTGGTGGTGTCCTGGCACACGCTGCAAATCGTCCGCAATCCCCGGGCGGTGATCGGAGGGCTCGATGGCAGGCTCGAGCGGATTGTACTCGCGAAAGAAGTGAGCTACACGGACGCGAAATCGAAGCAGATCGTTTATGCTTATCACGCTTGGATTTCGGATCTGAAGCCGGACGCGGCCTTCCTGTACTGCGCCCTTCATGACGGCGCTCAGCCGGAATTCGGCACCTTCAGAACCTCCCCGCGCGGCCGCATTTCGTTCACCTTCACCAGCTTCGGCGACCAGGGCACGCCGACCCTGGGCAGGAAGTTCACGCTCCCGCCCGGTATCGCGATGCCCAATCCGCCAGCCTATGTGAACGACAATCTCGGCTCTCCGGCGGCGGGCGATACCACCCTCGGCGTGGAGCGGCTGAGGCCCTTGTTCCACCTTTTTAATGGCGATCTCTGCTATGCCAACCTTGCCGAGGACCGGGTGCGGACCTGGTGGGATTTCTGGGAAAACAACACCCGCAGCGCCCGCAACCGCCCCTGGATGCCCTCTCCCGGCAACCATGAGAACGAGCTGGGCAACGGGCCGATCGGCTACCAAGCCTACCAGACCTATTTCTCGCTGCCGGAAGCCGCCGGCCAGACCGAAGTGACCAGGGGGCTTTGGTACAGCTTCACCGCGGGCTCGGTGCGGATCGTGAGCATCGCCAACGATGACATCTGCTACCAGGACGCCGGCAATTCCTATGTCAGGGGCTATTCTTCGGGCGCGCAGAAGGCCTGGCTGGAGAAGGAGCTGGCAGCCGCCCGCGCAGAGAGCGGCATCGACTGGATCGTCGTGTGCATGCACCAGGTCGCCATCTCGACCGCCGACAAGTTCAATGGCGCCGACCTCGGGATTCGCGAGGAATGGGTGCCGCTCTTCGACAAATATGGGGTCGATCTCGTGGTGTGCGGGCACGAACATCATTACGAGCGTTCCCACCCGATCCGCGGCCAGGAACCGAACAAGACGCTGACGCCAATTCCCGCCGCGACGGGAACGGAAATCATCGACACCACCAAGGGCACGGTGCACATGGTGATTGGCGGCGGCGGAACCTCCGTGCCCTCCAACCGGCTTTTCTTCAACCCGCCGCAATGCCGGGTGATCACCGCGGTCGGCACCCCCGACCCGACGACGGGAAAACGCGCGCCGATCTATGTGAAGGAGGAGGCGCCCTGGTCGGCCGTGCGAAACGCCGCGCACTCCTACGGTTTTGCCGCCTTCACCGTCGATCCCGGCTCCCATCCGGGCGACTTCACCACGATCAAGGTCATCTATTACGATGTGGTAGGAGTGAACGGCGAGATCGCTCCCTTCGAAACCTTCACCCTGCGCCGCCCTCGCCGCGACTAGACCGAATGACGGCCTATCCGCCGGGGCGAGTTCGATACCGCGTCGGTTGCCGGGATCTTTGTCATACCTGAACCACAGGTCAGGTTATTTTCGGCCAGTACATGGCTCCACGAAGCCATAGCAAAGATTAATCCGAGTTGAATAGAAGGCCAATTCATTCTGTCCGCAGTGGAACAAACGCTTTTGGCAGAGACGCCAAGAACAGCACGACACAGACACAGAGCAGGACGATATCTTTGAAGAGGAACTCGCCGGTTAGATTCCACGCGATCGGGTCTGTTGATAAACTCCACTTTACGACGCCAGGCGTGGAGAAAAAGAATGACCATGTGATAATAAAAGTTCCGATCCCCATCAATGACCCGATGGCTGACAGAATCGGATTAAAGGCACCCATCGCCAGAAGCGTGGCAGTCGTAAGTTCGATGACACCAAGAAGATAGGCTTCGCCCCTGACTCCGAAGATCGAAAGCCAGGAGACAAGCGGACTGTTAGAAATATACAACACGATGCCATGAGCCGATTGCGGCGTAAATTTCTGGCACCCAAATGCCAAAAAAATAAGGACCATCACCCAACGAAGTATAGCCAGAAGTCGATACGAGCCAGCGCCCGATTCCGAGATGTGGAGATCAATCCGAGCGACGGCCTTCATGGTTCGGTGCGGCCTGATGAAAAACGAGGTGGCCATCGTGCTGAGCTCCTTTCACTGGCGCGAGGCAGCTGTTTCTTGCTGGCTTATGGATAGTCGATCGCTGCTGTGGACCTTCATTCGGCAATCTTCATCATGGGTTACGCGCGGATTCTTTCTTTTGACGAGGGACTCTACGGCTGACCAATACCAAATCGGCGATACGCCAAACTTCGCTATCAATCGCGAGGATCCTAGAGACTGTTTGAGAATGCGACTAAGGTGGTCGTCCGACGCATCTTTCTGAGCTTCCGGTGCTCACGGCCCTCGAAGGCCGCTCCGCTCCGGTTCTCGAAAGCCGCGCCAGTCAGCGCCTGCGGCGCCTCCGACGCATCACAGCGCATTCTCAAACAGTCTCTTACAACTTGCTTGGGGCAGACACTGCCTATGTTCGCCGCTTGCGCACATCCTGAGCCCGGTGGCGATGTCCGTCGTTGTTTTCCTGCACTGTGGCATCGTGTTTGACCTCGAGGGGCCGACAACAAGGAAAAGTCGGAGCAATCGCTCCGACTTCTGCAATGACGATTTTTGGTCGCTTCTTTGTAACCACTCAGCCGCCACCACCTGTCCCGTTTACCAAGCTCAGCGTGCTGTCCTTCAGCGGTATTGGGGCGGCCGGTACTCCAGTGACCGTCGCAGATGGAAGTTCGGAATGATTGCTGAATCTCGGCACGACAGGCGCGGCGCCGTCTGGCCGGCCAACCGGCGCAACAGTACTCTGAGCTGTTTGTACTCCGTTCGACTGAATCACACTGGCAGCGGTCGGCACATCAGACGGGTTCGCCAGCGCGGCCGCAGCAAACAGAACGATTGGAGCTATTGCAAGTGCAAGCGAGTTCCTCATGGTTCATTTCCTCTTCGTTGAACAACGCTCTCCCTACCGTCGTCCGGGTGACACCCAAATCGAAATGGCCCTTCCCGGGTGCAGCTATTCGTATTACGACGCAGCAGAACGTCCTGTTTCTGAGTTCCGGTGCAACTCAACGGAATTTAATCTGAGATGATTTGCGAGAGCAGCTCGATGACCGCACTTGCACGGACCCCACTCGGAGTCACGATCTTGACGTGCGGGCGCAGGCATTTCGTTGCCCCGTCGATAGTCAGCAAATAGACCAATGTAGCATTTTATCACCTGCGTTTCGCGCCGAGCGTTGGAAGCAATTGCGCGATCATCCGGTTATGATGGTCAATGATGCGTTCAAAAGATTCCACGATGGCGCCTCGACCAGCCTTGACATGCCATAAGCCGTGCATCGACTGCCGCGGAACCATGAGCGACCACCGAAGCGAGCGGTCGGCGACCCATTGGAAACCGAATGAACCGCCGGACGCGACGGACATACTTGGACGAGACGCGATCCTGTCGCCTTGCTCCCGGAGCAGCTGATATCTGTGCCGAGCGCAGCACAAGGCAGCCTCTCCATCAGTCCGGTTGAGCTCAATGTTGTTACAGCATAGCCGACCCGCTAAATGACAGGCTGAATTCTTGCAGTTCGGGACCGCGAACGAGGCATGCCGACAAGCCTGCAATACGGCGACGACGACATTGGTCAAAAATGAGGCCAGCGCTCATCAAACGCTCGCGACCAGGGAAATGTCGGTTTGTCATCATGGTCCTCCCGTTGAAGTCTTCATTGGCTTCAGCAAGGACCTCAGTTATGCAGACCGCTCCCGCCGTTCGGTCGGACCAGACCCGATTATAGGGCATCGTCCCTTTTCGAGATCTTAGCCTGCTATGGATCGGCGACCTCTCATGCCCATTGTGACGGCATTCAATCTACGCAGAAGACCTTCAGAATGGCTGTCATATCATAACATCTTACTCTCTGATGGGGCAGTAGGCAGGTGCTCCAAAACCCATGAAAGCAGTGGAACTACCAATCCAGCAGTCTCCTGCCAAAGAGATATCCTGTGGCGGCGAGAAGAATCATTGGCACCGAAAACCAAGTTAGAACGAAGAGCGGGCTGTCATCAGTGCAGTTTGCTGCATAAAACGTAGCGGCAATGCTGCTCGCGCCCAAACCCGCCAACGCTCCGGCCAAACTAGGCCGCGCTGGGGCTCCCTGCCGGAGCGCCAACAGCAGGCACGCGAGCGGACCGATCGAGAGAAGCGGGATCAACGTCATGCAACGCCAAGCGTCATGACCGACCAACTGAGTAAACCATTCGCTTTGGGGCGTGATCAACAGTTTCAAGGCCACTGCCCCTGCAAGCGAAATTAGGACGCCTGCGTACGCCGGCATCCATCGACCTATATCCCCATGTGGATTGCCAGCACAACGTGTCGCGCCGGTCGAAATCACGGCGAGCGCCAACATCGCGAACACCTTGTAAAGAAACCACCCAGACCGTATCGCCTGAGAAAAATCATGCCGAAGCCCTACCTCAAGGAAGAACGCCAGGGCCACAAATGTTACCGCACATGCCGCCATCGACCGAAACCGCGCCTGGAAGCTTCGGCAGGAACTTCCGTCAGCCACGAGCAATTCGATGAGATTGTCTGTGCTCACGATGATTTTGCCTTATAGAGGATCGCCAGTGCTTTCAATGCCCTGTGCAACGAAACACGCACCGCGCCCTCGGTCATCCCCAAGCGATTGGCTGTTTCCCGGATACCGCAGCCTTTCATGGAGATCGATCGCACAATGTCTTGCTGCTGGGGCTTCAGCTCTCTCAGGAGAAAATCCAGGTCCTGCTCGGCACAACCGCCTGAAGGCTCCTCAACCGGGAGAGTATCTATCACATCGTCGATCGGTACATAGCTATGTCGTCCGCGCCGCCGCCAGCTGTCGATAAGCTTGTTGCGAGCTATCGCGGACAACCAGGGGCCGATTGGCCGCGACGAGTCCCAGGTTCCGCGTTTAAGATGGATGGTGAGCAGAACCTCCTGAACGACATCTTCAGCGTCTGCGGCGGAGATGTGGAAACCTGCCCGATTTGACCGTACCATGGCACGTAAGCGAGGTGTCACAAGAATCAAGAACCGCCGGTAGGCACGCTCATCACCCGCCGTCGCCGCGCGCATCAGGGTTGTCCACTCCTCCTCTTCGAGGGATGCAGCCATCGCTGACTACTACGATGCCGGCCGAGAATATGTTACAGCGGGTTTGCCAGGCTGATTGACCCTGGCTGGGGCGGAGGGGTTGGGCCAAGCTGGCAGGATGACGTCCAAGCCCACCGACCTGCTCCGGCGACCGCTTCCCGGCCGAGATCATCGGCCACGCCATCTTGCTCTATCACGTATTCAGCCTGAGCCCGCGGAACGTGGAGATGATCTTGGCGGAGCGCAGCATTCTCATCACGTGCAAGGCTATCCGCCAATGGTGCGCGAAGTTCGGTGGTGAGGTCGCATCCTGGCTCCGTCGGTGCCGGCCGAGGCCGGGCGACTTCGCCACGATCGAGGTCACCTATTACGATGTGGTGGGGGTGGATGGCGAGATCGCCGCCTTCGAAACCTTCACCCGGCGCCGCCCTCGCCGCGACGAGTACCTCTGCATACCGATTTTGACTGGTTGCCAAAGCGATTTCCTATCTGTGCAAACATACACCCTGGGTTAGGAGCGTACGCTGATGTCGTGCGCGGTGCAGCTATGTCCGAACGGAGAGAGCACTCAGGTCGGCGTCGATGGATTTGAGCGCCTCCAGTGCCCGCGCGAATTCGCCGTGGCCGATTGCGCACCAAACCGTCCGGGCGCGGCCCACGAGATCGACGAGCATGACCGGGAACCCTTGCGCCGCCTCGAACGCGGCCTTCTCGTTGATCAGATGTCGGGAGTTCAACGCGAACAACACCTGCGCGGCGCAAGAAAGCGCGCGATAGGTGCACCCTGCGACGTGCGTCTGATCGCCGCGAGCTGCGCCAAGGCTGGCATTCTCGATGCTGAATCCAACCTCCCAAAGGAACTTACGGATCAGCGCTCGGCCGAGTGACGAAGGATACGGTTCGGTTCTCGCCTTCAGCTCGGCAAGCGCGCCTGTCGGATCGTGGAGCGGTTGGCAAAGAGCGACTTCGCCCATCCAGCGGGCCGAGCAGAAGCCATGCGGATGGCCCGGCTGGTAGTGCATCGAGATCCGCCCAGCACACGCGTCGGCGATCGCCTGACCCACCGCCTCGATGTCGCGGTAGAGGATGTCTACCTTCTTGTCAGCGATATCCAACCAGCCACCGCCGACGATCCAGGGACCCCACTCGCCGACAGGCGTGACCGACGCCGCCTCAGGATTGGTGACCAAAGGTCTTACCACCCTAAGCAGGGCGTCGGTGTCGAGCGGATACTCGCAGCGGAAGTACAGCCCGATGTCGTAGTCGGATGCGTCAGTCGCCGTGCCGCGCGCCCGCGAACCGCCGAGTACCACAGCAGCAACTCCCGGGACTTCTGCCAGAACGGGTGTAATTTGGCGCAGAAGCTGGTCGTCGTGGCTCATGGCACCATGATCGCACAGGGTGCCCCCAGGTGCATCCTCCGCTTCGTGGCTGAGGCGTCCGCTCCAAGAAAGGTCTGAATAAGTTCTCCTGCAGCCGATCGGGCCATTGAAAAAGACTCGCGAATTTCCGGCCGGCCGGGACTTGTTCAGACCTTTCCTAAGTCGAAACCGACTCCTTTGCTCAAGACTTCCTCGCCAAGAAGAGAAGGTTGACGCGCACGTTGCATGACCTGTCAAAACCTCTGTGCAGAGGCACTAATAGCCAATTTGGGTGGTGTTCTGCCTGTCCGGTTCATGGCGACGACTGAAGTTGCCCCGGTTTGGTGGACAGCGGACTATTTGGGTTCGAGGAGTCCACGATGGGCAAGACGAGGTCAGCCTACCCGCCTGAGTTCCGTCGCCAGATGGTGGAACTGGTGCGCGCGGGTCGTTCGCCGGAGGAGCTGGCAGGCGAGTTCGAGCCGACGGCACAGTCGATCAGGAACTGGGCGGCGCAATCTGCACGTGACGCCGGCCGTGGCGCTGGCGGACTGACGACAGCGGAGCGAGAGGAACTCAATC
>DATJLS010000055.1:0-3536 GCA_035509315.1 Acetobacteraceae bacterium | reverse complement strand
AGCACGGCACCGAGGAGAGCGCCCGGCGCGCGAAGAAGGCGAAGAAAAAGCGCGCGAAGCGGCGGGCCGAGGATACCGGCGATGCGCCGGACGACCAGCAGGACGATCCGGACGCGCCCGACCCGGACGAGGAAGACGATGACGATGACGACGACCCCGAGGCTGATGACGAAGGCGACGATGACGGGGACGCGGCGGAGATGCGGGGCCGTTCGGTCGTTGCGCGGGCGCGACGGAGAGAGCGGGCGCGCTGTGCCGCGATCTTCGCAAGTCCGGCGGCGGCAAGGAATGTCGCGCTCGCGGCGCATCTCGCCTTCAACACGCGGCTGACCCGCAACGAGGCGATCTCCGCGCTTGGGAAAGCGGCGCCTGGTGTGTCGGGTCTCGCGGCGCGGATGGAGGGCTATGCGCCGCGGCTCGGCCCGGGCGGGACGCTGCAGGGCGACGGCAAGATGCAGATCGCAAAGAGCTGGGACGCCGCCTTCAAAGCCGCGCGCGGCTGACGCAAGAAATCGGAGGGGATGGCGATGGTCACGCTTTTCGAGACGCAATACACGGCGGAGTTCATGGTGAGCGAGGCGAACGGCCATCGCTCGCGCATGACCGGTATCGTGCAGAATCCCGGCAGCATCGATGTGCTGATGAATGCCGGCCTGGTGCTGACGACGGCGGTGGAAGGAACGCCGAGCGCCGCGGCCGGAGCGGCGAACCATGGCAACGGAACGATCGGCGCGCTCTCGGCCTCGAGCGCCGCGGAGATCGGGGCTTATATGCTGACGGCGACGAGTGCCACGAATTTTTCCGTGCAGGCGCCGAACGGAACCGAGCTCGCACCGGCGACGGTCGGGACCGACTATGCGGAAGGCGGACTTGGGTTCCTGATTACCGCCGGCGCGACGGCTTTCCAGGCCGGCGACAGCTTCACCATCACCGTGCCGCCGCCGGCGCCGAGCTTCGGCCAGCCGCAGGTGACGCCGGGGGCGAACACGGGCACCGGCGAGGTGCTGCAGATCGGCCCGGGCACCAGCGAGCAGTTCGGCAATTATGTGCTGATGGCGACGAGTGCGACCAATTTCTCGGTCAAGGATCCGCACGGCAATGCGCTGCCGGCGGCGACCGTGGGCACGCCCTATGCGGGCCACGTCGATTTCCTCATCAGCGCCGGCGAGATGCCCTTTGTCGCCGGCGACAGCTTCACCATCAGCGTGCCCTCCGGCCTGCCGATCTATTCGGCGTTGACGGCCGCGAGCCCCGGGCCGGCCGCGGGGGTGCTGTTCGATACGCAATGGGTGCCGGCGCAAGGGCAGAGCACCGTGACGGTGATCGTGCGCGAGGCGGAGGTGAATGGCGGCGAGCTCAAATGGGACAGCTCGATGAGCCCGCCGATGATCGCGGCCGCCGAGCAGCAGCTCGCCGCCCTCGGCATCATCGTGCGGTGACGCCGGGGGCGTTGGCGATGGAGGCGTGGGTTTCCTGAAGGGACATCGATCGATTCCTTGCTGGTTGGGTGCGATCGGTGCCGTGCCAGCAAGATCGATCCTTCCGCTCCGCCGCGGTCGCCGGGCGATGGCGGCCGCAAGTCTGCTGTGTTTGGCTGAGGGACACGGACACCACAGGTGCAACGACAACGAGCGCTTCTGCGAGCAGTCATGAGCGCGCTCATGTCGGATCCGGAGTTGATCCCGCCTTGGCAGAGGGCGCCACGTGCAGCAGCCTTGCACTCCGTCACATGCGGCTCACCGCCTCAAAGGCCCGATCGTCGAGGACCTCGGCGCGACTGAGGGCGCAGAATCAAACGCTGAATCCCACACGAAGGTGTGGGGATAACCACCACCTTCGACAGATTGTGAGCCTGGCTCGCGGAGAGCACGCTCCCGCCCATCTCGTGGAAGGGAGCTTACGGCTCGGCACCACGGGATTTTGACGTTCTGATTTTGGGGAGAGGTCAGGGCAGCAAGCCGCTGACTTGGCGTATGGCACGATCGGGGCGGAGGTCGAAACACCGACCGGTTCAATCGAGGCCGATATGGCCGAGGTCCCCAGCCGCTGGCAAGGCAGGAGACGACATGGAGACCTATCGGGGCATGGATCGCGAGGCGCTCGACCGCGCCTACAACAATGTCGCCGCAGTGCCGGACGTGCGGGACAAGATGGCCGATTTCGCCCGTCGCAGCGCTGCGATCTACGAAAGTGTCAGTGTCAAGAAAGACCTGCCCTACGGCGAGGGCGCCAGGCAGCGGATCGATTGGATCCCGAGCCCTCGCGCCGGGGCGCCGACCCTGGTTTTCATCCACGGGGGCTATTGGCAGAGCCTTTCCAAGGAACAGTTCGCCTGTATCGCCGCCGGCCCGCTCGCGCACGGCTACAACGTCGCGCTTATCGAATATACGCTCGCGCCCGAGGCACGCTTGGGTGCCATCGTCGACGAAATCGGCCGGGCGATCGATTTCCTGGCCGCCCGCATCGGAGAATGGGGAGCCGACCCTGCACGCCTCGGCCTTGTGGGCCATTCCGCCGGCGGCCATCTGGCGGCCTGGCATCGCGCGCATCCGGCGGTGTCGCTCGTGCTCGGGATCAGCGGCCTCTACGATCTCACGCCGATGCGGCTCAGCTATCTGAATGACAAGCTCCATCTGACGCCGGCCGAGGTCGCGGCCTACAGCCCGGAAGCACATATCGGCCCCGGCGCGCGAACCCTGCTGACGGTGGGGGGCGCAGAGCTGCCCGAGTTGATGCGGCAGACTGCTGATTACGCCTCTAGCCTTCGGGCACGCCACGAGCAGGTCGAGGAGATTTCGTCACCCGGCTGCAACCATTTTACGATATTGGACACGATGGCGTTGCCCGGCGGCGCAGCGCTCGAGGCTGTGACCCGGGCGTTTTCCTGAGCCGGGGGCTTTGGCGGACGCCTGAACAGAGACTTTGTCGCGCGGCTTCCCGAAGCAACCAAGCCTATTTCGCATTGGAATTGATTATCCGATTTCGGCGCATCCCGGCCTGGAAGCGGCCGTCTTAGCTCCGGCCGCTTTTAGCCCGCCGGGCGGACAGCAGACAGTCCGCTTCCAACCCACGTCGGCAATCCGGCCCATCCGTAAACACAGCCCTCAGTAGAATTCCCAACGCCCTCTAGAAAGAAAGCGAGGAGCAGGCACATGGCGACGCTGAATGTGTTCCGCCAGGATCCGTTCACGATGATCTCGATGACCGAGGCGGTGGAGCGGAACCCCTTCAATCCGACGGGGATCGGGGAACTCAATATCTTCGAGCCGTTTCCGATCCGCACCAAGGCGACGATGATCGAGGAGCGCGCGGGAATCCTCACGCTGATCCAGACGACGCCGCGCGGTGCCGCGGGCACCGAACGTGTCACCGAACATTGCGGGCGTCGGGGAGAAGATCGTCGATCTTTTGCCGATGCTGGCGGGGCTGGGCGGTGTGGGCTCGATCGGCGGGCTTGCCGAGATGGCGCGGCAGACGGCCGAGCTCGGCGAGCATCTGCACAATCTTTCGCTCGAGACCGGCGTCACGACGCAGGC